>NZ_QQGD01000002.1:0-382957 GCF_003490935.1 Haemophilus haemolyticus | reverse complement strand
GGACCGGAGTGGACGCACCACTGGTGTTCCGGTTGTGTCGCCAGACGCATTGCCGGGTAGCTAAGTGCGGAAGAGATAAGTGCTGAAAGCATCTAAGCACGAAACTTGCCAAGAGATGAGTTCTCCCTGTTTTTAAGACAGTAAGGGTTGTTTAAGACTAAGACGTAGATAGGTGTGGTGTGTAAGTGATGTGAGTCATTGAGCTAACGCATACTAATTGCCCGAGAGGCTTAACTATACAACGCTCAAGTGTTTTTGGAAAAGAGCGAAAGAGAAGACTAAACAAAGAAAAGTAGATATAGAAGACTCAATAAAAAGAAAATCAGATTCAGCTTGTGGCCAATAAGAACGAGTGAAAGGTCGAGTAAGAGCTGAGTAGCGAAAGATAAAAGAGAAAAGACAAGTTATCAAAGAATTATCCTGGCGGCGATAGTGCGGTGGAACCACCTGACACCATACCGAACTCAGAAGTGAAACGCTGTAATGCCGATGGTAGTGTGGGGCTTCCCCATGTGAGAGTAGGGCACCGCCAGGTTACCAAATACATATCTAAATTAAGTAAAAACAGAAGAACCCCAGTTGAAGGACTGGGGTTTTTGTTTTTTAGGTGTTTATACTTTAACAAAATAAGTTTAGATAAAGTTTATGTTTGTTAGTGAGAAAAATACGCACTAGTGATACAATCCGCAAAATTTTTAGAAGGATACCTTATGGCTCGTAAGAAAAAAACACGTCGAATTACCGATATTATGCCAATTCGAAAAGTAGATAAAAAAATAGATATAACAAAGGCGCGCTCTGGTAAAAAGCTTACACGTTATGAATTGGACGCTAAAGCTCGTGAAGATAAGAAAAAACGTAAGCATAAAGGTTTGGCTTCTGGATCTCGTCATAGTGCGGTTGAAGAAAAAGCGAATAAATTTCAAAATGAAATTAAAGATCCAAAAATCGGTAGTAAGAAAAAGGTTCCGTTGGTTGTTGAATTTATTAATAAGCCTGAAAAAGGTCAATTAATTCCTGTAATAAAAAAGGTGAAAAAGCAAGATCCAATGAAAGAGCTTGAAAATTTGGAAAATAACGAAATTCTTAATGAATTATTGGATGCTTTAGATGCAGGTAAAGCTATTAGTAAACCAGATCAACAATTTGTAGATGAATGCTTAGATCGAATTTCTGAATTAATGGAAGAACTTGGCATTGAAGACGAAGATGAAAGTGAAGATGATTTATACCGCACTTTCGAGCGTATCGATATTAACCAATTTAGATAAGTTATGATTTGGATATTTCTTGTCATTGCACTTTTCTTTTTAACTGGATTGAGTTTATATGCAATCCTTTTATTAAAGCAGTTAAAAGTTCAAAAGGAATTGATTGCTAAAGCTAAGAATAGTCGGGTTATACGATTAAAAGAGAGCATTGATATTATTGCGCGAACAATGCAGGCTGGAGAATGTAATCTTTCTGAAGGCGTAATTCGTCTTACAATGCT
Organism: Haemophilus haemolyticus; assembly: GCF_003490935.1. Taxonomy (GTDB): domain Bacteria; phylum Pseudomonadota; class Gammaproteobacteria; order Enterobacterales; family Pasteurellaceae; genus Haemophilus; species Haemophilus haemolyticus_M. Next base: position 381,465 of record NZ_QQGD01000002.1, on the reverse strand, counting down.
ATTAATGCCTTTTGGTAAGAACTTATCATCTTATCCTGCGATGGCTAACTTATATGAAGTTGTGTGTGATATGCCTACACATGATGATCGTAAATTGCTTGAAAAAAGAGAAAGAATGCGTCTAGATTTAGAGCGAGAAAGTGCAGAAGTACAATTTGAACAAGATATTAAAAAAGAATTGTATATATTATTAGAAGATATTAAATCTATTGAATTAATGTAAATATTGTAACTGTAAAGAAAAATGCGCTAAGTCTCTCCTAGCGCATTTTTTATGATTATTTTCTTCAACGATTTTGTTCAAAAAATAACACGGTTGCGGCAACACGAGAATGTACATTTAATTTGCGTAATAAATTACGGATATGTACTTTTACAGTTTCTTCTGAAATAAACAGTTGTGCTGCAATTTGCTTGTTTGATAAGCCAGTTGCAATTTGACGAAGTACTCCCATCTCACGCTCAGTTAGGCTGTCTAATGGGTTTTCTTCATGAGTACGTTCTAACAGTAAATTTTTAATAGAATCACTCAGAATGACTTCACCTTGTGCAATGCACTTTATTTGATCTAGCAAAGTATCTGGTTCCGTATCTTTTAGCAAGTAACCATCTGCACCTGCATCAATCAGAGTATAAATATCATTTTTTGCATCAGATACTGTTAAAATTAAGATTCGTGCATCAACGCCTTCTGCGCGTAATCCTTTGAGCGTATCTAACCCAGAAAGTCCTTTCATGTTGAGATCTAAAATGATCACATCAGGTGATGTTTGTAATGCCACAGAAATCCCTTCTGTGCCGCTGCCTACGTCAGCCACCACTTCAAAGTTATCGTCTAATTCTACAAGTTGTTTAATGCCACGACGCATTAATGGATGGTCGTCAATCAACAAAACTTTTAGTTTTTCTTGCATAATTTCCCCTTTAGTGGCAAAAGTCCACTTTAAAAAACATAATATTCTATAAAGAATTCAATTCTATGCCAATCTAGAATAGAAAAAAATTTGATTTATCTCACAAACTTACTGTTTGAGGTAGGCTGATTTATGGATAGAAAAGAGCGGTAGAAAAATAGATAATTTTTTACCGCTCTTTTAAGATAAGAAAGATTAAATGGTCGACTCTAATGCCCAAAGTTCCTTTAAGGTTTCTCGACGACGAATTAAATAGGATTTATCTCCATCTACTAAAACTTCTGCAGTACGGGGTCTTGAGTTATAGTTTGATGACATGCTTGCTCCGTAGGCGCCTGCTGAGCATTGAGCTATATAATCACCTTCAGCAATAGAAAGTTCTCGTTGTTTGCCTAAGAAATCTGACGTTTCGCAAACAGGTCCCACAACATCATAAATGGCTTTTTCTCTTGCTAAAGTGCGGTCAATTTCTACGATATTCATATAAGCCTCATACAATGCTGGGCGGATCATATCGTTCATTCCTGTGTCGGTAATTGCGAAATTACGATTTTCATTATTTTTTAGGTATTGCACTTTGGCCACTAAAATTCCCGCATTTGCAGAAATTGCTCTACCCGGTTCAAGAATAATTTCAAGTTCAGGATAATTTTTTAGTTTTTCTAACAATGCATTTGCGTAATCGCTTGGGTGAGGTGGCGTTTCATCCGTATAAGTCACCCCTAAACCACCGCCTAGATCGAGATGTTTCAATGTAATTCCATCCTCTTTTAATTGCTCCATTAGGACAATTAATCGATCTGTTGCATCTAAGAATGGTTGTAATTCAGTGAGCTGTGAGCCTATATGGCAATCCATCCCTGTTATTTTTATGTTTGGCAGCGTTGAGGCTAATTTATATACCTCTCGAGCCTCATTTACGCTTACACCAAATTTATTTTCTTTTAATCCTGTTGAGATATAAGGGTGTGTATGCGCATCAACATCTGGATTCACTCGTAAAGATATTGGCGCTATTTTCCCCATCTCGCCTGCGATCTGGTTAATGTGTTTGAGTTCAGAAATTGATTCTACATTAAAGCAACGGATTTCAACTTCTAGTGCACGAATAATTTCTTCTCGGGATTTAGCAACGCCCGAAAAGACTACTTTTGATGCATCGCCACCCGCTGCAAGTACACGCTCAAGTTCGCCTTGCGAGACAATATCGAAACCTGAACCTAGTTTTGCCATGATGTTTAATACGCCGATATTCGAGCAAGATTTTACGGCAAAGCAAATTAAGTGAGGACGATTACCGAAGGCTGAGTCAAAAGCATGCCAATGGCGTTCAAGTGTTGCGCGAGAATATACATAAAGAGGTGTACCGAATTGTTCAGCAAGTTGTTGAACCGGAATATCTTCAGCATAAAGCTTATTATTTTTATATTGGAAGAAATTCATGTTGTGTTCCTGTTTTTATTTTGGGATTGTAATTGGATAATCGCTTATTTGGTTTGTTGTGCTTGTTCTTTTTCTGGGAAATATAAAGGACCTTTTACGCCGCATCCTGTTGTCACAATGCAAATTGCACTAAGCACTAAAATTGATAGTAGTTTTTTCATTTTTCTCTCTCTTACTTATCGGTAAATCCGCCTTTCACAAGCTTAAGAAAGGCTTTATAATTTGCCGCATTCTATCAGATTTAAACAGGAACATTTTATGAATATTGCAGAATTTCACCAAAATATTGAACAAGTTTGGCAAAAAATTGAAGAAGAATTAGAAGCGCAAGGTGTGGATGTAGATTGTGAAACGCAAGGTTCAGTATTTACAATCACCTTTGATAATCGCACACAAATAGTGATTAACAAGCAAGAACCATTACTTGAGCTTTGGATTGCGAGTAAATTAGGTGGTTTTCATTTTGCTTTTAAAAATGGCGACTGGGTTTCTAACGATGGAAAACGTTTTTGGGATTGTTTAGTAGAAGCTTGTGCTGCACATGGCGAGAACGTGCAGTTCTAAGATGCTTGATTCTCCTTTATCACCAAAAATAATAGAAAAACCGACCGCACTTTCTGTTTTGAAATCGATTTTCGGTTATCAATCTTTCCGTAAAGGACAGGAAGAAGTCATCAATGCCGCATTAAACGGACAAGATGCTTTGGTGGTAATGGCAACGGGGAATGGCAAATCGCTCTGTTATCAAATTCCAGCACTTTGTTTTGCTGGTTTAACTTTAGTGATTTCTCCGCTGATTTCCTTGATGAAAGATCAAGTGGATCAGTTGCAAGCTAATGGAATTGAGGCGGATTTTCTTAATTCTAGTCAGACTTTAGAACAGCAGCAACAAGTACAAAATAAGCTTATTTCTGGGCAACTTAAACTGCTCTATGTGTCGCCAGAAAAAGTGATGACGAACAGTTTCTTTCAACTTATTTCTTATAGTCGAGTCAGCTTTATTGCGATTGATGAAGCACATTGCATTTCTCAATGGGGGCATGATTTTCGTCCTGAGTATACCCAGCTTGGCGGTTTAAAAGCTAGTTTCCCTCATGCGCCAATTATGGCGCTCACCGCGACAGCCGATTATGCAACTCGCCAAGATATTTTGACTCACCTCAATCTGGAAAATCCGCATAAATATATTGGTAGTTTTGATCGACCAAACATTCGTTATACCTTGGAAGAAAAATATAAACCAATGGAGCAACTGACTCGTTTTGTGTTGGCTCAAAAGGGCAAGAGTGGGATTATTTATTGCAACAGCCGAAACAAGGTTGAGCGAATTGCGGAAAGTTTACGCAATAAAGGCGTCTCTGCTGCTGCTTACCACGCTGGAATGGAAACGGCACTGCGTGAGCGCGTGCAACAGGATTTTCAACGTGATAATGTTCAAGTGGTCGTCGCAACCATTGCTTTTGGAATGGGGATTAATAAATCCAATGTGCGGTTTGTTGCCCATTTTGATTTACCTCGCAGCATTGAATCTTACTATCAGGAAACAGGGCGAGCAGGACGTGATGATTTACCAGCTGAGGCCGTTTTGTTTTATGAGCCAGCGGATTATGCTTGGTTACAAAAAATTCTTTTAGAAAAACCAGAAACGCCACAGCGTCAGATTGAGCAGCATAAATTAGAAGCGATAGGTGAATTTGCGGAAAGCCAGACTTGTCGCCGTTTAGTTCTTCTCAATTATTTTGGTGAGCATCGACAAACACCATGCAATAACTGTGATATTTGCCTCGATCCTCCTAAAAAATATGATGGTTTAGTCGATGCGCAAAAAGTAATGTCTACTATTTATCGAGTGGGGCAATGTTTCGGTGCACATTATGTGATTGCGGTATTGCGTGGAATGCATAATCAGAAAATTATTGAACGCCAACATGATAAACTTTCAGTGTATGGTATCGGAAAAGATAAAAGCAAAGAGCATTGGCAGTCGGTTATTCGTCAGCTTATTCATTTGGGTTTTGTGCAACAGGTCATTGGTGAATTAAATCCAACATTGCAACTTACTGAAAGTGCCAAATCGATTCTGAAAGGTGAAGAACCATTAGAACTGGCAATGCCTCGAATTTCCTCAATAAGTAAAATCGCCCATAATCCACAACGTCAAAGTGTTGCAAATTACGATAAGGACTTATTTGCACGCCTGCGTTTCCTACGCAAACAAATTGCCGATAAAGAAAATATTCCACCGTACATTGTCTTTAATGATGCGACTTTGCAAGAAATGGCACAATATATGCCAACAAGTAATATTGAAATGCTGCAAATTAATGGCGTAGGCTCTATCAAATTAGAACGGTTTGGCCAGCCTTTTATGGCATTGATTCAGGAACATAAAGCAATTTTGGCGAAAGCGCAAAATAATGAGTAAGTATCGAAAGTGCGGTTAAAAATCACCGCACTTTTTGTTATACTTGCGCCAATTTTTTCAGTTCTTAGAATCTAAGGTTAAACAATGCGTACAAGTCAATATTTATTCTCTACCCTTAAAGAAACGCCAAATGATGCTCAGGTAGTGAGCCACCAATTAATGTTGCGTGCAGGTATGATTCGTCCAATGGCATCAGGTTTATATAACTGGCTACCTACTGGTATTCGCGTATTGAAAAAAGTAGAAAAGATTATTCGCGAAGAGATGAACAAAGGTGGTGCAATTGAGGTATTAATGCCAGTTGTGCAACCTGCGGAGTTATGGGAAGAGTCTGGTCGTTGGGATCAATATGGCCCTGAGCTTCTTCGTTTTGAAGATCGCGGAAACCGTAACTTTGTACTTGGGCCAACTCACGAAGAAGTGATTACTGATTTAGTCCGCCGAGAAGTTTCTTCATACAAACAACTTCCACTTAACTTATATCAAATTCAAACGAAATTCCGTGATGAAGTACGTCCTCGTTTTGGTGTAATGCGCTCGCGCGAATTTATTATGAAAGATGCGTACTCATTTCACACAACACAAGAAAGTTTACAAGAAACCTATGATGTTATGTATCAAGTATACAGTAACATTTTTAACCGTTTAGGCTTAGATTTCCGTGCGGTACAAGCGGATACTGGGTCTATTGGTGGTTCTGCTTCTCATGAATTCCAAGTGTTAGCTTCAAGCGGTGAAGATGATGTGGTATTCTCAACAGAATCGGATTTTGCCGCGAATATCGAATTGGCAGAAGCGGTAGCAGTCGGCGAACGCCAAGCACCAACTGCAGAAATGACATTGGTTGATACACCAAATGCGAAAACTATTAATGAACTTGTAGAACAATTTAATCAACCGATCACTAAAACTGTGAAAACGTTGATTGTAAAAGGTGCCCATGAAAACCAACCGCTTGTTGCGTTGATTATTTGTGGTGATCATGAATTAAATGAAATCAAAGCACAAAAACACCCATTAGTAGCAGATCCGCTTGAGTTCGCAGATGAAGCTAATATCAAAGCGAAAATTGGTGCGGGCGTGGGTTCATTAGGCCCTGTGAATTTAAATATTCCAGCAATTATTGACCGCACTGTAGCGTTAATGTCTGATTTTAGCTGTGGTGCGAATATCGATGGAAAACATTATTTCAATGTGAACTGGGAACGCGATGTAGCAATGCCAGAAGTATTTGATTTACGTAATGTTGTTGAAGGCGATCCAAGCCCAGATGGTAAAGGCACGCTTCAAATCAAACGTGGTATTGAAGTGGGACATATTTTCCAACTTGGTAAAAAATACTCTGAAGCAATGAAAGCGACCGTTCAAGGCGAAGATGGTAAACCACTTGTAATGACAATGGGCTGCTACGGTATTGGGGTAACTCGTGTGGTAGCTTCAGCGATTGAACAGCATCATGATGATCGCGGTATTATTTGGCCATCAGACGAAATTGCCCCGTTCACTGTCGCCATTGTACCGATGAATATGCACAAATCTGAAACCGTGCAAAAATATGCTGAAGAACTTTACCGCACTTTACAATCACAAGGTGTGGATGTGATTTTTGATGATCGTAAAGAACGCCCGGGAGTGATGTTTGCCGACATGGAATTGATTGGCGTGCCACATATGGTGGTAATCGGTGAGAAAAACCTAGAGAACGGTGAAATTGAATATAAGAACCGCCGTACCGGTGAAAAAGAAATGATTAGTAAAGATCAGTTGCTCAGCGTTTTAAACAAAAAGTTAGGTAATCGCTAATCAGAATTTTATTTTGTATATTGAGACAAAAGAGCGGTTAAAATAACCGCTCTTCTTGTAGATTTAAAGTTTATATTGAACTATATTTAATCCAAACTAAATGCTCGAATATAAGGTAGTTTTCCTTTTTCTAGCATTTCTTGAATACCGCTTTGATGGTCATTGGTGCCTAAACCTCTTAATTCTAAGGTTACGCCAATGCTATTATCGTAAACGACCTCATTATGCTTTTGATTTTGGTGGCTTGTAACGTAACGTCTAGCACCGACACCAACAGCCCAACAACAGCTGTTATATTGGATGCCAATATATTGTTCTACTGGTTTTTGTAAGGCGAGATCTTGATAATAGCGCCCTACTACAGCCCAATTATTGGCAATTTCCCAGCCTACAACTAAGCCCACTTGTTGGATATCTTGTTGATATGCGTTAGCCGATTTACCCAAGTTTTGGTCAATATATTCTTGGTTCGCATATCGATAATTTAACTGAATTAAATTATTTTTTTCAGGATTATATTCTAGAGATGTATTTGCTAATGATGTTGAATTGGTATGAGTATCAAATTGATAACTACCACGCCAATGCCATTTATCACTCATTTTCCAATTAGATTCTAATGCCCAATCTGATGATGAAGTCGGGGTTTTATTTGCAGGGTTTTCATCAATACGAGAATTACTCAAGTAATAAATTTGACCTGCAGATAAATTAAAGCGTTCTTCACCACCAATATCATAAAAACGCGTTGTGCCACCCAAGGTAACTTGATTTGCCGATGAAATTCGGTCTAAACCACTATAACGGCGATCACGGAATAGCGAATAGTAATCTTGCTGTACTAAGGCTGAATCGTAACCAAATCCTAAATACTCATTATTAAGTTTTGAACCAATATTGCTTTGATTTCGGTAAGGACGATATAAATACTGCACGTGCGGTTCGAAGGTTTGTGTATAGTCTTTTAAGAACGTTGTATCGCGTGCTAATACGCTTTGTAAATCAACTTTAAATTGTGGAATAACTCGATTTACCGTTTTTTGCACGTCCTCTGCATTTTTTCCTGAACCTTTTTTCTGATCGTAGCGAGTCGCATAAAGTTTAGTTTCAATATTCAAACTGCCGTATTTATTTGACATTAAAGAATTTAGGCTAGGCTCTGCATGGAAACGCCATGCAGTTGGCATTAATTCACTGTCATTATCAAAACGAACAGCTTGTGAATGTAATTTGAAATTTAACCATCCATTAGCCAAATCATGTTTGTAATAATTGAAATCTAATTGTGGCATTGCACGATAAGGGCCGATGTCCACTTCATCGAAAATCTGGAACTGTCGTGCAGAAAGAGAAAAATTATAATTTGGTTGATAATAAGCTATACGAGCATATTGGTTTGCGTAGCCGTCAGTGCTGCGACCATAAACGGACTCAAAATCACTGAAATAACGTTTATCGCTTACTCGGGTATAATCAATATTTAAACGCCAATTTTGTAAAAAGCTAGAATTGTGATTCCAATAGAACAAATGACGTTTTCGATTATCACTAGAATATTCAGAGTAACGATCCTTACCTAAATATTCTCCTGCCACTTTACCTTCGCCAATAGGGGTTAAATAGCGAAATTCCCCATTTGCTTGCCAACCACGGCGAGACATATATTTCGGGGTAAAAGTAAGATCATAATTAGGTGCAATATTCCAATAAATTGGTTGTGCATACCAAAGACCATCTCGGCTAGATGTTCCCGCACTTGGAATTAATAAACCGGAGCGACGATGATCTCCAATGGGTAATTGTAAGTAAGGGGTATAAAAGACGGGAACGCCATGCACTTTGAAGCGAGCATGCCACATTTCAGCATATTCTTCTTTCACGTATTGACGAATTTCTGACGCATCTACAGCCCAAGCATTGTCACCTTGCAAACATGAAGTAAAGGTGGCGTTTTTCATTACGCGATAATTATTACTTAATGTTATATCATCAGCCTTACCGCGACCTTGACGACCGACAAATTCATATTCTGAATTTGTTAAATTACCATCGTGACTATCTAAATTAAACGCCGCATCTTTACCCAACATATTGATCTGATTATCTTTATAATCAAATCCATTGCGGACATAAGCCATGCGTAAAGGCGTTGGCTGGTTTCCAGATTGTTTGACTTGCACGGATTGTGCTAACAAATGACGATTACCTTGTTTCAAATCCACATTACCTTGATAGGTTGCATCATTTGGCTGATTAATTTCTGCGTTATCCGCTTCAATATATACAGGCAGAGAATTCACATCACCCGTCACGACTTCACCACTAAATTTTGGCACGCCCATTAAACATTGTTCATGTAAATCCGCCAAACTTTGTTGGCTATAAAGTGCGGTCAAAATAGCAAGTGAAATTAAAGTGTGTTTTTTATTCATCGTCTTGTTTTAATTTGTCAGAAAATTGGTCAGATTATACTGGAAAAAGCTCAAGGCTAGTAATATTTTTCAATAAACTGTTGATGGGATATATCTAGAATTTTCTATAACTTTACTTGCATAAAATTAAAAAACTCAGCAAAAGCTGAGTTTTTATTTTTCTTATTTTACAACGTTAAATGTCAACGGGTCATAAACAATCTCACCTACTTGAACTTGGATTGTATATTGGCCTCTAGGATCCTTTTCATCAAATTTCCAGCAATTTACTACCGTTTTACCTTGGTTTAATGCATCACGAGTTGTTGTGATTGTATGGGTCTTTTTATCTTCAGAAACTTTCACTGCATTTGGATTTTCTGATACAGCAAAGGTTGTTTTTTCAGGTGATTTAAAGACTTCGGTAACAGTAATTTGTTTCGCAAAATTACCATTAGCTACCCAGCAAAGTTGGTGTGCTTTAGCTGAACGAGAAATATCTTTTTTACCTAAATCCGTTGGAGTTTTTCCAGACATATCATAGGTTGAAAGGTAAAGTGTTGGTTGCGGTTCTTGTGGAACATCGGACGCGGCAAATACAGATGATGCTGCGCATAAAGAAAGAACGGCTAATGTTAATGATTTTTTCATTACGATTTCCTCTTTAAATAAAGTATGAATGATTAAAATTCATAGTGTTTTGGGATAGTTAACGCTATTGTACCATCAGTACGCCAATGCATCCCATATCTTTTAGCATTAAATTCGATACCCCAAATAAGAATGGGTAGTTGCCAGAAGATACTTGATCAAATTTCACTAAAATTTGAGTTTTGTTTTTTACCCAAACTGTATCTTTCCAAGCTAATTCTTCTGCTTGGAATTGATGTTCTCCTTGGCTTTCCACTATAAATTTGGCACCTTGAATAGTAAATCCAACAGGTAAACTTGCATTTAAAATCCAGCGTTCAATTGTTCCTTTTCGGGCTATTACATCAACTTTGCGTGGGTCAAAACGTCTTTGGTTAATTAAGCCGTTTGTGACATCAATATTAAATTCTCGAGTTTGGACTACGGCTTGCTGCAACATTGCTGGTGCATCCGTTTCGAAAGTTAGATTCGGTTGTTTGTTAAATGCGGATAGTTGTCCTTGAGCACGTAATTCAAGGACGGTGTTATCAGAGAGTTCATCGCTTGAGATCAACATATTTTTCATTTTGTCGTACAAGCCACGTTTACTTCCACTAATGAGAGATACGTTGTCAATTTCATTCATATTAACCAGTATTTCTGCGCGTTCTCCTGGCGAGAGAACCAAAGATTTGACTGATTTAGCTTTTGGTAAGAAACCTAAATCTTGTGCGATAAGTAGCATTTCTTGATCATTATCCAAGCGTAAATCATAAGCACGAGCTAATGAGGCATTGAGCAAACGTAAACGAATCCAGCCCCGTGCGACATCTAAATATGGTGCTTCAATACCATTCACCAACAAGCGATTGCCTACAAAGTGCGGTTGATTTTGTTTGAATAATTGGAGACCATCATTGTTAAATTCCATGTCTTGTAAAATCAATGGAATGTCATCTACGCCGTATTTATTGGGAAGATTCGCTTTTAAGCTTTGGTCATCTTCAATTAACCACATTCCAGCTAAGCCTCGATAGGTTTGATAGGCTGAGTTGGCTAATGTCGCGGAACGATACCAACAGCTTGCTGCGGGTTGTTCAATAGGCACGATGGGGGCCCAAGACTCGCCTTTTTTTAGTATTCTAGCTGCGCCACCAAACAGTTCACCTGATGCTTGTAAACCTTGAATAGACAAGGCAACTGATTGTGGCAAATTGTTATGATAATTAAGTTTGGCAAAGCTACCTGATTTGATTTTAATGGTTGGGCCAAGATAATTACCGTTGAACCCCCATACTGTCACATTGTGTGAGCCATCTAGGGGATAATTCATTTCCTGCATGGTTAATACAATTGGGCGACCGCGGCGAACTTCGATTAGTGGCGGCACAACTAATTTTTCACGGCTTGCCGCTAACAATGGTGCGGGCACGGTGGAAAGTGCGGTAGAAATCGCAGCTGTTTTTAATAATTGACGGCGGGAAAGGCGTGGCATTTTAGTTTCCTTTTGCTATCTCTTCATCAAGTTCGGCAATGCGTTTTTCCATTAGATCATGACAATAAGCCGCAAGATCTCGAACATTGTCTTTGGTATAGCCTGAAACATCAATTGGCTCCATTATTTCGCAAATTACTTTGCCATTATCCCAACGATTTAAATTAATTCTATTATGAGTGGTTGAGCAAACCACAGGAATAATCGGCACGCCTGCTGAAATTGCCGCATGGAATGCACCCGTTTTAAAGGGTAATAAACCGCGACCACGACTGCGAGTGCCTTCCGGGAACATCCAAATAGATAAATTATCTTCATTAATTCGTCGTGCGAGCTGCGACATCGTACTGTGTGCTTTTGTGCGGTTTTCTCTATCCAAGAAAATATTGCCCGTTACCCAATACAGAATGCCGAAGAAGGGAATCCAAATTAAACTTTTTTTACCCACACTTACTGTGCGAGGTTGCACCATATAAGAGATTGTCACCATATCATAATTGTTTTGGTGATTACCGATATAAATGGCACGTCCAATCTGCTCTTGATTTTGAGGAACACGATGTTCTACTTTTAAGCCAAAAAGTGGATATAAGCGTCCAAACCAACGTGCAACAATGCCTACGTTGCTTGGATTTTTAAAGCGGATAAAAGAATAAATCGTACCCAGTACACAAATTAGAATACAGCAGATTAATACGAGGAAAATTCGAAGTAGTTTTAACATGAGGATGTCCTATACAAAATTTCATTAAAGTATAGCAAATTCAATATCAATATGTGCTAATCTAAACAAAAATCGTGGAATTTTTATGAAACATAGCTATTTTATTTCTGATTTGCATCTAAGCGAAAATCGGCCTGAATTGACCGCACTTTTTGTCAATTTTATGCAGAATCTTGCCCCACAGGCTGAACGGCTTTACATTTTGGGTGATCTTTTTGATTTTTGGATTGGTGATGACGAGCAATCTACATTGATTCAACAAGTTAAAGATTTAATTAAGTCTGTAAGTAATCAAGGTGTGCAATGTTATTTTCAGCACGGCAATCGTGATTTCTTGATTGGTGAACGTTTTGCGAAAGATACAGGTGTTCAGTTTTTACCTGATTATCAATTGATCACACTTTATGATAAAAAAATCTTACTTTGTCATGGCGATACGCTTTGCATTGATGATGAGGCTTATCAACAATTTCGCCGTAGAGTTCATCAAAAATGGTTGCAGCATTTGTTTTTGTGCTTGCCATTAAAAGTGCGGGTGAAAATTGCGGAGAAAATTCGAGCAAAGAGTAATCAAGATAAACAAGCCAAATCGCAGGAAATCATGGATGTAAATCAAGCCTTTACGACAGAAAAAGTACAAGAGTTTGGTGTAAATTTATTAATTCACGGACACACACACCGTGAGGCGATTCATCAACAAGCAGGATTTACACGAATTGTATTAGGGGATTGGCGAAAAAATTACGCATCAATTTTAAAAATGGATGAAAGCGGAGAATTTGGTTTTATGAAAGATTAGAAGTGCGGTGAAAAATCACCGCACTTTTGATGTTAAGATTTTGTTCGAGCAAACGCCGCAGCTTCCGCTATTAATTCATCGCTTGGGCGTTGATGTGTGTAAAGTTCAAATTGTTCTACAGCCTGAAGCACAATCACTTCTGCGCCAGAAATGGTTTGTTTTCCTTGTGATTGAGCATAACGAATAAAGGGTGTTTCAGCAGGAATAGCCACTACATCAAACGCGATACTAGCATTATCAATGAGTGCTTTTGGAAAGGCTAAATCCATTTCTTCCTTGCTCCCTTTCATGCCGATTGGCGTAACATTGACTAAAATGTCTGCCTGTTGGTTTTCTAAAGAATCAATGTATTCGTAGCCATAAAGTGCGGCGAGATATTGACCTGTTTTTACGTTGCGTGCGTAAATTTTTAACTTCTCAAAACCTGAATTTTTAAAGGCCGCCACAACGGCTTTTGCCATACCCCCACTGCCATGAACAATGACTTTAGCATTTTTATTTAAGTGATATTTTTCAATTAATTTTACGATGGCAATATAATCAGTGTTATATGCATGCAAAAAGCCATTATCGTTCACGATGGTGTTTACGGATTCAATAGCTTGTGCTGATGGATGAATCTCATCTAAAAACGGAATGCAAACTTCTTTGAATGGCATTGACACTGCACAACCACGAATACCTAATGCTCGCACGCCTTTGATTGCGTGTTCAATATCTTGCGTGGTGAAGGCTTTATAAATGAAATTCAAGCCTAGTTTATCGTACAAATAATTGTGAAAGGTTGTACCGAAATTACCCGGGCGACCAGATAAAGACATGCAGAGTTGGGTATCTTTGTTGATCATGGTGTCTCCTTATATGTTTAAATTCATTCCATCATCAATGCCGATAAAATATTGGTTCATATCAAAAGCAGGTTTTGCCGCTTTATCTTGACTCACTATACGAGCTGGCACACCCGCGGCTGTGGCATATTCCGGCACAGGGTGAAGCACAACAGAATTTGCCCCAATTTTGGCATATTTACCCACTTCAATATTACCGAGAATTTTTGCTCCCGCCCCAATCATGACACCCTCGCGTACTTTTGGATGACGATCGCCTGATTCTTTTCCCGTACCGCCAAGCGTTACGCCTTGCAAAATTGAAACATCATTTTCGATTACAGATGTTTCCCCCACAACAATACCTGTTGCGTGGTCGAACATGATGCCGTGACCAATTTTCGCCGCTGGGTGAATATCGACATCGAAAGCCACGGAAATTTGGTTTTGTAGATAAAGGGCAAGGGATTTACGATTTTGATTCCATAAATAATGGGTGATTCGATAACTTTGAATCGCATGGAAACCTTTTAAATAAAGCAATGGAGTGGACCATAATTCCACAGCGGGGTCTCGGTGGCGAACAGCTTGAATATCGCAAGCAGCACAATCAATGATCGAAGGATTGGCTTGATAGGCTTCCTCAATAATTTCTCGGAGAGAAATAGCCGGCATGATAGGATTGGCTAATTTGTTAGCCAACAAATAACTTAGCGCTCCGCCCAGATTTTGATGTTTTAAAATCGTAGAATGAAAAAAACTGGCAAGCATAGGTTCGTTTTCGGCAAGTTCTTTGGCTTCTTGGCGAATATGTTGCCACACATCTAATGTCATTTTTCCTCCTGTTGCCTGCTTTCAGACTACGCGTTTATATATGTTAATCATAGCTGAATTTGTGTATGTACGGAAAGATCTATTAAAAACAAAAGTGAAACAGGCTAGAAATAATTTTTAACGAGGATATTACTTATTCATTGAGCTGAATTTAAACGGCACAATGGATATGCCATTTTTTCCATTTTTTAGTTGATAAAATTGAGGGTAGTTAAAATTACGTTGAACGATATTGTAAGGATTTTTATCGCCTTCCTGTTTAGCGTTTTGATAAAGTTGATTAATTTCCCGCACTTTTTCATCTTTTTCACCATCGCAGTGGCGATAGATTTCGAGACGATTAGATTCATCTAAAATGTAAACATTGAAGCTGTGATCGGAATTATCTTCAAAAAAGAATTGTAGGAATCCTTCACTTGCGAAGGCATCCATTTCTGGCGGATAGCGACGACTTTCTTGGCTTGTCTCGCCATCTTCAATTGGCGTTTGTAAAACTTCGTCAAAATCCACCGCACTTTCAGCTTCATTACAGACAGATTCATTTCCGATTTCTTGTAAGCTAATCCCGCGATCTTCAAAAAATAATTGCCAGTTTTTACCCGCTACGCGTAAGCGTGATGTTTGACAAGGTTGTTGAATATCACCTACTTGGATGCTAACGCATCGATTGACTAATCCCATCACTAATTGGCGTAAATCTTGGCGATAACGTTCGCTATAACAATATACTTGGATGGAATCTGGGCGATTAACGCCACGATAAATTTTGTTAGAAAGCACTTTTAGTGCAAGCAAAATGGCATTTTGCCCTTCAAAATGGAGCGTTCGGATTTCGTTCCACACATTGCGATAAGTAAAATCGATACTGCCTACAAGGCTTTGTTCGAGCGATCCAAAACTAAATAAATCTCGCGATGAAATACCCGTTAACACTTCTTCTACTTTGGATGTTGGATCTGTGGTGAGATTTATGGCAATAAACAAGCTACGAATTTCGCATTGGTTCAATAAATCGCTGTTTTTGGGTTGCTTGGCGATGGTGCTTGGAAAAGACTGACGCAAGTTAGTGACAAAGCGTTGTAATGTATTTAAAGTCACATTCTTGCTAAAAATTGACAATTCGGTTTTTTCTGTGAGTAAATGATTGAAATAAGCCCAAGAAACTAATTTATTCAGGCTTTCCCCGTATTCAATGACTCGTTCTTTGGAGAACATAATATGGTGCGTTGGTTGATTGATAAGATACCAACCATCTTTAAAATGTTTATTGCCGCAAACTTCCACAAAAGTCAGGTGTGCTTCTGATAAATTGTGAGATATCTGTGTGTTGAGTAAGGACACTTTGCCAGGAAGTTCTTCAAAAGCAGTATAAAGTTTACGAGAAAGAATGTTGATATCTTGTGGCACGACGCTCGAGTGAATATGATGCTTTCGCGCAAATTCCACTAAATTGCGATAGCTCAACATTAAAAATTTCATTATGTTATCGTGGTTTTCTTTTACATCCTTAATTTTCCAGAATGGACGCTTATTGAGGTGTTTCACCGTTTCTGCAGACCATCCCCATTCTTGCGCAAGGATTTCCATATAACGAATACGCCAATTATTAGTTTGGTAACGCGCAAGATCTTCTGTTGCTTTTACATAGAAACAACGGCGCACAAAATCCAAACGTTTAAATTCAGAAAGTGCGGTTAAATATCGGGTTACTTTTGCAAGAATGGCAATGTAAGGATCAAAATGGTGATCAGGATTGATATTACCTGCAAGTAAATCTCGCTTAAAAGTGCGGGCAATTAAGCAAGTGTTTGGATATTCTTTGGAATAGGCTTCTAACAACAAAATTTTGAGCACAGATTTATAAGGCGAATCAATCCCTTTATAAAGATGCCATAAGCTGGCACCGAAATATTCATTTGCAGAAAATTGTCCTAAACCGCCGAAATCTACCCAATCATTTGGATCAATTTCCCCTTCCGTAATTAAACGAGCGACCTCTTTTTCATAGTCTTTTTCATTTTCTACCCATAAATGCAACCAAAGTAAAGGTTTACCTGCCAAGCGTACGGCGGAGCGATAGAACTCATCAAGCAACAACATATATTGCGCAGAGCCGCTATTTTCAACAGTGAGTGGGTCAGCATAATGTTCATTGCGGAAACGTTGTTGATCCATCAAATAAAAATTAATTTCCACATTAAATTGCATTGCCCATTCACTAATTCGTTTAGTTTTTTGGATAAGAAGAGCGTGTTCATCTGGGGGGAGGTCATCACGGACACAAATCCAAGTATCAAGATCTGAAGAAGAGGTTTGACTTATTGAGCCAAAGCTACCCATTAAATAAACGCCTAGAATTGGTGGTAAAACTTCGTGAAAATTTACCGCACTTTTGAGTGTTGAAGACTTATGATCGGCATAGTGAATACCGTATTCATTGGTGAGCCATTTTTTTTGATAATCAGATGCGAGGAAACTTGCAATACCTGAGGGGGCGTGAATAACATAGCCTGGAAGTTGCGGATGGTTTAGGTGTAAAAGTAAAGGAACAACCGCTAAAACGTGTTGGAATGCATCGCCTGAACCTTGTAATGCACGCTCAAAACGGCGTTGATCCAAAGCGCTAACCCATTGTTTTGCTTGTGCTAGATTACATTCCACGTGGTGTCCCTACCAGAACAACAAAAATTGGCGAACAATTTACCACTTAGGGAGTATAAATGCAAAAAATTGTGATGCAAATCACAGTTTGTGAAGAATCAGAGATTTTAAATTATTAGAACGCAAAATAAATGACTAAAAATCTTATTTTTAATGCGATTTCTCATATCTGAGGTGTTTCTTATATCAACAATCAAAATGACTTTTTAACCTAAGAGTGATAGGATAGCCAACAAATTTATTGCGTAAATGGCTTAATTTCGCTGATATGAGAATCTATATTTTTACCATTGGCGACTGCTCGGTATTTTTCTTATTAAAGCGAGTACATTAACTTATTCAATCTGACTTATTAAGGAATTGATATGGCAAAAGATCAAGATAACGACATCACTGAACAAGTTGGTGATACGCCAAAAGTGGTTGAAAAAACAGAAACGATACAGCCAGTTCCACAAACTATTGTGAAAAAAACGGGCACAGCATTGAGTTTATTGGCGATTCTCATTGCGCTAGGTGTAGGTGGAGCTGGTTATTATTTTGGTCAGCAACAAGTAGTTGAAATTCAGCAAAAATTAACCGCACTTGAAAGCCAAAGTGGTGTGGCTGTTTCTGCCCCTGTGTCTGATAATAGTGGACAGGTTACACAATTAGAACAAGGCTTAAAAACCGCACAAGATAAAATCGAGCAACTTGAGCAATTAGTTGCAGGCAAAACAGGCGAAATTACTGCGTTACAATCTCAAGTAAAACAAGTTAGTCAACTTGTTGGTGCACAACAACCGAGTGACTGGTTATTTTCCGAAGCAGATTTCTTATTAAACAATGCCTTACGTAAACTTGTTTTAGATAACGATGTTGATACAGCCATTTCTTTATTAAAATTGGCTGATGAAACTCTCGTTAAGGTAAATAATTCACAAGCGAATGCGATTCGTACTGCAATCAACCAAGATTTAAAACAACTTCTTTCACTTTCAAGCGTAGACCAAAATGCAGTAATGCAAAAACTTTCACAGCTTGCCAATACTGTGGATGAATTACAAGCGTTGAATGTGAATTTTGATGAAGCGCCAGAAAAGAGCGGTAAATTATCTGATGATATTGCAGATTGGCAGCAAAATGTGGAAAAGAGTGCAACTTCTTTCCTAAATCACTTCATTCGTATTTCGCCAAAACAAAGTGCGGATAAAAAAGAATTACTTGCGCCAAACCAAGATATTTATCTTCGTGAGAATATTCGTTTACGTTTACAACTTGCTATTATGGCCGTACCACGCCAGCAAGATGAACTTTATAAACAATCTTTAGATGCGGTTGCTTCGTGGGTTCGTAGCTATTTTGATACGAATGCAGAAGTGACACAAAATTTCTTAAAATCAGTAGATGAGCTGGCTGATTCGTCTATTTATGTAGATGTGCCAGGGCAATTACAAAGTTTGACCTTGCTTGATAAATATCTTAATCGTGCGTCGTTAGATGTTCAAAAGGTGGAAATCGAAGCGGATAAAGCTATTGAAACTATGCCTAAAGCTGAAGGCTCGGCAACAGAAGTATCTGCACCAAAAAAACAAGAACCTCAACCGGCAAAAGCTGAGCCACAAAAATAAGGATAGCCTATGTTTAGAGTGCTTTTTTTAATGCTGGCATTGCTTGCTGGGTTGATTGCAGGGCCTTATCTTTCTGGTCAGCAAGGCTATGTTCGTATTGAAACAACAAATAATATCGTTGAAATGTCGATTACGACATTAGTAATTTTCTTTGTAATTGCTTTAGCGATTATTTATGGTTTGGAATGGATCGTAACGCGTTTTCTACGTTTAAGTCGCGGTTCTTATAATTGGTTTTCTAGCCGTAAACGTGTGAGAGCACAGAAACAAACCCTTGAAGGTTTGATGAAGATGAATGAAGGGGATTACGCTAAAGCAGAAAAATTGATTGGTAAGAATGCCAAACATTCTGCTGAGCCTGTGTTAAACCTCATCAAAGCAGCTGAAGCAGCACAACAACGAGGTGATGAATTTAGCGCAAATCGCTATTTGATTGAAGTAACTGAATTAGCTGGTTCAGATAATTTGCTGGTGGAAATTGCCCGTACGCGTATTTTATTGCAACAAAACAAATTGCCAGCGGCACGTAGTTCTGTGGATAGCTTGTTAGAAATGGCTGGTCGCAATAAAGAAGTGTTAAAACTGGCGGTAGAAATTTATCTTCGTTCTAAAGCCTATCAAGCCCTCGATAAGATTTTAGATGGGGTTGAAAATAGTGGTTTATTCAGCGCTGAAGAGTTTAAAGATCTTCGTTCTCAAACAGAAAATGGTTTGCTCGATGAGAAAATGAACGAAGAAGGCGTAGATGGTTTGCTTGAATGGTGGGATGCTCAGTCTCGTAGTCGTCGTAATAATATTGATCTCAAAGTTGGTTTAATTCAGCGTTTAATTGATTGTAATGATCATGAATCAGCATCGGAATTTACTGTCGAAGTATTGAAGAAAATTGGCGATAACACCAGCATTAGCAAAGAACTTTGTACTCAAATTACACGTTTACAACCAGAAGATAACAGTAAACTTCTCAAGCTAATCGAAAAACGTGCAAAACGTGCAGATGAGAAGCAAAAATGTTGTATCAATCGTGCTTTGGGTTATTTATATGTTCGTAACAATGAATTTGTTAAAGCAGCAGATGTCTTCAAAAACGTGATGGCTTGTCCTGAACAGTTAGAGTCAAATGATTTGATGATGGCATCTTATGTATTTGAACAAGCGGGTGATAAAGCATTAGCTGAGCAAGTTCGCCAAGAGAGTTTGAAATCAGTGATGGCAATTCAAGATGTCGTCCCAGAAAGTGCGGAAGAAAAAACAGAAGAAAATTCAACCGCACTTTTAGAAAGCAAATCTGAGTAACTCAACTAAAAAGACAAAACGCACTTCAAATGAAGTGCGTTTTTTGTTGCTTTGAATATAAAACTATATATTTTTCAGTTTATTAGAATATAACACCAAACAGAGTGCGATCACCATAATCAAAATTGCGCCTGCAAATAAGATGGTATCTACTGAGCTTTCATGATTAACAATGATTAAACGCAACATCGCAGTGATCCCTGCATAAATAAAATAGCGCAAAGGGAAGTGATAGCCGCTTTTAAAATACTGCACAATCAAGCCAATAAACCCGAAATATAAGAAAAACATCACAGCTTGTTCAGCTACGTCATAAGGCACGACAGTCGAAGTATTAAGCACCATCATCGCTAAAGTATAAGTGATTTTTCCAAGGGCAATGATGAGTACAATCGCTAACGCAATCAATGCCGTGCAAAGCACGATTTTCAATACACCAGTAATAATTCGTGGCAATTTTTCTAATTCTGGAGATTCTTCCATTTTTATTCCTTACAGCAAAAATCAAAGATCCGTATTCTAATGCAAGATTGTAAAGTTGGTCAAAGTCATTTAGAAAAATAAAGTGGAATTACACCCATACACTGTGCGTAAAGATGTTTTACCTGAATTCTTCACTGACGTAAATCAAATGTACGATGCATTATTGAATAAATCTGGCGTAACTGGCGTATTCACCGGCTTCCCAGATACAGGCGTTGAGTTTTTGAAAAAACAAAAATAATACGTAAGTAAAAGTAATAAAAAGAGCGGTCAAAATTCGTTGTAATTTTGACCGCTTTTTGTTAATAAAATATCAGTTTTGAATTCCATTTATGCGCCATATCTGGCGAGCATATTTAGCTAATATATTAGCTCTTTTCTCTATATTCTTAACATCCCAGCTATCATTATTAGTACCTAATGAATCGAAGAGTTCGGATACTTGTCTAAATTTACTTTTCCTATACAGCTCTTTTTTCTCATCAAAACTTTTATTCTCTGCATTCTTATTCAAGTTTTTTTCCAACAGCATCATATTTCCAACATGATAGATATATTTCTCTCTTTCATAAGAGCCTATACTAGACCAAGTGTCATTTGGATTCTGAGGTAAAATATGTTCTATTGTTATAGAGTCATCATTAATATCTGACTTAATCCCATTGATAAATTTTTCTATCTCTGAATAAATGTATCTTGCAATTTTGTTATTTTTTGAATCTGTCGTTATAATTACTTTATTTTCAAATAGCGATGAAAAAAGCTTATCTGGAAGATAATAATTTTGTAATGCTCTAGCCACATCAAGAGAATTTTTTAATATCCCTAGCTCTATATTTTTCGCTGTAGTAAAATATGTTTTCTCAGGATCTCCAGAAGGTTGATTCCCTATTACCGTATATCTAAACACAATAACTAATAAATATGATAATGTTTTCTGAAATTCTTGTTCAGTTAACTTTCTCTTAGCAGACATAACCAATGGATAATGTTGCTTGATTCTAAATAACTTTAATAATTTAGACAACTCTATCTCTAATTTATTAGAACTAGATAATGACTCTTGCTCTGGAGATACACATAGTAAATAAGAATCTAAATTTTGATCCATATCACTAATTAGTTTAAAGACATCCTCTCTAGATTTTATTTTACTTCTAATAGTTTTGAATAAATTCATATGTCTAACAAAATCATATTTACTCAACCAGAAAACCCTCAAGTAATCAGATATATTATTATTACCCAATCTATCTAATATTTTATTCCATCTATCATCTAACTCTTTAACTTCTGAATTAAAATCATCTACATCTGGATTATCAATAATAGAAAACAAATAATTCTTCAATAAGTCAGTTGAAGAAAGTTTTACCCCTCTCGCATTTAGAGTTTCAAAAACTTTATATGCATTTAACTCATTAGTTACGGTAATTACCGTAAAAAATAAATTATCCACAATAGCCTCAACAAATCTTGCTATTTCAGCGCCTTTATTCTCCTTAGGCTTAATATATAACTCAATTTTTTCATAAAAGAAATTAAACGATTTTCTTAAACGATGCTCGCTTTCCTTGAACCCCCTTGTTGGCAAATTATCAATTAAAGGAACAATATAATTCTTGTAATATGAATCATTATTTCTATTCAAAGACAACTTATTTTTATTTATTAATGTAACACTATCTTGATAACCAATGAATCTTGTTCTTATACTATTAAGTCTATTTCTATTATCATCAGAATCTACATTACCATCTATTAATTTATTAAGCATTTTCATGGCTGCCAATATTATTAGAGATAAAGTTGTTATTCTTTGTTGTCCATCAATAACATTAAAGGTATTTTTACCTACTGATTGCAAAACTAAATATCCCATATAATGAGCTTCATCATCTTTCAACGATGCCTCAATATCTTCCCATAATTCCATCCATTCTGCATTCTCCCAACTATAATCACGTTGAAATTTTGGTATTTTAAAAACTACTCTATCAGAAATAAGTTTGCTAAATGAATTGTTTTCAGTATTGAAATTTGTAATAGACATATTTTACCTTTATTGAATTAATAATTACCTAGATGTTTTCTTGCA
The DNA here is from genome assembly GCF_003490935.1 of Haemophilus haemolyticus. Classification (GTDB taxonomy): domain Bacteria; phylum Pseudomonadota; class Gammaproteobacteria; order Enterobacterales; family Pasteurellaceae; genus Haemophilus; species Haemophilus haemolyticus_M. The sequence goes on along the minus strand of NZ_QQGD01000002.1, from coordinate 359,012 downwards.
TTTCTAAAAACCGACATCCAAACAACATTTGTAGACAAATTTTGATACCATAAATTTTGCTAAATGCGTGCTATTCATGCTCTGATCATCACATCATCACGACAATTAATATATGATTATTATTCAACTGCTTCTTTTTGTATCTTAGGAAAAAGACTTGCCATTTATCTCAGCAAGCCTTTTAAATAACTAATTACGCAAATTGCTTTTTATTCTCTAAATAACGTTTTGCACATTCTGCTGCAGCAACTAAGCCGCCTGCCATCATAATAATATCTTTAATCACGAGTCGGCCAGCACCTGAGAGATATGGGAAGCCATAATTAGGTGTTGGGAAGTCCCCGCCTAAATTCGGCACCCAGGTTTCTGGCGTAAATATCAGGAAAGACAGCGTGACTATCGACATGCCAAAGGTGAGTAAACCTCCGAATAAACCTAATGTTGGAGACCAAATTCCCGCTAATACTAAAATACCAATGGTCACGATCATCGCGCCAATAATATAAGAAGCTGTATAGGTGCCATTAGCTTTATGCCATTCAATATTTTTTGCGACCATTTTGCCTTCAGGGTTTTTGTATAAGGTATATTCTTTTACTAAAACACCCTTATCATTTTCTACCATGTTCGCTCCATTTTTGTAAAGGAAGCTTAAGAAAGGGCTATTTGACACAAAATGTGCGATACCATCTGCTTCATATTGGCAAACTTTTAAGCCGCCAATCCAAACCATCACTACACAAATAGCAATGCGGATAAAGTTAATAAATTGACGTTGCAATGGCGCAACAATATTAGCTAGCAACGTAACTAAACTACTCATTAAGAACTCCTCATATAGTTCAATTGATATTACGGACAAAATATCCAAGAATTGTTCAGTATAAAAAAGAGATACTGACTCACTCAGTATCTCTTATTTTGTATTAATTTTCTGTGAGCAATTTCACATTATTTGAAATTTATTCTCGCATTTCTAAAAATTCGCATCCAAGCACCATCTTCAGACCAATCTTCTGGATACCATGAGTTACTCACGGCACGGAATACACGTTCTGGGTGTGGCATCATCGCAGCAATACGACCGTCCACGTTAGAAATCGCGGTAATCCCTAATACCGAGCCATTTGGGTTGGCTGGATAAGTTTCAGTCACGTTTAAATGGCTGTCGATATATTGCGCCACAATTAAGTTTTGCGCTTGAAGTGCGGTTAAATTCTCAGGTGTTTTGAATTCTACGCGACCTTCTCCATGAGAAACGGCAATCGGCATATGAGAACCCGCCATGCCTTTAAACCACAGCGAGTTAGTATCGTTGATTTTCACCATCGCAGCACGCGCTTCAAAACGTTCTGATTTATTACGCACGAAACGTGGCCAGTTTTCTGCGCCAGGGATGATTTCCGCAAGGGTGGAGATAAATTGACAGCCGTTACATACGCCTAATGAAAGGGTGTTTTCATTGGCGAAGAATTGGCTGAATTGATCGCGTAATTGTGGGTTAAATAAAATGGATTTTGCCCAGCCACCACCTGCGCCCAATACGTCACCGTAAGAGAAGCCACCACAGGCCACCATCGCGTTGAAGTCGTTTAAGTTGTAACGACCTACCATTAAATCGCTCATGTGAACATCAATCGCCGCAAAGCCTGCACGATCAAAAGCTGCCGCCATTTCAACGTGGCTGTTTATGCCTTGTTCACGCAATACGGCTACTTTCGGTTTCACGCCTTTGCTGATGTACGGCGCGGCAATATCTTCATTCACATCATAGGTTAAGTGAGCAGATAAACCTTTGTTGTCTGTCGCTTTTTTCGCTTCAAATTCTTGGTCAGCACATTCCGGGTTGTCGCGTAAGCGTTGCATTTGATGGGTCAATTCCGCCCAAATGCCACGCAATTCTGAGCGTTTTTCATCCAAAATTTCCCTTCCGAATTGATGGATCACAATGCGATCATTGTTGCTAACCTTGCCGATGTCGTAGGTAATTCCCTCTAATCCATGTGTTTTCAACACCGTATAAATAGCGTCAAGTTCCGCCTCTAATACCTGAATCACCGCGCCTAATTCTTCGTTAAATAAAATGGCTAACTCGGAAATTTCTTGAGCATAGTGTTCCGCACCGAGCTCAAGCGCCCATCCTTTTCCGCTATCGAATAACGGAGAAATATCAACATCCACGCCACAGTTACCCGCAAATGCCATTTCTGCAAGGGTGGTAATTAAACCACCGTCTGAACGGTCGTGGTAAGCCAATAATTTACGCTCTGCTACTAATGCTTGCATTGCATCGAAGAAGTTTTTCAGTTTGGCTACGTTCACCACATCGGCTGGTTTATCACCTAATTGTTTATACACTTGCGCAAGTGCGGTCGCACCTAAGCGATTTTTTCTTTCGCCTAAATCAATCAACAATAAACGGCTTGCGCCTTTGTCTGTGCGTAATTGAGGTGTCACGGTTTTGCGGACATCTTCCACGCGCGCAAAAGATGAAATCACTAAAGAAAGCGGAGCTGTTACTGATTTTTTCTCACCATTTTCTTCCCAAGTGGTTTTCATCGACATAGAGTCTTTACCCACTGGAATGGTAATGCCTAACGCAGGGCAAAGTTCTTCGCCCACCGCTTTCACCGCTTCATATAAGCCAGCGTCTTCACCACTGTGTCCTGCTGCAGACATCCAGTTTGCAGAAAGTTTGATGCGTTTAATATCGCCAATGTTGGTGCCCGCAATGTTGGTAATGGATTCAGCCACCGCTAAACGTGCAGAAGCTCCAAAGTCTAATAACGCTACTGGCGCACGTTCGCCCATTGCCATGGCTTCACCGTGATAGCTGTCTAATGATGCAGTTGTGACTGCCACATCAGACACCGGAATTTGCCATGGGCCAACCATTTGATCGCGCGCCACCATACCAGTTACCGAACGGTCGCCGATGGTGATTAAGAAAGTTTTTTCTGCCACCACCGGTAAACGTAATACACGATGGAAGGCTTCTTTTAATTGAATATTTTCTGTTGCAAGCGGTCGATTTTCGACAGTTTTTGACGAAACCTTGCGCGTCATTTTCGGGGTTTTGCCCAATAACACATTCATTGGCAAATCAATAGGATTATTGTCGAAATGGCTATCGTGCAAGGTTAAATGTTTTTCTTCCGTTGCCTCACCGATAACCGCAAACGGCGCACGCTCACGTTCACAAAGTGCGGTAAATAATTCGAGTTTTTCTGGCGCAACCGCTAAGACATAACGTTCTTGCGATTCATTACACCAAATTTCCAATGGCGACATCCCTTTTTCATCGCAAAGAATAGAGCGTAAATCAAATTTACCGCCACGTTCACCATCATGCACCAATTCAGGCATCGCGTTGGATAAACCACCCGCGCCCACATCGTGAATAAAGAGAATTGGGTTTTCATCGCCTAATTGCCAGCAGCGGTCAATCACCTCTTGGCAGCGGCGTTCCATTTCTGGGTTTTCACGTTGAACAGAGGCAAAATCTAAATCTTCTTTTGATTTCCCACTGTCCATCGAAGACGCTGCCCCACCGCCTAAGCCGATGTTCATGGCTGGGCCGCCTAATACGATCAATTTCGCGCCAACTGAAATTTCGCCTTTTTGAACGTGTTTGCCACGAATATTCCCGATACCACCGGCTAACATAATCGGTTTGTGATAACCACGCACTTCTTCGCCGTTGAAGCTGTTAACTTTCTCTTCATAGGTACGGAAATAACCCAATAACGCAGGGCGACCAAATTCATTGTTAAATGCAGCGCCACCTAATGGACCTTCAATCATAATATCTAAGGCTGAAGCAATACGGTTTGGTTTGGAAAGTGGATTTTCCCAAGGCTGTTCAAAGTTAGGAATGACGAGGTTTGATACCGAGAAACCGGTTAAACCTGCTTTAGGTTTAGCACCACGACCCGTTGCACCTTCATCACGAATCTCACCGCCTGAACCTGTTGCCGCACCTGGGAATGGCGAAATTGCGGTTGGGTGGTTGTGGGTTTCCACTTTCATTAAGATATGCACATCTTCATTGTGATAGCGATATTGTCCGTCTTGATCCGCAAAGAAACGGCCGACTTTTGAACCTTCCATCACCGCAGCATTATCTTTATAGGCTGAAAGCACGAAATCAGGGGTTTTCTCAAAGGTATTTTTAATCATCTTAAACAGGGATTTATCCTGTTTTTTGCCGTCGATAATCCAATCCGCATTAAAGATTTTATGGCGGCAGTGCTCAGAGTTAGCTTGCGCGAACATATAAAGTTCAATATCGTGCGGATTGCGCCCTAATTGGGTGAAGTTTTCCACCAAATAATCAATTTCATCTTCTGCCAGTGCCAAACCTAATTCTACGTTGGCTGTGACCAAGGCTTCACGTCCACCTTTTAAAATATCGACCGTTTTAAACGGTTTCGGATCTTGATGACGGAATAAGATCTCTGCATCTTCAGGACGACGCACCACAGTTTCCATCATTCGATCATGTAAAAGTGCGGTCAATTTCTCTGTTGTTTTTTCATCAAGCGGTTGACTTAACTCAAAATAATACGCCAAACCACGCTCAATACGCTCCACTTCACTTAAACCACAGTTATGCGCAATATCGGTCGCTTTAGAAGACCAAGAAGAAATGGTACCGACGCGTGGAATTACGATAAAGGTTTCGCCTTTGGCATCGTGTTCTGCCAAGGTCGGTCCGTAATGTAACAATGCTTTTAACTTAGCTTCCTGCTCGCTAACAAGCGGTCGATTTAATTCCACAAAATGCAAATATTCCGCATAAACCGATTTCACCGGTAATTGATTTTGTTGGAATTTTTGCATTAAGCCTTGAATACGGAATTCAGAAAGGGCGGGTGAGCCACGAAAAGTTTGAAACATAAGGGGTTCCTTTATGAGGATAGGAATGAAAATTGAGGGGTATTATAAAGGATATTTTTAGAAACGAAAACGTTTGCGTAAGCTGGAGATAAAATCCCCATCTTTAAGAATTTGATGGGGATAAGAAGATTAAAGAGTTATAAAACCATCATATACATGGGTCGCTTCGCCAGTCATATAAAGTGGATGACTAACGCCATCCCATTCAATGATTAATGAACCGCCTGGCAAATCGACTTGAACTCGATTGTTCAATAAACCTTGCATAATTCCAACTGCAACAGCTGCACAAGCTCCACTTCCACAGGCTTGCGTTTCTCCAGCACCACGTTCATAAACTCTAAGTTTAATATGGTCTTTATTGATGATTTGCATAAAACCAGCATTGACACGCTCAGGAAAACGCTCGTGACTTTCTAGCAAAGGACCAAGTTGTTCAACATTTGCTGTTTGAATATCATCTACTTGTACAACACAATGAGGATTTCCCATTGAAACGGCACCACATAAGACGGTTTGAATGTCTGTGCGTAGGATGTAATTTTTCTCGAATTTATTTGCGGTAAATGGAATTTTTGCTGGCTCCCAAATCGGTTCACCCATATTCACACGAATTTGGTTATCGTCTTTTACCGTTAGAACCATATTGCCTTTTTGCGTGCTAACCGCGATGTCTTTTTTGTTAGTTAGCCCTTTTAATGTCACAAAACGAGCAAAACAGCGGGCACCATTTCCGCATTGCGAAACTTCACTTCCATCGGCATTGAAAATGCGATAATGAAAGTCGAGTTCAGGATCATAAGGTGGTTCAACAAGCAAAAGCTGATCAAAACCAATTCCACGGTGGCGATCAGCTAAGCGTTGAATGGTTTCTGGCGTAAAAAAAACATTTTGAGTAACACCATCAACCACAACAAAATCGTTGCCTAATCCGTGCATTTTGGAAAACTGCATTTTTCCATCCTTTATTTAAATTCAAGATTGATTGCATTATAGAGAGCGGTAAAAAGAATGGCAAATTCAGAATTTTAGATTAAGAAAAGTGCGGTAAAACACAGGAAATTTTTACCGCACTTTATTCGCTAGTTTACTCAGATTACATCCAAGCATTATTGCGAATGATCCCTACGGCAATGCCTTCAATCTCAAAGTTTTCTTGTTCTTCAAGATTTACCACAATTGGATCAAATTCTTCATTTTCTGCGTGTAGGTAAATGATAGAACCTTTTTTCTCAAGGCGCTTTACCGTCACTTCATCTTCAATACGGGCAACGACAATTTGTCCATTACGTACATCCTTGGTGCTATGTACAGCTAATAAATCACCATCTAAGATACCAATGTCTTTCATGGATTGACCATAAACTTTTAGTAAGAAATCTGCTTGTGGTTTAAACATATCGGCATCTACACGATAAGTTGCTTCGATATGCTGTTCAGCAAGAATCGGTTCTCCAGCCGCTACGCGCCCCACAAGTGGTAAACCATCAAATTCTTCATTTGCGCTATAGTCTAAGATTCGGATACCACGGGATGCGCCTGGAATAATCTCAATCGCACCTTTGCGTGAAAGCGCTTTTAAATGTTCTTCTGCCGCATTGGGTGATTTAAAGCCTAATTCTCGAGAGATTTCAGCTCGTGTTGGTGGCATGCCTGTTGTTTCTAAATGACGTTTTAATAAATCCAACACTTCTTGTTGGCGTGCTGTTAATGGTCTCATATACACTCCTGTTTTTAAATACAGATAACTGGTATTGTATACAGATTGTGTGAAGTTGCAATAGTTATTTTTTAGATCTGTGTATTAGGTCACATTCTGCCACCAAATTTTTTAAAACGGTTGAGATCGGATGTGTTAAAATATTTCAAATTTACAACAAAGAGAAAATTTATCATGGCAAATTTTGTAAATATGTATCGTCAATTATTGAGCTTGCCTCTGTCAGTATTAGTGAAAAATAATCCAATTCCAGCCAATCCGATAGAAGAGCTTTCCCTCAATATTCACCAACCTGTTGTTTATGTTTTGCCTTATACCTCTCAAACCGATTTCGTTATTTTCCGTCGAAATTGTTTGGCGTTAGGTTTGCCTGATCCTGCGGAGAAAAATGAAATTGATGGTGTGAAGTTGCCTCGTTATGTGTATTTAGATGAGGGACGCCGCATTTTTAAATCGAAAGGTGCGAAAGATGAAACCACCACGATTTTCAATAAATACCTCGAATTACACCGCACTTCTGAGAGTTTAGATGTGCAACTTATTCCAGTCTCCGTTCTTTGGGGGCGTTCTCCTGGACATGAAGATAAATCCAGTTTGCCTAACTTGCGTTTGTTAAATGGCATGCAAAAAACTTTTGCTGCTATTTGGTTTGGACGTGATACTTTTGTGCGTTTTTCTCAAGCCGTTTCATTACGTTATATGGTGAATGAGCATGGTTCTGATGAAAAAATTGCGCAAAAATTGGCTCGAGTTGCAAAAATGCATTTTGCTAAACAGCGTATTTCTGCCACAGGCCCGCGTTTACCGAATCGCCAAGCTATGTTTAATAAATTATTGCAATCAGAAGCGATTCAACGTGCGATTGAAGATGAAGCAAAATCGAAAAATATCAGTATTGAAAAAGCCCAAAAAGAAGCGCATAAGATTTTGGATGAAATTGCTGCTGATGTAAGTCATTCAAGTTTACGAGCAGTGGATCGTTTTTTACGTTGGCTTTGGAATAAACTTTATTCTGGTATTGATGTGCAAAATGCAGATCGCGTACGTAAATTAGCACTTGAAGGTCATGAGATTGTTTATGTGCCTTGTCACCGTAGTCATATCGACTATTTATTGCTTTCTTATGTGCTTTATCATCAAGGGCTTGTTCCACCGCATATCGCAGCAGGAATTAATTTAAACTTCTGGCCTGTGGGTAGAATGTTCCGCAGTTGGGGGGCATTCTTTATTCGCCGAACTTTTAAAGGAAACAGATTATATTCTGCCATTTTCCGCGAATATTTATCAGAGTTATTCCATCGTGGTTATTCAGTAGAATATTTTATTGAGGGTGGTCGTTCGCGTACTGGTCGTTTACTTGCGCCAAAAACAGGTATGATGTCGATGACACTTCAAGCGTTACAACATAATCAAACTCGCCCAATTTCTGTTGTTCCAGTTTATGTGGGATATGAGCATGTATTGGAAGTGGATACTTACGCAAAAGAATTGCGTGGAGCAGCGAAAGAAAAAGAAAATGCAGGTTTGGTTATTCGAGTAATAAAAAAATTACGCAATCTTGGTCAAGGTTTTGTGAATTTTGGTGAGCCAATTACGCTTTCAAACTATTTGAGCCAACATTTCCCTGATTGGAAAGAGCAAAATCACGAAGAAAAACCACAATGGTTTGCTCCCGCAGTTGATTCTATATCAAAACAAGTAATGGTGAACATTAATAAAGCTGCCGCGGTGAATGCAATGAATTTGGTTGGGACAGCATTATTGTCTTCTCGTCAGCGTGCACTTTCTCGTGAGCAACTTTTAGAACAACTGGCGAGTTACCAACAATTACTACAAAACGTGCCTTATTCCACAGATGTTGTCTTGCCAACGGCTACGCCTGAAATGATGTTAAACCATGTATTAACGCTTGATCGTGTTGGCGTGTTAGTCGAAAAGGATAACTTTGGGGAAATTGTGCGTTTGGAACGCGCGTCGGCCGTGTTGATGACTTACTATCGCAATAATATTCAACACTTATTTGTATTGCCATCTTTAGTTGCAAGCATCATTTTGCATTATGAGGCGATTCAGAAAGATTTATTAGTGGAAGCGGTTGGTAAGATTTATCCGTTCTTAAAAGGCGAGTTATTCTTGCACTTTAGTGAAGAAGAGTTAAAAACTCAAATTCACCACATTATTGATGAATTTGCGCGCCAACAGGTGATTAACTCTAATGATAATTTCTTATCTATCAATAAATCGAAAGTACGTATTTTACAACTTTGGTCTGCGGGAATGCGTGAAATCTTGCAACGTTATTACATCACAGTGACAATTTTGCAAAAGCAACCAGATATTTCACGTGCAGAACTTGAAAAAGAAAGTCAACTCGTTGCACAGCGTTTATCTGTGTTGCATGGTATTAATGCACCGGAATTCTTTGATAAAGCCGTCTTCTCTATGTTCATTGCGAATTTGAAAGAGCAAGGTTATTTTGATGAATCAGGCAATGGCAATCTTGAAAAAATAGAATATTTGGCTTCAACGCTTTCTCATTTGATTTCAACGGAAATTTGTTTGACTGTCAAAGGAACGGTTGAAAAAGCAGAAGAACATGCTTAAGTCAGGTTTAAATTTTAGGAGCATCATTTGATGCTCCTTTTTTATATTAGCTATATAAGAAGTGTGGTGAATTTAATAGTCCAAAGAAACTTTCTATATGTCATATATCTAAGAAATTCCTTTTTCTTGACATACTTTGAATATCGCCATTTTCAGTAATGAAATCGACGATATGCCTCCATCTGATAGAAAATGATACTATTAGCTTTGTTTATTATAAATACTAGTGGCTTCTTAATACTCATTTTTCTATTAAGAATAGATTGAAGAACCTGTAATTTAAATTTGATTATGTAGTGTTTACCCATAATAAAATCTGCACCTCAATTGTTGGTTTGGTTAGTCCAACTTTTAGGGTACAGATCAAATTTTCACCGCACTTTTTTGTTTTCTAAATTTAGAAATTAATTGGTTTTTAATTTGCTCCAATATTTTTCATAAATATCGACAGCTTCTCCAACATCACCTTGCATAATCCCTTTTTCTATTTCTGATGCTGGTGGAAATAGTTTAGGATCATTGGCAACTTCTGGGCTGAGTAATGATTTGACTCCTTCATTTGGCATAGAAAAGCCCATGCGTTCTACCACAACTTTGGCATTTTCTGGACGAAGTAAGAAGTCAATGAACTTATGCGCACCTTCAACATTTTTTGCTGTAGTTGGAATCGCATAGTTATCCATCCAGAAAATTGCGCCTTCTTTTGGATACACAAATTGAAGAGATGGATTTTCTTTATGTGCTAAATAAGCAGAACCATTCCAAATCATACCAATTGCTGCTTCACCTTGTACGTAAGGGACTTCTGGCGAGTCAGAGTTAAAGGTTGCCACATTTGGTAAAAGTTTTTCTAAACGCTCATAAGCTGTTTTGATGTCTTCTTCATTTGTGGTATTAGGCGATTTACCATCAAGCAATAATGCTACGTGGAACACTTCACGTGCATCACTGGTCATAAGAACTTTGCCTTTAAATTCAGGTTTCCATAAATCTGCCCAGCTAGTGATGTTTTTAGGATCAATCTCATCCGCATTAACTTCAATACCAGTAAGTCCGTAAACATAAGGTAATGAATATTTATTTTCAGGGTCGAATTCTTTATTTAATAAATGTTTAGGAATTTGATGAATATTGGTCAATTTACTTTGATCAATCGGTTGAAGCATCTTTTCCTTAATCATTTTATTTACGTAGTAACTTGATGGAAACACCAAATCATAGCCAGAGCCAGTATTCTGAGTAAGTTTGAGTTTCGCATACATTTCTTCGTTGCTTTCAAAGGTAGAATAAATTACCTCGATGCCAGTTTCTTTAGAGAACTGAGCGACTAAATCAGAAGGCACATAGTCTGTCCAGTTATAGACGTAAAGTTTGTTATTGGCGAAAGCGGAAGCCGCGAAAAGTGCGGTGGTGGAAAGGAAAAGATTTTTGAGTGAGTGAGCAAAGAATTTTTTCAATTTATTGACCTCCGAGGGTTATCGTTCATCATAAAACGCACAAATTTTGCGCGCGCGCAGTATAGCATTTTTTTTGTAAAAGGTTTGACATATTTCCCTTTCGGGGTAAGATTTTGCCAATTTTTTCCTAAGAGATTTTTTATGCTTAATTTTGCCTATCAAGAACACGTTCGCTCTTATTATTTCGACTCTCGTAACCAAGATTTTCAATTCCCGCCGCTCACTCAAATTGAACATGCTGATGTATGTGTGATCGGGGCTGGATTTTTTGGTTTATCTGCGGCATTAGAACTAGCGGAAAAAGGAAAAAAAGTTATTGTATTAGAGGGCGCTCGAGTAGGCTTTGGTGCTTCTGGTCGTAGTGGTGGGCAGGCAATTAATGGCTTTGAAGAAGGCATTGATGAATACGTTAAACAAGTTGGCGAAGATAAAGCGCATAAACTTTGGAATATGTCATTAGAGGCCATTGATATTATTGATGAACGCATTGAGAAATATGGCATTCAGTGCGATTGGAAAAAAGGCTATGCCACATTAGCATTAAATGAACGTCGAATGGATGACTTAATTGAAATTGAAAAAGAAAGTCATGAGAATTTTGGCTATCAGAATATGCAACTTTGGGATAAACCTAAATTAAAACAACACTTAGGCAGTGATATTTATGTGGGGGGCTTATTTGATAGTAACTCAGGGCATTTACATCCACTTAATTATTGTTTAGGTTTAGCGAAAGCTTGTGTCGATCTGGGTGTTCAGATTTTTGAACAATCTCCCGTAGTGGATATGGTTGAGAAAAATGGTTGCGTTGAGGTTAAAACAGATAAAAGTGCGGTGATTTCTCAAGACGTTATTTTAGCCACCAATGCTTATATTGATGCGCTCCCGAAATCTATCCATCACGGAATTAATCGTAAAATATTACCTGTAGAAAGTTTTATTATCGCCACAGAGCCGTTAAGCCAAGCGGTTGCTGATTCTGTCATTAATAACGGCATGTCGGTGTGCGATAACAATTTATTATTGGACTATTATCGTTTGAGTGCTGACAACCGTCTGCTTTTTGGTAGTGATTCTAGCTCAGAAAAAGATATGGTCGCGATTATGCGGAAAAATATGTTGCGCGTATTCCCGCAACTTGAAAATGTAAAAATCGATTATGGCTGGGCTGGCCCGATTGATATGACCTTAAACTCAACGCCACATTTTGGTCGTATTTCTCCGCACATTTATTTTGCACAGGGATATTCTGGTCACGGTGTTGCTTTGACGGGTCTTGCGGGACGAATTGTAACTGAGGCGATTTTTGGTGACGATGAACGTTTATCTATTTTTGAAGGACTGAAAGTCCCTTCTGTTTATGGTGGCCGAATTATCAAAGATCTTGCGACAAAGATTGGTGTGCAGTATTACAAATTTCTAGATAAATATCGTTAAGATATAAAAATGACCTAGTTTAAAAGCTAGGTCATTTTTTATAAGTGGACTTATTTATATTACATCACATGCTTTAATTGCTTCTGTTCAATAACCAAAGAATGAATGTTCGCTAAAAAATAAGTTTGTTCTGCTTCAGGAATGGAAAACGGCATCAACTTGAGTAAATCTTGATGGATAGCTAAAACTTGTGGAAAAATGACCGCACTTTGAATTTCTTCAAGTATTTCTGGATATAGTGGTGAAACGCAACCTCCTCGTTCTATTCGACCTAAGCTGCAAGCAATGTGCAGCAGCATAAAATCTACTTGAGGCGTATTTACATCAGCTTGCCAGTAATGAGCTAATCGATCTCGTAAATGAAATACCACATCAATAATAGATTGATTTATTTGCCTGCGAATTTTCCAACGTTCTAGTTGCTTAAATAACCGCATTTGTTTTTTATTAGTTCAAAATTTGTTCACTAATTTACCGCACTTTACCAAAATAAAACAGTGCACAGATCACAGTTTTGTAGCAAAATGGTAAAAAATTTGTAAGGATGTAAAAATGTTAGATTATGAGATGTTCAATCCATATGAAGGATTGATTTTTGATATGGATGGAACTTTAATCGATACCATGCCCGTACATGCACAGGCTTGGACGATGGTGGGAGAGCGATTTGGCTATGAATTTGATTGCCAAATTATGTATAACTTCGGTGGGGCGACGGTTCGAACCATTGCGGGAGAAATGATGAAAGCGGCGAATATGCCACTAGATCGAATTGAGGATGTGCTTGCTGCAAAACGTGAGTTGTCTTATCAACTTATTCCGACTCAATCAAAGTTATTGCCAACCTTTGAAATTGTTAAATCTTTTCATCAGAAAAAGCCGATTGCTCTAGGTTCTGGCTCACACCGTAAAATTATTGATATGTTGATGGATAAACTGGCTATTGCACCTTACTTTAATGCCATTGTCAGTGCAGATGATGTAAAAGAACATAAACCACATCCAGAAACTTTTTTACGTTGTGCGGAATTAATTCAAGCTAATCCAAGTCGTTGTATCGTATTTGAAGATGCTGATTTAGGCGTGCAAGCGGGATTAAATGCGGGAATGGACGTGTTTGATGTTCGCTCTCGAGAAATCATTTCGCCAAGATAATGGATATTTTTTCATTTTTTAGTGCTGATTTTTGGCAAACTCATGCGTTATGCCTTATGTTTGTCAGCGCATTCTTGAGTGCAACGGTATTACCAGGTAATTCTGAGGTTGCATTTGTTGCTCTTGCTGTCCCTAAATTGGCGTTGGGATCTTTATTTAGTATAGACATATTAGCACTCGTTTTTTTCGCCACGCTTGGCAATGGATTGGGGAGTTTAACCACTTACGGGATTGGGCGATGGATGCCAAAATTTGCTCCAAAAAATCACCGCACTTTATGGGCAATAAATCAGCTACGGCGTTATGGGGCGATTACTTTACTTTTAAGCTGGCTGCCTATCGTTGGTGATTTATTTTGTGCCATAGCAGGTTGGTTAAGGTTAAATTTTGTGGCAAGTAGCATCTTTATCTTTCTTGGAAAACTGGTTCGTTATGTTGCGTTATTGTTTTTTAGTGCACCATTCTTATTATAAAATGCGCAAGAAAAAGCCCCACAATGAATGCAGGGCAAATAACCTAAGGAACCAATTTTATTAAAACAACTGCAAGTTGCTTGTTCTATGAGACTAGCACTTTATAAGAAAGTTCAACATTTTCTGAAAATTTTTTAAATAAAAATTCGGGATAAAAAAAGCCCCACAATAAATGTGGGGCAAATAACCTAAGGAACCAATTTTATTAAAACAACTGCAAGTCGCTTGTTAAATAAGACAATGAGCCTTGCCATAAAGTTCATTAGAATTTGCAAAAAATGAACATTTATTCAAATTTATTTTTAATTTACTGATTTATAAGGAAAACTTTATGCCATTACTTGATAGTTTTAAAGTGGATCATACCAAAATGAATGCACCAGCAGTACGTGTAGCAAAAACGATGCGTACGCCAAAAGGTGACGACATTACCATTTTTGATTTACGTTTTTGTATTCCAAATAAAGAAATTCTTCCTCCAAAAGGTATTCATACTCTTGAACATTTGTTTGCGGGTTTCATGCGTGATCATTTAAATAGCGATAGCGTTGAAATTATTGATATTTCTCCGATGGGATGTCGCACGGGATTTTATATGTCCTTGATTGGTACGCCAAATGAACAGCAAGTCGCACAAGCTTGGTTAGCTTCAATGCAGGATATTTTAGGCGTGCAAGATCAAACAACTATCCCTGAATTAAATATCTATCAATGCGGTACTTATACGGAACATTCTTTGGAAGAAGCACACGAAATTGCAAAAAATGTTATCGCACGCGGTGTAGGCGTGAATAAAAATGAAGATTTGGCACTCGATGATTCGTTATTAAAATAGGAGAAATCATGACAACAATTGGCACAGCATTAACCCCTAATGCAACCAAAGTAATGATGTTGGGTTCTGGTGAACTGGGTAAAGAAGTAGTGATTGAATTGCAACGTTTAGGCGTTGAAGTTGTTGCAGTTGATCGCTATGAAAATGCCCCAGCACAACAAGTAGCACATCGTGCATACACCATTTCTATGTTAGATGGTAATGCATTGAAAGCGCTTGTGGAGAAAGAAAAGCCTGACTACATTGTTCCCGAAGTTGAAGCTATTTCGACAGCCACTTTGGTTGAATTAGAACAAGCCGGCTTTAATGTTGTGCCGACTGCAAAAGCCACTCAACTTACGATGAATCGTGAAGGGATTCGTCGTCTAGCTTCAGAAGAGTTAGGGCTACCAACTTCACCTTACCAATTTGTGGATAATTTTTCAGACTTTCAAAGTGCGGTCGAAAAAATTGGTATTCCTTGCGTGGTGAAACCGATTATGTCTTCTTCTGGGCATGGGCAAAGCATTTTAAAGTCTAAAGATGACATTCAAAAAGCTTGGGATTACGCGCAAGAAGGTGGGCGCGCGGGTGCTGGTCGAGTAATTGTTGAAGGTTTTATCAAATTTGATTATGAAATCACGTTACTGACAGTACGCCATATCAATGGTACAAGTTTCCTTGCGCCAATAGGTCATCGTCAAGAAGATGGCGATTATCGGGAATCTTGGCAGCCTCAAGCTATGTCGGATATTGCATTATCAAAAGCGCAATCGATTGCTGAAAAGATTACCAGTGCATTGGGTGGATTCGGTATTTTCGGTGTAGAGATGTTTGTGTGTGGTGATGAGGTGATTTTTAATGAAGTATCACCGCGTCCTCATGATACAGGAATGGTAACGCTGATTTCTCAAGAGCTTTCTGAATTCGCTTTACATGCTCGTGCGATCTTAGGTTTACCAATCCCTGAAATTACGTTGATTAGCCCATCGGCATCTAAAGCTATTGTTGTGGAAGGCAAATCACAAAATGTGCAATTTGGTGGAATCGAAAAAGCACTGGCGCAACCTCATACTAATATCCGATTATTTGGTAAAGGTGAAGTGAATGGCCATCGACGCTTAGGCGTTTTACTTGCGCGTGATGTATCCGTTGAAAAAGCATTGGAAAAAGTAAAACAAGCTTATGAACAGCTAGAAATTAGTTTATAAAAATCGAAAGTGCGGTAAAAATTGATTTGACTCCAAAAAGTTAGACTGTGATTTAAAGGATTGTTTTTGATATTGTATCGGACTCAGTCCTTTTAATTTTAGTTGAATCCATCGATGACTATAGTAATCCAAATGATCTCTGACTGTATCAACTACCTCCCCCTCTAGTGTTGAATTTCTGACTATAAAAATATTCCATTTTTAATCGCCCAAGGAAACTTCCCATTGTGGTATTGTCCGAGTAATTCCCTTTTCTAGATATACTTTGAATGATGCTATTTTCTGCCAAGATTCGACGATAGGTTTAAGCTGTAAAATTATTAAACGTAAGCGGTTTTCTTCCGTTTTAGGTAGAGGATGCATTTTAGCATAGTGAGGTTTCATAAATGGGTTGTCTTGATAGTTTATGAGGAATTAGCCTATTTATGCTATTGCGATGTAAACGATGCGATTCGCAACCACCCTGTTGAATTAATCGGTCAAGAATTACGCGGTTATATGACCGATATGAAACGTATCGCAGTTGCGGGTTAATTATTAAACCAGTAAAATTTAAGCCAACTTATTCAATAAGTTGGCTTTTTTTATAATCCAAAGGAATTAATATGAAAAACAATAAAATTTTTAACCGCACTTTTAAAGTGAGTTTGGTGGCTATGGCGTTAGGATTAGTTAATTCGGCATGGGCCATTGATTATAAATTATATGAAGGTACCGTATATAAGAATCCAGAAAGAACTGACTCTGAAGTAAAAAATATGAATTTTTATTCAGATTATGGCTATGATTTAACAAATAAAAATAATCTAGCCCATGTATCTTTTAGAATGAAAAATGGTCTAGACAATAAGGATTACCCAACAGAATCATTAATTTTCCTGGCTCCTCAATTTTCTAATAGACCTACCTCATTAGAAATCAAACCTAATAGCACTTTCACATTATCGAAGGCTTTTCCTGAAAGTTCTGTTTTTGAATTGAGAGATGCAAATCTTAAATTCCACTTCGGTAATATCAATTTATCTGAGGGGCTTTCTACAGTTGATGCAGATGGAAAGCCTGTTTTAGGAAATTCAGCATTTGAACTTCAGCGTAATAGTACCATTGATATTGATGCAGTTAGTATTGTTAGTTCAGCTAAAGAGAGCATAGGGTACCAACTATTTGATAAATCTACAGCAAATATTACCAACTCCTCTATTTTTCTGGGGGGATATAACAGCACTGCTATAGATGCCGAAAACTCAACATTACATATCAAAAATTTAGATATCACGCTACAGCCAGAAGGTATCGATAAATCAACTACTATTGCATACGCATCTGAGAATACTACATTAAATATTGAAGACAGCTTGCTCACAATTGAAGCGAAAGGTCAAAGTAAAGGTTTAGGTTTTGTACTTGATGGTGGCGTAACCAACATTACAAATTCTAACATTGAAAATAACACTGGAGATGTGGTTATTTTTACCAATAGACAAGATTCTCGAGATGACACAAATAATTACAGCTCAACTACCGTTAATCTAAAAAATACTAAAGTACCTGATGCAAAAGTGCTTGTAGGGTTAAATATGCCTGAACTAGCAGATACAGACTTAGCTGAAGGTGAAAAGACAAGTTCACCGAGATTTATTTTGAATGCAGATAACTCTCAGTTGAATGGTATGGTAAAACAATACGACAACAAAAATAAAACGCCTGTTACATTAAACCTCACTAACAATTCTACATGGGATTTAGTTGATAACTCAGAATTAACTGACTTGCATTTAAATAATTCAGCCGTTTCCTTAACTAGCACCAAAGCGCCTTATGCTGTATTAACTATCACGGGAAATCTTACTGGCTCTGGCACATTTAATCTTTACACAAATATTGCCAATAACAATGCAAATAAAATCATTGTTCAGGGCACCGCAGAAGGTTCACACAAAATTGGGGTAACGAACCAAGGCGAGAATGTTACTGACGGTAAAGTAACTCTTGTAGAAACCAATGGTGGTAATGCGGCATTTAGCTTAACTAACCCGAATAATCGTGTAGATTTAGGGGCTTATCAATACTTCCTAACAAAAGAGGGAAATAATTGGGTATTAGCGAACTCTAAAAATGTAGTTACACCAAGTAATTCTGTGGTAACTCCAAGCAACCCTGTGGTGACTCCAAGCAACCCTGTGGTAACTCCAAGTAATCCTACAGTGACTCCAAGTAATCCTACAGTGACTCCAAGTAATCCGGTAGTGACTCCAAGTAATCCTGTGGTGACTCCAAGTAATCCTGTGGTAACTTCAAATAATCCTGTGGTAACTTCAAATAATCCTGTAGTGACTCCAAGTAATCCTGTAGTGAATCCAAGTAATCCGGTAGTACCATCTGCAGCTCCAGTTCTACCAAGTACACCATTACTTTCAGACTTAGCAAATGCACAAGTTTCTCTTCGTCAGGCACAATTGCTTTTAGTGGAAGATGATTTAAGTGGCATCCATCAACGTCTAGGTGAAGAAAAAGGCAATGTGTGGGTTCGTAATGTGAATTCTCGCCAAAAATTAGCCGCACTTTCTACTGGTGAGAGTGAAACTTCTGGCTTTAGACAAAACGTACATCGCGTACAAGTGGGCGCTGATGCTGCTGTAACTGATAACCTCCGTGTTGGTGGATTTGTTGGCCGCAGCCAAGCTAACGTTGATTTTAATGGTCATTACGGTGATAGCAAAGTAAGAAGCAATAGCGTGGGCTTATATGCAGCTTACCTTGCAGATAACGGTATTTATGTAGATAACATCGTGAAATACAGCCGTTTACACACTAACTCAAATCACACTGAAAAACGCCATTACAACGCTTATACTATTTCGAGTGAATTAGGCAAACGCTTTAGCCTTGCGAACGATTGGACAATTACCCCGCAAACACAAATAGCGTGGACACATATTTCATCACAAGGGAATGAAGATAGCTTATCTTCTGTTTATTCTCGAATTGGTTTACGTGTAGCCAAAGGCTTTGCATTAAGTAATGGTTGGAATTTACAACCTTATGCAGAAGTAAATGCGATTACTAGCAAAAACCGTAGCAGCAAAATTCATTACACAAACAGCGCGCTTGATGTCGCAAGCAGCCGTGGACGTTTTGAAAGTGCGGTCGGTTTAAATGCTGGATTTGCAAATCATCGTTTTGGTTTAGAAGTAAGCCGTGCTGACGGTAAAAACTTCGACAAACCTTATGCAATTCAAGCGATTTATCATTATAGCTGGTAGTATCTTGCTAAACATACCTCTTAAAAGTGCGGTGAAAATTCACCGCACTTTTGTTTGCCCAAACTAAATATTCAAAATCTTATAAATTTCAGAATCTTTACGATCTAGATAATGGATGGATTGGATTTTACGAATTGTGCGGGATTTTCCACGAATTAAAATTGTTTCAGTGCTGGCTAAATTGCCCTTTCGAGAGATACCTTTAAGCAAATCGCCATTGGTGATACCCGTTGCGGTAAATACAAGGTTGTCATCACGCACAAGATCTTCAAGTTTTAATACTTCATTGATTTTTACGCCTAATGCTTCACAACGCTGAATTTCATCGGCAGCAATTTTTTTATTTTCTTCGGTATCACCTTTTACTTCGTTACGAGGAAGCAAACGAGCTTGCATATCGCCACCTAATGCACGAATTGCAGCGGCAGCAGCCACACCTTCTGGTGCGCCCCCGATTCCGTAAAGAAGATCGACTTCGGCATCAGGCAAACAGCACAATACGGAACCAGCTACATCACCATCAGGGATTGCCATCACTCTCACACCTAAGTTATGCATTTGTTTAATTACCGCATCATGGCGTGGTTTTGCCAATACCATTACGGTGAGATCAGAAAGGGATTTTCCTAGCTTAGATGCAACACGGCGAAGATTTTGTTCTAATGGTAAAGTTAAATCAATCATGCCTTTAACATCTGGGCCAACCACCAATTTTTCCATATACATATCTGGTGCTTTTAAAAAGGTATTTCTACCACCAGCAGCCAAGACAGAAATAGCATTAGACTGACCCATTGCGGTCATACGCGTGCCATCAATAGGATCAACGGCGATAGAAATCAATTCTCCCATGCCAGAACCGACTTTTTCACCAATATAAAGCATTGGTGCTTCATCAATTTCCCCTTCACCAATCACGATTTCAGCATCCATATGAATTAAGTTCAGCATATAACGCATAGCTTTCACAGCTGCATCGTCAGCTGCATTTTTGTCCCCTCGACCAAGCCACATATGAGTCGCTAACGCAGCTGCCTCAGTCACACGTGAAAATTCAATAGCCAATGCACGATTCATCATTATTCTCCTTCTGCTTACTTTTCTAGATCATGGCAAAATGCCCTTATTTTATCACCGCGTAATCGTTTGCATAATAATTTTTTCTCCAACGCTTTAAAAAGACAAATTTACTGGGTAAAATACTCTCAAACTTACCCCTATTTAAAAGGAAATCATTATGTCTTTAGAAATTTTAAACCAGCTTGAAGAAAAAATTAAACAAGCGGTAGAAACTATCCAATTACTTCAATTAGAAGTTGAAGAATTAAAAGAGAAAAACGCAGAATCTCACAGAAATATCGAAAGTTTACAAACTGAAAACGAACAACTGAAAAACGAACACCGCAACTGGCAAGAACATATTCGTTCATTGCTTGGCAAATTCGATAACGTTTAATCGTAATAAAAGGCTTAGAAAATCTAAGCCTTTTTATTTTCATCATTTCAAAAATATTCTTTTACTTTTCCCTACGTTAGGGAAGAAAAATAAATACAGGATAATCAAATGCACATTTGCATTCTTTCTGGCAGCACTTTAGGTGGCGCAGAATATGTTGCCGAACATTTAAACGATGTTTTAGAAACTCAAGGTTTTTCCACCGCTCTTTTTCACGGACCAAGTTTATCCGATATCGAAAATGAAAAAATTTGGCTTGTTGTGACTTCAACTCATGGTGCGGGTGAGTTGCCAGATAATTTAAAACCTCTATTTGATGAATTAGCTAACAGCCAAAACGATTTTTCAGATGTTCGTTTTGCTGTCGTTGGATTAGGTAATTCTGATTATGATACTTTTTGCTATGCAGCGGATAAAGTTGAGCAAGTGCTTCAAGGAAAAAGTGCGGTCAAAATTTGCGAAACTTTAAAAATTGACGTGTTAAACGTGGATGATCAAGAAGGCTATGCTGAAGCATGGTTACCTAGCTTTATTGAGGGATTAAAATGATTGCCTTAATCCAGCGTGTCACTCAGGCAAAAGTTGATGTAAACGGTGAAACAATAGGACAAATTGGCAAAGGTTTACTGATTTTGCTTGGTGTAGAAAAAGAAGATAACCAAGAGAAAGCGGATAAACTTGCTGAAAAAGTGCTTAATTATCGAATTTTCAGTGATGAAAATGACAAAATGAATTTAAATGTTCAACAAGCACAAGGGGAATTACTTATTGTTTCACAATTTACATTAGCGGCGGATACGCAAAAAGGTTTGCGTCCAAGCTTTTCAAGAGGTGCCCCCCCAGCATTGGCTAATGAATTATATGAATACTTTATCCAAAAGTGCGGTGAGAAATTACCTGTTTCAACTGGGCAATTTGCAGCGGATATGCAAGTGAGTTTAACAAACGATGGCCCAGTTACATTTTGGTTGAATGTATAAATAGAACGGTTGAGTTAGTAATAAGACGAGATTTTTGAATTTTAGAAAATTAAGCATGCTAAATAGCTTAACTAATGGAATATCTGCGTTAAACGTACATATTCCATTAGTCAACGTCAACTAACAACATAGTACCTAACAACAAGGTTGGTGAGCAAAAAGGCGAACTGAAGCCCTCCATTGCTCCCTCGTCCATAAATGGACGTTTCCTCTCACCAATGGCCACTTTAATAACAAAGGTGAATTATCACCCAATGCCATTATCACTGATTAGGGACAATCGGGAATGTCAGACAACAGCCCGCCAAACCCAATAGGCAAAGTGCACAGCGCAATGCCAAATGGCACAAACATCCATTCTTGCGCCTAAATCTTTTCATTTATAGTCTGTGTTATCAGCTACAAACTCACTGTACAAGAATATGGTATGCCTTTTTCTAGGCTAAAACTGTGATCTAGATCACAAAAATAAAAATGCGGTGAAATTCTTTTAAAAAATTCACCGCACTTTTAAGAATAAACAATTATTGTCGGATTAAAAGGGCAACGGCTTCACAAGCAATCCCTTCTTGTCTTCCTGTAAAGCCTAGTTTTTCAGTAGTCGTTGCTTTCACATTGACTTGCTCAATATTGCATTGTAGGTCTTCAGCTATTTTGGCACGCATGGCATCAATATGTGGACGCATTTTAGGTGCTTGTGCAATGATAGTGACATCGACATTACCAATTTTATATCCCTTTTCTTGCACTTGACGAAATGCCTCACGCAATAGCCCACGACTATCGGCATTTTTATATTGCATATCGGTATCAGGGAAAAGCTTTCCGATATCACCTAAAGCCGCGGCGCCCAAGATTGCATCGGTTAAGGCATGTAATGCCACATCGCCATCTGAGTGCGCAATAAACCCAGTATGATAAGGCACTTCTACGCCACCAATAATTAATGGGCGATTTTCACCAAACGCATGAACATCAAAACCGTGTCCAATTCTGATCATAATTTATTCCTTGTTAAATAAAATTCTGCTAATGCTAAATCTTCTGGACGAGTCACTTTTAAATTATCGCTACGCCCAGCTACCAAGTGCGGTCGAAATCCTGCCAGTTCCATTGCCGATGCTTCATCCGTTATATTCGCACCTTGTTGAATACCTGTGGAAAGCGCATTTCTTAATATATCTACTGGGAAAAACTGTGGTGTCATCGCTTGCCAAAGTTGACGACGATCTTCTGTTTTCACAATACATTGCTGATTATCCGCCCGTTTAATCGTATCCGTCGCTGGAATTGCCAAAATAGCACCATGTTTATCTTCAATGGCTAGCAATTTATCAATGTCGGCGTGTTGTAAACAAGGACGAGCAGCATCATGAACAAGCACCCACGCATCTTTTTCCTCAATTGCATTTAAACCATTTAATACGGATTCAGCTCGTGTGGCGCCACCTTCTACTAACTGAATTTTAGGAGCAAGTGATAGCTTAGCAATATAAGGATCATCTTTGCTCACCGCCAAAATAATTTTAGAGACGGCAGGATGAGAAAGCATAACATCAAGTGTGTGTTCGAGCAGTGTTTTGCCAAGTAGCGTTAAATATTGTTTCGGTTTATCCGCTTGCATTCGCGAGCCCACACCAGCTGCTGGCAATACCGCAATAATTGAACGAGCCATTATTTATTCTCTTTCACAATGTGATAAAACACTTCGTTTTCTTTTACCATGCCATGCTGCATTCGCGCACGTTCTTCAATGGCCTCAAAGCCTTTGGTTAGTCCTTGAATCTCCGCATTAATACGCTGGTTGCGCTGAGACAGTTTTTCATTTTCCGCTTGGTTTTCTACAATTTTTGCGGCAGTTTCACGGTAATCAAAGAAACCATTACGGCCAAACCATAAGTCATATTGGAACAAAGCTAATACGGCAAAAAGAATGAGAATAAGGAGTCGCATAAAAATGTTGGTGATGAATAAAATTACGGCTAGTTTACCGTGAAAAGGGGGGAAAGGCGATAGGATAAAAAAGAAAGTGCGGTAAGTTTTACATCTAAATCTCTCGTTAAAAATGTGATGTACATCACAAATTGAACAGAATTACTGAGAATACTCCCAAAAAATAAAAAAGAATTGCTATACTCTCCCCATTTTTAATAACCCTAAAGTTGAAAGGAATGTAATATGAAAACAACGTTAAAAATGACCGCACTTGCGGCTCTTTCTGCTCTTGTCTTAGCTGGCTGTGGTGCACACCAAATGAAATCAGAAGAACACGCAAAAATGCAATTGCAACAACAAGCTGTTCTTGGCTTAAACTGGATGCAAGATTCTGGCGAATATAAAGCATTAGCTTATCAAGCGTACAATGCGGCAAAAGTTGCATTTGACCACGCCAAAGTGGCAAAAGGTAAGAAAAAAGCGGTTGTGGTTGATTTAGATGAAACCATGTTAGACAACAGTCCTTATGCTGGCTGGCAAGTTCAAAATAATAAACCATTCGATGGTAAAGATTGGACTCGTTGGGTAGATGCGCGTCAATCTCGTGCAGTTCCTGGTGCGGTAGAATTTAATAATTACGTAAACAGCCACAAAGGTAAAATGTTCTATGTAACAAACCGCAAAGATAGTTCTGAAAAAGCAGGCACTATTGATGATATGAAACGTTTAGGTTTCAATGGCGTGGAAGAATCTGCATTTTATTTGAAAAAAGACAAATCAGCTAAAGCGGCTCGTTTTGCAGAAATTGAAAAACAAGGCTATGAAATCGTACTTTATGTAGGCGATAACTTAGATGACTTCGGTGATACCGTATATGGCAAATTAAACGCAGACCGCCGTGCATTTGTTGATCAAAACCAAGGCAAATTTGGTAAAACTTTCATTATGTTACCTAACGCAAACTACGGTGGCTGGGAAGGTGGTTTAGCTAACGGGTATTTCAAAAAAGATACACAAGGCAAAATTAAAGCTCGTTTAGATGCAGTACAAGCTTGGGATGGTAAATAATTTCCCATTAAAAAGATCGATTTAAATATCGATTCTAAAAAATTTAGTTTTGGGGCTAAGCTCAGTTTTTACTGGCTTAGCCTTTTTAGTTTTTCAGGTTCACTCAAATAATCATCATTACTACAGCTTGAAGTTTTGTTATGATGTTGCAAGCTTTTCAAAATAGAAATCATAAGTTAATGAAGAAAAATTTTTCGGCAGGAAAATTGCCGCCTAAAGAAAAAAGTGCGGTTAATTTTCACCGCACTTTTAAGCCAAAATCAAAACCTAAAACGCTGTCGTTGGATGAAACCAAAGTTGTGTTATTCAATAAACCTTTTGATGTACTCACGCAATTTACCGACGAACAAGGACGCGCAACCTTAAAAGATTTTATCTCAATTCCAAATGTTTATGCGGCAGGTCGATTAGATAGGGACAGCGAAGGATTACTGATTTTAACCAATAATGGTGAATTACAACATCGTTTGGCCGATCCAAAATTTAAAACAGAAAAAACCTATTGGGTGCAAGTGGAAGGCATTCCTGAGGAAACCGATTTAGCACAACTCAGAAAAGGTGTAGAACTCAAAGATGGCATGAC
Source organism: Haemophilus haemolyticus (assembly GCF_003490935.1). Taxonomy (GTDB): domain Bacteria; phylum Pseudomonadota; class Gammaproteobacteria; order Enterobacterales; family Pasteurellaceae; genus Haemophilus; species Haemophilus haemolyticus_M. Next base: position 333,957 of record NZ_QQGD01000002.1, on the reverse strand, counting down.
AAAACCCGCTCAAGTGCGGTTAATTTCAGAACCAAATTTATGGGAACGCAATCCACCTATCCGAGAGAGAAAAAATATTCCCACAAGCTGGTTAGAAATTAAGATTAGTGAAGGGCGCAATCGTCAAGTGCGGAGAATGACTGCGCATATTGGTTTCCCCACTTTACGATTAGTAAGAGTGAGTATGGGCTCATTATCTATTGATGGATTAGCAAATGGCTCATTTAAATTATTATCATTGGATGAAATAAAAGCATTATTTCAGACCGTTAAATTATAAAAATAGGGCAAGTATTTAGCTTGCCCTGAATTTTTCTCCCATAAATATTGAGCAGAAAGACAATTAATAAAAAACTAAACTGCTTTCAAACTCTTTCAGAAGATTACTTTCAGCTCGCAATTCATTCCAAATTAACGGGTTACGGTCTAAGTATCCGCTTTCAAAATTCAATGTCCAATCATTCAAAGTGCGGTGCATTTCAAGGGTGAAATTTTTTGCTGTTTCTGTTGCTTGACGGGATTTATTGAGAATAACCGCAAGACGAAGCAATCGCATTAAAGCCATCACATCTTGCTCGCTATAACGTGCAAATTTAAAAAATTCAGCAGGTTTAAGCGTGCCAATATGCCAACGCACTAACGCGGTAAGCAAACGTTGCTGTTCGCGATCAAACCCAGGTAATTCCATATTTTGTAAGATATAAGCTGAATGTTTTTGTAAACCTTTGTGATTAATCACAATGCCAACTTCATGCAAGCGCGCTGCCCAAAGCAGGATTTCGCGCATTTCTTCAATAAATTCTGTCGATTGCCAATCTTTATATTGTGCACTGAGTAAATTAGCACTATCTGCAACGCGGTGAGCTTGAGCTTGGTCAATATTGAATTGTTCGCTTAATCCCCAAGCTGTACGAGCTCGAATATCTGCAACTTGGAAGTTTTTCTCTAGGCTATAAATGACGCCTTCGCGCAATGCGCCGTCAGAATAGCGCATTTGTTGAATATGAAAAACTTCAAACACCGCGCTTAAAATTGCTAAACCGGGAACAAAAACATCCACGCGGTCTTGGTTTAAACCGTTAATATTTAGCTCAGTAAAATGCTTGGCTTGTAGTGTTTGTTCAATTAGAGCATTTAATCGCTCGGCTGTAATGGTTCCATTTGGATCAAGATTAGTCGCGATGACTTGCGTAACAGTTTTAATCGTCCCCGATGAACCGAGCACAGATTGCCAACCTAATTTGCGATATTCAAATCCTAAATCTTCGATTTTATTGACCGCACTTTGGCGCGCGCGTTGAAAGTTTTCTGGAGAAATGACACCATCGGTAAAAAATTGAGTCGCAAAACTCACGCACCCCATGTGACGGCTTTCAGCCACAAGTGGTGTGAAATCATCGCCGATGATCATTTCTGTCGAGCCACCACCAATATCCACAACGAGCTTGCGGCCTTTTTCTGGTTGCGTGTGGCATACGCCAGCGTAGATGGTTTTAGCTTCAGTTTGCCCACTAATAATATTAATGGGATAGGGGAAAACTTTGGCTGCTTGACGTAAAAATTCGTCATTATTCACCGCTCTTCGTAACGTATAAGTACCAACCACATTGACATTTTCAACAGAAAATCCTTGTAAACGTTCGGCAAATAAGGCTAAGCAATTTACACCACGCATGATGGCCTCTTGATTAAGCACCGCATTTTCATCTAAGCCTTCCGCGAGTTTCACTTTTTGTTTTAAGCGAGAAAGTACTTGGATTGAGCCGTTTACAATACGCGCAACAATCATGTGGAAGCTGTTTGACCCGAGATCAATCGCAGCGATTTCACGTACATCGCTGCGGTGCTGGGGTTCTAAAATAGGGTGATTCATAAAATTCCTAAAATTCAAATTGATAAAGTAAGTCAAACACTTGGTTTGTACTAGAAACGGATTGAAAATAAAGTTGTGGCATTAAGCGGTAACGTAAGGTTACTTCTGCCAAGCCATCAAATAAGCCTACACCATATTTTATTTGTAAGCGGTTGGTGAGATTTCCGCTGACGGTCACTTTGGATTTATCACCCACACCCGATGTGCCAAGGTTTAAATCTTGGATACCAAAAGCCTCGCCAATACTTCCCACTAATTTACCGCTCTTTGAAAGTCCTAGCCCAAGTAATGCAGCCCCCACGGATCCACTAGAACCTGCTTCACCACTATTTTCTAATGAACGCCCCGTTAACAAATAGGAAAGTGCTTGATCTTGTGGTTTACTTGGTTCGCTAAAGATGGTGACATCAGGTCTATCAGCCGTACCTATTACTCTTACACCAGCAGTAATTTTGCTGTCTTCCATTGCTTCTGGATTACGAATTGCTTCAATGTTTAACATCGGTTGTGACGGTTGGCCTGAAAAGTTAATTTGTCCTTTTCGAATTAATAAATCTTGTCCAAAAGATGCATAACGTCCTTTGGTTAAATTAATTTGCCCGAATAAACCTAAATTTCCTCTGTCTTGTTTCACAGAAAGTAAACCATCAAGATTGGTTTTTAAGCCATAGGCATCAAGGCTGACGTCTTTGCCAATATTGATGCGTAAATCAGAACGAATATCCATGCCTGATTTTGTTTTTGCCGCAAATTCACGTTTAATCATTTCTTCTTTGCTCTTATGAGGGCCATTTAAAATAACTTCATCTTCGCTCACTGGCTCAGCAGTGTCTGGTAAGCTATCAATTCTAATTCGCGCCCAAGGAATATCGACTGTTCCGCTTAAATTCAATTCTTTCGGATTCGCTTTCACCGTGATATTTGGACTGAAACGTAGTTTCGCCATAGAAGGAATATCCACGTTGAAATTATTTGCCTGAGCATTTAATTCTGTTGTCCAATGTTCAATATTTGCCCAGTTTGCTCGGCCAGTTAAATTTAAACGACTATCGCTAGTTTCAATTTTTCCCCGTAAAGTGGAATTATTACCGTGGAAACGTACGGCAATATCACCATCAGTAATATTGACTGGCATAGATTTTAGTTTGGTACGAATATTGCGAATATTGAAGTCGCCATTTAATAATGGTTTCTCTAAATTCCCGCCGAAACTCAACTTTGAAACTACCTCCCCATTCACTGATTCACCACTAGTAAGTAGCTGATTTGCGATCGACAAGTTTAATCGTTCTATCGCAAGAGTTCCGCCAAGTTGACGATTTTTAGCCAGGTCATTTAAATGAATATCGCCTACAATCCTGCCTTGGTTATGCACATTAATGTCTGTTTTTAAAACCAAATTGTTATTTTTAATGTCGGCGTTAAGGGTTAATTTTGGAATATCCAATTTAAACGTACGGTAATCCAATTTTTGAGAGAAAGCTAAGTGATTGCCATCTACTTTTGCGGTAAATTGGAATGGTTTATCCGTAAACCAAGCAACGTTACCTTGCGCTTGCAAGTTTCCTTTGAGGCTATCTTGTTCGATAAGTTTATTCACTAAATCCAAATTAACACGTTTGAATTGGAAAGGAATATTCCCTTGCTTGCCCACATTGAAGGCTTGGGGGAAACATAATTCTACATCTGTATTTTGCCAGCAATGTGCGGCAATATTGGCTTGTGTTTGTTTGTGATCGTAAGACACCGCAATAGCTTGGTTGGATTTTACATCGCCAATAGGTGTATCAAATTTTGCTTGGGAAAGTGTGCCTTTCCACTGCTCCAAAGTGCGGTCAAAATGACCGTTAATTTGTAAATTTGCAGCAACTGGATCACCTTGGGATTTAAGCGTTAACAGATGATTTTGTTCATCGCCAGATAAGGCGAGATCAAGTAAACGGAGTTTAACACTTTCACCATAATGAAGTTGCTCTGCCTTAATATTGAATTGCCCTTTAGCGAAAGGATCGCTTTTGATATTCCCTTTCGCGCTCGCTTTAGATAACTGGAAGCCTTGCAAGTGTAAATTAGACGAGACTAAATCAAGATCAAGGTTTGGATTGGTGAACTGACCAGAAATAGCCGCATGCCCTTTCACATTACCGCTTAAATCAGACCATAAACCACGCAAATTCGGTGCATCAACATCTAATACAAAATCAGAATGGTCATCTAATACCCCTCTTGCGTTAAGATGATTTTCACCATATCTAACCTGCAAATCAGGTACTGTTAGAAGTACATTTTGATTAAGTGTTGCGGAGCCTTTTAAACTGATGGGGTTTGAAGACAGCGTCCCATTTAAATCGGCCACTGGTACTTCCACTTGCCAGCCTTGAGAGCCTGCAAAACCACGCGAATACAATTTGCCAGATAGTGTTGCAGGCATGACAGGTACATAAAAACCGATATTCATTTTTTCTAAATCGGCTTGTACATCCCAGTTTGCGCCCTCTTTCCAGTTTGCAGTCCCCACAAATTCACTTTTACCGTCTAACGAAGCTATCCCCAATTTATTGACGGTTACTTCATAAAGTTTGCCGTCGGCATTAAGGTCCACTTTAGATGCGGGAATATAATCCATTCCATCTACGCCACCCTTAAGTTCAGCGTGATAATTCAGTAAATCGCCTGTGAGCTTAAGTGTCACATCATTAATTTTGAGTGGCGCCATCGTGTTTACAAAAGCGTATTGTCCTTTTGCCACATTTAATGTGAGGTTTAATGGCATTTTGTCTTGTGCTAATTGCACTTCGCCATTCAGTTCAGCATCTAATACGCCTTTTGTTTTTAAAGAAAGTGCGGTAGATTTTTTCAATGATCCTGAAAGCGTAAGATCGACATCACTCGCTGGCAGAATTTCTTTTCCATCGGATTTCAACGGCTCCAAATGGGATTTTAAAGTTAAATCTAGCGGCATATCGCCATCGAGTTGTAATTTACCTTGTGAAGAAAGATTGCCCAACGAGCTTTCTACCGCTAATTTTTGTAATTGCAGTTCGTTATCGACGGTATCCGCCTGTGCAATCAGGCTTGGGATTTCAATAGATTGAAGTGTTTCACCTTTTTCATTCACCGCTTGATAATGCCAGTTTTTGCCTTTAATCGCGGGGATGTGTAAATCAAAAGGAAGAATTATTTCTGATACATTGCCTAAAAAAGCAGGCGTTAAAGATTGCTCAATCGCATCCCAATCTACAGGTTTATTCGGCTGTTTGGCTTGCGGCTCAGGTTTAACTTCGGGCAATTTTTTTGAAGTAACTGAAATATCGTTAATTTCAGTCGGCGCAAGAGTTAACCCTTTTTCATTATTTAAACTTACCGCACTTTTAAAATGACTGAGAGTGAGATTAGTCTGATCAACATTTACGGATAAATCTTGCACTGCCAAATTTTCTGCATTGATACCAATTGGCAAGGAAATGCGTTTCATTGGGCCAGATTTTGAATTATCAGGCGTAGATGGAGGCAGTAATGCTGTATTAATCGCAATCGTCGGTTTATTTAAGGTGAAATCACGTAAACAAACCTCACGTGAAAGCAAACAACCGAAATCAAGCTGTAAACGCGCTTGTGCAATATGAGTATCAATCCCAGCGGTTTGATAACGAACATTATTTAGTACCAAGCCATTTTGTAGTCCGCCTTCAATTTGCTCGACGGAAAAACTATCAAGCATTTTATCAGCAAGTTGAATTAAACCTCTTTGCCCCGCATCGAAAGAAAGTGCCCCTGCAACACCTAAAACGGGCACCAAAATGACCGCACTTCCGATACAAACAGCCTTGCGTACCCAATGTTTTTTATTAGATTGCTCAGGTGATTTTGGTGAAGTTTCTGATGGTTGTAGTTGTTCTGTCATAAATTCACCTTAAATTTCTGTACCAAGTCCGATATAAAATTGAATATTTTTGCTGTTATCTTTATCACGAATCGGGGTGGCAATATCAAATTTAATCGCGCCCACTGGTGATGCCCAACGGACACCAACGCCTGCGCCATAACGCAATTCTTTAGTCGTGTAATCATTAGCTGCTAATCCGCTATCTGCGAAGGTCGCCGCCCACCAATTCGGATAAACTTGATATTGATATTCTAAAGAACCCGCAAGTAATCGCGAGCCACCAACCAATTTTCCGTTTTTATTTTTAGGCGCAATTTTTTTATAGCCGTAACCGCGCACACTGCGATCGCCACCAGAAAAGAAACGAAGTGCGGGCGGAATTTTTTCAATATCCTTTGTATGTAAATACCCAACTTCAGCACGAGCAACGATACGGTGATTTTCCGCATAAGTACGAATCCATGCGCTAGAGGCTTGCACTTTTACGAAAGACGCTTCCGATAACCAAACTTTGTTACCCACATCAAAAGTGATTTTTTGTACGTCGCCCCAGGTTGCAAAAGAACCGCCACGTAATCGGGTACGAGTAAATCCGACCGTTGGATAAAGGAGGAATGTCTTATCGGTTATATCGGCTTGTGTAAAACTATCATATCGCGCACGAAGTCCGCCAAAATATTGCCAGCCATGCGCATTGTTCCAATAACGTAACGCGGACAACGTAAGCGCTCTTGTATTGGTATCATTCTCTTTTTCACCTTCCCAACCGACAGAGTAATCATAGTAATAATTTAATGGATTTTTAAGTAGAGGCATTCGATAAGTTGCCTCTAAAGTTTGTTTTGGGGCAGAGAGATAAAGATTAGTGCGGAAACTATGTCCACGGCTATTAATCCAAGGCTTTGTCCAACCAATTTGGGTGTGCACGCCACCATCAGTTGCAAAGCCCACACCTAGTTCCATCGCATTTTTTTTACGTGGATAAAGAATGATGTCTATATCTACCGTTTTACTTTTATGATTGATATTAGGTTGAACTAAAACTGAATTAAACCAATTTGAAGATGAAAAATCGCTAGTTAAATCCGACAAATTATTCATTAAATATGGATCGCCAGATTTTATGTTAAGAATATTATTGAGATAATCGTCGCGGATTTGTGAATGGCTAAAAGTTATATTGCCATAATGATAACGAACGCCGCTATCAAATAACATTCGCCACCATGCTTGATGGGTTTCTGGGCTAATTTCTAAACGTGAAATTTTAAATTCCCCATCAAAATATCCTCGATTTAATGCTAAACGTGAAATTGCTGTTTTGTAATCATCGTAAGTTTGGTGCTCAACCAAAACGCCATCTTTCGGTAAGTTTTTACGTAACGCATCAAAATTTTCATCTTGTGCGGCTTCCCCTTCAATTTGCACATCAGTGCCTGCAATTTTTGTTGGCTCGCCTGGTGTAACGTGCGCAATCAACAAATCGCGTTTGTCTTGACGCTGTTTTCGTTCAAAACGCACGGAAGATTCATAATAACCAAACACACGCAAACCGCGATCTACCGCTTTAGTCACCAAATGTTGATAGCGTTCAGAACCGTCCATTTCTTCTTTGTTAATCAAATGAACATTGAGATCTGTATTGCGCACAGCACGGAAACCACGGATGCCTTTAACTTCAATATCAACGGTTTGTTCAGCAAATGCAGGAAAGCAACTTAATGCTAAAAAAAGTGCGGTGAGTTTTAGCGATATTTTTTTCATTTTGAGGGCTAAAATTTTTTGAGTGAATTGCGCTATAGTCTACCGAGAAGTTCATTAGGATCCAATATTTTCAGCGCATTTTGTCGGTTTTTTCATAAAAAAATACCGCACTTCATTGCTAAAGTGCGGTAATGTTTTCGGCTGTTTTTAATTAATGACCGCCGCAGCCACAGCTGCCGTGACCATGTCCGTGTCCGTGACCACCGCCGCAGCATCCGCTGTGATCGTGATCATGGTCGTGATGGTGGTGATGGCTGCCACAGCCACAACCGTGACCTTCTTCGTCATCATCATGGTGGTGACTATGCGCACCGTGAACGTGACCGTGTGCGATTTCTTCTAACGTTGCTTCACGAGTTGCAACAACTTCAACCGTGAAGTGTAATTCTTGACCTGCCAACATGTGATTTCCATCAACGACAACTTCATCGCCATCGATTTCAGTAATCACCACTGGAACTGGACCAATGTCAGTATCCGCTAGGAAACGCATGCCGACTTCAAGCTCATCAACACCTTGGAATACATCTTTTGGTACACGTTGAACCATATTTTCGCTGTATGCACCGTAACCTTCTTCAGGTTGAACGCGAACTTCAAATTTGTCGCCTACTTCTTTACCTTCAAGCGCTTTTTCAAGACCGATCACTAAATTATTGTGGCCTTGTAAATATTCTAGTGGTTGATTCGCTGGAGCTTCATCTACCAATACGCCATCTTGTGTGCGAACTTGGTAAGCAATGCTCACCACTACATTTTTTGCTACTTTCATTATGTTTTCCTTATAAAAATCGGTTAAAAAAGCCGTATCATTGTAACGAAAATTATTCCTCGCGCAATGCTAAAATTTAATAGCCTTTCATTATTTAACTTTAACAAATTTTTAATTAATGTGGCTTTGTTTTTAAATTTAGGCTGTGTTATCAAGGTCAACACTTGCAAAGCTGGTCTGTTATACGGCAAAATCAAATAATTATATTAACAAGCAAGCAGAAAAATTATGATCGAAATCACCAAAGAAACCTTGTTTTCATCAAACACCCAAGCTGAAAACGAACAACTAAGCATATTAAAACGTCATTTCCCAAATTGTTTTGACAAACAAGGCGCATTTTTGCCTGAAAAAATGGCGAAAGCGTTGCAATCAAACGGCATTAAAACAGAAAAAGAAAGCTACAGCCTCAATTGGCTGGGCAAATCCTATGCCAAAATTTTAAAAGACAGGCAGCCTGAAACGCTTTTAGCGGAAGATATTGAACACAATCAAAAACCAGAAAATCAAAATAGCGAAAATATCTTAATTCAAGGCGATAACTTGGAAGTGTTAAAACACCTAAAACACGCTTATAAAAATCAGATCAAGATGATTTACATCGATCCGCCGTACAACACAGGTTCAGACGGTTTTGTTTATCAAGATGACCGAAAATTTACGCCGCAGCAGTTGGTTGATTTGGGGATGGATTTGGAAGAAGCCAAGCGTGTGCTGGAATTTACTGCTAAAAAATCCAATTCACACAGTGCGTGGCTGACGTTCATGTATCCGCGTTTGTATATTGCGCGTGAATTGTTGCGCGATGACGGCGTGATTTTTATTTCTATTGATGATAATGAACAAGCACAATTAAAACTACTTTGTGATGAAGTGTTTGGGGAAGAGAATTTTGTAGATATTTTAATTGTTAAAAAAAGTGCAAATGGTATGGGTAGTAAGGAGGGGTATTCTACTAATCATGATTTTATTTTGGTTTATTCCAAAAAAAAGCAAGATAAAAATTTCATCGGGATAACCGTATCAGAAGATTATATAGAAAGCTTTAAGAAAATAGATGAATTTGGCAAATATAAAACTGATGGATTATTTAGAAAAAAAGGACGTAGTGCTAGACGAGAAGATAGTCCTAACTGTTTTTATCCAATTTATGCAGATTTAAAAACTGGAAAAGTATATCTAACACAAAATGAAAAAAATGATTTAAAGGAAATTTTCCCTAAATTGCCAAATGGAAATGATGGGCGTTGGATTTGGAGTATGGATTTTGCAGAAGATAAAACGCATAGATTGTATTCTAGTCCCCAAGGTACGATTTATGTAAAAGATTATTGGAGTGATGATTTAAGGGAAAAACCAAGAAGTATATTAGAAGATAATGCTTATTTAACAGATACGGCAACCAATGAAATTATTGATTTATTTGGTTTAAAAGTATTTTCTACACCTAAACCCCAATTTTTAATAACAGATTTAGTTGATAATTGTACAAAAAATGAAGATATTATCTTAGATTTTTTTGCAGGTTCTGCGACTACTGCTCATGCAATTGAACAGCTTTGTGCAACAGACAAACAGAAAAGAAAATTTATTGTTGTACAAATTCCTGATGATTTAGATGAAGCATATAAAGTTGCTAGTAAAGACGGAAAAGAAATTATTCAAAATGCCATCAATTGGCTAGATAAACACAATAAGCCACACAATTTATTTGAAATCACAAAAGCGAGAATTGAGTTAGCGTCAAAGAAAATCCAAACTGAAAACCCTGATTACACAGGCGATTTAGGTTTTAAAATTTTCAAAACCGAACCGCACTTTCAGACGACCTTAAATACCGATTTTGACTCACAAATTGATTTTTTACCCAAAACTGATTTAAACAATGAACAACTGCATACGCTCTTAACTACTTGGCGAGTGTTTGACGGTTGCAGGCTGCCTGAAAAAGTAGAAACCGTTGATTTAGCAGGTTATCAAGCGTTTTATTGTTGTGGACATTTATATTTATTGGCAAGCGGTTTTACATCAGAGAACGTGAAAGCCTTGATTGAACGCTTGGATAACGATAAGGATTTTGTGCCTGAACGCATTGTGTTATTTGGCGAAAATATAGATAGCGTGATGCAAAAAGAATTGGCACAAGCAGTGAAAACCTATGCCAATAAAAAAGGCTTGAACAATTTAAGCGTATTGGCGAGGTATTAAAATGGCAGGTTTTACTTACGAAAAAAATTTGCCCCATCAAGAGCGAGCGATTGAATCCGTTTTGGCAGTGTTTGACCGTGTGCATTTAAATAAAAATGTGCAAACAGATGAAAATCCCTTAATTGAATTTGCAGGCAACCTAAAAACGGATAATTTGCAAAAAATCCAACAAGCCAATAACGTGGGCGATATAGCGTTATCCCATAGTAATGTGCTTGATATTTCAATGGAAACGGGGACAGGCAAAACTTATACCTACACAAAAACGATGTTTGAGCTCAATCGTGAGTTGGGCGTGTTTAAATTTATCGTGGTTGTGCCCACTCTTTCCATTAAAGCAGGGACGAAAAACTTTTTGCAAAGCGTGTCGCTTGCCGAGCATTTTCGCAAGGATTTTGCAGGGCAATATGGCGAAACAGAAATTGAATTGTATGTAGTAGAAAGCCAAAAAAACAAAGCAAAAAAAGCCTTTATGCCCTCTGAAATTGTGCGTTTTGTGCAAGCAGAAGATAAGCAGAAAATCCACGTCTTATTGATTAATGCAGGTATGATTAATTCCGACACAATGGCGGGAAAAGATAAGGGCAATGACGGCAGCCGCTTGATTAAAGATAAGTTTTCTGTGCCCTTTGAGGCCTTGGCTTCAACTAATCCCTTTGTGATTATTGATGAACCGCATAAGTTTCCTACAAGCAAAAAAACGTGGGAAAACATACAGAAATTTAATGCCCAATTTATTTTGCGTTATGGTGCAACCTTTAACAATCAATTTGAAAATTTACTTTATCGATTAAATGCGATTGATGCGTTTAATGATGATTTAGTAAAAGGCATTCGTGCGTTTACTGAACAAATTGACGGAGACAATGGCGAGCGGATTAAACTGATTGATTTAGACGGCAAAGAAGCGACGTTTATTTTAGATAAACAAGAATTTAAGTTAAGTAAAGGCGAAAATTTAAACCGTATTCATCAAGCCATTAGCGATTTGTTTGTGTCTGAAATGAATAAAAGCGTGCTGGTGTTGAGCAATGGTATTGAATTGAAAAAAGGCGATACCATCAATCCATATTCATACAGCGATACTGTGCGGGATAAAATGATGCGACAAGCAATTAGAGAACATTTTATCTTGGAAAAAGAATTGCTTACGAGAAATGGTGGACGGATTAAACCTCTCACATTATTTTTCATTGATGATATTGCAGGCTATCGTGATGAGAAAAATCAACTTTCAGGCAGCCTAAAAACCGTTTTTGAGCAAATGGTAAAAGCGGAATTAGAACATCGTTTGCAAAAAGAAAATGATGAATTTCTACGCCAATATTGGCAAACGGCATTAAACGATATTGCCAAAACTCACGGTGGCTATTTTTCGCAGGATAACAGCGATAAAGACGACAAAATCGAGCAAGAAGTAAATGAAATTTTGCACGATAAAGAAACCTTGTTATCGCTTGCTAATCCACGTCGTTTTGTGTTTTCCAAATGGACGTTGCGAGAGGGTTGGGACAATCCTAATGTGTTTCAAATTTGCAAATTGCGTTCAAGCGGCTCTGAAACGAGCAAATTGCAGGAAGTCGGTCGTGGCTTACGTTTACCTGTAAATGAATATATGGCAAGAGTAAAAGATCAAGCCTTTTTCTTGAATTATTTTGTGGATAATAGCGAAACGGATTTCGTTAAAAAATTAACTGATGAAGTGAATAGTGCGGTGGTAAAACCGATTGTTTTTACGGCTTTAACTGATGAATTAATTAAGAAAATTCAGACGGATTATCCTGATCTCAGTAAGAAACAGATTCGCAATCAATTAGCAGATTTAACCGATGACGATGATGTCTTTTTGGAAAATGGCTTTGCTGAAACGAAAAAATTATTCCCAAAAGCCTTTGAAAGTTCAGGCAACCTGAAAGATGGAAAAATCAAAGGTTCAGGTGAAAAAGCTGAAAAAGTCAAAATGCGTATCGCTAAATATGATGAATTAAAAGCCTTATGGGAAATCATTAACCAAAAAGCCTTGTTGCAATACAAAATCAAAGATGAAGATGAATTTTTGAGTTTGTTTATCCGTTATCTGAAAGAAAATGCGGATAAATTTACGGCAACCGGCATACGCACCGTACAAAATAAAATTCGTGTGGATAATGGTTTATTGTCTGCCACTGAAACAAGAAGCCTGAATGATGAAGTTTTTGAACCGATTAATACGCTGAATTATCGTGAGTTTTTATTGAAATTATCGCAAACGGCTTTGATTCAAATGCAGACTTTGCACAAGGCATTTTTTGCGATTCGTGATGTGTTGGAAATTTCAAACTTCCTGAATGAACGCACGATTCACACGATAAAAGCAGGGTTTGACCGCTGGTTATTACTCAATTCCTTTAATGCGTTTGAAGTAGGATTTAGCCGTGTGGGAGGCAGTGTTCATCCAACCAAATTTACGGATAATCAAGGTAAGGCGTTGGCAGAAGTGAATGCTTCGGATTTAGGCACACAGTTTGATTCGAGTAGTCCATTGGCTGAGTTTTTGTTTGAAAGTGTGTTTTTTGATAGTGAATTGGAACACGCAAACATAACGAAAAATCAAGTAAAAGAAGTAATTGTGTTTACAAAAATCCCAAAAAATTCTATCAAAATTCCTGTGGCAGGCGGCGGTACATATTCGCCCGATTTTGCTTATATTATAAAAACAAGCTCGGGCGACACGTTGAATTTGATTGTAGAAAGCAAAAATGTACCAGACGATCAATCTTTACGTTCGGAAGAACAGCAAAAAATTAAACACGCAGAAAAATTGTTTAATCTCGTTGCATCGGATACAAAAATTGTTTTTAAAACCCAATTTGAGAAAGATGAAATTGTGAATGTGATAAAAAATGCACAGCAACAATGATGAGTAGTTTGTTTTTCTAATACCTAAAAAATAACCGCACTTATTAAGTGCGGTTAAAAAGAATGATTAATGCACACGAGGCTCTTCGACATCCTCATCATCAAAAAATTCCCCATCATCACCGTATTCATCGTCATCGGCATTCGGGTCTTCAAAATAGGTGCCCCAACCATCATAAATGCCTTTATATTTTTCTAATAACGGAAGGATTTCTTTTTGTTGCGCATCAATAATTTCCGCTTTTAATTCTACTTCACTGATAATGTCAAAGCAGAAAATAGGTTTGCCGTCATCATCTTCAAATTCTTCCGCTTCTGAAACTTCATAATCAGCTTTAAACGCATCTACCGCGATTTTTTCTAACAAATCAAAATCGTGATGAGCAATGTGATGCTCAATAATATAAAGCGCATCCGGGTCACTACCGTCGTTAAGTAAATCAGCGATAATTTCACGGGTTTCTGCTTGTAACTCAGCCAATTTTGACATAATAAAATCCTTCAACAAGAACAAAAGTGCGGTTATTTTAGTGGATAAATCACTAAAAGTCGCATAAAATTTCGCGCAATTATTTTCTATAAAAAAGAACCCTTAATCATGCTCGAACAACTCCCTTATTTGGCATTAAAAACACCGCCAAAAACCACCGCACTTTTAAAGGCTGAATGTGCGGATTTTATTGTAAAAGAGCATTTAGGCTATGAAATGTCAGGCGAAGGGGAGTTTGTTGCCTTGTATGTACGCAAAACAGATTGCAATACCTTATTTGTTGGTGAAAAATTAGCTAAATTTGCCGGTGTTTCTGAACGCAATATGGGATATGCGGGGTTGAAAGATCGTCGAGCAGTGACAGAACAATGGTTTTGCTTGCAAATGCCGGGAATGGAAACGCCCGATTTCAGTCAATTTGAATTAGAGGGCGTAGAGATTTTAGCGGTTACTCGACATAACCGAAAAATTCGCACGGGTAGCCTTGAGGGAAATTATTTCGATATTTTATTACGCGGTGCAGAAGAATCTGATGAGCTTAAAGCGCGGTTGGATTTTGTGGCAAATTTTGGTTTCCCAAATTATTTTACGGAACAACGTTTTGGTCGGGATGGTCATAACCTCACGCAAGCATTGCGTTGGGCGCAAGGTGAAATCAAGGTAAAAGATCGTAAAAAACGCAGTTTTTATCTTTCCGCTGCGCGTAGTGAAATTTTTAATCTAGTTGTGGCGGCGCGTATTGCAAAGAGCGCAACAAATCAAGTTTTGCCAAACGATATTGTGCAATTAGCAGGTTCGCACAGTTGGTTCAAAGCGGATGAAAAAGAAGACTTAAATGCCTTGCAAGTGCGGTTAGAAAATCAAGATATTTTACTCACTGCCCCTTTAATTGGCGAAGATGTGTTGGCCGCAAGCGATATTGAAAATGAAATTGTAAGTAAACATTCAGTTTTCGATCCTTTAATGAAACAAGAAAGAATGAAGGCAGCGCGTCGTCCATTATTAATGAAGGCAAAAGCGTTTTCTTGGGCATTTGAGCCAGAAGGCTTGCGTTTGAAATTTTATTTGCCAGCGGGCAGTTATGCCACGGCATTAGTTCGTGAGTTAGTAAATTATACAGAAGCATAAGGAAGTACAATGCGAATTTTAGTCAGTAATGATGACGGTTTTCACGCGGAAGGCATTCAAGTTTTAGCAACAGAATTAAGAAAAATTGCAGAAGTCATTGTTGTTGCACCTGATCGTAATCGAAGTGCAGCATCAAGCTCGCTTACATTAGTGGAGCCACTGCGCCCACGCCATTTAGACAATGGCGATTATTGTGTGAATGGTACACCAGCAGATTGTGTACATTTAGCGTTAAACGGATTTTTATCTGGCCAAGTGGATTTAGTTGTATCGGGCATTAATGCAGGTTGCAATATGGGCGATGATACGATTTATTCAGGCACATTAGCAGCAGCTCTTGAAGGGCGTCATTTAGGCTTGCCTGCTATTGCGGTTTCGTTAGATGGTCGTCAACATTATGAAACAGCAGCACGAGTGGTGTGTAATCTCATTCCAAAATTACATCATCAATTATTAAATCCTCGTGAAATTATTAATATCAATGTGCCAGATTTGCCTTTTGAAGAATTAAAGGGTTACAAGGTGTGTCGCTTGGGTTACCGTGCCTCGTCTGCAGAAGTTATTAAACAAAGGGATCCTCGTGATGAAACCATTTATTGGATTGGTCCTTCAGCATTACCCGAAGATGAAAGCGAGGGAACAGATTTCCATGCGGTGAAAAATGGTTATGTGTCTATCACGCCAATTCAGGCAGATCTTACTGCACATCATTCACTTTCGGCTTTACAAGGTTGGTTAGAGCAGGAATAATGGTGCGTTCTACCAAATAGAGAAGAAATATGAAAATTTTCGGTACGATGTACGATAAAACCATGCAATGGTCAACGCACCGCTTTGCGACTTTTTGGCTCTCTTTTGTTAGTTTTATCGAGGCGATATTTTTTCCTATTCCGCCCGATGTGATGTTGATCCCAATGTCTATGTCAAAGCCAAAAAGTGCGGTGAAATTTGCATTTTATACGGCAATTGCTTCTGTCATCGGCGGGGTGATTGGTTATGCAATTGGTTATTATGCAACTGACTGGGTGGAAAATATTGTACAACAATGGGGATATGGTGCGCATTGGGCAAAAGCCATAAATTGGTTTGAGCAATGGGGCGTATTAGTTGTGTTTGTGGCAGGTTTTAGCCCAATTCCTTACAAGGTGTTTACACTCTGCTCTGGCGTAATGCAAATGGCATTTTTCCCTTTTGTTATCACCGCATTTGTTTCACGTTTAGTGCGTTTCTTGCTGGTGGCAAAATTAGCCGCATGGGGCGGTGAAAAATTCGCAGCAAAATTGCGAAAATCTATTGAAATTATTGGTTGGTCAGTGGTGGCACTGGCTGTCATAGCTTACTTTATATTGAAAAACTAGGATAAAAGAATGAATAAATTAGGTCTTATTTTAATGACTGGATCCGTATTAGTTGGATGTGCATCAGAACCAGTTAAAGATCCAGATGCATTACCAAACGGCATCATGCAACCAGTAGAAGGCACAGGCGCTGTTGCTGGCGGTAGCTTTATGCCAGAAATTCAAAAAAATACAATGCCAGCGCAAATGAAATAATAAAGGAACAATAAGGAATTACTATGAAAAAATCGTTTCTCTTACTCCCTTTAAGTATTATTGTATTATCAGCTTGTACCTCTAATTCTCCTGCGCCAATTACCAATGCAGATAACACGCTTTCACCTGGTATTATGCAACCTGTAAATGGCGAGAGCACGGGCGGTTCTTGGCAACCTGAAATTCAAAAAAACACAGTACCAGCGATGGGCGGTGTACCAACAGGTGTGCAAGCGCCACAACCAAATTTTCAGCCGACTTATCAACCGCCAGCCATGCCAGCAGCGCCTGCTCAACCGGCATTCAAACCTGTACAGCCAGCGTTTCAGCCAGCTCAAAAACCAGCTGCGCCAACACCAGCGCCAGCTGTGCAAACAAAAACCATCACTAAAACTGTTTCTGATTGCGTAGGTTCGCAACATATTAATGTTCCACGCAATCCAAATACCAATGCACCAGATTATAGCCAAATTGAAAAAGGCTCTTACAAAGGCAATACCTATAAAGTGAACAAAGGCGATACCATGTTCTTAATCGCTTACTTGGCGGGGATTGATGTAAAAGAATTAGCTGCCTTGAACAACATGACTGAGCCTTATAGTTTGAGTCTAGGACAAACTTTAAAAATCTCTAATTGTGGTACAAAAACAGTGACAACAACGGTTCCTGTAAAACAACCTGTAGCAACAACGACAACAACTACTGCGGCTGCACCGGCAGCGCCAGCAGAACCAGCAATCACCTATACGCCAGGTGCAAATGGTACACAAATGGGATCTGATGGCACAATCATTGGACCAATTAAATCTGGCGCAGGTGTAGCGAATAGCGCACCAGCAATGGTACAGGTTGCAACTGCACCAGTTGCCCCTGCGACAACAACACCAGTAGAGAACACCAATAGCACACCGATTAATGCCAATGTTGTTGCACCAATCGCATCAAATGTTGCATGGCAATGGCCGACTTCAGGTAATATCATTCAAGGTTTCTCCAATACTGATGGTGGCAATAAAGGGATTGATATTAGTGGTTCTCGTGGACAGGCTGTAAAAGCAGCTGCATCAGGTCGCGTCGTGTATGCAGGCAATGCTTTACGTGGTTACGGTAATTTAATCATCATCAAACATAATGATGATTTCTTAAGTGCTTATGCGCATAACGACAAAATTCTTGTAACTGATCAACAAGAAGTCAAAGCCGGTCAAGAAATCGCAAAAATGGGTAGCTCTGGTACAAATAACGTGAAACTCCACTTTGAAATTCGCTACAAAGGTAAATCAGTGGATCCAGTACGTTACCTTCCAAGACGTTAATATTCCTCTAAAAAGAGCGGTGAAAAATCTCAACAAATTTTCACCGCTCTTTTTTTATCTGGCTTTTTCCCCTTTCGGCACCTAAAATAGCCGCCACAAAACTTATCTTTATTCAGTTTCAAAGCAGGTAATTAGATGATTTCCGAAGAAAATTTCTGATGCATAAGGCTATGTTTGTTTATTTGCAAGGGTTCGCGCGTTTTGGAAATGAAAAGCTACATAATAACCTACACTTATGTAGCTTTTATAGCTGAGGGGGCAAATTATCTCAGAGATGTTTGAGTGAAATACCCAATAGAATTGTCTATGATATCTGGGTATTTTGACCAATCAATGTTGAGTATAAACTTACTTTTACACTTTTCAAGACATCTATTCGTTTTTAGTCTTAAGTTTCTATTCACCTTTGTATCATCATCTACTTTAGCTTGTAGATACGATTTAACCGCTAGAGGAATACTTTTCTCCTCTTTTATATAAGGAAGGAAATCCTTAAATTGAGAGGCGATTTTATTTCTTCTATAAATGAGAATTCTACTGAATGGGTTTTCTAGCATTGAAACCTCCGATAGAAAAAGTGGTTGTTGATATGGCGGTTTTATTCTTAATTCTAAGCAAGTAATGCTCCGCTTAATATGTTCTCTCTTAACTATAAGGTTATTTTGGTAAACATCTTCAACTTCTTGAAATTTTAGTTTCTCATATACTAAAAGGTAAGAACTAGAACGTTGAGAACCAATAGCATAATTGTTCTTACAATCATCTTCGTTACCTAAGAAATTCCGCCCTGTTCTAGCATTAGGAATAGAGAAGTAATAATTTCTTAGAAATCGCTTGCTGTGTACATCAAGGGTAAGATCGATTCGAGTTACTCTACTAGTTTGTAACAGCATATCAATAACCTCTACCCCAATATGTTTCTTCAGCCATTTGATCACATTAGGTATGTCTCTATTTTTTGCATATTGTGGAGATAACTCAAATCTAACTCTAGGCTCATTAAGTTTTCTTGGGAAATCGTAAGATAATAGCAGATAAAAATCAGGATTTTTCATCGAAGTAATTTTTATACCACAGCGGTAATGTTTAACTTTTATACTACATATCTCATATTTTCCAGATCTAACCTGCTTTAACTTATCAAATTTTTTGTATACACCCCAGAATTCTTCAGCTGGTATTATTTTTGATACAAAAGATAGCTTATCAATTCCCATATAAATAGGGTATTTTTTGAAAGTACCTACACAGATAAAGTTATTCTTTCTATAAATAGCATTTCTGTTTACAAGAATGGTATTTTTCATAGCTAATTTCCTATTGAGTTGTTGTATTATTTAATAAATATGCTTGTAACGTGCTAATAGAGTGATTGGAACTTGAATTACATGCACATCCTCTATTTACAATCCATTCATCAATTTCCGTTTCTAACCACGCAACAGCTCTCAATGACAGTTTCTTTGGTGGTGGAAAATCAGATGTTTTGATTAGTCGGTATATAGTTGATTTGGATAACGTTGTTTTTGCCATTACTTGGCTTAGTTTGATTAGTTTCATAAAAACCTCATTTATTACCAAAAGGCGGAATTACCCTTTGCGAGGTTTCCTTTACAGAAGTGAATATTTAGCTATTTTTAGCTCTTAAACTGGCTGACAGTCAGTTATAAATAGCCTAAAATAACTGACTGTCAGTTTTATTAATTTAGTTGCTGACTGTCAGTTGGTTTAAGGAAGAAAAGTGAGTACGAATTTTATTGGACAAACAAGAAAGCAAAAGAGAAATTGTGAAGAGCAACAGCGTAGAAGGAAATCAATCAAGGAACGCTTTCCCAAGACGGTTACATTCCATACTTATGAGGATATTGATGAAAAAATAGCAAGAAGACAGATGAAGATAGCAAAAGCCTTTGAAATAGTAGGAGAAAAGATAAGACAAGCGGAAGTAAAATCTTTAGCTATTACTTATTATATTTATATTCACGCAAGAAAAGAAAAATTAAGAATATTGCGTCAAATCTATAGATATTCAGGTGAGGAAAATATGACTTTAGATAAATTACTTAAGTTGTTAGATAAAAATGTTCCACTGAAAAAAGAGAAATGGAATCGAGAAATCCTACTTGCTTATTTATTCTTTAGGGATGAAAGAGATAAAAAATAGTGAACTAGGTAAAATTTCAGAGATTTTTACGCTATTTGTACCACAACTATCAAAAAGAACTAATTTTTCGTTATCGTAACTTTTTATCAAACTCCAATGATAGTTAGTCGAGAATAATACTATTGAGTTAGATTGGCTTTCTAGATGAGAAGATATAAGTAAGGGAATTTTTGAGTGTCTTCTTATGTTAGGGTAGTCTATTCTTATTTGCTTATGTATTTTAGCGGTATGATTTAATAAATACTTCATTTGGTGAAGATCCAATCCACTCGTGAGTAGATCATAAATACCCCAGTTATTCATATAAGCTAAAAGTAGCTCGTGAAATAATGGTTTTCGCTTAATTTTCTTATTTGATACGAAATAGACTGCATTTACTATGCTATAAATTCCGCATAAACAGTCTAATTCCCCCTGTTGCAATGCTTTCATGCAAAATAAAAATATGTTTATATATCAATATTTTAACATATTTTTTAGCATCTACAAAATAGTCTCAAGGAAGACTAAAAGACCACGTTTTTTGTCCGCACTTAACCTATCTAAATGAGCATAAAGTCTATTTCTAATACGATCTTCTGAAACAGGAATAAATTTCTGTTTATCATTAATTTTTTGATCTGATATGCAATCTATAAAAAACCAGCTAATTTCGGTATTCAATGCTGCGGCAATTTCGACTAGATGTGCAACATTAATCTTATTTTCACCTCGCTCATAACGAGAAAGTTGCTGTTGTGCGATGCCAATTTGCTCCGATAGCACGGAGGCACTTAATCCAAGCTCTTTACGCTTTTGCTGAATCCGCTTTCCTATCAATCTATCGGTTTCTGTTACTGAAAGTTTCGACATTATCTAGCCTTAAAATCATCTTTTATAGCTATTTTGTAACTGTTTTACTCCTTTAAAAATATCGGTTATAGTATATTTTACGAATATCACCTATTTAAGGATTTTGTTATGAAGCATTCTTTTACACTTATTCATTGGTATGGACCTTTTGAGCTTTCTGAAGTGATTGAATCAGATTGGGGAAAAGAGAGCGGGCTCTATTTGTTTACAGGAAAACAAAAAGATGAGACTGAGAGCCAAATTCAATACTGCGGTATTTCGGAACAGTCCTATGCATCCCGATTTAAAACTCATCATAAACACTGGAAAATTGATAGTGAGCGAGAGGTTTGGTTAGGGATTATTGAATCTACACCTTACCCTCATATGAATGGAGCTTATTTAGCCTATTTGAAAGAGCCTGAGCGCTTACTTACCTATTATTTACAAGCTCCATTAAATGAGAAAAATCGTATTTTGAAACCACGACCAATGACAGTAATCAACTATTGGTTTACAAAAGATAAAGAACTTAGAAGAAAAAATGTTCACGTAGCTCAGCAAGGTATGCACAGTGTCATTTCTTGGGATGGTGAAAACTGGCATTTAGGTGATCTTAAAATTGTTTCAGATGAAGAGGAATAACCAGCTATGCAATTAGATGATTTTAATATTACTGCTGAATATATGGAATATTCAGATAGTAGTAATAAATCCGAATGGGGGGAACCACTACCTTGCTGGATTAAGTATGAAAGTGAATCTAAAGAATTAAGTATTAAGTTTGAATATGAACAAGAGGGAAAGCCTAATACTTATGTTTGGTTTAAAGGCATAGTAGATATGCTCACTTATCCTTGTTCAGTAGAGCTAAGATCAAATAAACCTAATGTTACAGAAGAATCAATGTTGTTAGAAATAATAAATGATGGTGAAAATTGGTACTTTGAGGGAGTAGTTTATGATCCTTATACAGAAAAGATTGATGGTGTATTAGTCAATAGAATTGCTGAACGAATGATCTATATCAATCAAGTTGATCCTTGGGAAAGTGAGCTAGATTTTTAACCTATTATCTAGAGGTTTTTATGTTTTCAAATAATTTATTATTGCCGATAGAGTTCTTAACCAAGCATTATAATGCACAGTTGCCTGATGTGGACGGAGTACTATCGACATTTGGTATCGCGAATGCCAAGATCAGTTACGATATTGGTCCTGTAGTTACGACTTACAATATTAAATTAGAGCTAGAGAGCCTAGAAAAAAACATCATCAATCAACTTTCAGATCCTACAAAATGGGCGGAATTATTGAATGTGCATGCCGTTAAGTGCGCAATATCGAAAGCTATAATCAGAAAATCTGCCGTTTAAATGCGGAAGGTATTGCTAAAGATACATTTAGCCCATTACCTTATATTGTGATCGTTATTGATGAATTTGCCAATCTAATGCTGACATCTGGTCAGCAGACGGAAGAATGTATAGTGCGTATTGCACACAAAGCAAGAGCAGTGGGGATTCACTTAATTCTCGCCACACAACGCCCTGCTAGCAATGTTATTACAGGTGTTATTCGGGCAAATATTCCTAGTCGTATTGCATTCACCGTGACAAGTGCGGTAGATTCTTGTACTATTCTTGATCAGCGTGGCGCGGAAACATTGTTAGGGCGAGGTGATGTGCTATATTCTGGATCAGGCTCTCCAGATTTAACTCGTATTCACGGTGCGTTTATCAGTGATGAAGAAATAGTTGCGATAACCGATCTTTGGCGTCTGTGTGGACAGACTCAATATCAAGAAAATATCTTCACTGAAGAGGTATTTTCGCCAGTTAAGACTGAGCTTGATCCCTTATTTGATATTATGCGTAAATGGGTAATTGAAACTCAAACTATTTCAATATCAGCAATTCAACGCAAATTTAACCTTAGCTTTAGTCGAGCCGCTCACATTATGGATCAGCTTGAAACAGAAGGTATTGTATCTGAGCTATCAATGGGAAAACGGCAGTTACTCATAACAGAAAATTAAAGAATAGGCAGGGAACTGCCTATTTTTGTTCTGTTAGTAAATCATCTAGGTAATCAGCCCATTTTTGTAACCAAATTTTACATTCTTTATCGTAAGTATGTAGATTATAAGTACCTTCAATACCTTTCTTTGAATGTCCTAGAATAGCCTCGCCAACTTCATTCGGGCACCCCAATCTCGCCAAACCTGTTCGAACTGTTCTACGCAGATCGTGTGGCGACCAATGTTCAATGTCTAACATTGCCCCACTTTTTCTAAGTCCCCAAGTTCTTTCGGTAAGGTATTTTTGTTGGATAGGCTTTTCTTGTAATCGCATTTGAAATAAGTATTTTGTTGATCGATCAAATGTTTTAAGAAGATCTACTGCTTGATTAGATAGCTGAACATAGCGAGATGTGCCAGTTTTAGTTTCTCGAAGAAAAATTGTCTTCATTTCTAAATCAATATCATCCCAAGCAATAGCGCAAATTTCCCCTGTTCGACAGCCCGTGAGTAATGTAAGTAGAAATACGTTTTGGATTTTTTCTGTTAGTCTTGATGTTTTCAGCCATTTTAGGAATATCCCTAATTCACGGTGATCAAATGCTCTAGTTCCTTTGTTATTCGTGAGTTTAATGGTTGTCATTTTTAACGTTTCTTTTGCTAATAATGCAGGGTTCACAAAATTTTCATCAAATTTATCTAGTCCAATAGCAAAACGATATGCCGCAGTCCACTCTCTAAGAACACTTCCTGCTTGCACGCTTGCACCTCGATTGTTCACGATATTTGTAATATGTTCCGCGATTTCTTTTCTTGTCATAGAAGAGGCTAATCTATCGCCAAATGGAATGACTACATCATTGTATAAAGTTCGTCTAACTTCATCTTGCCCTTTAGGTTTTCTAGCACCAACGATTAGACGACCATTCTCACTATAATGATCTTCAATATATTGCGATAAATACAGCTCAATCAGATCCTTGACATAAAAGAGTTTCTGGCTTTCTTTTTGAGCTTGCTCTTTTTTAAATGTTTTTAATTCGGTTGCAGGACAGCGACCAGCTAAACGAATATGTTTTAGCTCTTTTAGCTGCTTTCTTGCCTCTGCTAGGCTAGTTTGAGGAAATGAGCCTATTTTTACTTGAGTTAGCTTTTTAGTTATCGGGCTAGAATATCGGTAAAAGAAAGTCTTTACTCCTGTTTTCCCACAAGTAACCCTTAAACCAGAATACTCACCTATATCAGCTTTATCTGAATCTTTAGGTTTCATCATTTCAATAGTTTTTGTAGTTAGTGGCTTTTTAGTCTCATAACTCATAAAATACCTGACAATTTTAGCTTTTTCGTTGTATGTATATTATACTACAACCTATAAAAACCTACAAAATAACCTATATTTAAATGTAGTATTTTGTAAGACTACATAAAACTTAGCAAGACGCTATAAAACGAAGTGTCTTATAAAATTATTTATGTATCAATGAATTACAAGGCATAACTAAATGATTTTAGAAGATAAATTAAGCCAACACACCCCAATGATGCAACAATACCTAAAACTCAAAGCAGAGAATCCGGATATTTTGTTGTTTTATCGCATGGGAGATTTTTACGAGTTGTTTTATGACGATGCGAAAAAAGCAGCGGCATTATTGGATATTTCTTTGACGAAACGAGGTCAATCTGCAGGGCAACCAATTCCAATGGCTGGGGTGCCTTATCATGCGGTGGAAGGCTATTTAGCAAAATTGGTTCAGTTGGGTGAGCCTGTAGCGATTTGTGAACAAATTGGTGATCCAGCCACAAGCAAAGGGCCAGTGGAGCGCCAAATTGTGCGAATTGTCACACCTGGTACGGTAAGTGATGAAGCACTTTTGCCAGAGCGCCAAGACAATCTGATTGCGGCGGTATATCAAGAAAAAGAAAAATTTGGATTAGCTACTTTAGATATGACCTCTGGCCGTTTTCAGCTTTCTGAACCTGCAGATAAAGAAACATTACGTGCAGAATTGCAACGTATTGCACCTGTGGAATTGCTGTATTGTGAAGAATTTAATGAAATGGCTGCGATTGAACATTGCAAGGGATTACGCCGTCGCCCGATTTGGGAATTTGAACTTAGCACAGCCATCACCTTACTGAATCGCCAATTTGGCACAAAAGATTTACGCGCCTTTGGTGTGGAAAAATCCCCTTTAGGCTTAAGTGCGGCAGGTTGTTTATTGCAATATGCAAAAGAAACCCAACGTACTGCATTACTCCATATTCAAAGCATTAGCTTAATTCAAAATCAAGACTGCATTCAGTTAGATGCCGCCACGCGCAGAAATCTTGAATTGACGAAAAATCTTGCGGGTGGCACAGAAAATACGCTAGCGTCTGTATTGGATAAATGCGTCACGCCAATGGGCAGCCGCTTATTGAAACGTTGGATTCACCAGCCTATTCGTGATGTGGAAAAATTAAAACAACGCCAACAAGCGATTGCGGAAATTCTGAACTTTGATTTGGTCGATGAACTTCAGCCTTATTTGCAATTAGTTGGCGATATGGAGCGTATTTTAGCGCGTGTGGCGCTACGTTCAGCGCGTCCTCGCGATCTCACTCGCCTGCGCACAGCGTTAGAACAAATTCCAGCATTACGCACGATTGTTCAACAAAAAACACCACCATTTTTAACCGCACTTTTCAGCCAAATTGCTGATTTCAGCGAGCAATGCAATTTATTGCAACGTGCATTGATTGAAACGCCTCCGCTTTTAATTCGTGATGGCGGCGTGATTGCTGAAGGTTATAATACCGAGTTAGATGAATGGCGTATGCTGTCTGATGGTGCAACGCAATATTTGGAAAACCTCGAAAAACGGGAGCGTGAAAACACAGGTATTGACACCTTAAAAATCGGTTTTAATGCAGTGCATGGTTATTACATTCAAATTAGCCAAGGCCAAGCGCATAAAGCGCCAATTCATTATGTTCGCCGTCAAACCCTAAAAAATGCAGAGCGTTACATTATTCCTGAACTCAAAGAATATGAAGACAAAGTGCTGAAATCAAAAGGTGCAGCGTTAGCATTAGAAAAGCAACTTTACGATGAATTATTTGATTTATTATTACCGCACTTAGGTTCATTACAACTGGCGAGCCTTGTACTTTCTGAATTGGATGTATTGGTCAATCTTGCCGAGCGCGCAGACACCCTCAATTACGTGATGCCAACATTCTGTGATGAAGTGAGCGTAAAAATTGAAAATGGTCGCCATCCTGTCGTGGAACAAGTATTGAAAGATCCTTTCATCGCCAACCCAGTGGAGTTAAATCACAACCGTCATTTGTTAGTTATCACTGGGCCAAATATGGGTGGTAAAAGTACTTATATGCGCCAAACTGCATTAATTACATTGCTGGCGTACATCGGTAGCTTTGTGCCGGCAGACAGCGCGCGAATTGGGCCGATTGATCGTATTTTTACTCGAATTGGTGCGTCTGATGATTTAGCTTCAGGGCGTTCAACATTTATGGTGGAAATGACCGAAATGGCAAATATTCTTCATCAAGCTACTGCGCAAAGTCTCGTTCTTATTGATGAAATCGGTCGCGGCACATCCACTTATGACGGTTTATCCTTAGCTTGGGCTTGTGCAGAATGGTTAGCCAAAAAAATCCGCTCGCTTACATTATTTGCCACCCATTATTTTGAATTAACCGCATTGCCAGAACAGCTAGAAGGCATTGCCAATATTCATTTAGATGCACTTGAGCATAACAACACCATCGCCTTTATGCACGCTGTACAAGATGGTGCTGCAAGTAAAAGTTATGGTTTGGCAGTAGCGGCTTTAGCGGGCGTGCCACAATCTGTTATTAAACTGGCAAAACAGAAATTGACACAATTAGAAAAAACATCAGGCGATTCAGCCGATCAGCAAATTCAGGCATTACGTGAAGCCAATCACACTCAAGGTGAATTATTATTTGAACAAGAAACGGATGCACTAAGAGAGGCAATCGAAAAACTGGATCCCGATGATTTAAGCCCTAAACAAGCCTTGGCGTATTTGTATCAGTTAAAGAAAATGGTGGGGTAACATCAAAAAATGCGGTGAAATTTTGATCTAGTCAAAAATAGACTATTTACTTAAGGACTGATGATGACATAGCATCGAATCAGTCTTTTAATTTCAGTTTCATTCGTTGCTGATTATAGTAATCCAAATAATCCTTACAGCTTTGGTCTGAATGTAAAATGTTTCGCTTTATTTAAGTTGTTTTGTTCTTTGCTGGCTCTTGTACTATCCATTTTGTCAAAAATAGGGAGCCTATCTATTTTTATAGGTGAATAATTATTTTGGGGCTGACGTAGATTAGCAAGAGTGCTAGTCTACGTCAGCCCCTAATTTTTTAATGAAAGAATATGTAGCTCCTTTTAAGGGGGAATCAGGGACAGGGATTGTCAGTTTTCACAAGCCCCAAGAGAGGCTTGTGAAGTATAGTTCCTTATAGGGGGCTAAAAACCTCGTGTTTTACGTACGAATTGTCATTTAGTAAAGTACTCGCGCACGAATTGT
The DNA here is from genome assembly GCF_003490935.1 of Haemophilus haemolyticus. Taxonomy (GTDB): domain Bacteria; phylum Pseudomonadota; class Gammaproteobacteria; order Enterobacterales; family Pasteurellaceae; genus Haemophilus; species Haemophilus haemolyticus_M. Next base: position 306,486 of record NZ_QQGD01000002.1, on the reverse strand, counting down.
GCCATCGATTTCCTTCAATTTCGTCAGTAATGGCGATGCATCATTCGTTTCTACATCAACGACAACATAACCAATTTTCGGATCAGTTTGTAAATATTGCGCGGCAATATTGAGGTTGGCTTCGACGAAGATTTGGTTCAGTTTGTTCAATATACCAGGACGATTTTCGTGAATATGCAATAAGCGTTTGGTTCCTTCATGTTCTGGTAAAGATACTTCTGGGAAGTTGACGGAAGAAAGCGTTGAACCATTGTCTGAATATTTGACAAATTTGCCTGCTACTTCAAAACCGATATTTTCCTGTGCTTCTGCGGTTGAACCGCCGATATGTGGAGTTAAAATCACATTATCAAATTCGCGTAACGGTGAGACAAATTCCTCATTAATTGACGCAGGTTCAATTGGGAATACATCAATTGCGGCACCGTGAATTTTACCGTCTTTTAAGGCTTGAGTGAGCGCATCAATATCTACCACTGTGCCACGCGCAGCATTGATCAAAATTGCACCTTGTTTTAATTGTGCGATACGCTCAGCGTTCATTAAGTTTTTGGTCGATGGCAGTTCTGGCACATGTAATGAAACCACATCGCAAGAACTGAGTAATTCTTCAAGGCTACGAACCTGTTTGGCATTACCAAGCGGAAGTTTATTTTCAATATCGTAGAAATACACATCCATGCCTAATGATTCCGCAATAATACTTAACTGTGAGCCTATGTGGCCGTAACCAATAATTCCTAATTTTTTACCCCGCACTTCATGAGATCCAGTCGCTGATTTATTCCAGACGCCACGATGTACTTCAGCATTAGCCTGTGGCACATTGCGCATAAGTAATAAAATCTCGCCTAATACAAGTTCTGCGACGGAACGAGTGTTTGAGAATGGGGCATTAAATACAGGGATTCCACGCGCTTTGGCTGCATTTAAATCCACTTGGTTGGTGCCAATACAGAAACATCCCACCGCGATTAATTTGGGTGCGGCTTCAATCATGTCTGCCGTTAAATGGGTGCGAGAACGCAAGCCGATAAAGTGTGCATCTTTAATGGCTTCTTTTAATTCATCACCATCTAGCGCTTTTTTATAGTAATCAATATTGGTATAGCCTGCCGCATGGAGCGTATCAAGTGCGCTTTGATGCACACCTTCAAACAATACAAATTTGATTTTTGATTTGTCTAGAGAGACTTTGTTTGTCATGTTTGCTTCCTTATGATTTTTATTATGAATTAGTCAATAATTTTGGCGCCTTCAGACGTACCGACGATCACAACGTCTGCGCCACGTAACGCGAATATCCCATTAGTGACGACACCCGCAACGTTGTTTAATTCTTTTTCTATTTCAACTGGATTTAAAATAGTGAAGTTGTGCACATCTAAAATCACATTGCCGTTGTCTGTCACCACGCCTTCACGATATTCAGGTGCGCCACCAAGTGCGGCTAATTTTCTGCCTACTTGTGAACGAGCCATTGGAATAACTTCAACTGGTAATGGAAAGGTCGAACCTAACACATCCACTTGTTTACTAGAATCCACAATACAAATAAATTTTTTCGCTAATGCAGCGACGATTTTTTCACGAGTGAGCGCTGCGCCACCGCCTTTAATCATCATTTTTTGTGGATTGATTTCATCTGCACCATCCACATAAATATCTAAGCTAGAGACATCATTTGCATTAAATACTTCAATACCTTGTTTACGTAATAATTCTTCTGATGCTTTTGAAGCCGCAACTGCGCCTTGAATTTTATCTTTGATTGTACCTAAAGCCTCAATAAAGCAGTTCACCGTGGAGCCGCTTCCCACCCCAACAATCGTATCTGCTTTTACATATTGTAATGCGGCTTGTGCGGCGAGTTTTTTCATTTCTAATTGATTCATTTCTTTTCCTTATTTTAATAAGTAAACGATTGCGTTACTTTATTACGAGAGTATTTAATAAACAAGTGTAATTTTCCGAACAGATGTCTTTCGCAAGCAGTACCATTTCATGTTTTGGTTATTCTTCTATTAAAAATAATTCTAAGAGTTCATTAAGAAATAATTTGCCATGCTCAGTGATTTGCCAATAATCAGCGTTTTCCACAATATAGTTTTGTTGAATGGCAAAATCAATTTGATTTTTCACTGCACTTTGCGATAAACCTGTGTAATCTTCAAATTCTTGTTTGGGCACCGTTTCTAACAAACGAAAGCGATTCATGAAAAACTCAAAAGGGCGGTCAATTTCTGGCACATTTTTTTCTTCGTAAAGATATTCGCCATGCAAATAACCTTTCGGGTGCTTGGTTTTAGCAAAGCGGGTAATCTCACCATTCGGAAACGTCAATTTCCCGTGTGCGCCACAGCCAATGGCTAAATAATCCCCAAACCGCCAATAATTCAAATTATGTTTACATTGAAAACCAGCTTTTGCGTAAGCAGACGTTTCATATTGCTGGTAGCCTGCTGTGGTTAAAAGTTGGTGGCCTTGCTCAAAAATATCCCAAAGCTCATCATCATCTGGTAATTTAGGTGGGCGGTAAGCAAACATCGTATTTGGCTCAATCGTGAGCTGATACCAAGAAAGGTGAGATGGGGATAGTTCAATTGCTTGACGAAGATCATCTAAGGCTTCTTCTAGTGTTTGGTTCGGCAAGCCGTGCATTAAATCCAAATTGAAACTTTTTAGCCCAGAAACTTTCGCTAAATTGACCGCACTTTTTGCCTCTGCTGCATTATGAATTCGCCCAAGGCGCTGTAATTTGTCATCATTAAAACTTTGTATCCCCATAGAAATTCGCGTGATGCCTGCGGATACATAACCTTTAAAACGTTCAGCTTCTGCCGTGCCAGGATTAGCTTCTAATGTGATTTCAATATTATCTTCAAAATCAATCTGTGTTTTTATTTCTTTTAAGAGATACGCAATGCTTTCTGCTGAGAATAAACTTGGCGTACCGCCACCAATAAAAATTGAATGGAGTTTTCGCTGTTGAATAGAATCTTTAAAGCGCTGTAAATCGGCCTGCAGATCTTTCAGAAGATGATGAATATAGTCTTGTTCTGGTATATCGCCTTTTTGTGCGTGCGAATTAAAATCACAATAAGGGCATTTTTGAACGCACCATGGAATGTGTATATAAAGGGAAAGTGGAGGAAGTTTGAGCATGCTGTTATTTACAAGTTTTAAATGTGAGAACAGTTGAAAAAGTACAAATTCACGTTGTGTAAATATGAAATTTTAGCTGACACTGTGAATGTTGATAAAAAGGGCCTGTTTTCACAAGCCCTAAAACATTCAATTAATTGACCGCTCTTGTTGTCTTACTGGTCGCTTTACGGCGGGGTGATTTTGCCGCTTTAGCTTCAACTTTGACAAACTCAATGCCTTCAGGCGGATTTTCCAACGCAAGACCAAGTACTTCATCAATGGTTTCTACTGCATGAATCGCAAGATTTTGTTTTACGTTTTCTGGAATTTCTTCGAGATCTTTAACGTTCTCTTTTGGAATTAATACGGTTTTAATTCCGCCACGATGTGCAGCAAGAAGTTTTTCTTTTAATCCACCGATTGGTAATACTTTACCGCGTAAACTGATTTCACCTGTCATGGCTACATCAGCACGTACAGGATTACCTGTTAAACAAGAAACTAATGCAGTACACATTGCAATACCTGCACTCGGGCCATCTTTTGGTGTTGCACCATCTGGCACGTGAATGTGAATGTCGCGTTTCTCATGGAATTCAGAATTGATACCCAATTTTTCAGCACGTGCGCGCACAACAGTCATAGCTGCTTGGATGGATTCTTTCATTACATCACCTAACGAGCCGGTGAATGTGAGTTTTCCTTTTCCAACAACGGAGGCTGTTTCAATCGTGAGCAAATCACCGCCCACTTCTGTCCAAGCGAGGCCTGTCACTTCACCAATGCGGTTTTGTGTATCGGCTTTGCCAAATTCAAAGCGTTTGACACCAAGATAATCGTGCAGATTATCTGAATTTACCGTGATAGATTTAAGTTTTGGATTTACCAATAAATTTTTCACTGCTTTACGGCAGATTTTTGAGATTTCACGTTCTAACCCACGAACGCCCGCTTCACGTGTGTAATAGCGGATAATATCTAAAATTGCATTTTCTTCGACGGTAAGCTCGCCTTTCTTCAAACCATTACGTTCAATTTGTTTCGCTAACAAATGACGCATCGCAATATTAAGTTTTTCATCTTCTGTGTAACCAGAAAGACGAATCACTTCCATACGATCCAATAATGGGCCTGGAATGTTCATAGAGTTTGATGTTGCTACAAACATTACATCAGAAAGATCATAATCCACTTCTAAATAGTGATCGTTAAACGTGGTGTTTTGCTCGGGATCTAATACTTCAAGCAATGCTGATGCTGGGTCACCTCGCATATCGGATGCCATTTTGTCGATTTCATCAAGCAAGAATAATGGATTTTTTACACCCACTTTTGCCATCTTTTGAATTAATTTACCCGGCAATGCACCAATATAGGTTTTACGGTGACCACGGATTTCTGCCTCATCGCGAACACCGCCTAATGCCATACGTACATATTTTCGACCAGTGGCATTGGCAATAGACTGACCAAGAGAGGTTTTACCTACGCCTGGAGGACCAACTAAGCAAAGAATTGGTCCTTTCACTTTGTTTAAACGTGCTTGTACTGCAAGATATTCAAGAATACGTTCTTTCACTCGTTCTAAACCATAGTGATCGGCATCTAATACTTGTTGTGCTTTCGAAATGTCTTTTTTCACTTTAGAACGTTGATGCCAAGGCACTTGGATCATCCATTCAATGTAGCTACGAACAACGGTCGCTTCAGAAGACATGGCTGACATCATTTTGAGTTTTTGTAGCTCATTTTCCACTTTATCGCGTACGTCCGCAGGCATGCCAGCCGCTTCTACTTTTTGACGAAGTTGTTCCACTTCATCAATCGTATCTTCGTTTTCACCACTATCCATTTCTTTGCGAATGGCTTTAATTTGTTCGCTTAGATAATAGTTACGTTGGCTTTTCTCCATTTGTTTTTTTACACGACCGCGAATGCGTTTTTCAACTTGAAGAATGTCCGCTTCTGATTCCATCATGCCAAGCAGATATTCTAAGCGGTCTTGCACGTTAGCAAGTTCCAACACGCTTTGTTTATGGCGAACACTTACCGGTAAATGCGCAGCCATTGTGTCTGATAAGCGATCTGCATCACCAAGACGATGAAGTGCATTTAATACATCTGCAGGGATTTTTTTATTTAAGGTGAGATAATTTTCGAATTCAGAAAGTACCGCTTTTTTCGCAACATCTAACTCTTTCTCATCACCATAAGTGGTTTCGATAGGGGTAATTTTTGCGGAAAAGCACTTTTCGCCATCTTCAAGGCTGTTAATTTTCGCGCGGTTTTGACCTTCAACTAGCACTTTCACTGTGCCATCAGGTAATTTTAGTAATTGAATAATGTTAGCAATGGTACCCACATCAAATAAATCTTCAGGGGTAGGTTCTTCCAAATCTGCTTCTCTTTGAGATACCAAAAGAAGCTGTTTATCATCGTTCATCGCTTCTTCAAGGGCATTAATTGATTTTGCACGCCCTACAAAAAGTGGCATTACCATATAAGGGAAAACGACGACGTCGCGTAATGGCAATACGGGCATCGTACGTTGGGTATTCTTCGCCATAATTTATCTCTCTTAATTCTTTCCGATAATTTGGGTAAATATTGGGGTAGGGAAAAAGGAATTCAAGGAAAAGATTATAACAAAATCTGAGTTATAAAGTGGGTTTTAAACAAAAAAGAATTTTGGCAAATGCAGTGATAATCGCTAAAATGACTGACAATTTTATTAAATTTCACAAAATATTGAGTTATGTCCACGAAAAATAATTTTATTTTCCCCACTTATGTTCAAATGTATCCTTATTCCAAGGATCGCCCTTTTCTCAAACAAGTGCGGGAAAAATTACGCTATTATGGCTATAAGTGGTTGTATCAAAAGCAATGCCGCCAATTAGTAAATTTTCTTAATACAGAAACTCAATGGCAGCCTTTATTTACACAAGATTATTATCGTATCAATACAATGCTGACTACTTTTTGCGATAAACGCTTTTCTGCTGCTGAACGTTTAACAGCGATTACCGAGAATTTACGTTTGGCAGAAAAAAAAATGAGGCGTTCGCTTTGCCAACAATTATTAGCTCAACAATATATTGTGCTAACGCAATTAACCGATGATTTGCGTTTATCTTTAAGTATCAATCATATCGATCCCTTTGAAGGGTATTTTTCTATTAATATTCGTAATCAACATGATGAGCGAGTATATGATGCATCTTTCACTTTTTTAAGCCCGAATAAATTGCTTATCGCCTCGATTCAAGGCCCCTCAAGTGACAATGCTCAAGAGCTTATAAAACAAGCGACAAAAGCATTGCACGGTATGCGTCCAATGTTTCTGTTAGTCAATGCGTTCAAAATGCTTGCTGAAAAATGGCAATGTGAGTTAGTGGGCATTCCACACAAAGCGCAAGGAAAATATCGTCTTTCTGCGCGCAGTAAGATTTTGTTTAATTACGATGAATTTTGGCAAGAAAACCAAGGAGAATATCGCCATAATTATTGGCAATTACCTTTGCATATTGAACGCAAACAGTTAGAAGATATCGCAAGTAAAAAACGTTCTATGTATCGTAAACGTTATGAAATGTTAGACCAAATGGCATTGGATATTCAGCAACTTTAACGAAGAAAGTGCGGTAAAAATGAGAGAAATTTTTACCGCACTTCTCAATTAATTTTCTTGTTTTTTCACTTCATCCCACAACAAATCTAACTCAATAAGTGGCACATCATTAACTTGCTTACCTTGTTGTTGAACCGCTTGTTCTACTGCTCGAAAACGACGTTCAAATTTTAAATTCGCTTTCCGTAATGCATCTTCAGGATCACATTTTAAGTGGCGAGCAAGATTGACGGTTGAGAACAATAAATCACCCATTTCCTCTTCCACTTTATTTTGTTCAATCGAAGTGCGGTTAGTTTCAGCTTGAACTTCTTCTAATTCTTCCCGCACTTTGTCAAATACGGGTGAAATTTCTTCCCAATCAAATCCTACTTTTGAACAACGTTTTTGTAATTTTACTGCTCGCGTAAGAGAAGGTAAAGCACGGGGCACATTATCTAAAATAGAGGTTTCTTCACTTTTACCTTGTTTTTCTTTGGCTTTCATTTCGTTCCAACGGGAAAGGGCTTCTGTTTCGTCCCCCGCTTTTGCATCACCAAAAACGTGGGGATGACGGCGCACAATTTTTTCAGCAACATCTTGCAATACATCATCAAAAGTAAAGTATTTATCTTCCGTAGCAAGCTGGCTGAAGAAAACGACTTGTAACAATAAATCTCCTAATTCTTCGCGTAAATTTGGTATATCTTTTTTCTCAATCGCTTCAATTACTTCGTAAGTTTCTTCCGTTAAGCAGGGAATCATGGATTCATAATTTTGTTTTAAATCCCAAGGGCATCCGCCATTTGGATTACGAAGTTGGGCAATGAGTTGGATGAAATCTTGAATGGAGTAGCGCATAATTTTATTTCCTTTGATGGAATGTTTTGGATAGTATAACGAAGGATAAAAATGGTGCAAATACCATCGCTTTTTAGGCGTATTTTCTTTATACTTTGCGCATTAAAACATTATTGATAAAGCTGGGAAAAATGGAAAAAATTATTATCGACCATGATCGTTTTCTTCGCACGATTTCGCGTATTTCTCACGAAATTATTGAAAAGCATCAATCTTTGGATGATCTTGTTATTGTTGGGATTAAACGCCGTGGTGCGGAAATTGCCGAATTATTACAACGTCGAGTTGAAGAGTTAAGTGGTATAAATTTACCTTCAATGGAACTGGATATCACCTTTTATCGCGATGATTTAACTTTAGTTGATCAGGAAGATAAAATGCCAGTTTATAGTGGTTCATCACAATATTTGAATATTCAAGATAAAACCGTCATTTTGGTTGATGATGTGCTGTTTACTGGTCGAACCATTCGAGCGGCAATGGATGCACTTACTGATTTTGGTCGTGCTGCAAAAATTGAATTAGTGATTTTTGTTGATCGTGGCCATCGTGAATTACCCATTCGCGCTGATTACGTAGGTAAAAATGTGCCAACAAGCCGTGATGAACTTGTACAAGTTCGTACTGAAAAACAAGATGGCTGTTACGAAGTTGCTATCTTAGGGAAATAAATTTTGCCTATTGTGAACCTTCAGTAGAATTGTTACTCTAACCAACGTTATTGACTCTTTTTGGATGAGATGAAAATGAAAAAATTTGTTTTAAGATCTTTTTTATTGGTTGCTTTGGGATGTGTCGCTTTTTCTTCTATGGCACAAGCTGAGGAACGTGTCGTAGCGACAGTGGATGGTATTCCTGTATTAGAAAGTCAAGTACGTGCCAATATGGGCAAAAAAGGCAATCGCCAAAGCGCACTTGATAAAATTATTGATGATATTTTAGTGCAGAAAGCAATTCAAGAATCAGGTGTAAAAATTGATCCGCGTGAAATTGATCATATTGTGGAAGACACTGCAGCTAGAAATGGCTTAACTTATGGTCAATTTTTAGATGCACTGGATTATCAAGGCATCTCATTAAATACATTCCGTCAGCAAATTGCCAATCAAATGGTGATGGGGGCTGTACGTAACAAAGCTATTCAAGAAAGTATTGATGTGACGCGTGAAGAAGTGGTTGCACTTGGTCAAAAAATGTTGGATGAGGCAAAATCACAAGGCACCGCACAAAAAGTTACAGGTAAAGAATACGAAGTGCGTCACATTTTGTTAAAACTTAATCCATTGTTAAATGATGCTCAAGCAAAAAAACAATTAGCTAAAATTCGTTCTGATATTATTGCAGGTAAAACAACTTTCGCTGATGCCGCATTAAAGTACTCTAAAGATTATTTATCAGGTGCAAATGGTGGGAGTTTAGGTTATGCGTTCCCAGAAACTTATGCACCACAGTTTGCGCAAACCGTTGTGAAAAGTAAACAAGGTGTGATTTCTGAACCATTTAAAACCGAGTTCGGTTGGCATATTTTGGAAGTAACTGGCACACGTGATGGCGATCTTACTACAGAAGCCTACACACAAAAAGCATATGAACGTTTAGTGAACACTCAATTACAAGATGCGACAAAGGATTGGGTAAAGGCATTGCGTAAAAGAGCGAATATTCAGTATTTTAATAAATAACAAAGTATCAAAAAGAAAGGGGCTTTAATTGCCCCTTTTGTTGTTTTTTATTTTCTCTTTCTTATAGCTTATGAAGAAATTTTTAATTGCGATTTTACTTTTAATTTTGATTTTAGCGGGCGTGGCAAGTTTTGCTTATTACAAAATTACTGAATTTGTCAAAACACCAGTAAATGTGCAGGCAGATCAGCTTTTAACTATTGAACGTGGCACAACAGGTTCAAAATTAGCCGCACTTTTTGAGCAAGAAAAGTTAATTGATGATGGGAAATTATTACCTTATTTACTGAAGTTGAAACCTGAGCTAAATAAAATAAAAGCAGGAACTTATTCTCTTGAGGGTGTGAAAACGTTGCAAGATTTATTGGATATCATTAATTCCGGCAAGGAAGCGCAATTTAGTGTGAAGTTTATTGAAGGTAAAACGTTCAAGGAATGGCGTAAAAACCTTGAAAACGCACCGCACTTAAAACAAACCTTGCAAGGTAAAAGTGATAAAGAAATTATGGCGTTATTGGATATTCCAGCCATTGCAAAAGCCGTTTACGAATGGAATAACATGGATGGGTGGTTGTATCCAGATACCTATAATTACACGCCAAACTCAACAGATCTTGAATTATTAAAACGTTCAACGACTCGTCTACAAAAAGCCTTAGATAAAGCGTGGAATGAACGTGATGAAAACCTCCCATTAGCGGATCCGTATCAGATGCTGATTTTGGCTTCTATTGTGGAGAAAGAAACGGGGATTGCGGCGGAGCGCCCACAAGTGGCTTCCGTATTTATTAATCGCTTAAGAGCCAATATGAAACTACAAACTGACCCAACCGTGATTTATGGAATGGGTGAGAGTTATACCGGTAATATTCGTAAGAAAGATTTGGAAACGATAACCCCTTACAATACCTATATGATTGAGGGGCTACCACCAACACCAATTGCGATGGTGAGTGAGAGTGCTTTACAAGCTGTTGCGCATCCAGCAAAAACAGACTTTTATTATTTTGTTGCCGATGGAAATGGCGGCCATAAATTTACCCGAAATTTGAATGAACATAATAAAGCGGTACAAGAATATTTACGTTGGTATCGCAGTCAGAAAAATGCCAAATAAAAGTGCGGAAGAAAATATGAAAGGAAAGTTTATTGTCATTGAAGGTTTGGAAGGTGCGGGGAAAAGTTCCGCTCATCAGTCTGTTGTGCGAGTCTTGCATGAACTCGGTATTAAAGATGTGGTGTTTACTCGCGAACCGGGCGGAACACCATTGGCAGAGAAATTACGTCATCTCATCAAACATGAAACCGAAGAACCTGTGACAGCGAAAGCAGAGTTATTAATGCTTTATGCAGCGCGTATTCAGTTGGTGGAAAATGTGATTAAACCTGCCTTAATGCAAGGGAAATGGGTAGTGGGCGATCGTCACGATATGTCATCTCAGGCATATCAAGGGGGGGGACGTCAATTAGCCCCGCATTTTATGCTCACCTTGAAAGAAACCGTATTAGGTGATTTTGAGCCAGATCTCATAATTTATTTGGATATAGATCCGATTGTCGGTTTAGCGCGAGCTCGTGGACGTGGCGAGTTAGACCGTATTGAGCAAATGGATTTAGATTTTTTCCATCGCACTCGAGCACGCTATTTAGAATTAGTAAAAGATAATCCAAAAGCAGTGATGATTAATGCTGAGCAGAGAATTGAACTTGTGCAAGCTGATATCGAAAGCGCGGTAAAAAATTGGTGGAAATCAAACGAAAAATGACCGCACTTTTAAAATAAAAAATCGGCAGAAATTTTCCTGCCGATTTTTTTTGTTACTACTAAACTTAAAACGTCCACTTTAAATTCAACGCATCTTGTTTAGCGTGATGATGCTTGCTTGTTTGGCGATTGAATGTTGCTTGTAAGGTTAAGCCCGTAGGGTAGGCGTAAGCCCACGAAAAAAAGAATATTATTAATAATACGCGTGGGCTTACGCCCACCCTACATTGGCTACATTAGCTGGAATTGAAAGAGCGGTTAAAAATTGGTGGAAATCAAACGAAAAATGACCACACTTTTAAAATAAAAAATCGGCAGAAATTTTCCTGCCGATTTTATTTTTTACTATTTAACTTAAAACATCCACTGTAAATTCAGCGCACCTTGTTTAGCGTGATGATGCTTGCTTGTTTGATGATTGAATGTAGCGTGTAAGGTTAAGCCCGTAGGGTGGGCGTAAGCCCACGAAAAAAAGAATATTATTAATAATACGCGTGGGCTTACGCCCATCCTACACTGGCAATTAAAAGAGCGGTAAAAAATTGGTGTAAATCAAACGAAAAATGACCGCACTTTTAAAATAAAAAATCGGCAGAAAATTTTCCTGCCGATTTTATTTTGTTACAACTTAACTTAAAACGTCCACTGTAAATTCAGCGCACCTTGTTTAGCGTGGTGATGTTTACCTGTTTGGCGATTGAATGTGGCTTGTAAAGTTAAGTGAGATTTGATTTTCACTGCTATACCTAATTGGCTTTCAATTGCCGCTTTATTATTTATCACTCGACGTTCACCGTCTATTTCCACGCCGAAAGGTTTTTGTTGGTAGATTGAATTGACAGCAACAAATGGTTGGAAAATGACTCCATTAGTGAAAGCAAATTGTGCTTTAGCTTGAACGCCCACTCGGCTTTGTAATTGGCGAGAGCCAAGTAAATTCACTTTACTATTACCACTATCGGTTAAGCCGCCATTTACATCCAAATAAGTCAGTTGTGCCTGTGGTTGTAGGTAAAAACGAATTTGAGTCCCATTCCCCGTTAAGTGTTCTGCCAATAAAGCATTGTAACCCGCTTCAATTGAGGCGGTGATACCTTTTGAAGTAAAGCGTTCTGTACCATCTTCACTATTGACGTTATGGCGGAAGCGTTGATATTGCATCCAGCTATCAACATACGCACCTGTTTGTTTGTCTTGAAGTTGATGCCAAGTGGCGTAAATGCCCACACCAAAGCCTTTCATATTTCCTGTTGTAAGATTGTCTGTATCTGGGTTACGGAAAGTGCTACGTTGTTCTGCTTGCCCACCCATTAAGCCAAAGGAAAGTTGGTAGTCTTGATTCTGTAAGGAGAAAACATCGCCACCAAGTTGTATACCTTTATGGTTTCCTTCTACTGGCGCTATTTTACCTTGTACATGTTGGCTTGAATGTCCGTTAAGCAAACGTACCCATAGTGCTTTACGTGGTAAAGTGTGGTCAAAAATATCGCTATATTTGTCATTCAAACGTAGGTTGAATAAGGTATTGGCTGCCTGAGCCTGTTGTGCATAAATCGCAATATCATCGCGTTCTTGCACTTTGGTAAAAAAGCCCTCTGGGCGTTGTTGTAAAGAGAGTGTATAAATTCCCTTTTGGTGTTTGCCAGAAAGACGGAATGCGCGTTTATCTGCTGTGCCATTTACTTTGATAATTTGATGCCCGTCTAGACTTTTTAAGTCTTCAATTGGCGTTTCAAAAATGATATTAGACGTTCCTGTCACATCTTTATCAAAGGTTAAAACAGGTTGAGTAGCTTCTTTTGGATTAAATTTAATGAAAAAGCGAGAGCCGTCACCTTGATAATTTTCATGCACGGTTAATCTTGTATTGGTGCTATTAAAGCGAATATTGGCATTTTGTGTCTCTAAGTTATATACATCGGAATCAAAACGCGGCTCCCAAAGAGAATCTTGTAAAACCATTTTTAATAACTGAAGGGTGGCGCCGCGCACTTCACTTTGGTTTTTCACTGTGAGAGTCAATCCTCTTGTTTCACCTGGAAACTTAAATCGATAGTTGTCAATAGCAAGTACATTAAAATCATATACCCTGTTATTGATTAACGCATTTAATGGTCGGCTTGTTTTTCCTGCTTCATCGTTATCATATAGATAAGACTGATACAAAACGGGTAAACACCAATCGCAAGGGGCATTTTCTCGGAAAGAATTCATAAAATGTTTCGCATATGGTGCATTAAAATCATACCACTCCCCTTCTTGTTCTGCTCCAGATCTATTCTCCTCTAAATCTGTAAAGTACCATTTTCTTTCGTAAGTATTAGAGCCGAATAGTTTACAACCATCTTTAGGATTATCATTACAGTCGTCAGAATTTGCATAATCAATAACTTGTTTGGGAATACGACGCCAAGCCACCGAATTTGGATTTAGCATATCTTCTAATGAATAAAATACAGTTTCGTGAAATCCTTCACCTCGATGCAGAATTCCCCGCTCATTCCAATATTTTTCAAAAAATTCAGGATATGCAAAACTAAAACGAGGGATAAACAAACTAAATGTAATCAAGAAAAAAATTAAACCTTTTCTTACTTTGAGTTTCATAATAAGCTTTCTTTTGTCAAGTAAAAATAAATGGGGCGCAGATTCTAGCATAAAACTGAACAAAAAATGCCATTTGGTTCAAATTTCTCTATTTATTTCTTATTTATTAAAAGTAAACGTTTGCTTTTTGCTATTTTGTCAAGCCAGTTTGAAAATGTGTATAATTGCTCTCGTTATTCTCAAAAATTTTTGGAAAAATGACCGCTCTTTACCCTTGGCTAATGCCAATTTATCATCAAATTGCTCAAACCTTTGACGAAGGTTTGGGCCATCATGCTGTGCTGATTAAAACTGATTCTGGTTTAGGTGTAGAACGTTTATTTGATGCACTTGCACAGAAAATAATGTGTGTGGCTCAAGGCGATAAGCCTTGTGGTCAATGCCATTCTTGTCATTTAATGCAAGCCCATAGCCATCCAGATTATCACGAACTAAGCCCGATTGACGGTAAGGATATTGGCGTCGATCAAGTTCGCGACATTAATGAAATCGTCGCGCAGCACGCACAACAAAACGGCAATAAAGTGGTGTATGTGCAAGGAGCGGAACGTTTAACGGAAGCGGCTGCCAATGCGTTATTGAAAACATTGGAAGAGCCTCGTCCAAATACTTATTTTTTACTTCAGACGGATAGTTCAGCAAGTTTGTTGGCAACTATTTACAGTCGATGCCAAGTGTGGAATCTTTCCGTGCCTAATGAACAAATGGCTCTTGATTGGTTGAAATCAGAAAGTGCGGCTGAAAATCAGGAAATTTTAACCGCACTTGCGATGAATCTTGGGCGTCCGCTTTTAGCATTAGAAACGTTACAAGAAGGGCTGATTGAACAGCGTAAAAACTTCTTACGTCAATTTTGGGTGTTCTATCGCCGACGTTCGCCATTGGAATTACTTCCGTTGTTTGATAAAGAACGCTATGTTCAGCAAGTAGATTGGATTTTGGCTTTTCTTTCTGATTGTTTAAAGCATAAACTTGAAATTGATAGTCATCGACAAGTTGCCGATCTTGGCCGTGGCATCGAACAATTCAGCGATGAGCAAACCGCTCTTGGTTTATTACAAGCAATCAAAATTATGCAAAAAGTGCGGTCAGATTTGCTTACAATTAATGGTGTGAATGTTGAATTGATGCTATTAGATAGCTTGACCAGATTAGTCACAGAAGTATTTGAAACGCAATAAATTAAAGATATATAGTCTATGGTGTTCAAGCCTTAGGCATAAGGAAAAATAATTATGTTCATTGTTGACTCCCACTGCCATTTAGATGCATTGGATTATGAAAATTTACATAAAAACATCGCAGATGTGGTGGAAAAAGCGCGCGCGCGTGATGTGAAACATTTGCTCGCAATTGGTGTAACGTTAAGCCGTTTTGAGCAGGCTTATGAATCTTTACGCGAATTTAATAATGTCTCGCTTGCTTGTGGTGTTCACCCACTGGATTTTGAAGAGGAACCTTATGACGCAGAACGCTTATTGCGTTTAGCGAAAGATCCAAAAGTGATTGCGATTGGCGAAATTGGATTAGATTATTATTACAGCGCGGACAATAAAGCGGAGCAACAAGCGGTGTTTGGTAGCCAAATCGATATTGCAAACCAGTTAGATAAGCCTGTAATTATTCATACACGTTCTGCAGGTGATGATACTATTTCAATGTTACGCCAACACCATGCTGAAAAGTGCGGTGGCGTTATTCATTGTTTTACGGAAACCATGGAATTTGCGAAAAAAGCGTTAGATTTAGGTTTTTACATTTCTTGTTCTGGCATTGTCACCTTTAAAAATGCCGAAGCGATTCGTGATGTTATTCGTTATGTGCCAATGGATCGCTTATTGGTGGAAACAGATTCGCCTTATCTTGCGCCAGTGCCTTATCGGGGAAAAGAAAATCAACCGGCTTATACGAGAGAAGTCTGTGAATACGTAGCAACCTTAAAGGGCTTTTCTACTGAGGAGTTTGCTCGAATCACTACGCAAAATTTCGAGCGTTTATTTAAAATTCGTGTAGAATAAATGCACAGTTCTGACAAGGGAAAAGTATGCGAAAGTTTTTTAAATATTTCTTATTTATTGTTGTTTTTTTATTCCACGGTTTTATGTTTTCTGTGGTGAATTATGTGTTCCCTCATTATGATGTGACACGTGTTACTGGCGTAGAAGTTAAACGTGTTGATAAAGACGGCCCAATCACAAAATCGAATCCAGCTGATGGCCCAACACGTGATGTGTATTACATCAATACGCAAAATGACGATGGCAAAATTATGGTGTATCGCAATGAAGATACACGTTGGGGTTTCCCGTTCTACTTCAAATTTGGATCAGCCAATTTACAGGCTGAAGCGCAGGCTTTGGGTAATGATAACAAACTTGTGCAAATTAAATACTATGGTTGGCGTATTACGATGATAGATGAATATCGCAATGCAACCTCAATTAAAGAAATTACGGCTGATGACATGCCAAGTCATCCAATCGTTTCTTGGATTTTCTATGCATTTCTGTTAGCTACTTTATTCTTGTCTATTCAATTTGTTCGCGGCTGGTTTGACAGCGAAGAGTAATATCCTGAACGGCCGCAAAGTGCGGTCGTTTTCTTTCATATTTTTGAGTAATGATTATGGAATTATTTCATACTATTTTGGCGATTATTGCCTTAATTCTAATTAGTGCGGTTGTTTCTTCTGCAGAAATTTCACTGGCGGGTTCGCGTAAATTGAAACTACAAACTCTAGCTAATGAAGGGGATGTGCGCGCGCTTCAAGTGCTTAAATTACAAGAGCATCCTGGTCGTTTTATTACCGTGGTTCAAATCGGTTTGAATATGGTGGCGATTCTTGGCGGGGGAATTGGTGAAAGTGCACTAAGCCCTTATATCGCGGAAATTTTAAGTCGTTCTTTTGTGGGCGAGTGGATTGAGCCAACTGCTTCTACCATTGCGTTTGTATTGGTTACTTGTTTCTTTATCTTATTTGCTGATCTTATTCCAAAACGTATTGCTATTACTTATCCTGAGATGGTGGCGTTGCGCGTTGTCGGGATTATGAATTTCAGTATGTTTGTGTTTAAGCCGCTTGTATGGTTTTTTGATACGCTTGCTAATGTATTTTTCCGCTTACTTCGTATTTCCACTGTGCGTGAAGATGGCATGACATCTGAAGATATTTTCGCCGTAGTTGAAGCAGGCGCAGAAGCAGGTGTATTAAAAACTCAAGAGCATTATCTCATCGAAAATATTTTCGATATGCAAGCACGCACAGTGACTTCCACCATGACAACCCGTGAAAATATCGTGTATTTAGACCGCACTTTTTCTCGCCAAGAAGTCATGGATACGCTTTCTCGTGATTCTCATTCTAAAATTGTGATTTGTGACAATAGCCTCGACAAAATCTTAGGTTATGTAGAATCCCATACGTTGCTAACCATGTATTTGCAGAATGAAAATGTGGTGCTGACTGATCCCAAACTACTCCGTAAAGCCTTATTTGTGCCTGATACGCTTTCTCTTTACGAAGTGTTGGAATTGTTTAAATCTACTGGTGAAGATTTTGCCATTATTGTGAATGAATATGCCCTTGTAGTGGGTATTGTTACGCTAAATGATGTAATGAGTATTGTCATGGGGGAATTGGTTTCTAACGAAGAAGAATATATTGTGAGCCGTGATGAAAACTCGTGGCTGATTGATGGCGCAACGCCATTAGAGGATGTGACACGAGTGTTAGATATTGAATCTTTCCCAGATGAAGAAAATTACGAAACTATCAGTGGCTTTATGATGTATATGTTACGTAAAATCCCGAAAAAAACCGATTCTGTGGTTTACGGAAAATACAAGTTTGAGGTGATTGATACGGAAAACTTTAAAATCGATCAGATTTTGGTGTCTTTAGTAAAAGAGGCGGAATAATTACCGCCCTTTCTTTAATCCCCTTCAGCCAGTATAATGGCGGCGTTTTATTAACTTTAATCAGGTATGACTATGTTTAAAAAAATCTCTGTTTTATTTTTTATGTTAATGTTGGCAGGTTGTTCTTCTTGGTCATCGGTTACCAACTATATTCCATTTATGGGAAACGATAAAAAAGTGATTGATCTAGATAAAGATAAAATCGATCAGAAATCCTATGCCGCAGCTTATGAAGCGACTGTGGCGACATATAAAGGTCGCGTGAATGAAAATTTCTTTGTAGATAATTTTGCAAGTGGTGCGAATGACTGGTATTTAGGCCGTATTTTAGTTCCTGTGAAACAAATTCAGGATAAACTTTATACAGGTGGCCATGATTCTGATGTATATGCTTATTATAGCGGCGTGTTACATGCGGAAGCATTGCAAGAGAACCTTAAACGTTTGAGTGGAAATTGTTGGGAAAAAGTGGATTCGCAAAGCATGACTCAAGGTATTTATGATGCGATGCGTGATTTGCAAAAAGGCAAAGAGCGCGGTGAAAATGATGAATATATTGCGCAAGGTAGTGAAGCACTGCTGAAAGCCTGCACATCTAAATAATTGTTTTTCAACAAGCTGCTGGTCGATTTATTTCACCAGCAGCTTTATTTTTAAATTATTAAGGAGCAAGAATGTTAGAACTTTCGGAAAGCAACATTCATTTAAATGCTAACGCAGCTGATAAACAACAAGCGATTGAAATGGCAGCGTCCGCATTAGTTCAAGCAGACAATGTGGAAAATGGTTACTTACAAGGAATGCTAGCGCGCGAACAGCAAACTTCAACCTTTTTAGGCAATGGCATCGCTATTCCTCATGGTACCTTGGATACTCGTTCGATGGTAAAGAAAACGGGTGTGCAAGTGTTTCAATTTCCTCAAGGTATAGAATGGGGCGAAGGAAATATTGCTTATGTCGTGATTGGTATTGCGGCGCGATCTGATGAGCATTTGTCTTTGTTGCGCCAGCTTACTCACGTTTTGAGTGATGAAGATACCGCAGAGAAATTAGCAAAAATAACGGATGTTACTGAATTTCGTGCGATTTTAATGGGCGAGACAATTGATCCATTTGAAATCCCTGCTGCCAATATCAGTTTAGATGTAGATACCCAAAGTTTATTAACTTTAGTTGCGATTAATGCGGGGCAATTGCAGGTGCAAAGTGCGGTGGAAAATCGCTTTATTTCTGAGGTGATTAATAATGCGGCATTACCGCTTGGCAAGGGGTTATGGGTAACGGATTCTGTCGTAGGAAATGTGAAAAATGCCTTGGCATTTAGTCGTGCCAAAACGATTTTTAGCCACAATGGCAAAGCCGTAAAAGGTGTGATAACTGTTGCAGCCGTTAGTGATCAAATTAATCCAACTTTAGCGCGTTTATTAGATGATGACGTTCAAACAACCTTACTCAATGGTAATTCAACAGAAATTTTGACCGCACTTTTGGGTTCAGAGAATGAGGTTGAAACTCAATCTGTAGAAGGTGCTGTTGTGGGAACCTTTACGATTCGTAATGAACATGGTTTACATGCGCGCCCAAGTGCAAATTTGGTTAATGAAGTGAAAAAATTCACTTCGAAAATTACCGTGCAAAATATTACTCGTGAAAGTGAAGTCGTCAGTGCAAAAAGTTTGATGAAGATTGTTGCGCTTGGTGTAACACAAGGACATCGTTTACGTTTTGTGGCAGAGGGGGAAGATGCAAAACAAGCTATTGAAGCATTGGGCAAAGTGATTGCCGATGGCTTGGGCGAGAATGTTTCTGCGGTGCCACCATCTGAACTAGATACTATTGAGATTATGGGGGAACAAATTCACGCACCAGAGGTAAGCGAAGATCATAACTTGCCAGCAAATGCTATTGAAGCCGTGTTTGTGATTAAAAACGAACACGGTTTGCACGCTCGCCCAAGTGCAGTATTGGTAAACGAAGTGAAAAAATATAATGCCTCTGTGGCGGTTCAGAATCTTGATCGTCATTCTCAATTAGTGAGTGCTAAAAGTTTGATGAAAATTGTGGCATTAGGTGTGGTGAAAGGGACTCGTTTACGTTTTGTTGCGACGGGCGATGAAGCGCAACAAGCTATTGACGGAATCGGTGCGGTGATTGAATCGGGTTTAGGGGAATAGTATGGCAAGCGTCGTAACAATTACCTTAAATGCCGCCTATGATTTAGTCGGACGTTTAAATCGTATCCAACTTGGTGAAGTAAATACCGTAGAAACCCTTGGTTTATTTCCTGCAGGGAAAGGTATTAATGTTGCAAAAGTCCTAAAAGATTTAGGTGTTGATGTTGCAGTAGGCGGTTTCTTGGGCAAGGATAATTCAGCTGATTTCGAGCAAATGTTTAATAAGCACGGTTTGGAAGATAAATTCCACCGTGTTGATGGCAAAACGCGTATCAATGTAAAAATCACCGAGACTGAAGCGGATGTGACAGATTTAAATTTCTTGGGATATCAAATAAGCCCACAAGTTTGGCAACAATTTGTGACTGATTCTTTGGCTTATTGTTTAGATTATGACATTGTCGCTGTTTGTGGCAGTTTACCTCGAGGTATATCTCCTGAATTATTTGCTGATTGGTTGAATCAGCTTCACCAAGCTGGCGTAAAAGTGGTGCTTGATAGTAGCAATGCTGCGCTCACCGCTGGATTAAAAGCGAAACCTTGGCTAGTAAAACCTAATCATCGAGAACTTGAGGCTTGGGTTGGTCATCCATTAAATCGTCTTGAAGAAATTATTGTCGCAGCACAGCAACTCAAAGCGAAAGGCATTGAAAACGTGATTATTTCAATGGGCGCAAAAGGTTCTTTATGGATTAATAATGAAGGCGTACTCAAAGCCGAACCACCAAAATGTGAAAATGTAGTGAGTACGGTTGGGGCGGGCGATTCCATGGTAGCAGGCTTAATCTATGGTTTTGAAAAAGGTTTATCGAAATCTGAAACCTTAGTTTTTGCTACGGCTGTGTCCGCTTTTGCGGTGTCTCAAAGTAATGTTGGTGTGAGTGATTTGAGTTTACTTGACCCCATTTTAGAAAAAGTACAAATAACGATGATTGAAGGATAGTATGAAGTTATTTTTAACCCAATCAGATAATGTAGGCGATGCGAAAGCCTATTTATTACATGAAGTTTTTCGAGCGGCTGCACAAAAAGCGAATGTCTCTATTGTAGAAACACCAGCCGAAACAGATCTTGTTCTCGTATTTGGTTCTGTCTTACCAAATAACTCTGCGTTAGTCGGTAAAAAAGTCTTTATTATCGGCGAAGCTATCGCCATGATCTCTCCTGAAGTCACGCTGGCAAATGCCTTAGCCAATGGGGCAGATTATGTTGCACCGAAAAGTGCGGTGAGTTTTACGGGTATTTCTAGTGTAAAAAATATTGTTGCGGTAACTGCTTGTCCGACAGGTGTTGCGCATACGTTTATGTCAGCCGAAGCGATTGAAACCTATGCGAAAAAACAAGGTTGGAATGTAAAAGTTGAAACCCGTGGTCAAGTTGGGGCTGGCAATGAAATTACGGCAGAAGAAGTTGCGGCGGCTGATTTGGTATTTGTTGCAGCAGATATTGATGTACCTTTAGATAAATTTAAAGGTAAGCCAATGTACCGCACTTCAACAGGATTAGCCTTGAAGAAAACCGAGCAAGAATTTGATAAAGCATTTAAAGAGGCCAAAATTTTTGATGGTGGAAATAATGCGGGAGCGAAAGAAGAAAGTCGTGAGAAAAAAGGTGTGTACAAACACTTAATGACGGGCGTTTCTCATATGTTACCGTTAGTGGTTGCGGGTGGGTTATTGATCGCGATTTCCTTTATGTTCAGTTTTAATGTAATTGAAAATACAGGAGTTTTACAGGATCTTCCAAATATGTTGATGAATATCGGTAGTGGCGTGGCGTTCAAGTTAATGATTGCCGTGTTTGCCGGTTACGTTGCATTTTCTATCGCGGATCGTCCAGGACTTGCAGTTGGTTTGATTGCGGGGATGCTGGCAAGTGAAGCGGGTGCAGGGATTCTTGGCGGTATTATTGCGGGTTTCTTAGCGGGCTATGTAGTGAAAGGGCTGAATGTGATTATTCGATTGCCAGCAAGCCTGACTTCATTAAAACCGATTTTAATTTTACCGCTCTTAGGTTCGATGATTGTTGGTTTAACGATGATTTACCTCATCAATCCACCAGTGGCTGAAATTATGAAAGAGCTAAGTAATTGGCTTACTTCAATGGGCGAAGTGAATGCGATTGTTTTAGGCGCAATTATTGGCACAATGATGTGTATCGATATGGGCGGGCCGGTAAATAAAGCAGCGTACACCTTTTCTGTCGGATTAATTGCTTCCCAAGTTTATACGCCAATGGCTGCTGCAATGGCCGCGGGTATGGTTCCTCCAATTGGTATGACAGTGGCGACTTGGATTGCTCGCAATAAATTCACCGTTAGCCAACGCGATGCGGGGAAAGCATCATTTGTTCTTGGTTTATGTTTTATTTCTGAAGGTGCATTACCATTTGTGGCAGCAGATCCAATTCGAGTCATTATTAGCTCTGTGATTGGTGGTGCAGTGGCTGGTGCGATTTCAATGGGATTAAATATTACATTACAAGCCCCACACGGCGGATTATTTGTCATTCCATTTGTATCTGAGCCATTGAAATATCTTGGAGCAATTGCGATTGGTGCTTTATCAACAGGTGTGGTTTACGCCATTATTAAATCGAAAAATAATGCGGAATAATACCGCACTTTGAATGTAAAAAAGCCGATTCAAATGAGTCGGCTTTTGTTTTGGACTAGATTTATTTTTCACGATCGTCGATCGTTTGTAGCAAATAATTTCCTTCGGCGTCAGCAAGACTACGGAAACCTACATTCGTGATTTTGTAGGGATACTTTGTTCGATAAGTAAAGTTTTCGTGATGATGACCGTGGAATACTTGC
The DNA here is from genome assembly GCF_003490935.1 of Haemophilus haemolyticus. Lineage (GTDB taxonomy): Bacteria > Pseudomonadota > Gammaproteobacteria > Enterobacterales > Pasteurellaceae > Haemophilus > Haemophilus haemolyticus_M. The sequence continues at coordinate 283,904 of NZ_QQGD01000002.1, read as the reverse complement.
TTAACCCCCATCTTCATTGCCAAATCATTGATTACTTGGAAACCCATCGGATGTGGTTTAGGGGCTTCGTGACAAATCAACACATCCGCTTGTTGGTTTTCTAAGATTTCAATATCTGATGGGAAAATTGACGTGCGATGACGCAAAGGCACACCGCCTCGCCAGATTTTTTCTTGTGGGCTATATTGGCAATAATGAATAGGATCAAAAAACATGGGGCGATTTGGTGGCATCCAGATTTGCCCGCGGAATACACCGCCTAACCCAGCAATGCGGGTTCCTTGAATATCAACTACGCGATTATGTAAATTGCGTGATTGCCATTCAGAGCCCCAAATCGCATCAAAAGCACTAATTGTTTTGCTATCATGATTTCCATGAATAAACCAAATATCACAATGTTGCGCGAGTTTATCCAGCTCATCTGTTGTCGTGAGCTGTAAATCGCCTAAAATTATGAGGGCTACATTTTCCTGTTCTCTCACAAAAGGGTAAATATGATCGTAGCTTCCGTGTGGATCACCGGCAAATAAGATCATTGATGTTTTCCTTTTATAATAAATGGACTATTTTGTAATTCACTGATTTCTTCTTCATTTAACACTTTCTCAATGACTGCTTTAACTTGGTTATAACGATCAAGATAACTTGGCGATTCAATCTCTATGTAAGGGACTTTATATTTATCTAACAGTTTTTTGAGTAGTTGTTGAAATTGTTGGCGTTGCTTTTGTGAACCTAAACTGCGCAAGCCATCATCCACCCATTCAGTATTATTTTTCAGCAAAATAGTGACATCGAATGGATATTCTTTAATCATTGAGTCTAAAAATGGATGGGCTTTTCCTTCATATTGAATGCAAAATGCTTGGGTGGTGATGAAATCCGTATCTATAAACGCAATTTTATGTGCATGGCGCACGGCATAATCAATGTATCGTTGATGACCAAGAGCCATTTGCGGATAGTCAGAATATTGCATGGCTTGCTCATTACCACCGAGCTTTTCAAATACAAATTCACGTCCGTATTCCCATGCAGAAGTGGTATTAAATACGGCAGCTAACTTATTCACAAGCACGCTTTTACCACTGCTTTCTCCACCTAAAATCGCCACAGTTTTGGCAAAGAAAGGACGAACTTCTTTCGGAATAAATTTCCAATATTGAAATGGTGTGGTGCGAATTTTGGTTGCGGACACATTAAAGAAAGAGCGGTCAGGATCGACTAACGATACTTCTAAACCTAAGTATTTCTCGTAAGGTGCTTTATCTTGAGGTTCGCTACTAAATACGATTGAAGGTTTAAAATGTTTTTCATTAAATAGAGTTTTAACCGCTTCACTCCAAGATTGCCAGCCATTTGGATAACTTGGAATACCGTCTTCAACCAAATGATGAATAAAAATCTGATTTTTTTGATATTTGAAAATTTGCTGCATCCAACGTAAACGATCTTGCACGGTTGGCATACGTTTCATTTTACTATCGTAAAATAATTTCAAATCGCGTTCTGTATCACTACACACGATAACGTGTAGTTCATCGACTTTACTGAACGCTTCATAAATCATATTTATATGGCCTGTGTGTACGGGATAAAATTTCCCAAAAATAACACCGACTTTTTTCTCTTTTGCTTTTGACATAATCCGCTCTTGATAGCGTAAGAATTGAGTGCGTTTATTGTAGGCTAAATGAAAATATTTTTCACGTTCTGATTTAGTGCCTAGGTATTTTGCGCTATACTTAGTGCGCATTCTCAGGGCAGGGTGAAATTCCCTACCGGTGGTAAAGCCCACGAGCGTTTAAAAGTGCGGTCAATGTCAGACAAGTTTTTCCTGCGAAATTGCCCTAACGTTCACTTTTAAAGTCAGCAGATTTGGTGAAATTCCAAAGCCGACAGTAAAGTCTGGATGAAAGAGAATAAAACGAATTGGGTTCCCAAATCGTTCATTTTATTTGCATTTCTCAGCCCTGATTCTGGTATTTAATTGAAATCTCAAATTAGGAAATTACTATGAATCAGTCAATTTTATCTCCATTCGGCAATACCGCTGAAGAACGCGTACTTAATGCAATTAATGCTTTCAAAAATAGAAATGGCGTATTAGTTTTAGATGATGAAGATCGTGAAAATGAGGGCGATTTAATTTTCCCAGCAGAAACAATTACGCCAGAACAAATGGCAAAATTAATTCGTTATGGAAGTGGTATAGTTTGTTTGTGCATTACCGATGAACGTTGCCAACAACTCGATTTACCGCCAATGGTAGAACACAATAATAGCGTAAACAAAACCGCTTTTACTGTGACGATTGAAGCCGCGAAAGGTGTTTCTACAGGCGTATCTGCCGCAGATCGAGTCACAACCATTAAAACTGCGATTGCGGATAATGCAGTTCCAGCAGATTTACATCGTCCAGGCCATGTCTTCCCACTTCGTGCAGCAAATGGTGGCGTACTTACCCGCCGCGGACACACTGAAGCTTCCGTTGATTTAGCACGTCTAGCTGGATTTAAACATGCAGGTGTGATTTGTGAAATCACGAATGACGACGGCACAATGGCTCGCGCCCCTGAGATTGTAGAATTTGCAAAGAAATTTGGTTATTCTGTGCTTACCATCGAAGATTTGGTTGAGTATCGTTTAGCACATAATATTTAAAATGAAGAAGTACGGTGAAAATTTCTATGATTTTTCACCGCACTTTTTATCTTATATCATTCCACATTTTATTTATTTGGGTAACTTTTATGCACAGCACAGCACAGCACAGCACAGCACAGCACAGCACAGCACAGCACAGCACAGCACAGCACAATTATGTCATTAGTTTAACGACCGAGCAAAAACGCCGAAAACATATTACAGAAGAATTTGGTAAGCAGAATATTCCTTTCGTATTTTTTGATGCTATCACGCCCGAAATTATTGAAGAAACTGCTAAAAAATTCAATATTACATTAGATCGTTCTCCTAAAGCCAAGTTATCGGATGGAGAAATTGGTTGCGCATTAAGCCATATTGTTTTATGGGATTTAGCATTAGAAAATAATTTAAACTATATCAATATCTTTGAAGATGATATTCATCTCGGAGAAAATGCTAAAGAATTATTAGAAATTGATTATATTTCTGATGATATTCATGTCTTAAAATTAGAAGCAAATGGCAAAATGTTCTTTAAACAGCCACAATCTGTAAAATGCGATAGAAATATTTATCCTATGACAGTGAAACAATCAGGATGTGCGGGATATACTGTTACAGCGAAAGGGGCTAAATATTTGCTTGAATTAGTAAAAAATAAACCACTTGATGTGGCGGTTGATTCACTTGTTTTTGAGGATTTTTTACATTTCAAGAATTATAAAATAGTACAACTTTCACCTGGTATTTGCGTTCAAGATTTTGTATTACATCCAGATCATCCTTTTGAAAGCAGTTTAAAAGAGGGGAGAGATAGAGTGCACGGAAATCAACGTAAGTTTTCTATTTTAGAAAAAATAAAAAATGAATTTGGACGAGTAAAAATAAAAATGTTCGGAAAACAAGTGCCATTTAAATAACAAAATAGCGGTTAAAAATCTCATTGAGTTTTTAACCGCTATTTTCGTTTATTTTACTTCTGGCAAATTTACTGCACCTTCATAGCCTAATTGTCGCCAAGCTTCATAAACCGTTACTGCAACAGAATTAGACAAGTTCATACTGCGGCTATTGGCTGTCATTGGAATGCGGATTTTTTGTTCCATCGGCATCTCATTTAAAATTGACATTGGAATTCCGCGAGTTTCTGGGCCAAACATTAAATAATCCCCAAGTTCAAACTTCACCTGGCTATGAGCTGGACTGCCTTTTGTTGTGAGTGCAAAGAGACGTTTGGGTTTCTCGCTTTCTAAAAAGGCTTCAAAAGTCTTGTGGTGTTTGATTTCCGCAAATTCGTGATAATCCAAACCTGAGCGGCGTAAGCGTTTATCATCCCAGGTAAAACCTAGGGGTTCAATTAAGTGCAAGCGAAATCCTGTATTGGCGCAAAGGCGAATAATGTTACCGGTATTTTGTGGGATCTCTGGCTCATATAAAACAATATCTAACATAATTTTCTCTCTAATTCTGATATAAACGATAACTCACCATTCCCGTTGTTTTTTCTTTCAATAACGTCCAGTTTTCAGGAGTGATGAGCGGTTTATTTTTCTCTGTTTCTACGTAAATTAACGCATTGGGTTTTAGCCAATTATTTTCACAAAGCAAGTTAATTGCTTGTTCTGCCAAATTAAAATGAAAGGGTGGATCTAAAAACACCACATCAAAGTGCGGTTGATTTTGTGGCTGTTTTAGAAAATCCAAACTACTTTGATTAATCACTTCGGCCTGTTCTGATGAGCATTTGAGCATTTGTAAATTCTTTTTTAATTGATTGGCGACAGTTTTATCTAGTTCTAAAAAAGTCACTTTTTTCGCTTGGCGAGAAAGTGCTTCAAAACCTAATGAGCCGCTCCCCGCAAAGCTATCTAAACATTCAGACTGATGAATATAAGGCATTAACCAATTAAAAAGCGTTTCTTTCACTCTATCGCCAGTTGGGCGTAAGCCCTCTGAATTTAATACTGGAAGTTTTCGCCCTCGCCATAGACCTGCAATAATGCGAACCTCGCCTTTTGCATTTGGCGTTTGTATTTTTTTCATAAAGATTCGATTTTTATTGAAAATTGTGCTTAGTTTAGACGATTTTTTGCTAGAATAAACGACATTTTTATCGGATTACAGTTAAGAGAGCATTTTATGGCTGAAGAAAATAAAAAAGGCGGATTTTGGGCATCGTTATTTGGACGTAATAAAAAGCAAGATGAACCTAAAATTGAGCCGAAAATTGAAGAAGAAAAGATTAAGAATGTCGAGCCATCTATTGAAAAACTTGAAACTCATGATTTAGTTGAAGAAAAGCCTGAATTAGAGATAGTAGAAAGAGCGGTGGATTCTAAGCCGTTTTTAGATGAAAGTATTGAGACGAATGAAATAGTTGAAGAAGAAAAAATACAGGAAATTTCAACCGCACTTGCTCCAGTCGAAGAAATCATCGAAGCGAAAAATTTAGAAGATGAGCTTCCGATTACAGAAACCGTGGTTGAATCTGAAATTGTTGAAGATATTAAAGATGAGCTTCAGCCTGTTGTTGAAATTGAAACTCGCGAAAAGCCAAGTGAAGGGGGCTTTTTTAGTCGTTTAGTTAAGGGATTACTGAAAACTAAACAAAATATTGGCGCGGGTTTTCGTAGTTTTTTCTTAGGAAAAAAAATTGATGATGAGTTGTTTGAAGAATTAGAAGAACAATTGTTGATTGCGGATATTGGCGTGCCGACAACAAGTAAAATCATCAAAAATTTGACTGAACATACAAGCCGCAAAGAATTAAAAGATGCCGAGCTTTTATATCAACAATTAAAAGTAGAAATGGCTGATATTCTTGAGCCGGTAGCGCAGCCTCTTGTGATTGATACTACGAAGAAACCTTATGTGATTTTAATGGTGGGCGTAAATGGCGTGGGTAAAACGACGACAATTGGTAAGCTTGCACGTAAATTTCAGGCTGAAGGAAAATCAGTGATGCTTGCGGCGGGCGATACTTTCCGTGCAGCGGCCGTTGAGCAGCTTCAAGTTTGGGGAGAGCGCAATCATATTCCAGTTGTTGCGCAAAGCACCGGTTCTGATTCTGCATCAGTGATTTTTGATGCGATGCAATCAGCGGCTGCACGTAATATTGATATTCTTGTTGCGGATACAGCGGGGCGTCTGCAAAATAAAAATAACTTAATGGACGAACTGAAAAAAATCGTTCGTGTTATGAAAAAATATGATGAAACTGCTCCACATGAAATCATGCTTACGCTGGATGCTGGGACGGGACAAAATGCTATTAGCCAAGCGAAGTTATTTAATGAGGCTGTTGGTTTAACGGGGATATCTCTAACAAAATTAGATGGTACGGCAAAAGGCGGCGTGATTTTTGCCATAGCCGATCAGTTTAAGTTGCCTATTCGCTATATCGGTGTAGGCGAGAAAATTGAAGATTTACGTGAGTTTAATGCCAAAGAATTTATTGAGGCATTATTCGTTCATGAAGAAGAATAAAAAGAATAAGGAAAAATTGTGATTAAGTTCTCAAATGTTTCTAAAGCCTATCATGGCGCAACGCAGCCAGCGTTACAAGGCTTGAATTTTCATCTTCCAGTGGGAAGTATGACTTACTTAGTTGGGCATTCAGGCGCAGGGAAAAGTACATTACTCAAGCTTATTATGGGAATGGAAAAAGCCAACGCGGGTCAAATTTGGTTTAACGGACACGATATTACTCGCTTGTCAAAATATGAAATTCCATTTTTGCGTCGCCAAATTGGTATGGTTCACCAAGATTACCGTTTATTAACAGATCGTACAGTGGTGGAAAATGTGGCATTGCCATTGATTATTGCAGGTATGCATCCAAAAGATGCGCATACACGTGCGATGGCATCTTTAGATCGTGTAGGATTGCGTAATAAAGCGCACTATTTGCCACCACAAATTTCTGGAGGGGAGCAGCAACGCGTTGATATTGCACGTGCGATTGTGCATAAACCTCAACTTTTACTAGCAGATGAGCCAACGGGTAACCTAGATGATGAACTTTCTTTAGGCATTTTTAATTTGTTTGAAGAATTTAATCGTCTCGGAATGACTGTGTTAATTGCTACTCACGACATTAATTTAATTCAACAAAAACCAAAACCTTGTCTTGTACTTGAACAAGGTTATTTACGTTATTAAGGAATAATCATGAGCCGACCAACGGATGCATCCTTTTTTGTTCAAACAGCCTATACTTTGCGTGCAGTATGGGTGGATTTATGGCAACGTAAATTTGGCACGCTGCTCACGATTTTGGTGATTGCTGTATCTCTGACGATCCCAACCGTGAGCTATTTAATGTGGAAAAATTTACATTTAGCGACCACGCAATTTTATCCTGAAAGTGAATTGACGATTTATCTTCATAAGAATTTAAGTGAAGAAGATGCGAATTTAGTGGTAGAGAAAATTCGTCAACAAGAAGGGGTGGGATCACTGAATTATGTTTCTCGCCAAGAAAGTTTAAAGGAATTTAAAAGCTGGTCTGGCTTTGGTGAAGAATTAGAAATTCTAGATGATAATCCATTACCTGCGGTCGTTATGGTAAAACCAACGAGCGAATTTAATGTTTCAGAAAAACGTGATGAATTACGTACAAATTTAAATAAAATCAAAGGAGTACAAGAAGTTCGCTTGGATAATGATTGGATGGAAAAATTAACCGCACTTTCTTGGTTAATTGCCCATGTGGCAATTTTCTGCACTGTATTAATGACGATAGCGGTATTTTTGGTTATTGGTAACAGTATTCGCTCTGATGTGTACAGTAGCCGATCAAGTATTGATGTGATGAAATTGCTTGGTGCGACAGATCAATTTATTCTTCGTCCTTACCTTTATACAGGGATGATTTATGCTGTATTAGGTGGATTAGCTGCTGCAATTTTTAGTAGTTTTATTATCAGCTATTTTACTTCTGCCGTGAAATACGTAACGGATATTTTTGCCGTCCAATTCAGTTTGAATGGATTAGGCGTTGGGGAATTTGTATTCTTATTAGTGTGCTGTTTAATTATGGGATATGTTGGTGCGTGGATTGTAGCGAAACGACATATTACGCTATTAGATAACCATCAATAATTTTAATATGCTAAGTGCGGTGATTTTTCTAAGTGTTTTTCGATGAGAAAATACGGTGATAAATGACCGCACTTTTTATTTGCTTTGAATAAATCCCTTGCAATTTGTTTAACTTTTGTGTAGTATTCGCGGGCTTTCAATATGAAAGCCGTTTAATGTAATCATTTATTAAACGAGCATGACGATATGTCACGCTAAACAATGTTTCCGATTTGGAGACTATATAACAGGTAACTTGCACCTCCTTTTCTATTTTGAAGTTAGAATTGTGATTGGTGTTAGTTTTTTATTAGCTAAATTTTATTGGAGCTCTGGTCTAATGCAGAACCAAAGAATCCGTATCCGCTTAAAAGCTTTCGATCACCGTTTGATCGATCAATCTACTGCGGAGATCGTAGAAACAGCTAAACGTACTGGTGCACAAGTTCGTGGTCCAATTCCTTTACCAACTCGTAAAGAGCGTTTCACCGTGTTGATTTCTCCACACGTAAATAAAGACGCACGTGACCAATACGAAATTCGTACTCACAAACGTTTAGTAGATATCGTAGAGCCAACAGAAAAAACTGTTGATGCATTAATGCGTTTAGATTTGGCTGCCGGCGTGGACGTGCAGATCAGCCTAGGTTAATTAAGAGGTTATTACAATGATTGGTTTAGTCGGTCGTAAAGTTGGTATGACCCGTATCTTCAATGAAGACGGTGTTTCTGTACCAGTTACCGTTATCGAAATCGAAGCCAACCGCGTAACTCAAGTTAAAACTCTTGAAAACGATGGCTATACTGCAGTTCAAGTTACTACTGGTTCTAAAAAAGCGAATCGTGTAACTAAACCTGAAGCAGGTCATTTCGTGAAAGCAGGTGTTGAAGCTGGTCGCGGTTTATGGGAATTTCGTACTGAAGGTGAAGAATTCACTTTAGGTCAAGAAATCAATGTTGACATCTTTGCAGATGTTAAAAAAGTAGATGTTACTGGTACTTCTAAAGGTAAAGGTTTCCAAGGTGGTGTTAAACGTTGGAACTTCCGTACTCAAGATGCGACTCATGGTAACTCTTTATCACATCGTGTACTTGGTTCTATTGGTCAAAACCAAACTCCAGGTCGTGTGTTTAAAGGTAAAAAAATGGCAGGACATTTAGGTGCTGAACGTGTAACTGTTCAATCACTTGAAGTTGTTCGTGTAGATGCTGAGCGTAAATTGCTATTAGTAAAAGGTTCTGTGCCTGGTGCTATCAATGGCGATGTTATCGTTAAGCCAGCAGTTAAAGCATAAGTCTAGGAGATAGAGATGGAATTACAAGTTGTAGGTGCAAACGCACTAACTGTTTCTGAAACTACCTTCGGACGTGAGTTTAACGAAGCGTTGATCCACCAAGTTGTTGTTGCTTATGCAGCAGGTGCGCGTCAAGGTACTCGTGCGCAAAAAACTCGTGCTGAAGTGTCTGGTTCAGGTAAAAAACCTTGGCGTCAAAAAGGTACAGGTCGTGCTCGTGCTGGTGATATCAAATCACCAATCTGGCGTTCTGGTGGTATAACCTTCGCTGCTAAACCACAAGATCACAGCCAAAAAGTGAACAAGAAAATGTACCGTGGTGCTATCAAAAGCATTCTTTCTGAATTAGTTCGTCAAGACCGTTTGGTTGTTGTTGAAAAATTCGAATTAGATGCACCAAAAACTAAAGTTTTAGTACAAAAATTAAAAGATTTAGCAGTTGAAGATGCATTAATTATCACAGCAAGTTTAGATGAAAATCTATTCTTAGCAGCACGTAACTTATATAAAGTTGATGTACGTGATGTTCAAGGTATCGATCCAGTTAGCTTAATCGCTTTCGATAAAGTGATTGTTACTGTTGACGCTGTGAAACAAATTGAGGAGATCCTAGCATGAGTCAAGAACGTTTGCTAAGCGTGCTACGTGCACCGCACATCTCTGAAAAAGCAACTAACAATGCTGAAAAATCTAACACTGTTGTACTTAAAGTTGCTTTAGATGCGAACAAAGCTGAAATTGCTGCTGCTGTTGCTCAATTATTTGAAGTAAAAGTTGACTCAGTTCGTACTGTGGTTGTTAAAGGTAAAACTAAACGCCGTGGTAGCAAAATGGGTCGTCGCAGCGACTGGAAAAAAGCTTATGTAACTTTAGCCGAAGGCCAAAACTTGGACTTCGTGGACAGTGCAGAGTAATCGGAGGAAATTAGAGAATGGCTATCGTTAAATGTAAGCCGACCTCCGCTGGTCGTCGTCACGTTGTTAAAATCGTGAACCCTGAATTACATAAGGGTAAACCTTACGCACCTCTTCTAGATACTAAATCTAAAACTGGTGGTCGTAACAACTATGGTCGTATTACTACTCGTCACATTGGTGGCGGTCACAAACAACACTACCGTTTAATCGATTTCAAACGTAACAAGTTAGACATCCCAGCGGTTGTTGAGCGTTTAGAATATGATCCAAACCGTTCTGCTAACATTGCTTTAGTGCTTTATAAAGATGGTGAACGCCGTTATATCTTAGCACCTAAAGGTCTGTCAGTAGGCGATCAAATCCAAGCTGGCGTAAACTCACCAATTAAAGTGGGTAACTCATTACCAATGCGTAATATCCCAGTTGGTTCAACAGTACATAACGTTGAATTAAAACCAGGTAAAGGCGGTCAAATCGCTCGTTCTGCTGGTGCTTATGTACAAATCATCGCACGTGAAGGCAACTATGTAACTTTACGTTTACGTTCTGGCGAAATGCGTAAAGTATTAGCTGAATGTGTTGCAACAATCGGTGAAGTTGGTAACTCAGAACATATGCTTCGCGTATTGGGTAAAGCTGGTGCTAACCGCTGGAGAGGCATTCGCCCTACAGTTCGTGGTACTGCAATGAACCCAGTAGATCACCCACACGGTGGTGGTGAAGGTCGTAACTTTGGTAAACACCCAGTAACTCCTTGGGGCGTTCAAACCAAAGGTAAGAAAACTCGTCACAACAAACGTACTGATAAATATATCGTACGTCGTCGTGGCAAATAATAGATTAAATTAAAGAGGATTAGCCATGCCACGTTCTCTCAAGAAGGGTCCTTTCCTTGACCTACACTTGTTGAAGAAGGTAGAGAAGGCGGTGGAAAGCGGGGATAAAAAACCAATCAAAACTTGGTCCCGTCGTTCAATGATCATTCCATCAATGATTGGATTGACCATCGCAGTCCATAATGGTCGTCAGCACGTTCCTGTTTATGTATCTGATGAAATGATCGGTCATAAGCTTGGTGAATTTGCACCGACTCGTACATACCGCGGTCACGCGGCAGATAAGAAAGCTAAGAAATAAGAGGTAAATAGATGGAAACTATCGCAAAACATCGTTACGCTCGCACTTCTGCCCAAAAAGCTCGCTTAGTTGCCGATTTAATTCGTGGTAAAAAAGTTGCGCAAGCATTAGAAATCTTAACTTTCACTAACAAAAAAGCAGCAGCTTTAGTGAAGAAAGTTTTAGAATCCGCTATTGCAAACGCAGAGCACAATGACGGTGCAGATATAGATGATCTTAAAGTTGCTAAAATCTTCGTTGATGAAGGTCCTAGCATGAAACGTGTTATGCCACGTGCTAAAGGTCGTGCAGATCGTATTTTAAAACGTACTAGCCACATTACTGTGGTTGTGTCAGATCGTTAATAAGTAGAGGAATAGCAATGGGTCAAAAAGTACATCCACATGGTATTCGCCTAGGTATTGTTAAACCTTGGAGCTCTACTTGGTTCGCGAATACACAAGACTTCGCTGACAATCTTGAAGGCGATTTCAAAGTACGCAAATTCTTAAATAAAGAATTAGCAAATGCTTCAGTTTCACGTATTACTATTGAGCGTCCAGCTAAAAGTATTCGTGTAACTATTCACACAGCTCGTCCTGGTATCGTAATCGGTAAAAAAGGCGAAGATGTTGAAAAATTACGTAACGCAGTGTCTAAAATCGCTGGCGTTCCTGCTCAAATCAACATTGCTGAAGTAAAAAAACCTGAATTAGATGCGAAATTAGTTGCAGATAGCATCGCTTCTCAATTAGAACGTCGTGTAATGTTCCGTCGCGCAATGAAACGTGCGGTACAAAGCGCAATGCGTTTAGGTGCTAAAGGTATCAAAGTTGAGGTTAGCGGTCGTTTAGGTGGTGCAGAAATCGCACGTTCAGAATGGTATCGTGAAGGTCGCGTACCTCTACATACTCTTCGTGCGGACATCGATTATAACACTGCAGAAGCTCACACAACTTACGGCGTAATCGGCGTTAAAGTGTGGATCTTCAAAGGTGAAATTCTTGGTGGAATGGCTGCCGTTGCGCAATCAGAACAACAACCTGCCGACAAGCCTAAAAAGGCTCCTCGCGGTAAAGGTCGTAAGTAAGGAGAAACGCTAAATGTTGCAACCAAAACGTACAAAATTCCGTAAAGTTCACAAAGGCCGCAACCGTGGTATCGCGGGCGGTACTGAAGTTAGCTTCGGTACTTACGGTTTAAAAGCAGTTGGTCGTTGTCGTTTAACCGCTCGTCAAATCGAAGCGGCACGTCGTGCAATGTCACGTGCAGTAAAACGTCAAGGTAAAATCTGGATTCGTGTATTCCCAGATAAACCAATTACTGAAAAACCATTAGAAGTCCGTATGGGTAAAGGTAAAGGTAACGTTGAGTACTGGGTAGCCTTAATCCAACCGGGTAAAGTGCTTTATGAAATGGATGGTGTGTCTGAAGAAGTAGCAAGAAACGCATTTGCATTAGCAGCTGCTAAATTGCCAGTTAAGACCACTTTCGTAACTAAGACGGTGATGTAATGAAAGCTCAAGATTTACGTACAAAAAGTGTTGAAGAGCTGAATGCTGAATTAGTAAACCTTTTAGGTGAACAATTCAAGTTGCGTATGCAAACAGCCACCGGTCAGCTTCAACAAACCCATCAGGCTAAGCAAGTGCGTCGTGATATTGCACGTGTAAAAACTGTATTAACCGAAAAGGCGGGTGAGTAATGACTGATAAAATTCGTAGCGTACAAGGTAAAGTTGTTAGCGACAAAATGGAAAAATCTTTCGTTGTTGCTATTGAACGTAAGGTAAAACACCCTTTATATGGTAAATTTATCCGTCGTACAACTAAATTACATGTACACGATGAGAACAATGAAGCCAAAATTGGTGATACCGTAGAGATTCGCGAATGTCGCCCTCTATCAAAAACCAAATCTTGGACTTTAGTTCGCGTTGTTGAGAAAGCAGTTATTGCTTAATTAATAACAAAGAGTAATAAAATAAAAGCCAATAGTGTAAATCTATTGGCTTTTTTGTTTTTAAAGTGCGGTTAAAATTCAATGAATTTTGAACTGACCCCAAAAAGTTAGACTGTCATTTAAAGGATTGTTTTCGATATTGTATCGGGCTCAGTTCTTTTAATTTTAGTTGAATCCTTCGGTGGTTATAGTAATCCAAATAATCTCTGACGGCATCAACTATCTCTTCTCTACTGTTAAATTCCCGACCATAAAAACATTCCGTTTTTAATCGTCCAAAGAAACTTTCCATTGCGGCATTATCCAAACAGTTTCCTTTCCTTGACATACTTTGTATGATGCCGTGCTCAGCAAGAATTTAATGATAAGCCGCCATCTGATATTGCCAGCCTTGGTCTGAATGTAAAATGCTACCACTTGTTTTATTTTATCGCTTAACCGCCAGCTTTAACATCTTCTCCACCTGTGCCCAGTTTGGGGAATAGCTGAGGTTATAGGAGACTATCTCATTGTTAAATAAGTCTAATATTGGGGATAAATAGACTTGACTCCCATCTTTTGCTTTAAACTCGGTCACATCCGTTACCCACTTTTGGTTTGGCTTGCTAGCCGTAAAATCGCGTTCAAGATGATTCAATGCTATCACCCCTATCGTGCCTTGATAGGGGGAAAATTTCTTACTTTTTCTTGACCGCACTTGAAGCCCAAGTGTCTGCATTAAACGTTGGACTTTTTTATGATTCATACCTGGCAAACAGGCATGAACGCGTCGATAGCCATAATCAGGATGTTTCGCTTTAATGTCTTTAATGGCCGCTTTAAGGGCGTTGTCTTTATCTGGCTTCATTTGAAGCTGGGAAAAGAACGTACTACGCGCTAACCGTGGAAAGCTTAAAAGCCATTTTAGCGGATAATGCGTTCTTAACCTTTGGATAATTTTCGTTGCTCGGCTTCGTCCTGAAGTCTGAGCCTTCTCAACTCCTTTAGGTAAGCGACCTCTGCTTCAAGCTGTAAAATTCTCAGACGCAAGTGGTCTTCTTCTGTTTTGGGTGGAGGAGGCATTCTGGCATATTTAGGTTTTATCGGCGGTCGTCCTGATGGTTTATAAGGAATAAGCCCTTTTATGCCACTTTTTTCAAAGTGTATCAACCAGGTTCCGACTAATGTGTCAGAAGAGGGGATATGGTAAAAACGAGCGGCTTCACGAATGCTCATTTTTCCTTTTAGGATCGGTTGAAGGACCTGTAATTTAAATGCTATTGTGTAGTGTTTACCCATAAAAAATCTGAACCTCAATTGTTGGTTGTTTAGTCCCCCTTTTGGGGTGCAGATCATCCGCACCCTTTCCAAAGCCTTTGCCTTGGTAGGATTGCGTTGCGGTTTTGTATTAGCCAATGCGTCGTTAATCCAAATTCTCAGCAAAGTGATTGCCCCTTATCCCATCCCTGTGCCAAGCGCCGACATCGCGGAACAAGCCTTGCGGGCAGAGGATATCGCCCTTGTGCAAGCCCGTGTACAGGAGATTTTAGCCAATCGTCAGTGGCTTGCCGAAGCCTTAGCAGGTTTGCCGCAAGTGGAAAACGTGTACCACAGCGAAGCCAATTATTTGCTTATAAAATTCCAAGATGGCGAGCGCGTTTTCAAGGCGTTGTGAGATCAAGGCATTATCCTGTGTGATCAAAACAAAGTGTTAAACTTGCAAAATTGCATTCGGATTACGGTGGGGACGAGAGAGGAGTGCCGGAGTGTCATCAACGCAATTTCCCGTGGGTAACTGTACCCACGGTTAAGCATAAGCGTTCCCCTTCGGGGAACAGAACATCATCTACCCCAAAGGGGGAGGCTTATCATTAACCTAGGGTAGCTCGGCTACCCTAGGCAAACAGAGGAAGAATATATGCAACCCACCCTTTTCATCGGCCGTGACGGCACGCTGATTGACAAACTGAAAACCGATTTTCAGATCGATAGTTTGGAAAAACTGAAATTTGAGCCGAACGTAATTCCTGCTTTGCTCAAGCTCAAAGGCAAATACCGCTTTGTGATGGTGTCCAATCAAGACGGGCTCGGTACGGCTTCTTTCCCGAAAGAAGATTTCGACAAGCCACATAACGCCATGATGGCGCTGTTTAAATCGCAGGGCATTGAATTTGATGACGTGCTGATTTGCCCGCATAAACCGGAAGATAACTGCGCTTGCCGCAAGCCGAAAACCAAGTTGCTGAAAAAATACATCCAAAAAAACTTGTTCGATCCTGACAGATCTTTTGTGATTGGCGACCGTGCCACCGACGTCCAGTTAGCGGAAAATCTCGGTATTCGCCCACTATACAATATCACCCTGAAAAATTAAACTGGGATCTGATCGCAGAAAAACTGCTCGACGAACCCGTCAGCAACATCGGCAATCGCCCGCCTCGCTATGCAGAAGTAGCACGCAAAACCAAAGAAACGGATATTAAAGTGCAAGTATGGTTGGATGAAACCGGAGTTAACGAAATCAAAACTGACGTTGGCTTTTTCGACCATATGCTTGACCAAATCGCCACTCACGGTGGATTCCGCATGAACGTACAATGCAACGGCGATTTGTGGATTGACGAACACCATACGGTGGAAGATACTGCCCTCTCCCTCTCCCTCTCCCTCTCCCTCTCCCTCGCCCTCGGTCAAGCATTGAAACAATCCCTTGGCGACAAACGCGGCATCGCCCGCTTAGGCTTTGTACTTCCGATGGATGAATGTCGCGCCGAATGTGCCTTAGATTTATCCGGCAGACCTTGGATCAAATTCAACGCCAAATTCAAACGCAATAAAGTGGGCAATTTAAGCACCGAACTGACCGAACATTTCTTCCAATCCCTCGCGTTTTCGCTACTCGCCACGCTACACCTTAAAGCCACCAGCGACAACGATCACCACAAAATTGAAAGTTTATTTAAGGTGTTTGGACGGACGTTGAGACAGGCGATTAGGGTTTAGGGGGAGGCGTTACAGAGTTCGAAGGGCATCTTATAATAGAATCTCTTAAACCGAGAGTCTTATGTTTTAACTAAATTAAAGGTAAATTCAAGGTATTTAAGATGCAAAAAATAACTGACTAATACAATTAGTCAGTTATTCCGTTATTTTATACTAATTAACGAGTTGCTCTCACTAATTGGTAATACATATTAGGGCGTGGTGTAGGTGGAAATGGTTCGCCCTTAACACAGGTTACTTCATTTTCTTTTGAGCCACTTGCAGAATATTGTCCATAGATACCTGATTGAGGTACTGATTCCCCAGGATAATATTTCATAATGCATCTCCTCTAAAATTTGCTAAGGTTACTACATGTATCATATATAACAAAAGTTATATACTTAGATATACAAATATGGACAGATACAATAAATTCAAGTATTCACAATAATTAATTTGGGGCTGTACTAGATAACTAGATTAAACTCCCTTTAACTAATTGTTTTAGAATGATAATTTGAGATTTTATATCACTGTGATTAAAACGCCATTCACATTCCTTCAAGTAAAGCTCAAAATGAGCTTTAGGAATACCATTAAACTTACGTAAATGGCGTTTAGCTTGGTTCCAAAAATTATCAATTCCGTTAATGTGGTTATGATTTTCCGCAAAATGCGTACTGTGATTGATACGAAAATGACCTAAACTCACTGACATCAAGCACATCATAACTACGATAAGTATCTGTGTAAACAATACTATCAGGTTTAACTTGCTCTCGAATAATTGGGAGCAATGTTGCTGATTGAGTATTCGGCACAGCGACGGTATAAACTTTACCGTTACGCTTGAGCAGCCCGAATACTGTTACTTTACCTGCGGCTCCTCGTCCACGTTTACCTTTTCGAGAACCTCCTAAGTAGCTTTCATCAGCTTCAATTTCACCTTCAAACATCTCTAAATGGAGACTGTTTTGATAAATAAGTAAGCGTAAACGGTGGAAATAAAATGCTGCCGTATTTTTGTTTACATTAACGAGCTCAGCGCTGTTCAGGCAGTCATACCTGCTACGAAGAGTTCGATGAGTTTATTTTGTTTGTGCTGACTTAAACGACTTTTTCTCATTGAGATATTGTATCCTAAATGGGAAATTTGTCAGTTATCTAGTACAGCCCCTTAAAATATTACGTGAAATTATGGATAGATTGGGAATTGTCTATGGAAAAATGGAAAACCCTCAGAGTTTGAGTTATCACCTTATTTCCCATATAACTGGTAACTCTAACTTTTCAAAGGATGCTGATTTCTCCGCTGAGTATGATGAGTTTTTTATTGAAAAAGTAAATAGATATGTGACAGTTATGACATCGCAATGTCAGGCTCATATTAGATGAAATAGCAAAAGCAGTTGGTTTTGAATTCGAAAGTGAGAAAAACAGCAATGACTTTAACGGAGCTCTAATAAACTTTATGAATGCTCAGAAAATTGGAAAGATAAGCCAAATGTCAGAAGATGAGATTGCTGACAATGAATTTATTTCTGATGCAGATTAGGATTGGTGGTGCCATTTATTTGATACAATGAAGTATATATTAATACATGATCTTCCTACTCAAGAAGAGGAGATTTGTATCAGAGAGTTTTACGATGAAAATGATTTTTATAGTACAAATATATTTGCTGTTCACCATATTGCAAAACGTATTTTAAGTATTAAAGATCTAGATAAACGTTTAAAGGCTGGTGATATTAAATTAGTTTGTGAGTTAGGAAACATAAAGATTGGTGATAACAAAAGGTATTTTTATTCTTTTTCGACTAAATATTGTAGCCATCATAATCCAAATGTTTTTCCAATTTATGATAACTATGTAGAGAGAGTTCTCCTCTATTTTAATAAAGTAGATAAATTTTCATCCTTTAAAAGGAAAGATTTAAAGAATTATAGAAAATTTAAAGAGATTTTGTTAGATTTTTGAAGATTTTATAAATTAGAAATGTTTTCTTTAAAAGAACTTGATAGGTATCTCTGTCTTTTAGGCAAGGAAAATTTCCCCAAATCTAAAAACTTATGAATTTATCTAAGGTAAGCGAGCATTTCATTTTTTCTGCAGTTTATTTTTCATTCAATGAATTTTTAAGAGTATAGGGATATCTTATAATTCTAAAAAGTGCGGTAAATTTCACCTAGGTTATTTAGTAAATAGGTTAAGAAGAGGAAGGTAAATTATCATTGCCTTTCTCTTTTTCTTTTGATAGAATCCGCCACCTATCCGCCATTCCTATCCGAATAGTGCGGATGGGTTCGTCCCGAAAGGGTGTTTTTTTAATCTTAACGGAGCACTAATATGATCCAAGAACAGACTATGCTGGATGTTGCTGATAATTCAGGCGCTCGCAGCGTAATGTGTATCAAGGTTCTAGGTGGATCGCACCGTCGTTATGCTGCGATTGGTGACATCATCAAAATTACTGTAAAAGAAGCAATTCCACGCGGTAAAGTGAAAAAAGGTGATGTATTAAAAGCAGTTGTTGTGCGCACCAAGAAGGGTGTTCGTCGCCCAGATGGCTCAGTTATTCGTTTCGATGGTAACGCTTGTGTAATTTTAAATAATAACACTGAGCAACCAATCGGTACTCGTATTTTTGGACCAGTGACTCGTGAACTTCGTTCTGAGAAATTCATGAAGATCATTTCTTTAGCTCCAGAAGTACTGTAAGGGGAATGTAATGGCTGCTAAAATCCGTCAAAATGATGAAGTAATTGTTCTTACTGGTAAAGATAAGGGCAAACGTGGCAAGGTAACTAAAGTGTTACCAAACGGTAAAGTGTTTGTTGAAGGTATCAACATCATTACTAAGCATGAAAAACCAGTTCCTGCATTAGGAAAGGCTGGTGGTTTAGTAAAAAAAGAAGCTGCAATTGATGCTTCAAATGTTGCGATTTTCAATCCTAAAACAAATAAAGCTGACCGTGTAGGTTTTAGATTCGAAGACGGCAAAAAAGTACGTTTCTTCAAATCTAACAATGAAATTATCTAACAAACTGGAGTAATGCGATGGCGAAACTGCATGATTACTACAGAGATCAAGTAGTAAGCGAATTAAAAAATAAATTCGGCTACAAATCTGTCATGCAAGTCCCACGAATCGAAAAGATTACCCTGAATATGGGTGTGGGTGAAGCATTGACCGACAAAAAATTGCTAGACAACGCAGTAGCGGACTTAGCAGCAATCAGCGGTCAAAAACCTTTAGTAACTAAAGCTCGTAAATCTGTTGCTGGCTTTAAAATCCGTCAGGGATATCCAATCGGTTGTAAAGTAACACTACGCGGTGAGCGTATGTGGGAGTTCTTTGAACGTTTAATTACAATTGCTGTTCCACGTATTCGTGACTTCCGCGGTTTAAGCGCGAAATCATTCGATGGTCGTGGTAACTATAGCATGGGTGTGCGTGAACAAATCATCTTCCCTGAAATCGATTACGATAAAGTAGATCGTGTACGTGGTTTAGATATCACTATCACAACTACTGGTAAGAATGATGAAGAAGGTCAAGCACTACTTGCTGCCTTTAATTTCCCATTCCGTAAATAAGGCAGGTTATAATGGCTAAACAATCAATGAAAGCACGCGATGTAAAACGCGTTAAATTGGCTGAAAAATTCTACGCAAAACGTGTTGAATTAAAGAAAATCATTTCTGATGTCAATGCCTCTGATGAAGATCGTTGGGATGCAGTGTTAAAGTTACAAACTTTACCACGTGATTCTAGCCCATCTCGTCAACGTAACCGTTGCCGACAAACTGGACGTCCTCATGGCGTTTTACGTAAGTTTGGTTTAAGCCGAATTAAGGTTCGTGAAGCTGCAATGCGCGGTGAAATCCCAGGTCTTAAAAAAGCGAGCTGGTAATATACCACTTTATTTTGGAATCGGAGAAAAAGTACAATGAGTATGCAAGATCCAATCGCAGATATGCTGACCCGTATTCGTAACGGTCAAGCTGCGAACAAAGTTGCAATCAATATGCCTTCTTCCAAGCTAAAAGTGGCAATTGCCAACGTATTAGCTGCTGAAGGTTATATCGAAAGCGTAAAAGTTTTAGAAGGTGCTAAACCTGAATTGGAAATTACTTTAAAATATTTCCAAGGCAAACCAGTTGTAGAAAGCATCCAACGTGTAAGTCGTCCTGGTCTTCGTATTTACAAACGTAAAGATGAATTACCAAAAGTTATGGGCGGTTTAGGTGTTGCAGTTATTTCTACATCTAAAGGTGTTATGACTGACCGCGCTGCTCGTCAAGCAGGTTTAGGCGGTGAGATCATCTGTTATGTAGCTTAATAGAGAGGTAGGAAAATGTCTCGTGTTGCAAAGGCACCTGTTAATATTCCTGCCGGCGTTGAAGTTAAACTCGACGGTCAGCTATTAACAGTAAAAGGTAAAAATGGCGAGTTATCTCGCACAATTCATGAATCAGTTGAAGTAAAACAAGATAACGGACAATTTACGTTCACTCCGCGTGAAGGTTTTGTTGAAGCAAATGCTCAATCGGGTACTGCTCGTGCATTAGTTAATGCAATGGTTATCGGCGTTACTGAAGGTTTCACTAAAAAATTAGTATTGGTGGGTGTAGGTTACAGAGCTCAACTTAAAGGCAATGCAATTGCATTAAGTTTAGGTTATTCTCACCCAGTAGAGCACACTTTGCCGGCAGGTATTACTGCAGAATGTCCATCTCAAACCGAAATCGTGTTGAAAGGTGCAGACAAACAGTTGATCGGTCAAGTTGCAGCAGATATTCGTGCTTATCGCCGTCCTGAACCTTATAAAGGTAAAGGGGTACGTTACGCTGATGAAGTGGTACGTATCAAAGAGGCTAAGAAGAAATAATTAAGGTAACACTATGGATAAGAAATCAGCTCGTATCCGTCGTGCAGCTCGTGCTCGTCATATGATGAGAGAGCAAGGTGTAACTCGTTTAGTTATTCACCGCACTCCACGTCATATTTATGCACAAGTTATTGCACCAAACGGTTCAGAAGTGCTTGCCGCTGCTTCAACTGTTGAGAAAGCAATTCGTGAGCAAGTAAAATACACCGGTAATAAAGATGCTGCTGCTGCAGTAGGTAAAGCTGTTGCAGAACGCGCATTAGCAAAAGGCGTTCAAGCTGTTGCTTTTGATCGTTCCGGTTTTAAATATCATGGTCGTGTCCAAACTTTAGCGGACGCTGCACGTGAAGCTGGTCTACAGTTCTAATGAGGTAAATTGAGATGTCAAACATCGAAAAACAAGTTGGTGAACTGCAAGAGAAGCTAATCGCAGTAAACCGTGTATCAAAAACTGTAAAAGGTGGTCGTATTATGAGTTTCACTGCATTAACTGTGGTGGGCGATGGTAATGGCCGAGTAGGTTTTGGTTATGGTAAAGCACGCGAAGTTCCAGCAGCGATCCAAAAAGCAATGGAAAAAGCACGTCGTAATATGATTAACGTTGCTTTGAATGAAGGTACATTACAGCATCCAGTTAAAGGTGTTCATACTGGTTCACGTGTATTTATGCAACCAGCAAGCGAAGGTACAGGTATCATCGCTGGTGGTGCAATGCGTGCAGTATTGGAAGTTGCAGGTGTACGCAATGTTCTTTCTAAAGCGTATGGTTCTACCAACCCAATTAACGTTGTTCGTGCAACTATTGATGCATTAGCAAACATGAAATCACCAGAAATGGTTGCTGCAAAACGCGGTAAAACTGTTGATGAAATCTTGGGGTAATGAATAATGGCTAAAACTATTAAAGTAACACAAGTTCGTAGCTCAATTGCTCGTTTACCGAAGCATAAAACTACCTTGCGTGGTCTTGGTCTTCGCCATATGCACCACACTGTTGAGTTAATTGATACGCCTGCAGTACGTGGTATGATTAACCAAGTTTCATACATGGTTAAAGTGGAGGAGTAAGAGATGCGTTTAAATACTCTATCTCCGGCTGAAGGTGCAAAGCATAGCGCTAAACGCCTCGGTCGTGGTATTGGTTCAGGTTTAGGCAAGACTGGTGGCCGTGGTCATAAAGGTCAAAAATCTCGTACTGGTGGCGGTGTTCGTCGCGGTTTCGAAGGTGGTCAGATGCCGTTATACCGTCGTTTACCAAAATTTGGTTTTACTTCAATGAAAGCTGCAGTAACTGCAGAAGTTCGTTTGAATGAGTTAACCAAAGTTGAAGGTAATGTAGTAACCTTAGAAACATTAAAAGCAGCAAATATCTTAACTAAAGATATCCAATTCGCTAAAGTAGTTTTAGCGGGTGAAGTGAAATCTGCAGTAACAGTTCGTGGTTTGCGTGTAACTAAGGGTGCAAAAGCAGCGATTGAAGCTGCTGGCGGTTCAGTTGAGGAATAATTAGCAAATGGCTAAACAACCAGGTTATCAAGCAAGAAGTACTAATAGCGGTAAAGGTGAATTAAAAAGCCGATTACTTTTCGTTTTAGGTGCGCTTATCGTTTACCGAATTGGTTCTTTCATTCCGGTTCCTGGTATTGATGCGGCTGTGCTAGCTCAATTAGTTGAACAACAAAAAGGCACCATCATTGACATGTTTAATATGTTCTCTGGTGGTGCATTAAGCCGTGCATCTATCTTAGCATTAGGTATTATGCCGTATATCTCGGCATCTATTGTAATTCAGTTGCTTGCAACGGTTTCTCCTGCTTTAGCAGAATTAAAGAAAGAAGGTGCTGCTGGTCAACGTAAAATTTCTAAGTATACTCGGTATGCGACAGTTGTTTTTGCAACCATTCAGGCAGTAGCTATTTCAACAGGTTTACCAAATATGTTACCTGGCTTAGTGCCAAATGTTGGATTTGGTTTTTACTTTACTTCAGTTGTTAGCTTAGTAACTGGAACTATGTTCCTCATGTGGTTAGGTGAACAAATTACTGAAAGAGGTATTGGTAACGGTATTTCAATTCTTGTTTTTGGCGGTATCGTAGCTGGTTTACCATCAGCTATACTTCAAACTATTGAGCAGGCTCGTCAAGGACAGATGCATCCATTAGTGCTTCTTCTTATCGCAGCTATTGTATTTGCAGTAACTTATTTCGTTGTTTTTGTTGAAAGAGGACAGCGTAGAATTCGCGTTGAATATGCAAAGCGTCAACAAGGTCGTCAAATTTTAGGTGGTCATTCGACACATTTACCATTGAAAGTAAATATGGCAAACGTAATGCCGGCAATTTTTGCCTCAAGTATTATTTTATTTCCTGCTACCTTAACTCAATGGTTTGGACAAAATGATAAGTTTGAGTGGTTAAATAACTTATCTATGCTGTTGAATCCGGGGCAACCTCTTTATTTGCTTGTTTATGCTGTAGCAATTATTTTCTTTAGCTTCTTTTACACTGCAATGCAGTATAATCCGCGAGATACAGCAGATAATCTAAAAAAATCTGGTGCATTTATTCCAGGAATTAGACCAGGGGAACAAACATCTCGTTATATTGATAAAGTTATGACTCGTCTTACACTAATTGGCGGTCTTTATGTAACGTTTGTGTGTTTAGTTCCTTATATTATGACATCGGCTTGGGATGTAAAATTTTACTTCGGTGGAACATCTCTTTTAATTGTAGTCGTTGTAATTATGGATTTCATCGTGCAGGTTCAGAGTCACTTAATGTCGTCTCAATATGAATCTGCGTTGAAAAAAGCAAACCTTAAAGGTTTTGGACAATAATTGTTCATTTAGTAGAAAAGGATAAGCAATGAAAGTTCGTGCTTCCGTAAAGAAAATGTGTCGTAACTGTAAAATTGTTAAACGTGAAGGTGTTGTGCGTGTATTGTGCAGCGATCCTAAGCATAAACAACGTCAAGGTTAATTCATATTTTTTCTTGCAAAGAACCAGTTGAGCAGTTATACTGCTCAGCTCATTTATGTCCTTGGTATTCTGTTTGAGTATCCTGAAAACGGGCTTTTCAAGATCAGAATATCAAATTAGTTAAAATAATAGGAGTGCATAGTGGCCCGTATTGCAGGCATTAACATTCCTGATCACAAACACGCTGTAATCGCTTTAACTGCAATTTACGGTATCGGTAAGACTCGTTCAAAAGCTATTTGTGCTGCGGCGGGTATTGCTGAAGATGTTAAGATCAGAGAATTGTCTGAAGAGCAGATTGACAAACTGCGTGACGAAGTTGGTAAATTTACCGTTGAAGGTGATTTACGTCGTGAAGTAACATTAAACATCAAACGTCTTTTAGACTTAGGTTGTTATCGTGGTTTACGTCACCGTCGTAGTTTACCGGTACGTGGTCAACGTACTAAAACTAATGCGCGTACCCGTAAGGGTCCACGTAAGCCGATCAAAAAATAGTCGGGGTAAATAAAGAATGGCTAAAACACCAGTTCGTGCACGTAAACGTGTAAAAAAACAAGTCGTAGATGGCGTAGCACATATTCACGCATCTTTCAATAATACAATCGTTACTATTACTGACCGTCAAGGTAACGCTCTAGCATGGGCGACTGCAGGTGGTTCAGGTTTCCGTGGTTCTCGTAAATCTACCCCGTTCGCTGCGCAAGTTGCTGCTGAACGTTGTGCTGAAATTGTTAAAGAATTCGGCTTAAAGAACTTGGAAGTTATGGTTAAAGGTCCGGGTCCAGGTCGTGAATCTACAATTCGCGCGTTAAACGCAGCGGGTTTCCGTATCACGAATATTACTGATGTGACTCCGATTCCTCATAACGGTTGTCGTCCACCGAAAAAACGTCGTGTTTAAGACGTATATAGGATAGTTGGAGAAAGAAAATGGCAAGATATTTGGGTCCAAAACTCAAGCTCAGCCGTCGTGAAGGTACTGATTTATTTCTTAAATCAGGCGTGCGTGCGATTGATTCAAAATGTAAAATTGATACAGCACCTGGTCAACATGGTGCTCGTAAACCGCGTTTGTCTGACTATGGTAGTCAATTACGTGAAAAACAAAAAGTTCGTCGTATCTATGGTATTTTAGAACGTCAATTCCGTAACTACTATAAAGAAGCAAACCGTTTAAAAGGTAACACTGGTGAGAATTTATTAGTGTTATTAGAAGGTAGATTGGATAACGTTGTTTATCGCATGGGATTTGCTGCAACTCGTGCAGAAGCTCGCCAATTAGTGAGCCATAAAGCGATTGTTGTAAATGGTCGTGTTGTTAACATTCCATCTTTCCAAGTTTCTGTAAATGATGTTGTTGCTGTTCGTGAGAAATCTAAAAAACAAGCACGTATTAAAGCGTCATTAGAATTAGCAGAACAAAGAGAAAAACCAACATGGTTAGAAGTTGATTCTGCAAAAATGGAAGGTGTGTTCAAACGTGTTCCTGAACGTTCTGATTTATCAGCAGATATTAACGAACATCTGATCGTTGAGCTTTACTCTAAATAATAGTTAAGCTTAAAAGCAAAGAGAGGATAAAATGCAGGGTTCTGTTACAGAATTTTTAAAACCACGTTTAGTAGATATTGAACAAATTAGTTCAACTCATGCTAAAGTGATCTTAGAGCCGTTAGAGCGTGGTTTTGGCCATACTCTAGGTAATGCATTACGTCGTATCCTTCTGTCTTCAATGCCAGGTTGTGCTGTAACTGAAGTGGAAATTGACGGCGTATTGCACGAATATAGTAGTAAGGAAGGTGTTCAAGAAGATATTCTTGAAGTTCTTTTAAACCTTAAAGGTCTAGCGGTTAAAGTACAGAATAAAGATGATGTTATTCTGACACTAAATAAATCTGGAATTGGCCCTGTTGTTGCAGCGGATATCACCCATGATGGTGATGTTGAAATTGTGAATCCGAATCATGTAATCTGTCACTTAACTGACGAAAATGCATCAATCAGTATGCGTATTCGAGTTCAGCGTGGTAGAGGATATGTTCCAGCTTCGGCTCGCACTCATAGTCAAGCAGAGGAGCGTCCAATTGGTCGCTTACTTGTTGATGCTTGTTACAGCCCAGTTGATCGCATTGCATATAATGTTGAGGCCGCTCGTGTTGAACAACGTACTGACCTAGATAAACTTGTTATTGAGTTAGAAACTAATGGTACGCTTGAGCCCGAAGAAGCAATTCGTCGTGCTGCAACAATCTTAGCAGAGCAACTCGATGCATTCGTTGATTTGCGTGATGTTCGTCAACCTGAGATTAAGGAAGAAAAACCGGAATTTGATCCGATTTTATTACGTCCTGTAGATGATTTAGAGTTGACAGTTCGTTCTGCTAACTGTTTGAAAGCAGAAACAATTCATTATATCGGTGATTTAGTACAACGTACAGAAGTTGAATTATTAAAAACACCTAATCTTGGTAAGAAATCTCTTACTGAAATTAAGGATGTGCTCGCTTCACGTGGCTTGTCACTTGGTATGCGCCTTGAGAATTGGCCACCAGCAAGTATTGCTGAAGACTAGTTTGGTCATAGGTTAAGATTTTTCTGAGAAGGATAAGATCATGCGCCATCGTAAGAGTGGTCGTCAACTAAACCGTAATAGCAGCCATCGCCAAGCGATGTTTCGTAACTTAGCAAGTGCTTTAGTTAGTCATGAAATCATTAAGACTACTTTGCCTAAAGCTAAAGAATTACGCCGTGTAGTTGAACCGTTAATTACATTAGCAAAAGTAGATAGCGTTGCAAACCGTCGTTTAGCATTCGCTCGTACTCGCAACGTTGAAACTGTTGCAAAATTATTTAATGAATTAGGTCCACGTTTTGCTCAACGTGCAGGTGGTTACACTCGCATTTTGAAATGTGGTTTCCGTGTAGGCGATAATGCACCAATGGCATACATTGAGTTAGTTGATCGCCCAGAAGTTGCTGAAGCAGCTACTGAGGAATAAAAATCAATTCAAAGGAAAAGCTCACTTTATAGTGAGCTTTTTTATTTTATATGTAAGTAAAAAGCGCTTTATTTACTGAAATATTATTTGGATAGATAGCCCAAAACCATAATCTTGAATTTAAGAGCAGATTCTTAAATGCCTTGTATTTTTGTCTAGAATTCCTTGTTTCTTTAATTCTTGACTAATACGAATAGCAGTTTCTGTTTCACATCCACAAAATTCAGCTACTTCTCGGTAGGTCCAAGGATAATCGGGATAACTTTCAGTTAAATTTTCAATTGCATCAATTATACGTTCGTAGCTTCGTTTATAGGCTGTATTACTTACTCGGTGTTCTGCGTCATATAATTCATTCGAAAGTTGTTTCATAAG
Source organism: Haemophilus haemolyticus (assembly GCF_003490935.1). Lineage (GTDB taxonomy): Bacteria > Pseudomonadota > Gammaproteobacteria > Enterobacterales > Pasteurellaceae > Haemophilus > Haemophilus haemolyticus_M. The sequence goes on along the minus strand of NZ_QQGD01000002.1, from coordinate 256,662 downwards.
ATAGCGGGAAAAATCAGGATTATTTGCGATAAAAGTAGTGTGATTTCCAGGAAATATACGAATAATATCTGCTTCTAGTAATACCTTTGCACTACAATGATAAGTTGTTTCACTAAAGATTGTTCTAAACCCAAAATATTCATTAGCATGATAAAGTCGAATCAAGGTTTCTTTACCATTTTCTAAGCTATGATAAAGCCCGACTAACCCTTGTTTTAAAAAATAAAATTCTTTAGGTTTTTCACCTTGAGTATAAATTAAGCTATTTTTCCCTAGTGTTTTACTTTCAGAAATAATGCATTGTTGTAAGTTTTGAGGTAAATAAGGTGATGAGCTTGACATAAATATCCTTTTAATACATAAACAACTTTAGGTTACTATACAAATTTCTGTTTTTATCTGCTATAAGCAAGTTTTAAAAGTGTTAACTTGGTAACAAAATTTTTATTTTAAATGAATAATATTATTTTGCTTTACCAAAGCATTTTGCAAATTCTTTCAAATAGGGTTCCATGTGAGAGAGCGCCATATAATAGGCTTCGCAGAGTTGATTATGTGGTTTTCCAAATCCTTGAACCGTTCGATGTTTGGGACAACCTCCATGACAGGCAAAACGAAATTTACAGCTTTTGCATCGTTCGGAAAGAAAGGATTTCGCTGAACCGAAATGTTTTTGTTTTATGTTATCAACTAATGTTACTAGTGGTGTTTCTATTAGGTTTCCTAACTTGTACTCAGGGTAAACATAATGATCGCAACTATAAATATCCCCATTTTGTTCAATAACTAATTGATCTCCGCAGGTTTCACGAAAAATACATAAATTAGGTTGTAATCCAAGATAGGCCATAAACCATTGTTCAATAAACTGAATCCCAATTTTTCCTACATCATTAGCGTACCATTCATCAAAAATATTAATTAGAAACTGGCCATAATCCTTTGCAGAGGCTTGTTGCTTATAATCTCCCATTAGTGGAATAAATTGCATATATGGCGATCCAATTCGTTTTAGAAAATGATAGATTTCTTTGCCATGTAGGACATTTAGATTATGCACTACTGTGAGAGTATTAAAAGACACTTGATAGTTATGTAGTAAATCTAGTGCATCTATTACTTGTTGAAATGTGCCTTTGCTATTTTTAGTTAAACGATAGGTATCATGTAAGTGTTCTGGACCATCTATAGAAAGCCCGACAAGAAAATTATGATCATGCAGAAAACGGCACCAATCGGCATTAAGTAATACACCATTGGTTTGTAGCGAATTTTCAATTTGTTTCCCATTAGCATATTTATGCTGAAAATCGACCGCTCTTTTATAGAAATCAAGGCCTGCCATGGTTGGCTCGCCGCCTTGCCAGAGGAAAGTTACTTGTTGTTGAGGGGCTGTTTCTATGTAAGATTTGATATAGGTTTCTAATACCTCATCACTCATGGCTCGTTGATTTAAATGAGGTTTTTCCAAGTAAAAGCAATACTGGCAATCTAAATTACAAATTGAGCCAGTAGGTTTTGCCATTAATTGAAATGCGTTCATACATCATATCCTTTCTATTTTTTTCATCATAACAGAATATTTTTAAGTGTATATGATGCTGATCATAAGATATGCTCATCTCCTTACGCCACAATTAGAATACATTATTAAGTTGATTTTCTTGATAGGAGTAGAAATGGCAATTAGTACAATTTTTATCTTACTGATTTGCGGTATTTGTACCAATATGGTTTCTGCTATTTTTGGTATTGGTGGTGGGGTATTGATGGTGCCAATTTTACGTACATTATTTCCTGAATTGCCGATTCAAGTTATTTCAGCTACATCTCTCACCATTGTGATGTGTACCGCATTGATTAACTTATTATTTTTCCATAAGCAAAAAATTAAAATTGATCATATCAATATGATTTTATGGTCTATAGCGATGATTATTGGTGTACAAATTGGTTTTGAATTAAGTTTTTATTTTTCTACAGCGATAATTAGTTTAATTTTTACAGTAAGTTTGAGTGTACTAGCGATTAAAACATTTTTAAACAGATCGAGAATACAAATAGAAGTGCTTAATATGTCTCCTATAGAACGAGCTAAAGGTAGTATTAGTTGCTGCGGAGGAGGTTTAATAGCGGGTATTACAGGTATTGGAGGCGGCTCTATCCTTGCTCCGCTTGTTGGCCAATTAAAAGGGGTAAAAACACAACAAATTGCCGTTTATACGAATTACATGATGATTATTGGCGGTATTGGTAATTTATATGGCTATCTCACAAGGGTCTTCCCTTATGATGTCAGTCTAAGTGGCCAATTAGGATATGTAAATTTTCTTGTAGTTGGTGTCGTTACCTTGGGTTCATTTGGGATGAGTTTCTTCTCAATGAAATTGCGCGGATTAATGAATCCAGCTTTAACAAGAAAATTATTGGCGATTATTTTATTTTGTATTGCAGCCTATATGTGCATCTTGGAATTTGTATTTCATTAAATCGAATAAACTAGACCTAGTTATTCTAGGCCTATTTACCAATTAGCGTTTTCGCAATCTCTCTTGCTTGCGCATCAATTTCGAGTACATCATCAATATTTTGAATAGTATAAGGCGAAATTTTCTCAATTGTTTTCGAATTAATTTTAGCAATATCCATAAAGCTAATTTGACGATCTAAAAATGCTTGTACAGCAATTTCATTAGCTGCATTCATTGCTGTTGTCGCATATTGACCCGCAGCAAAGGCATCAATAGCGAGTTTTAAATTTGGATAGCGATTAAAATCAGGTTCAATAAAGGTCAGCTCTTTGATTTTAAAGAAATCGAGAGGTTCTACTCCAGCAAAAGTGCGGTGAGGATATGCCATAGTTTCTGCAATTGGTGTACGCATATCTGGATTTCCCATTTGAGCAATGACTGAGCCGTCAACATAACGCACCATAGAATGAATAATCGATTGTGGATGAATAATGACTTCTATTTCTTCCGCACTTGCGTTGAAAAGCCAGCGAGCCTCAATGTATTCTAAGCCTTTATTCATCATTGTAGCTGAATCGACAGAGATTTTTTTACCCATAGACCAATTAGGGTGTGCAACCGCTTGTTCTGGTGTGATGTTGGTGAATTGTTCAAGTGGTATGTAACGGAATGGCCCGCCAGAACCAGTGAGTATAATTTTACTTACACCTAATTCAGAAAGTGGGCAAAAACCAATTTTTTCTTGTGCTTCTGGCGGTAACGATTGAAAGATAGCATTATGTTCACTATCTACTGGTAAAAGCTTCGCACCATAGTTTTTTACGGCATCAATAAAAAGCTGTCCGCAGGTTACCAATGATTCTTTATTTGCCAGTAATACCCGTTTACCCGCTTTAACCGCTGAAAGAGTAGGTAACAATCCTGCAGCACCAACAATCGACGCCATTATCTGATCTGCATCTGGATGTGCTGCAAGTTCACAAATAGCTTGTTGTCCTGCTAATACTTCCGTTGGAATATGATGCGCAATTAATTTCTCACGTAAAATTTTAGCCGCATTTACATCATCAAGAACCGCAAAGTGCGGTCGGTATTTGATACATTGTTCAAACATTGCTTCTACATTTTTTCCGCCGACGAGTGCAAATGCATGATATTTCTGAGGGTTATTTTCGATAACCGAAAGGGTGCTCTTACCGATTGATCCCGTTGAACCAAGAATGACAATGTTTTGTTTTTGCATAGAAACTTTACCGCACTTTTGTTGATGATATGTTCATTGGTACGTTTAAATTCGCATACCTAATAAAATAAAGGCAGACAAAACTGTCTGCCTTTTGCATTTTTTATGATTAGAAATCCATTAATTCTTTTTCTTTATCCGCTAATACTTCATCTACTTTTTTAATGTAAATATCTGTGATTTTTTGGATTTCTTCTTCTGCTTTATGTTGTTCGTTTTCGCTAATTTCTTTGTCTTTTAATAATGCTTTGATTTTATCATTCGCATCACGACGCACATTACGAACCGCAACTTTACCTTGTTCACCTTCGCCTTTTACAATTTTGATTAAATCGCGACGACGTTCTTCTGTTAATGGCGGAAGTGGAACACGGATTGTGGTACCCGCTGAAGATGGGTTTAAACCTAAATCTGAGGTTAAAATTGCTTTTTCTACCGCAGAGATTAAAGAACGATCAAAAACAGTTACAGCTAAAGTACGCGCATCTTCTGCCACTACGTTTGCTAATTGGCGAAGAGGGGTCGCTGCACCATAATACTCCACTTGAATTGCATCAAGTAAACTCGGTTGTGCACGACCTGTACGGATTTTCGAAATATGGCCTTTTAATGCTTCAAGGCTTTTTTCCATACGATCTTGAGCATCTTTTTTAATTTGGTTAAGCATTGCATTGTCCTTTTAATTGACGAAATTTAAAACGCGGTGATTTTACTGGATTTTTGTAAATTTTTGAATACATTTATCAGCTTGAAAACAGATAAAAAATGACCGCACTTCAGTCACCCAAAGTGCGGTTAATATTTTTAGTATTTTTAATTAAGCTTTAGGACCAGCTGCAATTAAAGCTTTGCCTTCTTCGTTAGTTGCATATTTAACAAAGTTTTTCACAAAGCGACCGGCTAAGTCTTCAGCTTTTGATTGCCATTGTGCTTTATCTGCGTAAGTATCACGAGGATCCAAGATCGCAGAATCTACACCTGGTAATGCTTTAGGAATTGCTAAGTTGAAGATTGGCAATTCGCCCATTTCAGCTTTTTCAATTGAGCCATCTAAGATTGCATCAATGATTCCGCGAGTATCTTTGATTGAGATACGTTTGCCTGTGCCATTCCAACCAGTATTCACTAAGTAAGCTTCAGCACCCGCTGCTTGCATACGTTTTACTAACACTTCAGCATATTGAGTTGGGTGAAGGGTTAAGAATGCTGCACCAAAACATGCTGAGAAAGTTGGAGTTGGTTCAGTAATACCACGTTCAGTACCTGCTAATTTTGCAGTGAAACCAGATAAGAAGTAGTATTTAGTTTGTTCTGGAGTCAATTTAGATACTGGTGGTAATACACCAAATGCATCTGCAGTTAAGAAAATTACTTTAGTTGCGTGGCCAGCACGAGAAACTGGTTTAACAATGTTATCGATGTGATAAATTGGGTAAGACACGCGAGTATTTTCTGTTTTTGAACCATCATCGAAATCGACAGAACCATCTGCACGAACAACCACGTTTTCTAGTAATGCATCGCGACGGATAGCGCGGTAAATATCTGGTTCATTTTCTTCTGAAAGGTGAATGGTTTTCGCATAGCAACCACCTTCAAAGTTAAAGATACCAACATCATCCCAGCCGTGCTCATCATCACCGATTAATTCACGTTTTGGATCGGTTGAAAGGGTTGTTTTACCTGTGCCAGATAAGCCGAAGAAGATTGCTACATCGCCATCTTTACCCACGTTAGCTGAGCAGTGCATTGCACCTACACCTTTAAGTGGCAGGAAGTAGTTCATCATGGAGAACATACCTTTTTTCATTTCACCGCCGTACCAAGTACCACCGATTAATTGAATGCGCTCAGTTAAGTTGAAGGCAACGAAGTTTTCTGAATTTAAACCTTGTTCTTTCCAGTTTGGATTGGTTACTTTAGAGCCGTTCATTACAACGAAATCTGGTTTAAAATTTTTGAGTTGTTCTTCAGTTGGGCGAATAAACATGTTTTTCACAAAGTGTGCTTGCCATGCAACTTCAGTTACAATACGTACTGCAATACGGTCGTGTTCGCTAGCACCACAGAAACCATCAACTACAAATAAGCGTTTACGAGAGAGTTGGTTAGTTACTAAGTCTTTTAAGCTTTGCCATGTAGCTTGGTTCATTGGTTTGTTGTCATTTTTCGCTGCTTCAGATGTCCACCAAACAGTATCTTTGGTTTTTTCATCTAACACGATATATTTATCTTTTGGTGAACGGCCAGTGAAGATACCAGTATCTACAGCTACAGCACCAGTCGTAGTTAAAGTACCTTTTTCAAACCCTTCTAAACCTGGATTGGTTTCTTCTTCGAACAATTGCTCGTAGCTTGGATTGTAGACAACTTCTTTTACGTCATAAATGCCTAGAGCTTCAAGTTCTTTTACTACTTTGTTTAAGTCTGTCATAAGTCACCTCTAATATTTAAGATTAAAATTTAACTGTCGCCTATTCTAAAGAATGTCAATGCAAAAAAATGTTAACTAGATCTCATTTTTGAAAAATTATAGCTCTTCATTACCTATTTTTAGGTGTATTGATGATGTAGATCAAAAATCCCGATATGGCGTCGGGATTGTTTTTAAAGTTTTGTTGATTTTAATTTTTCAATTGCTTCTTTATTAAAAAAGTAGTGTGTGCCACAGCACTCACATTGCATATCAATACTGCCTTTATGCTCGGCTAATATTTCGTCAATTTCTTCATCAGAGATGAGCAGTAATGCAGAACCAGAACGCTCAGCAGAGCAGCCACAGAAAAATTGTACATCTTGTGCTGGATAAAGATTGACGGTTTCTTCATGATACAAACGATAGAGTAACTCTTCTGCAGGGAGACCAAATAATTCTTCGTTTTTTATTGTTGCTGCGAGCGTAGTTAAATGCTCAAAATCTTCTGGTGTACCAGAACCATCAGGCATAATCTGTAATAGCATACCTGCTGCCACTGGTTTTCCTTCATATTCACCAGTACGAATAATTAATTGAGTTTGAAGCTGTTCTGAACGTACAAAATAATCTTCTAAGCATTCTGTGATTGTCGGTTTATCCAAGCTAATTACACCTTGATAGCGTTCGCCTTCTTTTGGTGCAATAGTAATGACCAATACCCCTTTACCAATCATATTATGCAGACTCATATTTTCAGTGATGTTGCCATCCACTCGAGCAAGGGCGCGGATTTGTTGTTGATCATTGCCATTTACTAATGCTAAGCGTAATGGACCATCGCCTTGAATTTGTACGGTGATATTGCCGTCAAATTTTAGTGTGGCAGTAAGCAAATTAGTCGCCACCATCATTTCACCCAATAAATCCTGTACTGCTTTAGGATAGTGATGGGTATTTAATGTATCAGTAAATGTTTTATTTAAACGAACCCATTCCCCACGAACCGCACGATTTTGGAAAAGATAACGGTAAAGCTTGTCATTGTCTTGAGTATAGTCTTGTTGATTGGTCATTGATCATTCCTAATTGAAAGAAAAAGTGCGGTAGTTTTTCCCGCACTTTTTGTTTTTATCATCTTATTTAAGTGTTGCTAGTCATAATTGGGGCTATTCAGTGGATTGCAAGGGAGTCTTGTGAAATCCAATTGTGATATGCGCGTTAAAATATGATTAAGCAAATCTTGTTTTGGCTTCTGCAATAGCTTCGGCAACACGCAATGGCGATACACCGCCTTTTGCACAACGTTTGTCTAAGCAAGATTGGAGGGAAAGAATCTCGTAAACATCATCTCCCACTACTTCACTAAATTGGCAGAATTCAGGGATAGTAAGATCTTCTAATCCTTTACCTTTCTCGATTGCATAAACGACCGTTTCACCCACGATATGATGGGAATCTCGGAAAGGTACGCCCTTAGAGACTAAATAATCCGCTAATTCAGTTGCGTTTGAATAACCTTTTAACGCGGCTTCACGAGTACGTTCAACATTTACTTTCAATTCATCTAATACGAACGTTGCCATGTCCACACAGTTTTGCCAGGTATCTAAGGCATCAAAAATACCCTCTTTGTCTTCTTGCATATCTTTATTATACGCAAGTGGCAAGCCTTTTAAGGTGACTAGCATGCCTGTTAATGAGCCAATCACTCTGCCTGCTTTGCCTCGAATTAACTCACACGCATCAGGATTTTTCTTTTGTGGCATTAATGATGAGCCAGAAGTCACGCGGTCGGATAGCTCTACGAAATTTGCCTCTCCGCTGTTAAAGATAATCATATCTTCAGCAAAGCGAGAAAGATGCGCCATACTGAGGGAAGCGATGGAAAGCAATTCTACGATATGATCGCGGTCAGAGACGCTATCTAAGCTATTTCTAGTTGCGAAAGCAAAACCAAGATCGTGCGCAAGTGAATCACGATCTACAGCATAAGCCGTACCAGCCAGCGCACCACTACCAAGTGGACAGGTATTCATACGATTATACGCATCTGTTAAACGTGAATAGTCGCGGTCGAACATTTCCACATATGCCATACACCAATGAGCAAACGTTATTGGTTGAGCTCGTTGTAAATGGGTATAGCCAGGCATTACTGCTTGTTGTGTGTTTTCTGCGGTTTGAACTAAGTGGCGTTGCAAATTACGTACTGATTCTTGTAATTCAACCACACGTTGTTTGCACCATAGTTTTATATCTACTGCCACTTGATCGTTACGGCTACGACCAGTATGTAATTTTTTACCAAGGTTGCCTACTTTATCGATTAGCTTACTTTCAACCCAGCTATGAATATCTTCAGCATCATCTTGTAAAATTGCTTGCGGATTTGACCGCACTTCAATAAGTAATTCATTTAGTGCTTGTTCAAGTTGATGCTGTTCTTCGATAGTTAATACATTGACTTTCACCAAGGCTTTGGACCAACCAATCGAGCCTTGAATATCCTGTTCTGCCAAACGATAATCAAAACGTAGCGAGTCATTAAAATCTTTAAAACGTTTATCCGCTGCCTGCGTAAAACGCCCACCCCAAAGTGCCATAATCTTTCCTTTTTACTTTAATTAATTATTCTATTATTGTGCATATTTATGCATAAAGCAATATTCTATATTAATAATAAAACAAAAATGGACAAAATCTTTCATTTTGTCCATTTTATCTGTATTAGTACTATTTATAGCGTTTTTGCTAAATTTTTGATAAAGGTTTTGAATTCTTTACCTAATTTTTCGTGACGAATACCGTATTCTACGAAAGCTTCCATATAGCCAATTTTATCACCACAGTCGAATGTTTCACCTGTCATATGGAATGCTTCAACAGTTTCTTTTTCAATGAGCATATCAATCGCATCGGTTAATTGGATTTCATCACCAACACCGATTGGCGTCTTTTCCAACAAGTCCCAAATTGTGGCTGAGAAAACGTAACGACCCACTACAGCAAGGTTTGATGGCGCATCTTCAATAGAGGGTTTTTCAACAATGCTATTAATTTTTGCACTTTCACCGCCATTAAGATCTGCACCACCACAATCTGCAACACCATAGCTACTCACATTTTCTTGTGGAACAGGTGCAACCATTATCTGACTAGCTCCTGTTTCTTTAAAACGTCTAATCATTGCGGAAAGATTTTCTTTTTTCTGGTTTGCGCTAAAATCAGCCAATAATACATCGGGTAATACTACAGCAAAAGGCTCATTACCAACTACTGGACGACCACAAAGAACAGCATGACCTAAGCCCTTAGCATTACCTTGGCGAACATGCATAATAGTTACATCTTTTGGACAGATAGAACGTACTTCTTCTAGAAGCTGACGTTTAACGCGTTTTTCTAGCATTGTTTCTAGTTCAAAAGAGGTATCAAAATGGTTTTCGATAGCATTTTTTGATGAATGCGTGACAAGCACAATTTCTTTTATGCCGGCTGCAACACACTCATTTACCACGTATTGAATCAACGGCTTATCAACCAAAGTGAGCATTTCCTTCGGAATTGCCTTCGTGGCAGGCAACATACGTGTACCTAGACCGGCTACAGGGATAATTGCTTTCATAATATTAAATCCATTATTTACGATTATGATGAACTGTCTAATTGTTCATCTTTCATCTGTTTAATTCGTTGGTAAATTTCTTCTCGGTGAACGGATACTTCTTTAGGCGCTTCTACACCGAGTTTAACTTGGTTTCCACGTACACTCAAAATCGTGATAGAAATATCATTTCCAATAAGTACACTTTCGCCAACTTTACGAGTCAAGATTAACATCTTTTATCTCCTTAGTTTGCATTTATTAGATATCCCTATCAATCAAGGAAGGGTTGGCATCCCACCAACCGGCTTGTACTACAGATTTTTGTTTAACCAGTCTTGCGCCACTTTAACTGCTTGTGCCACATTTTCTGGTTGGGAGCCTCCTGCCATTGCCATATCCGGACGACCACCGCCTTTACCCCCGACCTGTTGAGCCATTAAATTAACGAGCTCTCCAGCTTTTACTTTGGTAGTTAAATCGTTTGTTACACCAACGACAAGGTTGACTTTTTCATCTAAGATCGATGCGAATGCGATTACGCCTGAGCCGAGTTGATTTTTTAAATCGTCGACCATTACACGTAATGATTTTGTTTCTATGCCATCCAATTGTTGCGCGATAACAGAAACACCGTTGATTTTCACCGCACTTTTCACAAAATCAGAACCAGCCTGCATAGCAGCTTTTTCTTTTAGACCTTGTAATTCTTTTTCCACTTTCTTCGCTTTGTCTTGAAGTTGTTGGATTTTTTCCACTAAGGTATTTACGTCTGATTTTAATAAGTCTGCGCTTTGGATCAGAATTCGTTGTTGATTATGTAACCACTCAATGGCATTTTCACCTGTTACAGCTTCAATACGACGAACGCCTGCAGCCACTGCGCTTTCAGTAATAATTTTAAATAGACCGATATCCCCCGTGCGTTTTGCGTGAATGCCACCACAAAGCTCAATTGAGAAATCGCCCATGGTCAATACGCGAACGTTATCACCATATTTCTCGCCAAAGAGTGCCATTGCCCCTTTTTCTTTCGCTGAATCAATGTCCATAATATCCGTTTGAACAGGGAAGTTAGCACGGATTTTTTGGTTTACTAATGTTTCAATTTGAGTTAATTGTTCTTTTGTAATTGCTTCTGGCTGTGCAAAGTCAAAACGCAAGGCTTTATCTGAAACAAGTGAGCCTTTTTGCACAACATGTTGACCTAAAACTTGACGTAAGGCCGCGTGCAATAAGTGTGTTGCTGAGTGATTGAGCGATGTGTTATGGCGACGTTCCGCATCCACAATAGCATTCACAGTTTGCCCAACTTTCAAACTTCCTTGCGTTAATTCTCCAATGTGTCCAAATACTTGCCCATATTTTTGGGTATCTTTCACATTAAAGGTCACGCCTTGCGCACTTAGATATCCGCTGTCACCAATTTGACCGCCTGATTCTGCATAAAACGGTGTATTTTCTAAAATAACGACTGCACTTTGACCTGCTTCGATACTTTCTACTGATTTACCATCATAGAAAAGTGCGGTGATTTTTGCTTGAGATTCGACTTCAGTATAGCCTTCAAACTTGGTTTCACCATCTACACGAATAATGCTGTTGTAGTCCACACCAAACTGACTCGCTGCTTGAGCACGAGTACGTTGTGCTTCCATTTCACGGTCAAAGGCTTGTTCATCAATAGTGATATTGCGCTCACGACATACATCAGCCGTTAAATCCAATGGGAAACCATAAGTATCATAAAGTTTGAATGCAACTTCACCTGAAAGAACGCCATCTTTCACTTGAGCAAGGGCTTCATCTAATAAGCTCAACCCACGTTCTAGAGTGCGAGCGAATTGTTCTTCTTCTAAACGTAATAGTTTTTCAACATTTACTTGTTTTGCTTTTACGTCTTTGCCTGCTTCTGCCATTACTTCAATTAGAGTTGGCACGAGTTTATAGAAAAAGGCTTCTTTGGCACCTAATAAGTGACCGTGACGAACTGCGCGACGAATAATGCGACGTAAGACATAACCGCGGCCTTCGTTTGATGGAATAACGCCATCAGCGATTAAATATGCACAAGAACGAATATGGTCAGCAATAACACGTAATGATTTATTACTTAAATCTGTTGTGCCAACAACTTCAGCCGTTTTTGCGATTAATGTTTTGAAAATATCAATCTCGTAGTTTGAGTTCACATGTTGCAATACAGCAGAAATACGCTCTAAGCCCATACCTGTGTCAACTGATGGTCGTGGTAATTTTTCCATTGTGCCATCGGCTAAACGGTTGAATTGCATGAACACAACGTTCCAGATTTCGATATAACGGTCGCCATCTTCTTCTGGTGAGCCTGGAGGTCCGCCCCAAATATGATCACCGTGATCGTAGAAAATTTCAGTACAAGGACCGCAAGGACCTGTGTCGCCCATTGCCCAGAAGTTGTCTGATGCGTAAGGTGCGCCTTTATTGTCGCCAATGCGAATAATGCGTTCAGCAGGAACACCGACTTCTTTATTCCAGATGTTGTAGGCTTCGTCATCGGTTTCATATACGGTTACCCATAGTTTTTCTTTAGGTAAACCAAGCCATTGTGGCGAAGTTAAATATTCCCAAGCAAAATTAATGGCATCGTGTTTAAAGTAATCACCAAAACTGAAGTTACCGAGCATTTCAAAGAAAGTATGATGACGCGCGGTATAACCAACATTTTCTAAGTCGTTATGTTTACCACCAGCACGTACGCAACGTTGCGCTGTGGTGGCTCTAGAATAAGGGCGTTTATCCATTCCAAGGAATACATCCTTAAATTGGTTCATCCCAGCGTTCGTGAAAAGCAAAGTCGGATCATTTTCCGGCACAAGTGAGCTACTCTCAACTACTTGGTGGCCTTTGCTATGGAAAAAATCAAGGAATGATTGTCTTATTTCTGCTGTTGTTTTCATTAAAAAGAATCCTTGTTACCCATAATAAAAATAAAAACTAAATCGCTCTATTCTTGCATATTTTTGAAATTTATAAAAAGGCTTTTTGCCAAAACCCCAAAATAAAACCGCACTTCACGACGCTATTTGAGAAGTGCGGTTAAAATTTAAGTTATTTCAGATTATTCAAAAAACAATTTCTTGTTAATTATTCATCTCTAAGCGGAACAACCAACATATCAATTTTAATCGTATTCATCACTTGACGTGTTGAAGACATTAACTTACTCCAAAAATCCTGGTGATGTCCCGTCACTAATAAATCTACATCATATTGTTCGATGGCATCACTTAGAACTTGTCCTAAATCACCACTGCCACTCAATTTTTCTGAAATTGGATAATCCGCACTTTCAGCTAAATCTAATAAGGCTTTTTGTGTTTCCGTGGAAATTCTGTCTTGCATTGAAGACATATTCACATCAATCAATCCAGTATAAAGATCCGAGAAGTTCACATCAACGTGGATGATAGAAAGTTTTGCTTCGTGGCGTTTTGCAATCCCAACCGCTTTTTTAAGTAAAACGGGACTCTCTTCAGAAAGATCTACTGCCACTAAAACGTGTTTGTACATAATCGACTCCTTAACTGATTGGTTGAGCTTTTAACTGGTTCTAATGCTAACATTTTGAGCAATAAAAAACTGTGTACTAGATCACAATTTAAACATTTTTATTAAAAATTCATTAAATTTTCAATGTCTGCAATTTCTTTAGGGGCTGCTGCGGTTAGGATTTTATTACCATATTCAGTCATGAGTAAATTGTCCTCAATGCGCACGCCAATACCTTTGTATTGCTCTGGTACATCAGCATCTTCTGAAATATAAATACCAGGCTCAACGGTAATCACCATGCCGATTTCGAGTATCCGTTGTTTCTCTTGACCATAGCTACCTACATCATGCACATCTAATCCCAGCCAGTGTCCTAATCCATGCATATAAAATTGGCGATAAGCTTGTTGTTCAATGAGTGTATCGACATCACCGTTTAAGATACCTAAATCCACTAATCCCTGGGTTTTAATACGAATGACTTCATCATTGGCTTGCTTAATTGAATTGCCAGGTACAAGTAATTCAATCGCACGTTTTTGTGCTTTTAAAACTAACTCGTAAATTTCACGTTGAGGCTGGCTAAATTTTCCATTTACAGGAAAAGTGCGGGTAATATCGCCCGCATACATCGCAAACTCACAGCCGGCGTCAATTAGCACTAAATCCCCATCATTGAGTGGGCGATCATTTTCTGTGTAGTGCAAAATACAGGCGTTATTTCCTCCTGCAACAATGGAATTGTAAGAAGGAAATCTTGCGCAATGGCGATTAAATTCATGCAAAATATCGCTTTCAATTTCATATTCAAAGCGATTTGGACGTGTTGTTTGCATTGCTTTAATATGAGCAAGTGCCGTAATTTGTCCCGCTTGTTGCATTAATCGGATTTCATTAGGCGATTTTATAAGGCGCATTTCGCTAAGCATTGGTCGCCAATCTAAAATCTCGCTAAAACTCACCGCACTTTCTGTCACTAATTTATCACCCCAAGTATGAATTTCTGGCACATAGTAAAGTGCGGTTAGTTTTTTTAATATTTTTGGCAGTACGGTAGAGAACTCTTCAATAGAATAGGCTTCATTTACATTAAGTTGTTGTGGTGCATGCTCAACACCTAATCGGCGACCATTCCACGTTTCAAGTAACGGATCGCGTGGACGAAGAAAAATAATGGCTTTTTCTGCTTGTTCTGTTTTCAGTAATAACAGTGCTGCATTCGGTTCATTAAAGCCTGTTAAATACCAAAAATAGCTATCTTGACGGAAAGGATAGGTACAATCATTATTACGGCGTTTTTCGATTTCAGAAAAAAGCAATAGTGCCGAATTAGGTTGCATTTGAGTGAATACTCGTGTGCGACGTTCCTCAAATTCTTCTTTAGGCAATTCAGCCATATAAGCCAATTCCATCCTAGATCTCCTTAATGTAATACAGGTTTGCTCTCAATTTCTCCTTCGTTGAAATGAGAATAGAATAACATTGCAATGGTGCGAACATATTCAATGATTTCTTCTAGTGCTTCCGCAAGTTCTTCTTCGTTATCGTCTTCATCATAACCAAGTTGGCAAATATCTTGTAAATCATCTACGGCTTCGCCAATTTCGCCTTTTTCTTTTGCTAATTCAGGTTGTGCTAAGCCAAGACCAAGTAAGAATTGGTTTGCCCAATCGGATAAGCCATCTGCTTGTGCAAAGACATTTTCATCTTCAGTTAAACCAAGTTCAAAGGTAAATCCTTCAACATCTGATAAGGTTTGACTAATTTGTTCATAAAGTTCTGTAACTGGTTGAACTAATGCTGTTGGGTAAGCGTGATTATCATTGCTGAATTGATATAAGAGCGGTAGCCAACTTTGATCTTTTAAGCCACCACAAAGTAAACCGCTTAAAAAGCCGTGTAGTTCTGTTGCATTAAAGCCGATTCCAGCAGATTTAAGTTGTTGGTTAAGGTCAGAATGAGAAATGAGCATAATAGATTTCCTGAGTAAATTTGAAATTAGTGTAAACCTTTGTAAATAAAAAAGCGATCGCTTTTCCTTGTGGAAAAACGACCGCACTTTTTACCTGATGATGAGCGAATTACATCATTCCGCCCATGCCACCCATACCGCCCATGCCTGCGCCTAGGTCAGCTTTTTCATCTTTTGGAAGCTCGGTTACCATACATTCAGTGGTAATCATTAAGCCTGCTACAGATGCTGCGAATTGTAATGCAGAACGAGTTACTTTCGTTGGATCTAAGATACCCATTTCGATCATATCGCCGTATTGTTCTGTTCCTGCGTTATAGCCAAAGTTTCCTTCGCCATTTTTAACCGCACTTGCCACAACAGATGCTTCTTCACCTGCGTTAGTGACGATTTGACGTAAAGGTGCTTCCATCGCACGTAATGCAAGTTTGATACCCACATTTTGTTCTTCGTTGTCACCTTTTAGGCTTGCTGCAACTTTCTCTGCTGCGCGAACTAATGCAACACCACCACCAGCAACGATACCTTCTTCAACCGCAGCACGAGTTGCGTGTAACGCATCATCTACACGATCTTTTTTCTCTTTCATTTCAACTTCAGTTGCTGCACCTACTTTGATTACTGCTACACCGCCAGCTAATTTAGCCACGCGTTCTTGAAGTTTTTCTTTGTCGTAGTCAGAAGTTGATTCTTCAATTTGTTGACGAATTTGAGCCACACGACCTTTGATTTGAGATTCATCACCGATACCATCAATAATGGTTGTATTATCTTTATTGATAACAACACGTTTTGCTTGACCTAAATCTTCTAATGTTGCTTTTTCTAATTCCATACCGATTTCTTCCGAAATCACGGTACCCGCAGTTAAGATCGCAATATCTTGTAACATCGCTTTACGACGATCACCAAAACCTGGCGCTTTCACTGCTGCAACTTTCACGATACCGCGCATAGTGTTCACCACTAAGGTTGCAAGCGCTTCGCCTTCCACATCTTCAGCGATGATTAATAACGGTTTACCAGCTTTCGCAACACCTTCTAACACTGGAAGTAATTCACGAATGTTAGAGATTTTTTTATCTACAAGAAGAAGATATGGATTATCTAATTCAACCGTTGCTGTTTCTGGTTTGTTGATGAAATATGGAGAAAGGTAACCACGGTCGAATTGCATCCCTTCAACCACATCTAATTCATCTTCAAGACCCGTACCATCTTCAACGGTAATCACCCCTTCTTTACCCACTTTTTCCATCGCTTGTGAGATTAATTGACCTACAATGCTGTCAGAGTTTGCAGAAATGGTACCTACTTGTTCAATTTCTTTCGCTGTTTCACAAGGTTTAGATAAATTTTTAAGCTCAGAAACAACCGCACTTACTGCTTTATCAATACCACGTTTTAAATCCATTGGATTCATACCTGCCGCTACTGCTTTTAAGCCTTCATTTACGATAGCTTGCGCAAGTACAGTTGCAGTGGTTGTACCATCACCTGCAGCATCATTTGCTTTAGATGCCACTTCTTTCACCATTTGTGCACCCATGTTTTCGAATTTATCTTCCAATTCGATTTCACGAGCAACAGACACGCCGTCTTTAGTGATAGTTGGTGCGCCAAATGATTTATCTAAAATTACATTACGACCTTTCGGGCCAAGGGTTACTTTTACTGCATCGGCTAATACATTCACGCCTTTAAGCATTTTTACGCGTGCGTCATTACCAAATTTTACGTCTTTTGCTGCCATTTTCTTTTCCCTTATCTAATTATTCTACAATTGCTAAGATGTCATTTTCAGAAATGATTAATACTTCTTCACCATCGATTTTTTCGCTTTTCACGCCGTAACCGTCGTTGAAAATTACAGTATCGCCAACTTTCACATCTAAAGGTTGAACAGTGCCATTTTCCAAAATACGACCTTTACCCACAGCTAATACTTTAGCACGAGTTGATTTGGTCGCCGCTGAACCAGTTAATACGATACCGCCAGCTGAACGGGTTTCGACTTCTTCACGTTTAATAATTACACGATCGTGTAAAGGACGAATATTCATGATTAATTTCCTTCTTAAGAATTTGTAAGTGCGGTTTTTATATAAGGAGGATTTTTTCGCTTTCAAGGGCTATGAATAAAAAAATTCTGACAAAATATTTTTCCTATTTGGATTTTTTACGTAAAATTCGCCGCTCTTTGTGCGATAAATAAATGAAGGAATGAAAATATGCATTTAACATCAAGAGAACAAGAGAAACTCATGCTCTTTTTGGCCGGTGAACTGGCTGCAAAACGTAAAGCGAGAGGCGTTAAATTAAATTATCCAGAAACCATTGCTTATATTGCGAGCTATTTACAAGAGGCAGCAAGAGACGGAATGAGCGTGGCTGAAGTGATGCAATATGGCTCAACACTTTTAACCGTTGATGATGTAATGGAAGGCGTTGCAGAAATGGTTCATGAAGTTCAGATTGAAGCCACTTTCCCAGATGGTACAAAACTTGTGACGGTGCATAATCCAATCAGATAACCGTAGGGTGGGCTTTAGCCCACCAAATAAAAATATCAATGGTGAGCTAAAGCCCACCCTACAAGGAACAAAGATATGATCCCAGGCGAATACCAATTAGCCGAAGGCGATATTCTCGCTAATGTCGGCAGAAAAACCGTAAAAATCGAAGTAACCAATTCAGGCGACCGCCCAATTCAAGTTGGCTCGCATTATCATTTTTTTGAAACCAATAACGCCCTTAAATTTGACCGCACTTTGGCACGCGGTATGCGTTTAAACGTGCCATCAGGCAATGCGGTGCGTTTTGAACCGGGTGAGGTGAAATCAGTCGAGTTAGTGGCTTTCGGTGGTAACCAAATCATTTACGGCTTCCATAATCAAATTGATGGCAAATTATAAGGTAGGGCAGAATGGCATTAACAATTTCGAGAGCTCAATATGTAGCAACTTATGGCCCAACCGTCGGCGATAAAGTCCGTTTAGGTGATACCAATTTATGGGCAACTATTGAACAAGATTTATTAACCAAAGGCGATGAGTGTAAATTTGGTGGCGGTAAAAGTGTGCGCGACGGCATGGCGCAAAGCGGTACAGCAACTCGTGATAATCCAAATGTATTGGATTTTGTGATTACTAACGTGATGATCATTGATGCGAAATTAGGCATTATCAAAGCCGACATTGGTATTCGCGATGGTCGTATTGTGGGCATCGGTCAAGCTGGTAACCCTGATACCATGGATAACGTTACGCCAAATATGATTATCGGTGCAAGCACGGAAGTGCATAACGGTGCGCATTTAATTGCGACCGCTGGCGGTATCGATACGCACATTCACTTTATTTGCCCTCAACAAGCACAGCATGCGATTGAAAGTGGGGTTACCACGTTAATTGGCGGTGGGACTGGCCCTGCTGATGGTACACACGCGACTACTTGTACACCGGGTGCGTGGTATATGGAGCGTATGTTCCAAGCAGCAGAAGCATTGCCTGTAAACGTAGGCTTTTTTGGTAAAGGAAACTGCTCAACTTTAGATCCGCTACGCGAACAAATTGAAGCGGGCGCATTAGGTTTAAAAATCCACGAAGACTGGGGCGCAACTCCAGCAGTAATTGATTCGGCATTAAAAGTGGCTGATGAAATGGATATTCAAGTGGCGATTCACACCGACACACTGAACGAAAGTGGCTTCTTAGAAGATACGATGAAAGCGATTGACGGACGTGTGATTCACACCTTCCACACAGAAGGTGCGGGGGGCGGTCATGCACCAGATATCATTAAAGCAGCTATGTATCCAAACGTTTTACCCGCTTCAACCAACCCGACTCGTCCATTTACGAAAAACACCATTGATGAACATTTGGATATGTTGATGGTTTGCCATCACTTAGATAAACGCGTGCCAGAAGATGTGGCATTTGCCGATAGCCGTATCCGTCCTGAAACTATTGCAGCAGAAGATATTTTGCATGATATGGGCGTCTTCTCCATTATGAGTTCAGACTCTCAAGCAATGGGACGTATTGGCGAAGTTGTTATTCGTACTTGGCAAACCGCTGATAAAATGAAAATACAACGTGGCGAGTTAGGCAATGAAGGAAACGATAACTTCCGCATTAAACGCTATATCGCGAAATACACCATCAACCCAGCAATTGCACACGGTATTGCGGATCATATTGGTTCGTTAGAAGTGGGCAAAATTGCAGATATTGTGTTATGGAAACCAATGTTCTTTGGGGTAAAACCAGAAGTGGTAATTAAAAAAGGCTTTATTAGCTACGCCAAAATGGGCGATCCAAATGCCTCAATTCCAACGCCACAGCCAGTGTTCTATCGCCCAATGTATGGTGCACAAGGCTTAGCAACGGCACAAACCGCGGTATTCTTTGTTTCACAAGCTGCTGAAAAATCCGATATTCGTGCTAAATTCGGTTTACATAAAGAAACTATTGCCGTGAAAGGCTGCCGCAGCGTGGGTAAAAAAGATCTCGTTCACAACAATGCAACACCTGAAATTACGGTGGATCCAGAACGCTATGAAGTACGTGTAGATGGAGAACTAATTACCTGCGAACCCGTAGATACCGTCCCATTGGGGCAACGATATTTTATGTTCTAAGCAGAAAAGAGCGGTTAAATTTTAAGGAGAATTTACAATGAAACTTTGGTACTCCACTACCAGCCCGTATGTACGTAAAGTGCTGGTAACGTTGAAATATCAACAACTCTTAGATAAAACAGAACTGATTAAAATTGGTTCATCATTTGATGCAAGCTCTCCGCATAATCAGGCAAATCCACTAGGTCGAGTACCAGCGTTAGAACGTAATTGTGGTAATTGGCTTTATGGCAGTTTGCTCATTTGCGAATATCTTGACCAAAAAGGCAAGGTAGAGCCTAAACTCATTCCAGAAAGTGGCAAGCCACGCTGGGCAGCGTTAGCGTTGCATAATTTAGCCGATGGCATTATGGAAAATACCGTGCCGATGATGGCTGAAAAAATGCTTCGCCCTGAAAGTGAATGGTGGACAGCTCGCCATCAACAACTAACCGAACGTAATCGTCAAAGTTTTGCAAGACTTGAGCAAGACTTAAAACCATTTGGCACGGAATTAAATATTGGCACGCTAACGGCTGTTGCAGTTATTGATTGGTTCTTATTCAGAGCTGAGAAAATTGGATTAGATCTTGCAAAAGAATTTCCAAATTTAACCGCTTGGGCGGCTGAAATGAATGAAAAATATGAGGTTTTGTTTAGCACAAAACCACAGGCATAAGACGAAATATGAAAATCCTCAACCCCATTTTGCCCATTATGGATACAATTTTGGGCGACTTAACTAGCTTTCAGTCTGAAGGCAAAATTACTAATCAGACTATTGAACGTGTGGCATTGCAGTGGTATGAAAGCGAACGGAATATTTTGCGTAAAACCACAAATACGGGGCGTGAAGTGGCGTTTCGTTTGCTCAAAGAGGGGCAACGCTTGAAACACGATGATGTGGTGTTTATCAGTGATGAGTTGGCGATTGTGATCGAAATCTTGCCAAGCGAAGTGATTGTGCTGTCGCCAAAAACCTTGCCTGAAATGGCTCGAGCTTGTTATGAAATTGGCAATAAACATTCTCCGCTGTTTTTAGATGGCGATGAAGTCACGTTGCCTTACGATAAACCGATGTTTGAATGGTTACAAGCGGCGGGATTTGAACCGAAAAAAGCAGAACGCCGTTTAAGCCAAGCCCTGCGAGCCAATTCCGCACAAGGGCACGGGCATTCGCACAGTCATTCGCATGATCATCACGGCTATCATCATCACGGAGATGGAAATTGGCCCCAACATTAAACCGAAGCCTGTCAGATTTAGGTGCATTGTTGCACTTAGTTGACCCCACTTTACCAATCGGGGGCTTTAACCATTCAAACGGTTTAGAAACTTTCGTCCAGCAAGGCGTTGTTTCGACTAAAGCAACTCTTGAAGAATATGTGCAAACCCAGCTTTTACAAAACTGGATTTACAACGACGGGGCGTATCTTTCCCTCGCATTTGATGCAATGGCTGAGAATGATTTTGAAAGATTGTGTGAGTTAGAACATTCGCTTTCTGCAACAAAAATTGCTCGCGAAAGCCGTGAGGGCAGTTTTAAACTCGGTGTACGATTGTTGAAAATTTTTATTCGCTATGAACAGCACCCGATGTTAAGTCAATTTCAACAAGCGATTTTAAATAAAGAGGTGCAAGGCTATTTTCCCATAGTGTTTGCTATGGTGGCACAAGCAATGGGACTAACAAAGCCTGATACTCTTTATGCTTTTTACTACAATGCAGCGGTTGGCTCAATTACCAACGGAGTAAAACTTATTCCCCTAAGTCAAATGGACGGGCAAGATATTTTGTTCGATTTACGAGCATCTCTTGTTGAAGCAGTGGAATTAAGTTTAGAACCTGATTTAGATTGGCTTGGTGCGGCAACGCTTGCGAATGATATACGAGCAATGCAACATGAAGTACTTTATACGCGACTTTATATGTCGTAAGTGCGGTCATTTTTTATTGAGATTTTACTATCGCGGAAGTGCTTATGAGCTTTTTCTGTGATCATCAAAAACGAAAGGAACATTATGCGTAATTACATTAAAATTGGCGTGGCTGGCCCTGTTGGGGCGGGTAAAACGGCGTTAATTGAAAAACTCACTCGTGAAATAGCGAGTAAATATAGCGTGGCAGTCATTACTAACGACATCTACACTCAAGAAGATGCGGAATTTTTAACTAAAAATAGTTTACTTCCGCCAGAGCGAATTATGGGCGTGGAAACGGGCGGCTGCCCGCATACGGCGATCCGTGAAGATGCGTCGATGAATTTGGAGGCAGTAGATGAAATGGTTGCACGTTTCTCTGATGTAGAAATTGTCTTTATTGAATCAGGCGGTGATAACTTATCGGCAACTTTTAGCCCCGATTTAGCCGACGTGACTATTTTCGTGATTGACGTGGCTCAAGGCGAAAAAATTCCACGCAAAGGTGGACCGGGTATCACTCGTTCAGATTTGTTAGTGATTAACAAAACAGACCTTGCACCATTTGTTGGCGCGGATTTAAGCATTATGGAACGCGATGCTCGCCGTATGCGTAATGGTCAGCCCTTTGTGTTTACCAATTTAATGAAAAAAGAAAATCTCGATGGAGTGATTGGTTGGATTGAAAAATATGCGTTATTGAAGAACGTAGAAGAACCTAAGGCATTAGTGAGATAAAGAATCATCCCCTCTCCTTTAAAGAGGGGAGTTTTTTACAAATTGAAAAGATTATGAATAGTACCCTCAAACTTTCAACCAAACTTTCCTCAAACGGCAAAACTCAACTTGATGAATACTTTGTGACGCCACCTTTTAAAGTAATGACGTTATCTGCTTATGCCGATTCTTGGGAAAATGGGCTTAGCGCAATGCAAATGTCTTCTTCGCCAGGTTTATTAGCGGGGGATCGAGTTGATATTCAAATAACGCTCGAAAAATCTACCGCACTTTCTTTAAATACGCAGGCATTTACTCGAGTTCAGGCAATGAATGAGGGAGATTTTGCCGAGCAAAATACATTAATTCAGCTTGATAAAAAAAGTCGTTTATTTTATTTACCTCATCCGTTGGTTTTGCATAAGAACTCTGCTCTTAAGCAAAAAACGTTAATCAATATGCAACCTGAGAGTACGCTAATTTATGGTGAAATTGTGGCTATTGGTCGAGTGGCAAATGATGAACGTTTTGAATTTCGCCAATTTTCTTCTCATTTAAAAGTTCAGCTTGTGCAAGAAAATGGGAAAGTTAAACCGCTGATGTTGGATTGTATTCAGTGGTTGCCGGCTAAAATGAATTTAACTGCTTTAAGCCAAATGGAAGGTTTTTCACATCAGGGATCATTGGTTCACATTAACTTACAAAAAACATCTGCAGAAATTAAGCAGATAGCGCAACAGCTTCAACAGCAAGAAACAGATAAATCCTTACTTCTTGGTATATCTCAGTTGAATGAAGGTGGGTTGATAGTGCGTGTGTTAGGGCATAGAGCAGAGCAAATTCAGAAACTGTTTGAGAAAATTGGTGAGCGGTTAAAAGCTGCGTAAGATTGATAGACAAGTTATCTTCCCCTAAAAAAACTAATCCGAAAAATGAAAATATGTCTTGAGAGCATTTCTTGAAAATGTGATCTTGGTCAAGTTTTTTCTCCTTAAAATTTCTATAATGGCGTCAAATTAACTAACCAGAAAAGGTGATTCAAATGACTCAATTTAGAAAAGAAGTAGATTTACTCGGCGAACGTGATGTGCCAGCAGATGCATACTGGGGTATTCATACATTAAGAGCGGTAGAAAATTTCAATATTTCTAACGTAACCATTTCTGACGTACCAGAGTTTGTACGTGGTATGGTGATGGTGAAAAAAGCAACGGCTTTAGCCAATGGTGAATTAGGTGCAATTCCAAGTGATATTGCAAAAGCGATTGTAGCAGCTTGTGATGAAATCCTTACCACTGGAAAATGCTTAGATCAATTCCCATCAGACGTATATCAAGGTGGCGCAGGAACGTCTGTCAATATGAATACCAATGAAGTGGTTGCTAACCTTGCCCTTGAAAAAATTGGCCATAAAAAAGGCGAATATAACGTGATTAACCCGATGGACCACGTTAATGCAAGCCAATCAACCAATGATGCGTATCCTACCGGTTTCCGTATTGCAGTGTATAACAGCATCTTAAAATTGATCGATAAAATTCAATATTTACACGACGGTTTTGATAATAAAGCAAAAGAGTTTGCGAACATCTTAAAAATGGGTCGTACCCAATTACAAGATGCCGTGCCAATGAGTGTAGGTCAAGAATTCAAAGCTTTCGCCGTATTACTTGAAGAAGAAGTGCGTAACTTAAAACGTACAGCCGATTTACTCCTTGAAGTAAACCTTGGCGCGACTGCAATCGGTACTGGTTTAAATACGCCTCAAGGTTATACAGAATTAGTTGTAAAACATCTTGCTGAAGTAACTGGATTACCTTGCGTACCAGCAGAAAACTTAATTGAAGCAACATCTGACTGTGGTGCTTATGTAATGGTTCACGGAGCATTAAAACGTACCGCAGTGAAACTTTCTAAAGTATGTAATGACTTACGTTTACTTTCTTCTGGTCCACGAGCTGGTATTAAAGAAATTAACTTACCTGAATTACAAGCGGGCTCTTCTATCATGCCAGCAAAAGTAAACCCAGTTGTTCCTGAAGTGGTGAACCAAGTATGCTTTAAAGTAATTGGTAACGATACCACTGTGACCTTCGCATCTGAAGCAGGTCAATTACAATTAAACGTAATGGAACCAGTGATTGGTCAAGCAATGTTCGAATCTATCGACATCTTAACGAATGCTTGTGTTAACTTACGTGATAAATGCGTGGATGGCATCACTGTAAACAAAGAAATTTGTGAAAACTACGTATTTAACTCAATCGGTATCGTGACTTACTTGAATCCATTTATCGGTCACCACAACGGCGACTTAGTGGGTAAAATCTGTGCGCAAACAGGTAAAGGCGTACGTGAAGTTGTGTTAGAAAAAGGTTTATTAACAGAAGAACAATTAGATGACATTCTTTCTGTAGAAAACTTAATGAACCCAACTTACAAAGCGAAATTAAATAAATAAGTCTGAATGATTTATTCAGTCCTCGAATAGAAATAACCGCACTTTGATTACTCAAAAGTGCGGTTATTTTTTATATTGAATTTATGGATTAAAGTTTTGCTGAAAGCATGGTTTCCAATTTTTCTTGGTCAACAGCAAATTTACGAATACCCTCTGCTAATTTTTCAACAGCCATAGCATCACTGTTATGTTGCCAGTAGAACTCAGTTTCTGTTAATGGTTGTGGTTTCGCTTTTACTTCGCCTTTGTATTCTAGTTTGCGTACAAGTGCGGTTGAATTTTCTTGTAATTCTTTCAGTAATGCTGGTGCAATGGTTAAGCGATCGCAACCTGCAAGTTCAGTAATTTCACCTACATTACGGAAGCTTGCGCCCATCACAACGGTGTTGTAGCCATATTCTTTGTAGTAATTATAGATTTTGGTAACAGAAATAACGCCTGGGTCTTCTGCTGGCGCATATTCTTTTTTATCGGAGTTTGCTTTGTACCAGTCTAAAATACGACCTACAAATGGCGAAATTAAGTAAACGCCTGCTTCTGCACAAGCGCGAGCTTGGGCTTCAGAGAATAATAAGGTTAAGTTACAGTTAATGCCTTCTTTTTCAAGGATTTCTGCAGCTCGGATACCTTGCCATGTTGAAGCAATTTTGATCAAAATACGATCATTTGAGATGCCTGCTGCATTATAAAGTGCGATTAATTTACGCGCTTTTTCAACTGTTGCTTGTGTGTTGTAAGAAAGGCGCGCATCCACTTCAGTAGAAATACGTCCTGGAACGATTTTTAAAATTTCTAAACCAATATTTACCGCTAATTTATCTTCTGCATCAATAAGTTGTTGTGCTTTATCATTGCTTTGAGCTTTTGCATACGCTACTGCTTCATCAATTAATGGCGCGTATTGTGGAAGTGCTGATGCACTTAAAATTAAAGATGGATTCGTGGTTGCATCTTGTGGTTGATATTTTTTAATCGCGTCGATATCGCCAGTATCAGCAACCACAACGGTCATTTGACGAAGTGAATCTAATTGAGTTGTCATTTGTATCTCCTATTCGAGGGCAATGGAATGAATAATGTGGGCTACGATAGCACAAATTTAATCTTAAAAGGAAAAATTTTTCGATAGAAAAAATAGGCGCAGGCGTTGATCTGCGCCATTGTTTTAAAGTTTGATGGTGTCTTTTATAGTGAGGGTTATTTCATCTAACATGGCATAGCGTTTACGATACATGGAGCGTTTCTTACTTGGAATATCATCCAGATTTCTATCCATTTCTAAAGGTAATTCCCAGTAATCTTTTAATTCTCCGCCCGATTCACCAAAAATTGCATCATAATCTACCGTATATTGTTTACTTTGGATGAGGCGAGATTTATTTTGGTATTTTTGCGGAATGCCAAGCAATTTATCGTATCCTAGAATTTTCGTGAGTGATTTCATGGTTTCAACCATTAAATAGGCTGGGCGCAAACCGTGACATGATTTGGTGAGTTGTTTCACCATTTCCTTTGAGCCTTCAAAATTTGGCCCTTGTACAACAGCAATAAGCAACGCATCGTCCAATTTGGCAAAAGTAAGCAAATAGACTAATTCATTTCTTGGTTTATGCCATAGCTCTAATACCCAATATCCCTCCATTGGTTGATGGGTTGTCATGCTTAATGTCATTTCAAAATCAGGAATGACTTCGCCAAAACTTAATGGTTTTTCCCATAACGGCGTAGAAAGTGCGGTAAGTTTTTCGGGTAAAAATAAAAGGTTATCACAAACGGCATCAAAACGTTGTGATGCATTGAAACGTTTATCCAGAAAACGACAAGCAACGGGATAACTATAATCCAAGTGCGTATTAAAAATATCGACGAGAAAAGGATGCTGATTGATAAATTGTTCAAAGCGACGAATTGAGCCACGATTTAAAAAGCTACGTAAGTTATAACGCCAATGTTTTGGTGCATCAAAACGCCCTGGTCGATATGGATAAATATCTTTAGATTGAGGCCATTGGTAAGTTGTTTTTGTTGTCATCTGGATTGCCATGAATTGGTTATAATTTTGGCGCAAATTTTGACATAATTTCAGGAAATTTTCCATTTATGCTATTCTAAGCGCAATTTTAAAAGGAATCCTTATGTCTGAAATTAAACTTAATTATCATAAAACTCATTTTTTAACGAGTGCGCCGAATATTCGTTCCATTCCTGAAGATACTGGCATTGAAATTGCGTTTGCGGGTCGTTCAAATGCGGGAAAATCGACCGCACTTAATGCATTAACCAATCAAAAAAGCTTAGCCCGCACTTCAAAAACACCAGGGCGCACACAATTAATCAACTTATTTGAAGTGGAACAAAATTGCAAATTGGTGGATTTACCGGGCTATGGTTATGCTGCCGTGCCAGAGCAAATGAAAATCCAATGGCAAAAATCCTTAGGTGAATATTTGCAAAAACGAGAATGTTTGGCGGGATTGGTTGTGCTGATGGATATTCGCCATCCACTTAAAGATCTTGACCAACAAATGATTGAATGGGCGGTTTCAGCAGATTTACCAGTACTTTTATTACTTACTAAAGCCGATAAATTGAGCCAAAGCGCACGTAGTAAACAAGTAAAAATGGTGCGCGAAGCGATTCTTCCATTCCAAGGTGATATTCAAGTAGAAGCCTTTTCTGCACAAAATAAAATTGGTATTGATAAACTTGCAGCGAAATTAGATTTTTGGTTTTCGCCACTTTTTGCGGAATAAAATGTAAATTTTGTGATCTAGATCGCAAGAAAAGCACATGATGAATGATTTCATTATGTGCTTTTTTTATAGTGCAAAAACTATTTTCATTTTTACCGCACTTTAAGGATTATTATGTCCCTTGCTATTGTTTACAGCCGTGCCTCTATGGGGGTGCAAGCGCCGCTTGTCACCATTGAGGTGCATTTAAGCAACGGAAAACCAGGGTTTACACTTGTTGGTTTGCCCGAAAAAACGGTGAAAGAGGCACAAGATCGGGTGCGTAGTGCGTTGATGAATGCACAATTTAAATATCCAGCCAAACGTATTACCGTGAATCTCGCACCTGCGGATTTACCGAAAGAAGGCGGACGATTTGATTTGCCTATTGCCATCGGGATTTTAGCCGCATCGGATCAGCTTGATGCGAGCCGTTTAAAGCAATTTGAATTTGTGGCGGAGCTTGCGCTGACGGGGCAATTACGTGGCGTACACGGTGTAATTCCCGCTATTCTTGCAGCGCAAAAGTCAAAGCGAGAATTAATTATCGCGAAGCAAAATGCTAATGAAGCCTCGCTCGTGTCTGATCAAAATACTTATTTTGCGCAAACGCTTTTAGATGTGGTGCAATTTCTCAATGGTCAGGAAAAATTATCCCTCGCCACTGAAATTGTGAAAGAAAGTGCGGTTAATATTTCAGGTAAAAATACATTAGATTTAACGGATATCATTGGACAACAGCACGCTAAACGTGCATTAACCATTGCCGCAGCAGGGCAGCATAATTTGCTCTTTCTTGGCCCACCGGGTACAGGGAAAACCATGTTAGCCAGCCGATTAACAGGGCTTTTACCTGAAATGACCGATCTAGAAGCGATAGAAACGGCATCTGTAACGAGTTTAGTTCAAAACGAGTTAAATTTTCATAATTGGAAACAACGTCCTTTTCGAGCTCCGCACCATAGTGCATCAATGCCAGCTTTAGTTGGAGGCGGAACGATCCCTAAACCTGGTGAAATATCCTTAGCAACAAATGGCGTACTTTTTCTTGATGAACTTCCAGAGTTTGAACGAAAAGTATTAGATGCTCTACGTCAGCCTTTGGAAAGTGGTGAGATTATTATTTCTCGTGCTAATGCAAAAATTCAATTCCCAGCTCGTTTTCAGTTGGTGGCAGCGATGAATCCAAGCCCGACAGGTCATTATACTGGAACACATAACCGCACTTCACCCCAGCAAATTATGCGTTATTTGAATCGACTTTCAGGGCCATTTTTAGATCGTTTCGATTTGTCTATTGAAGTGCCTTTATTGCCACAAGGCAGCTTACAAAATACGGGCGATCGTGGTGAAACCAGCGCACAAGTACGAGAAAAAGTGTTAAAAGTGCGTGAGATTCAAATGGAAAGAGCTGGAAAAATTAACGCTTATTTGAACAGTAAAGAGATTGAACGTGATTGCAAGTTATGTGATAAAGATGCCTTTTTCCTTGAAAATGCGCTGAATAAACTTGGGCTTTCTGTACGGGCTTACCATCGTATTTTGAAAGTTTCTCGAACCATTGCCGACCTACAAGGAGAACAACAAATTTCTCAACCGCACTTAGCGGAGGCCTTGGGCTATCGAGCAATGGATCGTTTGCTGCAGAAATTGTCGAATATGTAAAAACGCGTGGTGAGAATACCACGCGTGAAAGGATTAGTAAGTGCTTTGGGTATCTTGCGTACCACTAATAATTGCAATGCCCGCACTTGCACCAATGCGTGTTGCGCCCGCTTTTATCATTGCAAGTGCCGTTTCAGTATCACGCACGCCGCCTGATGCTTTAACACCAATATTGCCGACCGTTTGTTTCATCAATGCTACATCTTCCACAGTCGCACCGCTTTTGTTGAAACCAGTTGATGTTTTAACAAAATCCACACCGATTTCTTTACAAATTTCGCAGGCTTCCACTATTTCATCTTTAGTGAGCAAACAAGTTTCTAAAATCACTTTTAATGGCGTGCCATTACAAGCATTAAATACAGCTTGAATATCTTGTTTTACTGCATCCCATTTTTGCGATTTTATCCAACCTACATTAATCACCATATCAATTTCATCTGCGCCCGCTTTAATGGATTCTTGTGTTTCAAATGCTTTGACTGAGGTTAAATTTGCCCCCAAAGGGAAGCCAACTACGGTGCAAATTTTTACATTTGAGCCAGCAAGTTTTTCTTTTGTGACTGGAATATAACCAGAATTGATACATACAGAATAAAATCTGTGTTCAATCGCTTCATTACAGAGTGTCAAAATATCTTGTTCATTTTTTTCTGCGGTAAGTGCGGTGTGATCGATATATTGAGCAAGTTGATTCGGTGTCATAATTTTCCTCTTTTATTTATGTTTTACCTATTGTAGCAAAAATCCCTTGTTTTTGACTGTGCTTTTATGCTTGATTACAATGATCTCAATGCGATAAGGAATAAAGAAAATGAAGATTAAAAAACTACTTAAGAATGGATTATCCCTCTTTTTAACTTTTATTGTGATGAGTAGCATACTGGATTTTGTTCGTCGCCCTGTAGTGCCAGAGGAAATAAATAAAATCACGCTACAAGATCTTCAAGGGAATACGTTCTCTCTTGAAAGTCTTGATCAAAATAAAGCGACGTTACTTTATTTTTGGGGAACTTGGTGTGGTTATTGTCGCTATACTTCGCCAGCGATTAATTCTTTAGCAAAAGAAGGCTATCAAGTTGTATCGGTGGCGTTACGCTCAGGCAATGAGGCGGACGTAAATGATTATTTAAGTAAACATGACTACCACTTCACTACGGTTAACGATCCTAAAGGGGAATTTGCAGAACGATGGCAAATTAATGTGACGCCCACAATTGTGCTGTTGAGTAAAGGCAAAATGGATCTTGTTACGACTGGCCTCACGAGTTATTGGGGATTAAAGGTGCGGTTGTTTTTCACAGAGTTTTTTGGCTAAGCGGTAGAAAATCTATTACAATACGCAGGACTTATTTTAAAGAGGACAGAATTATGATTATCGTAACAGGCGGCGCTGGTTTTATTGGCAGCAATATTGTCAAAGCATTAAATGATTTAGGGCGCAAAGATATTTTAGTGGTAGATAACTTAAAAGATGGCACAAAATTCGCAAATTTAGTTGATTTAGATATTGCAGATTATTGCGATAAAGAAGATTTCATTGCTTCTATTATTGCGGGCGACGAATTTGGTGATATTGATGCAGTATTCCATGAGGGAGCATGTTCTGCGACTACGGAATGGGATGGCAAATACATTATGCACAACAACTACGAATATTCTAAAGAGTTGTTACATTATTGCCTTGACCGCGAAATCCCTTTCTTTTATGCCTCAAGCGCTGCAACTTATGGAGATACCAAAGTATTCCGTGAGGAACGTGAATTTGAAGGTCCGTTAAATGTTTATGGCTATTCTAAATTCTTATTCGACCAATATGTACGTAACATTTTGCCAGAAACAAAATCGCCAGTATGTGGTTTCCGTTATTTCAATGTTTATGGGCCGCGTGAAAATCATAAAGGTTCTATGGCGAGTGTAGCATTCCACTTGAATAACCAAATCTTAAAGGGAGAAAATCCAAAATTATTTGCAGGCAGCGAACACTTCCGCCGTGATTTTGTTTATGTAGGCGATGTGGCTGCAGTGAATATTTGGTGTTGGCAAAATGGTATTTCGGGTATTTACAACCTTGGTACAGGAAATGCAGAAAGTTTCCGTGCGGTGGCTGATGCGGTAGTGAAATTCCACGGTAAAGGCGAGATTGAAACCATTCCATTCCCAGAGCATTTGAAATCTCGTTATCAAGAATATACGCAAGCTGATTTAACTAAACTTCGTTCAACAGGCTACGATAAGCCATTCAAAACAGTCGCGGAAGGCGTGGCTGAATATATGGCATGGTTGAATAGAAAATAAACCGTAGGTTTGCCTACTTCCAATCAACAAAGTGCGGTTAAAAATCTCGGTATTTTTGACCGCACTTTTATCTGAAAGACAGAAAATGAATATTCTAATTATTGGCCCATCTTGGGTTGGCGATATGATGATGTCGCACAGTTTGTACCAGCAACTGAAAATTCAATATCTAAACTGCAATATTGATGTGATGGCACCGAATTGGTGTAAGCCTTTGCTTGCGCGTATGCCAGAGGTGCGTAAGGCGATTGAAATGCCATTAGGGCACGGAGCCTTTGAATTGGGAACGCGTTATCGTTTAGGAAAGTCCTTGCGTGAGCAATATGATATGGCGATTGTTTTGCCTAATTCATTGAAATCTGCGTTTATTCCTTTCTTTGCAAAAATTATCCATCGTCGTGGTTGGAAAGGGGAAAGTCGTTATATTTTATTGAATGATTTACGAGCCAATAAAAAAGATTATCCAATGATGGTGCAGCGTTATGTTGCATTGGCTTTTGAAAAAGATGCTGTACCAAAAGCTGATGATATTCCTGTCTTAAAACCCTATTTGATGGTTGAGCCAGCGCAACAAGCTGAAACCTTAAAAAAATTTGAAAAACAAACCGCACTTTTAGGCGA
Organism: Haemophilus haemolyticus; assembly: GCF_003490935.1. Taxonomy (GTDB): domain Bacteria; phylum Pseudomonadota; class Gammaproteobacteria; order Enterobacterales; family Pasteurellaceae; genus Haemophilus; species Haemophilus haemolyticus_M. The sequence goes on along the minus strand of NZ_QQGD01000002.1, from coordinate 224,385 downwards.
GCGTCCAATTATTGGTTTTTGTCCTGGTGCAGAATTTGGCCCAGCAAAACGTTGGCCACATTATCATTATGCAAAATTAGCAGAAATGTTAATTACCCAAGGCTATGCAGTGGAATTATTTGGCTCAGCTAAAGATGAACCTGTGGGCGAAGAAATTTGTCAAGCGCTACCAGAAGAGTTGCGTGAGTTTTGTGTCAATTTAGCAGGAAAAACCAACTTAAATGAAGCGGTGGATTTAATTGCAAATTGTACGGCAGTCGTGACCAATGACAGTGGTTTAATGCATATTGCGGCAGCAGTAAATCGTCCATTGATTGCACTTTATGGACCAACTAGCCCGCAATATACTCCGCCGCTTTCGGATAAGGCAACGATTATTCGTTTAATTGAAGGTGGATTGATTAAAGTTCGTAAAGGTGACAAAGAGGGCGGTTATCATCAAAGTTTGATTGATATTACGCCAGAAATGGCATTAGAAAAATTAGAGGCATTATTAGCAAAATGAACCCTCTACGCATACATTTACAATTAATTGGAATGGTGATTTTATGGGGCGCCTCTTGGCCTTGGGGACGAGTGGTTGCCCAAGCTATGCCGACATTTGTTGCTTCAAGCGTGCGCTTTTTTTTCGCCATTATTCCACTCATTATTTGGCTATATGCGGCGAATCGTTTCAAATATGCTAAACAACTGCGACCTAATCAATGGGTTGGGTTATTGTTAACGGCTTTGCTTGGGATCTTTGGTTATTCGACTTTCTTTATTTGGGGGTTGAAATATGTTCCAGCAGGGCAAGGAACGATGGTCGTTGCCTCTAATCCTGTCTTTACGATGTTTTTTGCTATTTTATTATTTAAAGAAAAATGGAATCGCTGGGTTGTATTAGGGATGATTATTGCCATTAGCGGTTCTTTGTTAGCCATGACAAAAGGGGAGCCAACTAACCTCTTACAAAATTTTGGATTCGGTCAAATGTTATTGCTTTGTGCTTTAGTTTGCTGGGTTGCTTATACTTTATTGGCTCGTAAAGTATTAATCGGAATTGATTCTCTCACCGCTACCACGATTTCTTCTACTTTTGGTTTTTTCATGCTGACATTGGCAGCATTATGGACGGAAAGTGCGGAAGATTGGGCAACCGTATTTCAATTAAATGGATCGCAATGGTTTAGTTTACTTGGTCTTGCATTTGGCTCAACGGTATTGGCTTATGCATGGTATTTTGATGGTGTGAAACACTTAGGGGCGGGCAATGCCTCGGCTTATATTATTCTTGTGCCGATTTTAGGCATTTTATTTTCAGCTGTTTGGTTGAATGAACAGGTGGATTCCTCCTTAATTATTGGAGGCATTTTAGCCGTATCAGGGCTTGGAATTATGCACTGGGGAAGAAGGTTAATTAAATGAAAGTATGTGTGATTAAGACTTCCTCTATGGGGGATGTGATTCATACTTTGCCGGCATTGACTGATGCACAGCGTGCTATTCCTAATCTCTCTATCGATTGGGTGGTGGAAGAAAACTTTGCCGAAATTCCACGTTGGCATTCTGCCGTAAATCGCGTGATTCCTATTGCTTTTCGTCGTTGGCGTAAATCGCCTTTTTCTATTCAAACAAGAAATGAGTGGAAGAATTACCGCACTTTGTTGCAGGCCGAAAACTATGATGCGGTAATTGATGCGCAAGGACTCATTAAAAGTGCATTATTTGCAATTCGTTTCGCTCAAGGTGTGAAACATGGCTATGATCGTCAAAGTATCCGAGAGCCGTTAGCGTCTTTTTTCTACGATAAAAAATATGCTATTTCCTATCAACAGCATGCGGTGGAACGAATTCGTCAGCTTTTTGCTCAAAGTTTAGGTTATGAATTACCTCAAGTTCAGGGCGATTATGGTATTGCTCGTCATTTTTTTAACCAAACTTCAGAAAAAAACTATGTGGTATTCATTCATTCTACAACTCGGGCAGATAAGCATTGGGAAGAATCAGAATGGCAGAAATTGATTGAAAAAATTACCGCACTTTCTGATTGTGAAATTCATTTGCCTTGGGGAAATGAACTAGAAAAAGCGCGAGCAGATCGTTTGGCTCAAGTTCATTCTAATGTGATTGTGTTGCCTAAGTTAACTTTAACGGAGCTTGCAAAACAGCTTGCGAATGCAAAAGCCGCCGTGTCGGTGGATACAGGTTTGGCGCATTTAACTGCCGCTTTGGATAAGCCCAATATTACGCTTTATGGCGCAACGGATCCTAAATTGATTGGCTGTTATGGTAAAAATCAGCATTACTTATCGGCTAATTCAATGAAAGAGATTTCATCCGAACAAGTGTTATCACAATTGCTTCCTTTTATTTCATAAAAAATGCTCGCACTTGGCGAGCATTTTTATCTTTTATATTTTCTTAGTCTAAGGCTTTACCTTTTAATTCAGGGATTAAGAAAATTGTCGCTAACATATCAATTACGTAGATAATTGCAAGTAGGGCGATGGCCGTTTGGAAAGAGTAGGCGAGTACAACTGCGCCCACAACCACAGGTCCAAATCCACCTACGGCACGACCAATATTGAAAAGTACGTTTTGTGCCGTTGCTCGAGCTTCTGTTGGGTAGGCTTCTGCCATTAATGCACCGTAACCGCCCATCATTCCGTTCACAAACATACCTAAAAATGCTCCAGCAAGAAGCATGATGTCAGGATCGGTAAGTTGTGAGTAAACCACGATACTTATCACTGCGCCTAATTGGAAAAGTAAGAAACTTGGTTTGCGTCCGATGCGGTCAGCGAGTTGTCCGAAAATCCAAATGCCAGCCATCATGCCGCAGACGGTAACGGCTGTCCAAAGTCCAGATTTAGTTAAACTGAATCCCAGTTGTTTTGATAAGAAATTAGGCAACCAAATCATAATGCCGTAATAACCGAAGTTTTGTACGGAGGTGAGTACCACAATACCAAGGCTAATTTTGCTCGTGGCTTTATCTTTAATCAGAAGCTGGAATGAGCTTAATTTATCAGTAAAGCTGGATTGCGTTGAAAGTGCGGTTTGTTTTTGAGTGAAAATTTCAGGTTCGTGCAGATGAGAACGTAAAAACCAAGCGACAAATGCAGGGAAGATACCCACCAAGAACATTCCACGCCAGCCAATATGCGGGAGTAATAATGGTGTAAGTAATGCGGCACCTAACACACCAGCTTGCCAACCCAAGGCAACATAAGATGCTGCTTTAGCTCGGTGGCGCGCGGGCCATGCTTCTGCTGCTAGAGCCATCCCAATTCCAAATTCACCGCCTAATCCAATACCAGCAATTGTGCGATAAATCAGTAAATCCCAATAACCTTGTGCAATCGCACACAACCCAGTAAATACCGCAAAGAGAAGAATTGTCCAAGTAAGTACGCGTACACGACCGTATTTATCGCTTAATGTACCAAATAAAATGCCGCCAAATACTGCGCCAATAAGCGTCCATGTCACGAGAGAGCCACTCTGGGTGGGTGTTAGATTTAAGTCTGCGGAAATTGCGCTAAGCATGAAACCTAAAATGAGAAGATCGAAACCGTCCATTGCATAGCCGACGGCAGAGCCAATTAAGGCTTTCCAGCCATAACTGTTTACTTTGTTTGTCATGATGTGTCCTTTTGTTACTCGCGGGTAACATTTAAAGTGAAAAGAAGGGTGATTAAGAAATCAATGGCTAGTTTACTGCATTGATAAAAAAATTCAATGAACAGAATACGAAAAGAAGAATAAAAAATTGATTTTGAATAAGAGGGAAAGAAGAAAAATAAGGGGATTAAATTAGGATGGCGGTGGGAAATGACGCTGATTTCTAAATGGAAGATACAATGCGTGAACAATAAATTATCGGACACGCAAATATTTAAGATAAATTAAGCCTCTTCATCTAAAGTTTTATAAGCCAATAACCCTATACATGAAGCTATTATATCACCACAATAACCTAGAACTTTCCAAAAGCCTGGTTCTAAAACAGATATAGCGTAAACGAATAATCCAATATAAATTACAGCCATAATTATCGCGATAACTCTAGTTGTCGCCATTTTATAAGTTGGTGCAACAAAGAAAGCCGCATAGACAAGAGCTGAACTCATCAGGGCATTCTTAATTAAACCATACCAATAAACATCAAAAGAACCTAAAGTGTAAGCATATCTGCTATATCCAATTGTTTCACCTTCATATCCACCAATAAAGAAGTTTGCAATTATGCCAGTTAGAATGTAAGCCAGAACACAAGCAAATGGCAATAGAATCCAGCGAATGATATTAATAAACATAATAACCTCTAATTCAAATATAAAATTCCATATAAGAACAACACCTTTCTTCTTGCTTGCTTGAATGAGTCATTGAACTCAAAATTATGTTTAAGATCATGATGAACATCATTAAAGTTCTTTTTTGTTCTGTTCTCGCCGTATATAAAGAAAGTAATAAGCCCAAGCATTGCAAATGAGATATCTTCTGCAAAAAGCTCTTTTTCTTCATGTGATAATGTTTGAGTTGCCATTTGAAAGTCTTTGAATAATTCGTAATCCCTCAAAATTCTTTTTGACGTAGGGAAATCACCTTGCTGGCAAAGACTTTTTAAAACACCATAAGGATCTTCTGCGAAAATAATGAAAGCCTTTTCACTTGCAATGATATAGGTATCTGTTATTGCTCTACCTTTCTTATACATTTTGTAAACAATAAATCCAATAATCAGAATAATACCGACAATGTATTCCATAAATTAAGTTCCTTAGGTTATTGATATGATCTAATTAACTCTTAAATATGCGTAAAAAGCATATTTTTAAAAATTATATACTTAACAGGATATTCATTCAAGGTAATAAATTGTAAAAAATAATGCCAATTATGAATAAAGTGGTGGCAATGATTTATGGTTCAACCTATCGCTAGTGATATAGATCGTGCAGTCGGACAACGTATCCAGCAAAAACGAAAAGAATTGGGTTATACGGCAGAAAAATTGTCTGAATATGTAGATATTTCACAACCACAACTTTCTCGTTATGAACGTGGTACAAATAAAATCAATATGTCGCATTTGGTGGCAATTGCGACCTTTTTAAAAACACCAATCAGCTATTTTTTTTCGGATTGTATGGAATTGGCAGAATGGAATAATGACGAGTTAGACCGACACTGGCAGGAATTAACCACGCCCCAAAAAACGATTTTTGTAGCTTTCTTGAAAGAGTTGAAGAAAAGCTGATAAAAAAGCACCTTACCTTGTATAAAGGTAAGGTGATTTTATTATAGATAGACAAAGCTTTTCGATAAAAGCCAGAAAGCTGATCTGCGGGCACGTATGGATTTTCTAAGCGTTCGAGTAATTTTTTCTTAAATTGGTTTTTTATGGTATCACCAAGTTTATTCCATTTTTTCTTTTCTTTTGGGCTAAATGTCAGTTTATAAGTCATTTATATCAACCTCAATAAAACAGCCCTCAGCTTTTCGTTCTTCTGCAATTCGTACAAGTTCTGCATCTTCTATTAATTCTTGCATATAAGCGAACATTTCAGGTGTAAGGCAATAAAATGCAGGTTGGTTACGATTTAGTATAGCTATTACGCCATTTTCACTTTCTCGCATTACTCCCATAGGGTTTCGTTTTAGATCGGTAATACTCGCAGCTTGTTCCGTTAGTATTTGATGAATCGCCATAATATCCTCTTCTTGTATCATTTTGTGTGAATCGTAACACTTTAAAAGATTCAGAAATGCTTTCTTTGTCGTTTCACTGTTCTTATAACAGGCAGTTTTTTTGGTTAAAATTAAACGGTTTTAATTCACCTAAATTTGACCTAATTAAGCTAGGGAGTTAAAAACGGAAACAAAGACAAACATAGACCAACTAAAGAAACAGATTAGATATAACTAAATCATTGTTTTTACGTTTTTTTTTGACAAGATAGACGTTATTTGACAAGGTTCGTGGCGGTGAGAAAGGGATTCGAACCCTTGATGCAGTTTCCCACATACACGCTTTCCAGGCGTGCTCCTTCAACCACTCGGACATCTCACCGTAAAAGGTGCGCAAACTATAAAGATTTGCTCCAGTTTAGTCAAGTTTTTTGCGCTAGAACATAAAAAACTTTTAAAAGTTTCGCTAGAATAACCGCACTTTATTTATCGTTTGTAGTTTTTTTATGCATATTAAAGCGTTATTTTCTAAAAATGTTTTTTTAGCTGTAAAACCCTTTAGCGCACTGAAAGATTCCTTTCGTTTAGGTTATTCGAAAAAATCGCTGATTCGCGACATTATTTCAGGGTTGACTGTGGGGGTGATTGCAATTCCGCTTTCCATGGCTTTGGCTATTGCAAGTGGTGTACCGCCACAACATGGTCTTTATACGGCAATTATTGCGGGTATCGTTATCGCGCTGACGGGTGGTTCCCGCTTTAATATATCTGGGCCTACAGCTGCTTTTGTTGTGATTCTTTACCCTGTTACTCAACAATTTGGACTAAGTGGCCTTTTGATGGCAACGTTGCTTTCTGGGCTGATTTTGGTTTTGATGGCGTTATTTCGTCTAGGGCGTTTAATTGAATATATTCCGTTGCCCGTCACCTTAGGTTTTACTTGTGGGATTGGGATTACTATTGGTACTTTGCAGATTAAGGATTTTTTGGGGCTTTCCATAGAAAAAATGCCGGCGCATTATCTTGAAAAAATCCAAACAATTTTTACCGCACTTCCTACGATAAATTGGGCGAATGCAGCGGTTGGTGTGGTAACCCTATTAGTCCTGACTCAATGGCATAAATTGCGTTTGGCAGTGCCAGGGCACCTACCTGCTGTGATTATTGGTACAATTTTATCTATAGCATTACAGCATTTTGGTTTTGAGGTGGCGACGATTGGATCTGCATTCCAATATACTTTGCCTGATGGTTCCATTGGTCATGGGATTCCTAATGTCTTGCCAGATTTTTCTCTGCCGTGGAATATTCCTGATGCGCAAGGACAATTAATTCATTGGGATTTTAATAGCTTACAAGCGTTGTTACCTGCTGCTTTTTCAATGGCGGTATTGGGCGCAATCGAATCACTTCTTTGTGCAGTGATTTTAGATAATATGACTGATACTAAACATCACTCTAATAACGAATTATTAGCGCAAGGCTTGGGAAATATCATTTCTCCGTTTTTTGGCGGGATTACGGCAACAGCTGCGATTGCTCGTTCTGCGGCTAATGTGAAATCAGGGGCAGTATCGCCAATATCGAGTGTTGTGCACGCAATACTTGTTTTATTCGCTTTACTTTTGTTTTCGCAAGCCCTTTCTTATTTACCTTTGTCATCGATGGCTGCTTTGTTGTTAGTGGTGGCGTGGAATATGGCAAGTGTACACAATATTATCCACCTTGCTCGCCGTTCAGGCAAAAATGAAATGGCAGTGTTGCTGACTTGTCTTATTTTGACTGTATTATTTGATATGGTGATTGCGATTAGTGTCGGAGTGTTGCTTGCAAGCCTCTTGTTTATTCGGACGATTGCTGAGATGACAAAAGCCATTGAACACAATGCGCCTGAAGATTTAGATGATGTTTTGGTTTACCGAATTAGCGGTCCACTTTTCTTTGCTGCTGCGGATAAATTATTTGCGGATTTGCATGATAGAACGGTTCATACCGATCATGAAATTCGACATATTGTGCTGCAATGTGATGCAGTGACAGTGCTTGATGCTGGTGGCATTCATGCGCTTACTCGATTTGTTCAACACATGTTGCCCCATCAACAACTTTACTTGTGCAATATGCAATTCCAGCCGTTGAGAATGCTAGTTAAATCTAATTCTTCGCCAGATATTCAAAAAATTAATTTTGCGGCAGATTTAAACGAAACTTTCCATAAAATTCGTGACTTTGAAAAAACTACCCAATAATGAAAACTAAAGCGTGCTAGAATAGTGCGCTTTTTCATTACATCGTTAGAAACCATATCAAGGAATAATTATGCGTCCAAATAATCGAGAAAATAATCAACCCCGCCAAATTAAAATTACCCGTAATTACACCAAGCACGCTGAAGGTTCTGTGCTTGTTGAATTTGGTGATACCAAAGTGCTTTGTACTGCAACAGTGGAAGATGCTGTACCACGTTTCTTAAAGGGACAAGGGCAAGGCTGGGTCACGGCTGAATATGGAATGTTGCCACGTTCAACACATAGTCGTATGCAACGTGAAGCGGCTAAAGGTAAACAAGGTGGACGCACAATGGAAATTCAACGCTTAATTGCCCGCTCTTTGCGCGCAATGGTGGATCTCAAAGCACTTGGTGAACGTGCGATTACTTTAGATTGTGATGTTATTCAAGCGGATGGCGGCACACGTACTGCATCCATTACTGGTGCAGCAGTCGCATTATGTGATGCGATTAACGGTTTAATTGAGAATGGCACGTTAAAAACTAACCCAATTAAAGGTTTAGTTTCGGCAATTTCCGTAGGGATTGTTGAGGGGCAAGCTGTTTGTGATTTGGAATATGTGGAAGATTCTGCAGCGGAAACCGATATGAATGTTGTGATGATGGAAGATGGTCGAATGATTGAGGTGCAAGGCACTGCAGAAGGCGAGCCATTTAGCCATGAAGAATTATTAACATTATTAGATTTAGCGAAACAAGGCTGTAATCAAATTTTCATCGCTCAACGCGAAGCGATAGGCTTATAAACACAGTTTATAGGGATTAAAAAATGGAACAATATAAACGTGATTTTATCGAATTTGCTTTAAGCCGAAATGTATTGAAATTCGGAGAGTTTACTTTGAAGTCGGGGCGTAAAAGTCCGTATTTTTTCAATGCGGGTTTGTTCAATACGGGGGCAGATTTAGCGCGTTTAGGCGAGTTCTATGCTGCGGCAATTCAGGCAAGTGCGGTAGATTTTGATGTGGTTTTTGGCCCGGCTTACAAAGGTATTCCAATTGGCACTTCAGTTTCGGTGGCGCTATTTAATCGTTATGGTATTGATAAGCCCGTGTGTTTTAATCGCAAAGAAGTGAAAGATCACGGAGAGGGCGGTAATTTAATTGGTAGCCCATTGCAAGGAAAAGTTTTGCTTGTGGATGACGTGATTACGGCTGGTACTGCGATCCGTGAATCTATGGAATTAATTAGTGCAAATGAGGCAGAGCTTGCGGCAGTATTAATCGCCTTAAACCGTAAAGAACGAGGAAAAGGCGAGCTTTCTGCAATTCAAGAAGTTGAACGTGATTATCAATGCCAAGTGCTATCAATCATTGATTTAGATGATTTGATGCAATTTATCGAACAAGATCCTCGATACAGTAGCCATTTGCCAGAAATGCGTGCTTATCGTGCTGAATTTGGCGTATAAAACTTGAGAAATAAATTTTTGTCATCATTATAAATAACATTATAAAAATAACCGCACTTTGACTTAACAGGGGAAAGAATGGGATTTATTGGAAAAATTATAGGCGTATTTTTAGGTTGGAAAGTTGGTGGATTTTTTGGTGCGATTGCTGGGCTAATTTTAGGTTCTATTGCAGATAAAAAATTGTATGAACTTGGTTCGGTAAGTTCTAGTTTCTTTAAAAAGAAAACAACGCGTCAAGACTTGTTTATGCAAACTACCTTTGCGGTGTTAGGCCATTTAAGCAAATCGAAAGGGCGTGTAACAGAAGAAGATATTCAATTAGCTAATCAATTAATGATTCAGCTTAAACTGGATGATGCGGGGCGTAAATTAGCGCAAGATGCGTTTCGTCGTGGTAAAGAATCTGATTTCCCAATTCGCCAAGTTATCCGTGAATTTCGTATTGGTTGTGGGCAACGTGCTGATTTATTGCGAATGTTCTTACAAGTGCAGGTTCAAGCGGCTTTTGCCGATTCAGAACTTCACGAAAATGAGAAAGAAGTACTTTATGTGATCGCTGAAGAACTTGGTCTTTCTCGTATGCAATTTGAACAAATGATTGCAATGGAAATGGCTGCTCGAGCTTTTACTCAAGGCGGTTTTTATCAGCAATATCAACAAGGTGCATATCAAGGTGGCTACCAATATCAGCAACAAAATAGTGGTGGTTACCAACATGCTTCAGGTCCAACTTTAAACGATGCCTATAAAGTATTGGGTGTGACTGAGTCTGACGATCAAAACACGGTTAAGCGTGCTTATCGTCGTTTAATGAATGAACACCATCCAGATAAACTCGTGGCGAAAGGTTTACCTCCAGAAATGATGGAAATGGCAAAAGAAAAAACTCAACAGATTCAAGCCGCTTACGATTTAATTTGTAAAGCAAAAGGCTGGAAATAGTGCGTGTTATTCTTGCGCCTATGCAAGGGGTTTTAGATCCCTTTGTACGTCAACTTCTTACCGAAGTGAATGACTACGATTTATGTATAACAGAATTTGTTCGCGTAGTTGATCAACTTCTCCCTGAAAAAGTATTTTATCGTTTATGCCCTGAATTAAAAAATCAGGGCTTTACTTCTTCTGGCACGCCTGTGCGAGTGCAGTTGTTAGGGCAGCATCCAGAATGCCTTGCTGAAAATGCTATTCGTGCGATCGATCTTGGCTCTCATGGCATTGATTTAAATTGTGGTTGTCCCTCTAAAACTGTGAATGGCAGCAATGGAGGTGCAGCATTATTGAAACAGCCTGAATTGATTTATCGTGCCACTCAAGCCTTACGCCAAGCCGTGCCCAATGAGTTTCCTGTTAGTGTAAAAGTGCGGTTAGGTTGGGATGATATTTCACAAGCTTTTGAAATTACTGATGCGGTGGAGAAGGGTGGTGCAACCGAAATTACAGTTCATGGACGCACAAAAGCCGATGGTTATCGTGCTGATCGAATTAATTGGAAAAAAATTGGTGAAGTCCGAGAGCGTTTATCCATTCCAGTTATTGCTAACGGAGAAATTTGGCATTGGCAAGATGGGCAAGATTGCTTATCTCAAACAGGTTGTCAGGATTTAATGGTGGGACGAGGCGCGTTGAATATTCCGAATTTAAGCCATGTTCTGAAATCAAATGCAGAAAAAATGCCTTGGTGTGAGATTCAAAAAATCTTGCAAAAATATGCTAATGTTGAAAATGAATATGACAGCGGTTTTTATCATGTGGCACGAATTAAACAATGGTTACGTTATTTGAATAAGGAATATGATGAGGCGAACCAAGTGTTTGATAAGATTAAGACTTGCCAAACAGCTGAAGATTTGAAATTACGTTTAGATGATAAATAAAAAAACCTGCTAATCAGCAGGTTTTTTATTTCTAAATTATTTAAAAACTGACCGCACTTTTTAATTTTTTCAGTGCATTGGTTTCTAATTGACGGATACGTTCCGCAGAGACATTATATTTGGCTGCCAAGTCGTGCAATGTAGCTTTGTTATCATCTAACCAACGAGCTTTGATAATATCCTGACTACGCGCATCTAGACTTTGTAACGCTGCACCTAATTGCTCGGTTGCTTGGCTTTCAAAGTTTTCATTTTCAAGCTCTGCTGCGAAATTAGAACTTTTATCTTCCAAATAAAGGGCTGGAGAATAAGTCTCTGTTTCTGCATCATCAGTGGGTAAATCAAAACCTACATCCGCACCGCTCATACGCGATTCCATTTCGATCACATCTTCTTTGGAAACACCCAATTCATTTGCCACGATATCAACTTCATTTTCGTTAAACCAGCCTAAACGTTGTTTAGTTTTGCGTAGGTTGAAAAATAATTTACGTTGAGCCTTCGTGGTTGCGACTTTTACGATACGCCAGTTACGAAGAACATATTCGTGGATTTCAGCTTTAATCCAATGCACGGCGAATGACACCAAACGTACACCAACTTCAGGGTTAAAACGTTTGACAGCTTTCATTAAGCCGATATTGCCTTCTTGGATTAAGTCAGCTTGAGGCAAACCATAGCCAGAATAGCCACGCGCAACATGGATCACGAAACGAAGATGCGACAAAATGAGTTTTTTCGCAGCATCTAAATCCTCGTGATAATACAAACGTTCTGATAATTCTTTTTCTTCCTCTGCGGTCAGCATCGGATATTCATTTGCCGCACGAATATAACCTTCGATACTGCCTTGAGGAACTAACATCATTTGTGTTTCTTTATCCATCATTTCCCTTCTTTATTTTGGCGTTTGCCAATCAATGTACTTAGTTATAGCACAATAAGCTATCTTATTGAACCAATTTGTTAATAAGACAGGTTTTATCAATCAAAAGTTCAATTATTCTAAATAATTCTGATTAATTAGCAAAGAGGAATGAGGGTTAAATTAAGATTTTCATTAATGACTTTAAATAGTAAATCGATGTTCGGATGCTTGCCTGGATTAGCTTTAGCATCTTCGACGTGTTCTGCAAACCATTCAACACCTTGTTGTGCGGAAGTGCGGTTTAATTTCCCGTTAAATTTTTCAGCCAACGCATTATAAAGACGAAGCGACCCTAATTTACCTGGTATGGCTGGAATGTTGTGGATAATAGCCTCACCATCCATCACATTTAAACCGGTTAAATGCTCGATTGTGGGTAAGGTTTCTAAAATTTCTTTAAAGCTCATGATTTATTTCCTTAATCTATATAAATTATGCGATAGTTTGCTCGCTATTTACTTCACCAGTTGCGCCAATAAAGCGGACTTCAGGTTGTAAATATACACTAAATTTTTCTGCAACAGTTTTGCGAACGTGATGGGCGAGTTTGACTACGTCTTGTCCTGTTGCACCACTTTTGTTAATTAACACTAATGCTTGTTTTTCATGAACGGCTGCGCCACCAATTTGAAAACCTTTAAGATTGCATTGATCAATCAGCCAGCCTGCCGCTAATTTCATTGAACCATCTGCCTGTGGAAAGTGCGGTAGATTTTCGTGATGTTTTTTGATTTCTTCAAAATGTTCTGAACTGACAACTGGATTTTTAAAGAAACTGCCCGCATTACCAAATTCATTTGGATTAGGTAATTTGCTTTGACGGATATGACAGACTTCATCAAAAATTTGTTTAGCGGTGACTGTTTTTGGCTCGAATTCTACAAGCGAACCATATTTTATAATTGGCTGCCAATTTTTTGTGAGCTTTAATCCAACCGCTGTAATCACATAACCTTGTTGATAATGATGTTTGAAAATACTTTCACGATAACCAAATTCACATTGTTCTACGTCGAGTCGGAAGGTTTCATTTGTGTTTAAATTAAGCACATCTACATAATCGCATACATCTTTAAATTCCACACCGTATGCACCGATATTTTGAATTGGTGCAGAGCCTGCACAGCCAGGAATCAGGGCCAGATTTTCTAATCCATAAATATCATTGTTAATAGACCACTCCACCAATTCATGCCAATTTTCACCGCCATTCACATGCAGGTAGTGAAAATCAGAATCCTGTTGGTGGGTAATGCCCATTAAACGATTTAAAATCACCACACCATTAAAATCATCTAGAAATAGCATATTACTGCCTTGACCTAGAAAAAGTGCGGGTAAATTTTCCGCTTTTGAATGAGCCCATGCTTGTTGTAGTTGTTCAGTGCTATGCGCTTCGATAATTTCACGAGCATTAGCATGAATATGGAAAGTGTGAAAAGGTTGTAAATTTTGCATTTAAAATACCATTGTGGGGTGCATAAAAAATTTATCTTTTATACCAGTTGCTATGAATAATTATATCCACCGTAATCAACATAAAGCATGTGGAAGCGTGATTTTCACCTGTGTACCGCCTTGTTCGCGACGGATGATGTTAAATTCTGCGTTAAGTTGGCGACTACGTTCAGTCATAATATTTAACCCATAATGACCTTCAGGCTCTTCAAGGTTTTGAATACCAATACCATTATCTTCAACTAAAATTTCGTATTCGCCTTCTGCATTAATTTTGGCGCTAATTTCAATTGCTGTGCCTTGAGAATGTTTGATCGCATTGGTGGTGGCTTCACGTACAATTTGTAGCACATGAACCAGTTGTTGTGGATTCAAACTTTGTGATGGCAATTGGCAATTAACGTTCATTTGCATCGTTGTTTGTGAACGTAATGAGTCAATCACTTGCTCTAGCGCAAGCTGTAAATTAGCTTCTTGTATGGTTAAACGGAAAGTGGCTAAAAGCTCGCGTAATTGTGCATATCCACTTGAAAGAGCCTGTTCAAAATCACGAATAATGACCAAACTTTGTTCTTTGGAGGAATCGCCTTCTTTCTTCAAGTTATGTTTAAGTAATGTAAGCTGGATCTGTAAAAATGATAGCACTTGAGCCAACGAGTCATGCAATTCTCGGGCTATAATTGACCGCTCTTCCATCAATAAGAGCTGTTCTTGTTGGCGTAAACTTTTTTGGAAATAAAGGGCTCGCCCAAGCATTTGAGCAAGGTTTTGCATCATTCTCGGATCGGGACAAGGTAATCCTGCTTGCCAAGAGAGTGCACCGAATTCTTCGTTATCGACAGAAAGTGTCTCAGTTTGCAAAGAGCAGTCTAAATCTTGAGTACCAAAAGCAATATCCCAATGCTCTGCACCCATAACTTCAACTTTAATATATTTCAAATTCTCGCTGACTAGAATGTGATCGAGCACTTGGCTTAATACTTTATCGTTGATTGTGTTGGCATTAAGGATTTGAGAACTTTGATAAAGGGTCGTCAAAGAGCGGTTGGTTTGGCGTAACTTTTGTGTTTTTTCGTTTACTGTTTCTTCCAAACTTGAATAAAGCTGACCAAGCTCCGTGGACATTTGTGTGAAGATACGAGCCAATGTACCGAGTTCATTTTGTTTCGTTGTATCAAGCGGAATGTGATTGAATTGACGCATTTGCACTTGCATACTGGCTTTGGTCATTAAGTGCAATGGTTTTACGACTTCCCGCTGTGTGTACCAAATCACATAAGACACCATGAGTAAAATTAACCACATCGCGAAAAAGAGCACCGATACGCCCAAAATCCATTTTTGTTCACTGAAACGTTGTAGCTCAAACACAAAATAATCAACATCTGCTACATAGTCAGTGAGCTGATTACTATAGTTTTTTACATCGTGTTGGCGCGCATATTTTTCCATGTTCGTCCAACGTTGCAAAATGTTTTGATAGGAATGTTTTAATACATTCGGTGTGAAAAATTGATTTTGAACTTCCAACAAAGCAGACGAATGAAGGCTTATATGATAACGACGTAAGTTGGTTTCCAAGCTTTCTGGTTGCTCTTGCATTTCATAGAGCAGGCGATAACTTTGCATCCGCAAAGATCCTGAAATATTAATGGCTTCTGCGTCATATTTATTACTGCTCATAATTGCCAAACTTAGCGAGCTAATCACGCCTGCAACGATGAGAATGATGAATAAATATTTAGCAATACGAGTGGAAACTGAACGTTTAGTATGCACAGGAAACTCCAGTGGAAATTTAGAAAAGTGCGGTGAATTTTTTATTTCTTTTTAAATTTAGCCCAAACTTTATCTTCTTGACCGCGCCATAAACGTTGAACATTATCGTGATGACGATAAATTAATAGACAACAGACCAAGGCAACGGGAAAAGTAAATTCAGGTTTGAACCACCACACATAAAAAGGCACAAGTAAAGCAGAAATAACCGCACTTAATGAAGAATAACCGCTGATAAGAAAAACGAAGACCCAGGTTCCAAATGTAGAACCCGCTACAGCCCAAGAAATTGGTGCAATCGCACCAAAAGCGGTTGCGACGCCTTTACCGCCTTTGAATTGGAAGAAAATGGGGAAAATGTGCCCTAAGCAAGCACCTAGTGCGACCATGCCTAATTCAAATTGTGTGAGTCCTAAATAGTAACCAACCCATACTGGCGTCATGCCTTTTAAAATATCAATAATCAGTACGGCGAGAGCAGACCAACGGCCTCCGATACGAAGCACATTTGTCGCCCCTGGATTGTGTGAGCCATTTTCACGAGGATCTGGTAAGCCTGCGATACGACAAATTAGAATAGCACTGGAAATAGAGCCTAAAAGATAGGCACAAAGCATATAAAAAAGGGCAAAAAGGCTCATTTTGTACTCCAGTAAGAAAAATTATTCGTTATTCTACCCAAAGTTGATAGCATACGCCTACAATAATTTTAGAGGAAATCTTATGGATCGTGTTTTTATTGAAGAATTGACTGTTTTTGCTCAAATTGGCGTATATGATTGGGAGCAGCAAATTAAGCAAAAACTTGTGTTTGATTTAGAAATGGCTTGGGATTGTAAACAAGCGGCGGAAACAGATGATGTTGCATATTGTTTGAATTATGCTGAAGTGAGCCAAGTGATTATTGATTATGTGGAAAGCAAATCTTTCTTGCTGATTGAACGAGTGGCTTATGAAGTGGCGGATTTGCTTGAGTCACGTTATCAACTTCAAGGATTAAAAATTAAACTGAGTAAACCGAAAGCTGTTGCGCAAGCTCGAAATGTTGGCGTATTGATTGTACGTGGATGTTTAAAATAATGTGAAATTTTCGTAAAAACTTGTCGGCTTTTTAAACGAAATTGACTAAAATAGTCATGAGTTTTTACTGCAATAAAGGAGATTGCAATGAATATGAAAACCTTATTAGCACTAGCGGTTAGTGCGGTATGTTCAGTTGGTGTTGCGCAAGCACATGAGCATAATCATGATCACAATATGGCACCCAAAGGTGCTTCTATTGAAGTGAAAGTGCAACAACTTGATCCAGTAAACGGTAACAAAGATGTGGGTACTGTTACGATTACTGAATCTAACTATGGTCTTGTGTTTACCCCTAATTTACAAGGATTAAGCGAAGGCTTACATGGTTTCCACATCCATGAAAATCCAAGCTGTGAGCCAAAAGAAAAAGAGGGTAAATTGACAGCTGGTTTAGGTGCTGGTGGTCACTGGGATCCTAAAGGTGCAAAACAACATGGTTATCCATGGCAAGATGACGCACACTTAGGTGATTTACCTGCATTAACTGTATTACATGATGGTACAGCTACTAACCCTGTTTTAGCACCACGTCTTAAACATTTAGATGATGTTCGCGGTCACTCTATTATGATCCACGCTGGTGGTGATAATCACTCCGATCATCCAGCTCCACTTGGCGGTGGCGGCCCACGTATGGCTTGTGGCGTGATTAAATAATTCGATTGTTCGAAACGAAAAGTGCGGTGAATTTTCACCGCACTTTTTTGCTAGATATTTAGCGTTTAATTCACGACTTCAGCAGTATATTTCAGCTTGTGAATCGCATCGAATAATTGTTGGTTTGTGACTTTGGGATCTTCCACAACCGTCACTAAACCATCTTTAATGGATGCTTTTGTTGATATAACGCCATCGATATTACGTAGTTCTTTATTGACTAAGTAAGCACAAAGCTGGCAATTCATTTCTTTTACTTTTAGCACAATTTGTTTGGTTTCATTCGCATGAGCGAAAGAAATTGCAAACAGCGAAAGCAAAAGTGCGGTACATAATTTCTTCATTTTTATTCCTAATTAGCTAATTCTAAAATCCAAGGCAAAATTGTTGGATAGGTTAAGAAAAAAATCATCACGATAAATACAATCCAATATAAAACGATGAGTTTTTTACGGGAAATATATTTGCTACAAATGATTTTTTTGGAAAACATCAACAGCCAAAATCCATAGGCGAAGGCGCATAATGAAACGATAAGCATAGGAATACGCAAATAATCATATTCGCCTAAGCCAATCAACCAAGTGGACGACACACCAAATACTAAATAAATTAATGGTGCGATGCAGCACAACGTTGATGCCACCGCGGCGCTAAGTGCGGTAGCTATGGCAACCCAAAAGGATTTATTAGAGTTTTTTAGAGACGTAGTCATATTTAAATTCTTTTGGATCAAAGGAATTTAACGGATCGCCACCTACTTCAGCATACGGGTAGCCGAAGTTATTGATTGGAGCCAGTTCTGGTTGTGGATATAAATCGAAGTCACGGGCATGATTAAATCCGACCCAGTTTGCTTCCCAGTTACCAAACAAATATTTTGCTACGGCTTGTGTATCTTTATCTTCAACAGATTTTTTCTCTGCTAAACGCATTTTGGCCACGTCTGCAGAATCAACTGGTACCCATCCAAACCCTGCAAGGTAGAATTCAGCGCGGCAGTGCTGACCGCCACTTACGTTTGCGATGCCTTGTTCATTCGCACTACCAAAAGCACCTTTGGAATATTTGCCCATTTTCTCTGCCGCACCTAAGCGAATACCAAAAATTTCACGAGCTGGGATGCCTGCCGCACGAGCAAGAGCCACAAATACAGAATTAATATCGGTACATTTACCTTTTAATACGCCAGTGGTAAGAATTTTTTCTACATCGCCGTCACCACAGCCTAAAACAGAATTATCACGTTCCATATTTTTTACGATCCAGTGGTGAATCAATTCAGTTTTTTTCAATGGATTAGTTTCTTTACCTACGATTTTGTCAGCAAATTCTTTCACAATACCATCAGTTTTAATATGTGGAGTAGCTTTTAAGTACTCTTGTACATCCACGGAATACTGAATATCTTTTGGCGGAGTATAATTCTCTAAAGCACCTTTCACCATCGGTTCACGGTCTTTTGTTTCAATGACCATAGTGACTTTTAAATCACGTTTTTGTGCATCTTTATCCCAAGTTGCAAATAAGGTTTTCGCACCGTATTTATTGTTTTCTGTTACATAGGCATTCATGTAATTACCTTCAAAGTGAATCGATTTCACTTGTTGGTATTCTCCATTAAATGGCAATGGAACCCATAAATTGGTTTGCCCTTGCGAGCCTTTTGGCACAACTAAATCGTAGGTTTGCGTGAATTCGTAAAGATGGGCGTCTGTATTGTAGTTTGGAATATTGGTGTTTGCATGAGCTAACGAGCCACACGCAGAAAGCACCGCAACTGCGATAAGTTTCTTCATGAAGAGATCCTCTAGTTAATAATAGTTAAACTTAACATATTAGATAAACTAATACGCCACTATGCTAACGGATTTTTGAGCAATAATTCAATCATTTTGCGTAAACTTTTTATTTTTCTTATATAAAAAAATACTTTATTTTCCGCCGCACTTTCCTTCTAACATTTGACACCCCTAGCCCTTACACCTATTATTCCTTAGTTATTTATTAAGATTTACGGAACAAAATAATTATGGTGAATAAAACCGCTCAACTTAAACAAGCTCTAGAAAATCGTATTCTCATTTTAGACGGTGCGATGGGGACGATGATCCAAAAATATAAACTGACAGAAGCCGATTTTAGAGGTGAGAAGTTTAAGGAAAGTGCGGTCGATTTACGCGGTAATAATGATTTACTGACATTGACTCAGCCACTGCTAATTTCCGCTATTCATGAGAAATATTTAGCAGCAGGTGCCGATATTATTGAAACCAATACTTTTAGTTCAACTACGATTGCTCAAGCGGATTACGACTTGCAATCTATCGCTTATGAACTCAATTTTGTTGGCGCAAAATTAGCTCGTTTGGCAGCAGATAAATATAGCACGCCAGAAAAACCTCGCTTTGTCGCGGGCGTGTTAGGGCCAACAAACCGTACAGCGTCCATTTCACCCGATGTAAATGATCCAGGTTTCCGCAATGTTACTTTTATGGAGTTGGTGGATGCTTATGCCCAAGCAACAAAAGGCTTAATCGAAGGTGGTGCGGATTTAATTATGATCGAAACCATTTTTGACACGCTTAACGCTAAAGCAGCCGTTTTCGCCATTGAAAGTGTATTCGAAGAATTAGGCGTAGAATTGCCAATCATGATTTCTGGTACCATTACCGATGCTTCAGGGCGTACCCTTTCTGGGCAAACTACTGAGGCTTTCTATAACTCCCTCCGTCATGCAAAACCACTCACTTTCGGTTTGAACTGTGCTTTAGGTCCAAAAGAATTACGCCAATATGTAGAACAGCTTTCAAAAATCAGTGAAACCTATGTTTCTGTGCATCCGAATGCAGGTTTGCCGAATGCTTTTGGTGGTTATGATTTAGGGGCAGAAGAGATGGCTGCTCACTTAAAAGAGTGGGCAGAAAGTGGTTTTGTGAACATTATCGGCGGTTGTTGTGGTACCACACCGGAACACATTAAAGCCTTTGCTGAAGCGGTAGAAAATATCCCACCACGTAAATTGCCACAAATCAAAACCGCCATGCGTTTGTCTGGTTTAGAACCACTCAATATTGATGATGAAAGTCTATTCGTGAACGTGGGCGAACGTAATAACGTGACAGGTTCAGCGAAATTCAAACGCTTAATTAAAGAAGACAAATTTGCCGAAGCCATTGAAATTGCCATCGACCAAGTGGAAAACGGCGCGCAAGTGATTGACGTGAACATGGACGAAGCCTTACTCGACGGCAAAAAATGCATGACCCGTTTCCTCAACATTATGGCGACGGAACCAGATGCAGCCAAAGTGCCAGTGATGATTGACTCGTCTAAATGGGAAGTGATCGAGGCAGGTTTGCAATCAGTACAAGGTAAACCAATCGTTAACTCTATATCTTTAAAAGAAGGCGAGGAAAAATTTATCCATCAGGCTAAATTGGTGCGTAAATACGGTGCAGCCGTTGTGGTGATGGCATTTGATGAAGTAGGGCAGGCTGATACCGAAGAGCGTAAAGTCGAAATCTGTACCCGTGCTTATAACATCTTAGTCAACCAAGTAGGCTTCCCGCCAGAAGACATTATTTTCGACCCGAATATTTTCGCCATCGGCACCGGAATTGAAGAACACAACAACTACGGTGTAGATTTCATCAACGCCACGGGACGTATTAAACGCAGCTTGCCACATGCCAAAATTTCGGGCGGAGTGTCAAACGTGTCCTTCTCTTTCCGTGGTAATAACGTCATGCGTGAGGCTATTCACGCGGTCTTCCTCTATCACGCCATCAAACAAGGCATGGATATGGGGATCGTGAACGCAGGACAGCTCGCGATTTACGATGATCTGGATCCGGAATTACGCAATGTAATTGAAGACGCTGTCTTAAACCGCACACCAGATGGCACAGAACGTTTACTGGATATTGCGGAAAAATATCGCAATCAAGGCAACGATGAAAGTGCGGTGGATTCTGTCGCCGAATGGCGTACGTGGCCGGTGGAAGAACGCTTAAAACACGCCCTTGTGAAAGGGATTACTACGCATATCATCGAAGATACCGAAGAGGCGCGCCAAAAACTGCCAACTCCGTTAGAGGTAATTGAAGGTCCGCTCATGGCGGGTATGGACGTGGTGGGCGATTTGTTCGGCGACGGTAAAATGTTCCTGCCACAAGTGGTGAAATCCGCACGCGTAATGAAACAATCAGTGGCGTATTTAGAGCCATTTATCAACGCCACCAAACAAAAAGGCTCCAGCAACGGCAAAGTAGTGATTGCCACCGTGAAAGGTGACGTGCATGACATCGGCAAAAATATCGTGAGCGTGGTGTTGCAATGTAATAACTTTGAAGTGATTGACTTAGGCGTGATGGTGCCGGCGGATAAAATCATTCAAACCGCTATTGATGAAAAGGCGGATATTATCGGCTTAAGCGGTTTGATTACGCCATCCCTTGATGAAATGGAATACTTCCTTGGAGAAATGACGCGCCTAGGTTTGGACTTGCCGGTGTTGATCGGCGGCGCAACCACCTCCAAAGAACATACAGCCATTAAACTGTATCCAAAATACAAACAACATGGTGTGTTCTATACCTCGAACGCTTCACGCGCGGTAACGGTTTGTGCGACATTGATGAACCCAGAAGGGCGTGCGGCATTGTGGGAACAATTCAAGAAAGATTACGAGAAAATTCAGCAATCTTTCTCTAACCGTAAGCCACTGCGTAAACAGCTTAGCATTGAAGAAGCACGAGCAAACCGCTTTGACGGCTTTAGCGGTGAATGGGCAGATTATGTGCCGCCAACGCCAAAACAAACGGGCATTGTGGAATTTAAAAACGTGCCAATTGCCGAACTACGCAAATTTATCGACTGGTCACCATTCTTCCGTATTTGGGGCTTGATGGGCGGCTACCCTGATGCCTTTGATTATCCGGAAGGCGGTGAAGAAGCTCGTAAAGTGTGGAACGATGCACAAGTGGTATTGGATGAATTAGAACAAAACCACAAACTCAACCCAAGCGGTATTTTAGGCATTTTCCCTGCGGAACGTGTGGGCGACGATGTGGTGCTTTTCTCTGATGAAGAACGCAGACAATCCATTGGCACCGCTTACGGCTTACGCCAACAAACGGAACGCGGCAAAAACAGCAAAAGCCCATTTAACTTCTGCTTAAGCGACTTTATTGCTGATCGCGAAAGCGGTAAAAAAGACTGGTTCGGCATGTTCGCCGTGTGTGCCGGCGTTGAAGAAATGGATTTAGTGGAAGGCTACAAAGCCGCAGGCGATGACTACAACGCCATCTTGCTACAAGCCGTAGGCGACCGTCTCGCCGAAGCCATGGCAGAATACTTGCACTTTGAGTTGCGCACCCGCATTTGGGGCTACACGCAAGAGGAATTCGACAATCAAGGTTTAATCAATGAAAACTATGTCGGCATCCGCCCTGCACCGGGCTACCCAAGCTGTCCGGAACATACCGAAAAAGCCTTGATTTGGGATTTATTAGAAGTAGAACAACGCATAGGCATGAAACTCACCGAAAGCTACGCCATGTGGCCAGCGGCTTCTGTCTGCGGTTGGTACTTCACCCACCCGGCAAGTAATTATTTCACTCTAGGTCGCATTGATGAAGATCAAGCTCAAGATTATGCCAAACGTAAAGGTTGGGATGAGAGAGAGATGATGAAGTGGTTGGGTGTAGCGATGAAGTAGGAATCATAAAGGGGGAAGAATTATTCCCCCTCATACATTTATGACTATTAACAATCTAATCCAAACAATTTAGAAACATCTATTTCTGTAGCACAAGCTGAAATTAAGCGGATATTCCTACACTGAAGAGCAGATCTATTTTGAACCGTAACTTTGGTTAATTGATTCTGCGGAATATTAAATACTTTTTCTATTCTATTTTTAAAATAGTCACCATCTGCATTTGGTACAACGATATCAATTTTTTTATTATTATGATAGCATCTTAATATGTCATTAAAATGCTCATCAGCATTATTAAATGAATATCCTATAATGACGATATGTTCAGCTTCTTTAATCCACTCTGTTGATTTTGCCCATAATTCAATATATTTATTTGATAACACAGGCTTTAACCTTAAAGGTGGAACTAGCGATGGAATTGTATGGACTTGTTTTGATATATCATAATCATTTAAATTAATACTTGGCGCTATAACATCACGAATAAAATCACTCGGGTTAAGTGATAGTATATTTTCTATGTTCAATAAGTCTCTTGTATCCATTCTTACATATTCTGCCAACCCACCATGAAAGTATATAACATTATTTCCTGTCAATTGATTTTCAAGAAAATAAGTATAATTTAATGTTACTGCTCTAATATCTTTGTGTAATTGACTATAAAATGGTAGACTTAGATTCTTACTAATAACTTCTTGTTGTTTATGTACTAGATAAGCCCATAAAGACCAAGAAATATAAATATAATTCTTAATATCTGCAGGATTTTCATTATAAAACCCTAAAAATTTCTCTATTAATAATGTTTCTATATTTAACAAATCCGCTCCAATTGCCCTAGCAATAGGATTATCACCTTTTAAGCTCATTCTTAAAGTTCGTTTAAGCACTAGCTTAAAAGTGTCAGAAAGAGACAGCTTATGTATATCTAAAATAGAATCACTATCAATAATATCATCTGCATCATCAGGAAATACATCTCTAATTAGGCTTTCTGTTTCTTCATCTAAATAGCTTTGTTCAGCTATCGTTGCTAGTTTTTCAAATAACTTGATTAATAATTGCGCTAACTTCTTATTCTTATCATCATTTTCCTCTAGATTATTGAGTACCTCACGAACTCTCTGAATCATTTGTTTTTGCTCATGAATTTCTCTTGTAGCCACCTTATCTACTGCTCTAGCAATCATATTATTAAAATTAAAACGAAGGCCAGGAATCATCTTACGTAATTCTGAATCAACACAATTATCTTTATTAGCTAGATATCCAGCCACATCTGCAAGTAAAGTATTAGCCAAAGGAAAATCAATTCCCTCTGAACGATCCACTCCAGCTCCTGTTATTAATAAATGTTTTCCCATAAAAGTTCCTTTAGTTAATATAATTTCATATATTTTATCAAATAGAAAAAAGGTTTAACTATATTACATCAAATAAAGCAATGAGTTAAATTAATATAAAATATTCAAGATAGCGCACAGTGCCTAATTTCACTAAAAAACTCACTTCAATCCCATCTATCTCTGTTTGTTCTTCATATTTCCTCTTCTGTAGCTTTGAATATACGAAAGATTGTATATTCTCTATAAATTGAAAGCCTAGTTGCACAATTCCCAATTTCCGCTATCATACGCGCTTTCTTATTTCTCGGAATTTTGTATTTATGAATAGATTAAAGATGGCGTTGTTTGTGGGTGTCCTTGTGAGTTTATTTGCTTGTACCACAACACATCAGCCGAAGAAGACGGTTAAATCTCTATTTTTAAAGAATAATATTAGCCAAGCTGAGTTAAATAATTCTGTTAATTACAAACCATATCATTATCGTTGTAATAATAAAGAAACTGGCGGGATTTCTCATTTGACGACTTATTTCCCTCTGTCGCGTGAAAGCCGTATGAAAGATAACTTCGGGTTTTATTTCCGGCTAGATAATGGCAAGGCGGTGCCTTTTGATCATTCATACACGCTGACACTGAATGCGCGCGGTACAAAATTTGAAGTGGTTTATCGTTCGTATGATCCGATTCAAGGAAGTTATGTGGATTTAATCGCACGATCTCAAAGTTCAATTTACTACAAGAATCAACAAGGCAAGCAAGTTCCTTGGTTGATTTGTAAGGGCGGTTGATTTTTCTCGAAAATAATTTTTACTTTCAGCAAAATGAGAAATTGGAATTAGGTTTCCAATTTCTCTATCCCATAAATTTCTTTTCTTTCTACATCAAATTTCACGCTTATATCAAAGGCTTGTGCAAGATTTGCTGAATTTAGCACCGCTTGTGTTTTGCCTGTCGCAATGATTTTGCCTTTGTCGAGCAAAATCACTTCATCACAGTATTTATATGCGAGGGATAAATGATGGATCGCTACAACGCAGGTATGCTGTGGCGTGAGCGATTTTAATTGTTCCATCATATCTATTTGATAATAGGGATCGAGTGGTGCGATAGGTTCATCGGCAAGCAATAGCGGCGCATTTTTAATACAACAACGAGCGAGTTGCACTCGTGCTTTTTCTCCACCTGACAGTTTCTGAAAGGATTTATTAATCAAATGTGCAATCGAAAATTTTTGTGAAATCTCCGTAATTTTTGACCGCTCTTTTACTGAGGATAATGGCGAATTTAAGCCGAGAGCAATGACATCATAAACCGATAAATCCCAATGGATATTGGTATCTTGCGCAAGATAAGCGAGTTGCTGGCTTTTTTCAGATGTACCCATTTTGCCTAACGGGCTGTTTCCAAAATAAATTTCACCTCTTGTAATAGGTAAAATTCCTGCAATCGTTTTAAGCAAAGTTGATTTGCCCGCACCGTTTGCACCCATAATGCCGATAAGTTTTCCTTTAGGAAGCGTGCAGCTGATGTTGTTTAAGCCATAAGGCTGGGAAAGATTTTCGATTCTAATCATTATCTTACCAACTTGCGTTGCTCCGTAATTAAAATCCAAATTAAGCAAGGTGCGCCAATGATTGCAATGAGCGTGCCAATATAAATATGTGAGAAGATTGGAATATATTGCACGCAAAGATCCGCAATAAGTAGCAATAATGCGCCAAGTAATGCACTAGTGATGTAAAGTTGCGAAGGGCGTTTTTTTAGCAATAGGCGAGCAAAGTGCGGTGCGATTAAGCCAATAAAACCAATAGTGCCTGTTTGCGGAATCGTTGCACCCACTAATAATGCCACGCCAAAGGTCGTGACGAAAAAGCTACGTTTAGGATTCACGCCCATTGTACTTGCGGTTTCTTCACCGAAGGTGAGCAAGTCAATATAGCGGCGTTCACGATATAAACAGAACAATCCCAATAATACG
This sequence comes from Haemophilus haemolyticus, assembly GCF_003490935.1. GTDB lineage: Bacteria > Pseudomonadota > Gammaproteobacteria > Enterobacterales > Pasteurellaceae > Haemophilus > Haemophilus haemolyticus_M. Next base: position 198,168 of record NZ_QQGD01000002.1, on the reverse strand, counting down.
ATTGGAAGTGAAATGAGCAGCGTATCAAGTTTTGCCCACACAAGAGAACCTTGTAGCCAGCGGTATAGTTCAGCTAATGCCCAAGGGCTTTCTGCGTTCGAAAGTAGCAATGCGACGGCAGCAGAGAGCAACATATTGACGGCTAAACCACTTAAAATCATCGCCGTTGTACCGTGGTTTTTAGCGATTAAATAAACCAATAAAAAACTAGATAACGCGCCAGCCACACCGCCAATTAACAACAGACTTAAGGGGACGGAAAAATAGTAAAGTAAAAAGACACTGGTGGTGGTTGCACCGGCACTACTGCCCAATAAGCCGGGACTTGCCAGTGGATTTTGAAATATCCCCTGCATTGCATTGCCCGCTAAAGCAAGGCTTGCGCCAGTTAAAATGGCTAATCCGAGGCGCGGTAGGCGAATATCAAGCAATACGAGCGAGCGCATATCCGTGAGCACACCATCGGCATTTTTGAGATGAGCAAAATCGCCGAGTTGATGATAAATCGCAAACCCGATAATCAATAGTAGCGCTAAGAAAAGTGCGGTATTTAATTTTAGTGTTTTGGTCAATGAATAATTTCCTATGTAATCCAAATATCATTTTAATTGTTGATAAATCTTCTCCGCCCCTTGCCACACGCCGTGATCAAAGCAATAAGTATATTTCATTGGAATGCGAAAGTGCGGTCGATTTTTAAAAAGATTTTGCAAAAGCGGATGTTTAAGCAATTCCGCTTGCTCGTTATAACTTTGTTGGTCGCTGATTTCAATCAACACGTTGGGTTCAGCTCGTAACACTTTTTCAAGAGAAAAATTTTGTGCCGTAAGCGGTGTTTTTAGCGGGGTTAAGCCTAGTAAATTAAGTAAAGTTGGATACTGTGGCGTATAAGTTTCTACAATGCCTGTATCTGAAAGTATTAATGTGTCAGTGAGTGATAGATTGAGGTGAGAATCTTGTAATTTAAGTTTTTCAACCAAAGATTCTGCCTGCATTTCGTTACCCGTAAGTTTGCCCAAGTGCAATATTAGCGCAAATAATTCTTCTGCCGTTTGTGGCGTGTCATTAATTGGCTCAATTTTTGCCCCGAGTTTTTTCAAATCTGCCACAAGTTGTGGATAAAAGGTTTCATTGATAAGCAACGTTTTATCGAGATAGGGCAATAATGCGGTGAGTTGTGGTTCAAGGGTTGGCTTATCCACATTGAGTTTATCCAACATCATCAAGGGATTTTTAGAATAAGAAGATTGTGCGGCAATTTGCTCAGGACGCGCAATTTCCGACAAAAGACGATCGCTACAAAGCGTAAGCGAAACGAATTGCTCCGACGCATGCGAAGCCAGAGGCAAGAAAAGTGCGGTTAAAATTAAGCGAGTTTTTTGCATATAGATAATGATACGCTACGCCATCAAGAATGTAAAAAGGCGTGCTAAGCACGCCCTTGTTAGTGGGTAATAATTAGAATGATCCTTTTAACCCAACGTAAACATTGCGACCGTCTTGGCTGTAGCCGAGTACGTTTTCGTATTTTTTATTGAATACGTTGTTTAAGTTCGCATAAATCGTCAAACTATCAGCTACTTTATAGTTCACGCCTAAGTTTGCCAAGGTGTAGGATGGCATTTTGAAATCGCCGGAATCAAGGCGTTTACCTACATAAGAAACATTCACATCAGAACCTAATTTTTCCGTGATTTGATAAGCTAAACCAAGGTTTCCTGTGTGTTTTGGGCGACGAACATAATTTAAACCATATTGATCATTTTCAGATTTAATATAGGTGTAAGTATAGTTCGCATAACCTGAAAGGCTATCGGTAAATTTACCGTTATACGCCACTTCTACGCCTTTGATCTTCGTCTTACCATCGCGGTTTACTGCACGATTTGTTGGATTCATGTAATTACCGGTAAGGGAATTTTCGTCACTTAAAAAGTTATTTACATTACGGGCAAAATAGGTCGTATCCAAGCTATGACGCTTATCATCGGTTTCAAGTAAGACACCAAATTCTCCCCCCAAACTTTTTTCTGCTTTCAAGTTCGGGTTAGCTAACCAAGTACCACCCCAACCGTAATATTCGGACATGGTTGGATTATGAATAGCTTTACCCAAACTAGCGTGTGCTTTTACATTTGGCGAGAGGCGATAAGCACTGGCAAGACGCGCAGTGAAGGCATTTTCAAATAAGCTATTGTCAGTATAACGACCGCTGACAGAAAGACTGTGGTCGGCTTCGGTAAATAAACGGTACTCTGCGGCAACACTTTTCTCTGTTAATTTTTTCTCAGCAAAATTGTAAGCGGAAGCAATATATTTTGTATTTTGGTAATCCGCTAAGACGCTAACGGCTTGTTTGACTTCACCTTCACGGTCGAAGTTAATATCAAGTTGATAGTTCGTATTCAACTTTTTGCTGTCGTATTCTGTTTTACCAATAGCGGAAGCCCAACTTTGATATTGTGCAGTATCTGCGTCCGTTTTAACGTGACTTACCGCCGCTTTATGCACGAATAAATCTTCTGCATTACCAAAATAACCGCTTAATTTATAGCGAGTTTCGCGTGTACGGGTATTGTCATCAAATTTTCTTTCGTGCTCTGCACTATTATCAAAATGAACGGTTTGAGATGAATGTGAGGCAAGAAAATCAACGCCTTTTTTACCATCATCAAAACCTAAACGCATAGACATATTATCACGGTGGAAGCCATCCTTTTCAGTTGCCGGCACATTTATGCTTTTACCGCCAGATACGCTCGTATAATTAAATACGCGTTCGCTACGCGCAGAAATCCCTTGCGTACGATGGCTATCGCCATGAAGAGCATAGTAAAGACCATGATGCTGACCAGAAAGGGTAATAGAGCCATCACGGGTGCGATGTGAACCTGTGCCTAAGTCAAAATCGACGTTAAATTCTTTGTCTTTATATAATCCGTTTTTTGTGGTGATATAAACAACGCCACCCATGGCATCACTACCCCAAAGTGCAGATTGTTCGCCACGTAACACTTCGATTTGTTCAATGTTACTTAATGCTAAACCACCAAAATCAAAGTTAGCATCTGCAGGATTAACGCGAATGCCGTCAATAATGACCGCAGTATGTTTTGAATTTGCACCACGCAAGAAAAGGCTTGTTAGTGCACCACGTCCACCACTGGCCCCCATCGCAACACCTGGCACAGTCTTCAATACATCACTCACATAAGTCGCATTACGTGCTGCAAAATCTTTTTCTGTTAATACGGTGACTGATGATGCAGTTTGATCTTGGTTTACAGGTGTTGCGTAAGCCGAATACACATTGATCGGTTCAAGCTCGGTTTTGGTTTCAGCTTGTACAAAAGCCGATGCACTCAATAAAAGTGCGGTAGTAATTAAGTTAGTTTTCATTAAGTTGGTTCCTCTTTTTAAAAAGTGCGCTATTTTGGCACAATAGACATTCATTTCCTAGTTGAGAATTTTCATTTACTTTAAAAATTCTGTTCATTTTGTAAAAAAATTCGTTTTTTGACCGCACTTTTTCACCTTTATCAGCCTTGCGCTTTCAAGTATAATGCGGGCATTTTTAATCACATTAGATCAACGATTATGAGCACAAAATTTAACGTAAAAACATTCCAGGGTATGATTTTAGCCCTGCAAGAATATTGGGCAAACCAAGGCTGCACCATTGTGCAACCTTTTGATATGGAAGTGGGCGCAGGTACCTCTCACCCAATGACCGCATTACGCGCATTAGGCCCAGAGCCAATGGCATTTGCTTATGTGCAACCTTCACGCCGCCCGACAGACGGTCGTTATGGCGAAAACCCAAACCGTTTACAGCATTACTATCAATTCCAAGTGGTAATCAAACCTTCTCCAGATAACATTCAAGAACTTTATTTAGGCTCGCTTGAAATGCTTGGTTTCGATCCGACCAAAAACGATATTCGTTTCGTAGAAGATAACTGGGAAAACCCAACCTTAGGTGCATGGGGCTTGGGCTGGGAAGTATGGCTAAACGGTATGGAAGTGACCCAGTTTACCTATTTCCAACAAGTGGGTGGCTTAGAATGTAAACCTGTAACGGGCGAGGTGACTTACGGTTTAGAGCGTTTGGCCATGTACATTCAAGGCGTAGATTCTGTGTATGACCTAGTTTGGTCTGACGGCCCATTAGGCAAAACCACTTATGGCGATGTTTTCCATCAAAATGAAGTTGAGCAATCAACCTATAACTTTGAACACGCAAACACAGATTTCTTATTCTACTGCTTCGATCAATACGAAAAAGAGGCACAAGAGTTATTAGCCTTAGAAAAACCGTTACCATTGCCAGCTTATGAGCGCATTTTGAAAGCAGCACACAGCTTTAACTTGTTAGATGCACGTAAAGCAATTTCAGTGACCGAACGCCAACGCTATATTTTACGTATTCGTGCATTAACCAAAGGCGTGGCGGAAGCCTATTATGCAAGCCGTGAAGCCTTAGGTTTCCCAGGTTGTAAAAAATAACGCTTAAAGGTAATTCAAAAAAGTGCGGTGAAATTTGACCGCACTTTAGGAGAGAAAAATGAGCAAACCCATTCTTTATTATGCGGCAGATTGCCCTGATACTGCGCCATTTGTGGCAGAGTTAAAACGCTTGGGCGTGGATTATGAGTCAGTGGAAGTACTATCTTCCATCCCGAATTTGAAACAATGGTTACGCTTGCGTGATCGTCACGCCGCATTTGATGATGCAAAAGCACAAGGCTATGCGGGCTTTCCGGCGTTATTGTTAGATGACGACCGTGTTATTTTGGATGAATCCAAATTAAAAGAGATTTTTTAAAGTAATGAAGAAAGTCGGGTTTTGGCAATTTTTATTTAAAATTGGCGATGATTATTTAATGTTTTTACGTAACTTAACGCCAGCAGTGTTATTTTTATCACTGGCATTATTTATGTTTTCTGAGCTGGATTGGCGGCATTGGGAGTGGGGTAATCTGCTTGTGCTATTTTTATGCCTCGCTTCCGGATTTATTGCGCTTAGTGTAATGGCAATTAATACCGTCTTTTTTGTACGTAAGATGCTGAAAACCTTAAGAACACTGAGTGGAGAGAGCGAACTTGATGAAAATATTGGTACGCTCGCATTATTTAAAATGCTCTGGCTGGAAAGCAACAGTAAACAGTTAATCTTTTTTGCGGTAGTCAATATTGTTGCGGTATTTATGGTGTTAGTTTACGGCACCAAATATGCATTGAATTTTTATAGCTCAATTCAACATTAAATGATTAAGTCTCGAATATGAAAAAAATAACCCTAAAATTCACCGCACTTTTGCTTGGCTCTGCTTTAGCAACTAGCGTGTTGGCAACAGAAAATGGTCAAAATTCCTCAAGTTCTGATTATGAATTAGAGAAAGTATTGATTTTCAGCCGACATGGATTGCGTTCGCCAGTGGAAAAAGATCCGCAAGAAATGGCGAAATATTCCCCTTATGAATGGGCAAAATGGAATGTACCATCTGGCTACCTCACGGCAAAAGGGACGGTGCTAGAAACCTATTTCGGGCAGTATTTAGGTCAATGGCTGGCAGATAAAGGGTTATTAACAATAGAACGTTGTGCATCGGGCGAAGGCATTTTCGCTTATGCGAATGGAGTGCAACGGACTATTGCTACAGGTCAGGCGATTGTTTCAGGTGCATTTGCGGGCTGTAATGTTCAACTGCAACATCACGGTAAAATTGGTTCAGAAAAAGATCCAATTTTTAACACGCAGGCGCATAATCCAAGTAAAGCCTTGATTGAATCTGCAAAAAATAACGTTGATTTAACCGCTTTACAGCAAAAATTAGCGCCAAATTATGCGCTATTGAGTGAAATCATCGATTATAAAAATTCACCAAACTGCTTGCAAAAAGGCGAGTGCGATTTAGGTGGAAAAGTCGGTGAATACAGTATTAAAGACGGCAAGTCGGTCAAAATTACGGGTTCTATCAGCACTGGAAAGAAAATTGTCAGTGCATTATTACTCGCACATTATGTGGGCAAGCCTGATTCAGAAATCGCAAACGGTCGTGTGGATAGCCAAGAAAAATGGCGTGCAATTAACGAAATTAAAAACGAATATTACCGCACTTTATTTAAAAACAACGAAGCGTTGGCACAAAATGCCTCATATCCGTTGTTAGCATTTATTCAGCAACAGCTAAATAGTGAAAATAAAATTAACTTATTGGTTGGACACGATTCTAATATTGTCGCTCTGCTGGCAGCACTAGGTGTTGAGCCTTATGAATTGAATGATTCATTGGAAAATATCCCAATCGGTGGCAAGTTACTATTTGAAGTGTGGAAGCACAAACCCAGTGGTAAGCTCAAATTTAAGTTAGATTATGTTTATCAAACCACTGAACAGCTAATTAACATCAAGCCATTAAGTTTAGCGACACCACCAAACCAAACAGCATTAACCCTCAAAGGCTGTAAAACAGATGAAAATGGCTTTTGTGATTATGAGCAGTTTCAAAAGGTGTTGAGTGAAGGGATTGAGAACGGTAAGAAATAGCGTTCATGCAACCCTATGAAAAATACTTAAAAGAGAATTCGCAAAAATTGCGAGTGGATCAAACGGATGCTGAAAGAAAGCTATGGCAACGCATCAATCGAGATCAATTATTAGGATTTCGATTTAATCGACAAAAGCCACTTTTAAGTTATATCGTTGATTTTTATTGTGCAAAAGCAAAGCTGATTATTGAATTAGATGGTAGTCAGCACTATGAGCCTGATTATCAGGAAAAAGACGCATTGCGAGATGCAGAATTAAATTCACTTGGTTTTACGGTAATGCGATTTAGCAATGATGAAGTCATGCGTGAAATTGAAGCGGTAGTAGAGCAGATTTATTTGTTTTTAGAGAATGTAAGGGCGGATTGAGTATGAGGTTGGATTAATTTCTGCCAAATCTCCCCTACCCCTCTTTGCTAAAGAGGGGAATTCTTGAGTAAATTGACAGTAGCAGGCTATTTATATTTTAGAATATAAGGGATTATTGAGTATGAGGTTGGATTAACCTCTGCTAAATCTCTCCTCCCCCTCTTTGCTAAAGAGGGGGGAATTCTTGAGTAAATTGATAGTAACTGGCTCATTCACATTTTAATTTCAATAGCGATTAAATTATCTGCTTTCAAAAAACGTTAAAGTAGAACATAAATATTTAATTCTCCAAAGATCCAATCCCCTCTTTAGCAAAGAGGGGTAGGGGAGATTTGGCAGAAGTGAAAACGAAGAAAATAATCAAATAAGACATGAATTTCTTAATTTACATACGCTATAAGAGATAACGGAAAATATAATGAAGCAACATACTTATCAAACTACCGTAGAATGGGTTGGAAATTCAGGACGAGGCACTTCTTCTTATACCGCGTATGAGCGGGATTTTATTGCCTCAGCATCGAATAAACCTAATATTTTAGGTTCTGCTGATCCAGCTTTTCGTGGTGATAAAACACGTTGGAATCCAGAAGATATGTTATTAGCCTCCATTTCTGCCTGTCATAAATTGTGGTATTTACATTTTTGTGCCGTTAATAACATTATTGTGCAAGAATACCGTGATGAGGCTATCGCAATTATGGATGAAGGCAGTTCTGAGCATGCAGGACGCTTCATTTCGGCAACATTAAATCCTCGTGTGAGAATTTCAAGCGAGTCGGATGCCGTTAAGGCATTGGCATTACATGAAAATGCGCATCAGGCGTGTTTTATCGCAAATTCACTTAATTTTCCGGTGAAATGTGAAGCCATTATTGAAAAAGATTAAATTAAAATAAAATGGTGCCAAATCGCACCTTATCAGAGAAAACAAAATGACAACCCAAAACTTCCTAGTAGAAATCGGCACGGAAGAGCTGCCACCTAAAGCTCTCAAAACATTAGCGACCTCTTTTGCGGATAACGTTGAGGCGGAATTGAACCAAGCAGGTTTAACCTTTGATAAAATCGAATGGTTTGCGGCGCCTCGTCGTTTGGCGGTGAAAGTGTTGAACTTAGCCACACAACAACCAAGCAAAGAAATCGAAAAACGCGGTCCTGCCGTGTCAGCCGCCTTTGATGCTGAAGGTAAACCGACCAAAGCGGCTGAAGGCTGGGCGCGTGGTTGTGGGATTACTGTTGAGCAAACAGAACGGATTGCGACTGATAAAGGCGAATGGCTTGTTCATCGTGCAAAAATTGAAGGTCAGCCGACTAAAAATCTACTTAACGGCGTTGTAGCTAATGCGTTGGCGAAATTGCCAATTCCAAAACCAATGCGTTGGGCAGATAAAACCGTGCAATTTATCCGTCCAGTTCACACTGTGACCATGTTGTTAGGTGATGAGTTAATCGAAGGCGAAATTTTAGGTGTGGCAAGTGCTCGCACCATTCGCGGACACCGTTTCTTAGGCGAGAAAGAATTTGAAATTCAACATGCAGACCAATATCCGCAATTATTGCGTGAAAAAGGTTCTGTAGTGGCTAATTTCAACGAGCGTAAAGCAGAAATTTTGGCAAAATCTCAAGCAAAAGCGACCGCACTTGGCGGCGTGGCTGACATTGAAGAAAGCTTACTTGAAGAAGTGACTTCATTGGTGGAATATCCAAATGTTTTAGCGGCAAAATTCGAAGAACACTTCTTAGCAGTGCCTGCGGAAGCCTTGGTTTACACCATGAAAGGCGATCAAAAATACTTCCCAATTTATGACAAAGACGGCAAATTATTACCGCACTTTATTTTTGTCTCGAACATCAACCCAGAAGATCCAACCGCGATTATTGAAGGGAACGAAAAAGTGGTTCGTCCACGTTTAACCGATGCGGAATTCTTCTTCAAAACCGACTTAAAACAAAAACTCGTTGATCGTTTACCGCGTTTAGAAACCGTATTGTTCCAACAACAACTCGGTACATTGAAAGACAAAACTGACCGCATTGAGCAACTGGCAGGTGAAATTGCAAAACAAATCGGTGCAGACGAAGCGAAAGCAAAACGTGCCGGCTTACTGTCAAAATGTGACTTGATGACCAACATGGTATTCGAATTCACCGATACTCAAGGCGTAATGGGTATGCACTATGCTCGTCATGATGGTGAAGATGAAGAAGTCGCAGTTGCATTAAATGAACAATATATGCCTCGCTTTGCCGGTGATGAATTACCAAAATCACTCGTTGCAAGTGCGGTCGCTTTAGCGGATAAATTTGACACTCTAACAGGTATCTTCGGTATCGGCCAAGCGCCAAAAGGTAGCGCAGACCCATTTGCACTTCGTCGTGCGGCATTAGGTGCATTACGTATTATCGTAGAGAAAAATTTACCACTAGATTTAGAAGATTTAGTGAAAAAATCAGCCGCACTTTTCGGTGATAAACTTACCAATCAAAATGTGGTCGCCGATGTGGTGGACTTCATGCTTGGTCGTTTCCGTGCATGGTATCAAGATGAAGGCATTGCAGTGGATGTGATTCAAGCAGTATTGGCACGTCGTCCAACTCGCCCAGCTGATTTTGATGCGCGCGTGCGTGCGGTTTCACATTTCCGTACTTTAGACTCAGCAGAAGCGTTAGCAGCAGCAAACAAACGTGTAAGCAATATTTTAGCTAAAGCGGATGCTGCAATTGGCGAGATCAATTTGACCGCTTGCGTAGAACCAGCAGAAAAAGCCCTTGCTGCAGCGGTACTTGCATTACGCACTGAAGTACAACCGTTTATCGCACAAGGCGATTACACCGCAGTATTAGATAAATTAGCAAACTTACGCGCACCAGTGGACAGTTTCTTTGATAACGTGATGGTAAATGCCGAAGATCCTGCATTACGTCAAAACCGCTTAGCGATTTTAAATACGTTACAAAACTTGTTCTTACAGGTAGCAAATATTTCTGTTTTACAATAATGATTTAATGCCCAGAAATGGGCTTTTAAATTTCGATTCTAATCAAAAAAGAAAATTATGCTTGAACAAACAAACAAACAAACAAACAAACAAACAAACAAACAAACAAACAAACAAACAAACAAACAAACAAACAAACAAATAAAAGGGTACGTCATTAATTTGAATCGTTCTCCTGAACGATTAAGAAAGTTTTTTTCTCAAGCTTCAGCAAATTTATTTACGCGTATGCCCGCTGTTGATAAGAAGTTACTTGAGCTATTTGATTTAGAAATTTTTTTTAATATTGCACAGTGTGAAAGTTTACTGGGACAGAAGATAACTTCAGGCGAAATTGCTTGTACCCTTTCCCATATTGCATGTTGGAAAGCAATTGCAAATGACGATGATTTACTGGAGCGAGATTTTGCTATTATTGCTGAAGATGATGTGCTCTTAAAAGATGATTTACAATCCTCACTTCAAAAAGTGATAGATGTTTTTGAAAACGGATATTTTTTGAACCAAGAAAATGTAGATTTAATTATTTTACAAAGTTTAGCCTTTGATTGGTTTAATTTAGATGAAAATTTCTGTCCTATGTATTATGGTTATAATAATCAGGGATCAAGTTTATATTTAATACGAAAATCTCTTGCAATTGAATTAACTGAAAACTTAAAAAAAGAAAAACCTTATTGGCTAGCTGATTGGTTTGAGGTTTTTTGTGATAAAGAAAGGGTAAGAGGGGTTAAGCCTCATTTGGGTTATATTATGGGAGGACATGATGCTCCTTCTGATTTAGAGGAGGATCGTCAAAGAGCAAGGTGCAATACGTAATAATTTGAATACTTTCCATAATTAAATATTGAGTAACATTTAGAGCACTTCTTTTAATAGTGATAAAAATGGATGATTGATTTTTCATCAATCATCCATTGTTTTATAGACTCCAACCGATTATTTCTCTATAATTACCGCACTTCTCCCCCCTTAGCTCAGTCGGTTAGAGCAGGCGACTCATAATCGCTTGGTCACTGGTTCAAGTCCGGTAGGGGGGACCATTCGACTTGTCAAGTAACGTCTTTTCTGTCAAAAAACATCATAAAAACAGCATTTTATAATCAACCTTATTGTTGTTTTCATCTTTTATTGTTTGTCATTGTTCGTTTTTATTGTTCCCTTAAATGTTCCCTCTTTATGAAGGAACAAAAACGAGGGAACAGAAGAACGGTAAATTGTTATTTATTATAGGGCTTGAACAATGGCTAGAGACTTTTCAAAAAATTCACTGATTCTTATATTCATGGAATTAAACCAACTAATAAAGAGCAACTATTTTCTGATAGGGATAATCTGTATTTATTGGTTAAACCAACTGGAGCCAAAATATGGCGATTCATTTACACTCACCCAATAACCAAAAAACGCATTAAAAAATCTTTTGGAAATTATCCCATCAATTCCACTTGCTTTCGCTAGGGATAAGGCTCGTATATGGTGCGGGCTATTGGCACAAGGTATAGAATCAATCGTATTGTTATCATCTCCGCAAACCCATTTGTTTAGATTACCAACATATAAAAACTATGATTTTCAATGGGATAGATTTTATCCTCCTATTAATTCCGCAATTTAATACAAAATAACGAGGATATTCTGATAGAATAGCTACTCAAAACGGAGCGATAGGATGTCGTTTTTCACTTCACCAACAAGGGGGTGTTATGGTTGCTGTTCGTGGTTCTCATTTGTTAAATCCGCAGGATTTTGTGATTGAACAATGGTGCGCTGGCTTAAAACTGGCAGAACAAACAGAAAAAAGTTTGATCGATGCGTGGTATTACGCACGTGACTTAATGAGCACCCATCCCGATGAAATGAAGAATGCGACCTTGATGCTGCAATCTGGCGTGGAAATGGTAGAAATTTTGCACGAACTTAATATGGATGCCGAAACATTGCTTACTGCCATGTTATTTCCTGTGGTTGCAAATAAATTAACAGACTGGGAAAGCCTAAAAGAAAAATTTGGTGCGAAAATCACTAAATTGCTTAAAGGCGTGTTGGAAATGGATAATATTCGCCAACTCAATGCCAGTCATTCAGCTAATGCGTTACAAGTGGATAATGTTCGCCGTATGTTGTTGGCAATGGTGGACGATTTCCGCTGCGTAATCATTAAACTTGCTGAACGCATTACTTTCTTGCGTGATGCAGAGCATCGTTGTGCTGAAGAAGATAAAGTTCTTGCCGCTAAAGAATGTTCTAATATTTACGCCCCTCTTGCTAATCGTCTTGGGATTGGTCAGCTGAAGTGGGAGTTAGAAGATTACTGCTTCCGTTATCTCCATCCAGAACAATATCGCGCTATTGCTAAATTATTACAGGAACGTCGTCTTGATCGTGAACATTACATTGCTGATTTCGTTAGCGAGTTGAGTGGCTATTTACGTGAAAACATCGAGCAAGTGGAAGTCTATGGTCGTCCGAAACATATTTACAGCATTTGGCGAAAAATGCAGAAAAAGCATCTTGAGTTTAGCGGTTTATATGATGTAAGAGCGGTCAGAATTATCGTGCAAAAATTACAAGATTGTTACACCGCACTTGGAATTGTTCATACTCAATTTAAACACTTACCCAAAGAATTTGACGATTATGTGGCGAACCCGAAACCGAACGGTTATCAATCTATTCATACTGTTGTTTTGGGTAAAGGCGGCAAGCCAATTGAAGTACAAATTCGCACCCAACAAATGCACGATGATGCAGAGTTGGGCGTGGCGGCTCACTGGAAATATAAAGAGGGCAATACAGGCAGTATGTCTGCCTACGAAGAAAAAATTGCGTGGTTGCGTAAATTGCTAGCTTGGCAAGATGATATTACGGATTCTGGCGAAGTGATGGCTGAGTTACGCAGTCAAGTATTTGATGATCGTGTCTATGTGTTTACGCCAAAAGGCGAAGTGGTGGATTTGCCAACGGGATCTACACCATTAGATTTTGCTTATGCAATTCATAGTGAAATTGGTCATCGCTGTATCGGGGCAAAAGTGGCAGGACGTATTGTGCCATTTACCTATCAGCTACAAATGGGTGATCAAATTGATATTATTACCCAAAAAAATCCGAATCCAAGCCGTGACTGGCTAAACCCAAATTTAGGATTTACTCACACCGCAAAATCTCGAGCCAAAATTCAGGCGTGGTTTAAAAAACAAGATCGCGATAAAAATATTCCGGCGGGTAAAGAATTACTCGATAATGAACTCGCGCGTTTAAATTTAAGTATTAAGCAAGTGGAACCTTATGCGTTACCACGCTATAACTTGAAAAATTTGGACGATCTTTATGCTGGCATTGGCAGTGGCGATATTCGTTTAAATAACTTAATCAATTTCTTGCAAAGTAAATTGATTAAAGTGACCGCTGAAGAAGCGGATCAGGAAATACTGCGCCACGTTGCTAACAAAAGTTCGGTCAATTCTCAGCAGAAATCTGAAAAGAACAATGGCTATGTAATTGTGGAAGGTGTAGGCAATCTTATGCATCATATTGCACGTTGCTGCCAACCTATTCCTGGCGATGCGATTGTTGGTTATATCACAATGGGGCGTGGTATTTCTATTCACCGAGCGGATTGTGAACAGTTCTTAGATTTGCAAGCAGCTCATCCAGAACGAGTAGTGGAATCTATTTGGGGAGAAAATTACGCAAGTGGTTTCCATATTAATATCCGTATTGTGGCAGGCGATCGCAATGGCTTATTACGTGATATTACGACGGTTCTAGCAAATGAAAAAATTAGCGTATTAGGGGTGTCAAGCCGTGCTGATACCAAAAAACAGCTTGCTACCATTGATATGGAAATTGAACTCCATAATGTTGAAAGTTTGAGTAAAATATTGGCTCGATTAGCAAAATTAGATGACGTAATTGAGGCGAAACGTTTATAAAAATAGGAAAATTTATGTATAAAACGACGGGGCTAACCCATTTAATCAACTCCACTAAATATTCATTACAAGGCTTAAAAAGTGCGTTTAAAAATGAAACAGCCTTTCGTCATGAATGTTTTTTAGCCTGCATTTTAATTCCTCTTGCGTTCTTTTTAGGCGAAACAAAAATTGAAATTATCTTGATGATTTCTTCTGTTTTGCTTGTGATGGCGTTAGAACTTTTAAACAGTGCGGTGGAAGCTGTAGTTGATCGCATTGGTACAGAACGCCACGAACTTTCAGGGCGTGCGAAAGATCAAGGTTCTGCATCGGTATTTATTGCCCTTTGTATTGTCGGTATCGTTTGGGGCGGAATTTTATTCTTCTAGCCCTTCAAAAGTGCGGTAAGTTTTTACCGCATTTTTGATTTATTCAATCACGTCAAAATCATTTATAAAAATAAGGAAAAATATGACCGCACTTTTAAAAATTGGTCTTGTGTCTGTTTCAGATCGTGCATCAGCAGGCGTGTATCAAGATCAAGGCATCCCAGAATTACAGGCTTGGTTAGAACAAGCACTTGTCGATCCTTTCTATTTGGAAACAAGATTAATCCCCGATGAGCAGCCAGTTATTGAACAAACATTAAAAGAGCTGGTGGATGAACAAGGTTGCCATTTAGTGCTGACAACTGGTGGAACAGGGCCTGTAAAACGCGATGTAACGCCAGATGCCACCCTTGCGGTAGCGGATCGAGAAATGCCGGGTTTTGGGGAACAAATGCGCCAAGTTAGTTTGCATTTTGTGCCTACCGCAATTTTATCCCGCCAAGTGGGTGTGATTCGTAAGGAAAGCCTGATTTTAAATCTTCCGGGACAGCCTAAAGCGATTAAAGAAACCTTGGAAGGTGTGAAGGATAAAGAGGGAAATGTGCTTGTAAAAGGCATTTTCAGCGCGGTGCCTTATTGTTTGCAACTGATTAACGGCTTATATATTGATACCAAACCTGAAATCATTGAAAGTTTCCGTCCTAAATCTGCAAGACGTGAAAATCTGGAGAAATAGCATGAAAAAAATCGAAGCAATGATCAAACCGTTTAAATTAGATGATGTGCGAGAAAGTCTTTCAGATATTGGTATTTCAGGTATGACAATCACGGAAGTACGTGGATTCGGTCGCCAAAAAGGTCATACAGAACTTTATCGTGGTGCAGAATATATGGTGGACTTTCTACCGAAGGTGAAATTGGAAGTGGTAGTTCCTGATGAGCTTGTGGATCAATGTATTGAAGCTATTATTGAAACGGCACAAACGGGCAAAATCGGTGACGGCAAAATTTTTGTTTATAACGTTGAGCGAGCGATCCGCATTCGCACAGGCGAAGAAAACGAGGATGCGATTTAGTGCAAAATAATTTAAATTTACACCGCACTTTGCTTGGCATTGCTTCGGTGATTATTATCTTAGCTGGCGTAAAATTGGCGGCAGAAATTGTGGTACCATTCTTACTATCGCTATTTATCGCGATAATTTGCTCACCGATGATTAAGGCGATGACGCAACGCCGAATTCCTCATTGGTTGGCCATAACCTTGCTTTTCGTCTTGATTTCTTTGGTGTTTTTCTTTTTAGTAGGGCTGATTAACAGCACTGCAAGAGAATTTACCCAATCTATTCCACAGTATAAAGTTTTGCTTTCACAACGTGTGAGTGATCTAACAGGATTGTTGCAACGTTTCAATCTGCCTTTCACGCTTTCGCGTGAAACCATCCAAGAAAATTTTGACCCAAGCATCATTATGAATTTTGTGAGCCGAGTATTGCTGAATTTCTCTGGTGTGGTGAGTAATGTGTTTGTTTTAGTGCTGGTCGTGATTTTTATGCTTGCTGAAGCGCCAACGATGAAACATAAATTTGCAATGGTGATTAGTTCAACTCCTCATGATGCAGCCAAAGAAGAACGTCATATTGATCGCGTTTTGCAAGGCGTAATTGGTTATCTCGGCATTAAAAGTATCACCAGCTTGCTTACTGGTGTTGGTATTTTTATTTTGTTGGAAGCCTGTGGGGTTCAATATGCCATTTTGTGGGCAACTTTGAGTTTCTTGCTGAATTATATTCCCAATATTGGTTCTATCATCGCGGCTATTCCGATTATTGTTCAAGCCTTATTACTGAACGGTTTTGGAATTGGCTTTGGCGTCGCAATCGGTGTTATTGCGATCAATATGGTTGTAGGTAACATTATTGAGCCTAAAATGATGGGACAACGATTAGGGCTTTCAACCTTAGTAGTATTCCTTTCATTATTGTTTTGGGGATGGTTACTTGGAACAGTGGGAATGTTACTTTCTGTTCCTTTGACGATGGCATTAAAAATTGCCTTGGAGTCCAGTCCCAATACGGCGAAATATGCCTGTCTATTGGGGGATGTCGAAGATTTTAAATAGAAATGTTTTATGTAGAAAGTGCGGTGAATTTTCACCGCATTTTTTATGATAAGTCTTGCGGATCAATATCCAAAATTAACCGCACTTGGCTGTTTCTTTCAAGTTCGGCTTGTTGATATTCTTTTAATGCTTTTTGCAACGTCATTCTTGATGGATGTTGCAATAATAACTGCCAGCGATATTGCCCCGCTTTTTTGCTGAACGGTGCAGGCATTGGGCCAAGCATTTGCAATCCCGCAATTTGCTTCGATTGAAAAAAATCTGCAACCTGGCTTAAGCAATTTTCTGCAAGCTCAGAATGTCGAGCCTGTGCTTTAAATAACGCCTGAAAAGTGAAAGGCGGTAATCCCATTGAATGGCGTAATTGTAAGGTTTCTTTTGCAAAAGCTTGGTAGCCATTCGCTAATAACGTGGTAAGCAAAGGATGATCTGGATAATGTGTTTGTAGCACGACTTCACCTTGTTTATCGGCACGCCCAGCACGTCCAGCAACCTGAATATAAAGTTGAGCTAAGCGTTCTTCTGCACGAAAATCTAGTGAAAATAATGCACTATCTACATTCACTAAGGCAACGAGAGTAACATTCGGGAAATGATGTCCTTTCGCAAGCATTTGTGTGCCAATCAAAATTTGACTTTTGCCTTGTTGAATATCTTCTAAATAACCTTCCAATTTTCCTTTACGCGAAGTGCTATCGCGGTCGATTCGAGCTACAGAATAATTAGGAAATAGCATTTTCAAGGTTTCTTCTAATTGTTCCGTTCCGAGACCTGTGGTGACTAAATGAGTCGAGCCACAATCATCACATTGTCGAGGAATAGTTTTCTGTGCACCACAATGATGACAACGCAATATATTTTGATGCTGATGATAGGTATAAGGTTTTTCACAATGAGGGCATTGTGCAATCCAACCACATTCATGGCAAAGCAATACGGGCGCAAAGCCACGACGATTTAAGAAAAGCAACACTTGATTGCCTTTTTCTAGGTGGGCTTTCATCCGTTCTAATAAGGGTTTTGATAACCCGTTTTGTATGTTTTGATTTTTCAAATCAATAACGAAATGACGAAGTGCGGTGGAATTTCCTGCTCTTTTTGATAAAACTAAATGTTGGTATTTGCCGTTTTGTACATTATTAATACTTTCTAAACTTGGTGTGGCGGAACCCATTAATACAGCAATATTTAGTTTTTGAGCCAGTACAATCGCCAAGTCTCGCGCGTGGTAACGCCAACTGTCTTGCTGTTTGTAAGATGCATCGTGTTCTTCGTCCAAAATAATTGCACCAAGATTAGAAAATTGCGTGAACAATGCCGATCTCGTGCCAATCACAATGGCACTTTGTCCCGAACGCGCACGATCCCATACATAAAGCCGTTGCGTATCGGTTAAATTAGAATGAAGAACATCAATTTCTACGTTGAAACGCGCTTTGAAACGTTGCACCGTTTGTGGTGTTAACCCGATTTCAGGCACAAGCACTAATACTTGTTTGCCCGATTTTAAAATTTCTTCAATATATTGCAGATAAATTTCTGTTTTGCCTGAACCTGTCACCCCATCGAGCAGCCATACATTGAAACCAGAATGAAAGAGCAATTGACTAAACGATAAGGCTTGCTCCTTATTTAAGGTTAAGCGATTTTCAGCATTGACAATTGGGTTATTGCCTAAGCTTTGTTGCCAGCTTAGGGGATTTGTTTGGATAGTAATTTCCTCAATAAACCCTTTGGCTTTTAAGGCTGACCAAATCGCAGAGGAAAAATCATTATTGCCTTTTTCAAGATCAGTTTCAGATAAGCATTGTAGGGCTCCAAGTTGCTTTTTAGAGCGTTTTAACAGGCCTTGTTCAAGGGCATTTTTCCCCGCATCCGTAATTCGCCAAAAAGTGCGGTCATTTTTCACCGCACTTTCGCCGTTACGTAATTTCACAGGCAAGGCTTGAAATAACACATCGCCTAATCCTGCTTGATAATAATTTGCTGCCCAATGCAGCCAATCCCAATAAATGGGCGTAAAAAGTGGTGTTAAATCCAATGGTTTAAGAATAGCTTTGAGTTTATCCTCTGGCACGTCCGATTTTGTCGGGAAATCAGCCACAATGGCGACGCGTTTTTGCGTACTAAAAGGCACAAGAACGCGCATACCGATTTGTAATAAAACATCATCGGGGACGAGATAATCAAATAAACGAGGAAGCGGCACAGCCAGTGCCACTCGGACAATTTTCATAATCAACCTTGGGAAAAAATTTGCCCTATTATACGAGAAAAACGTGTATAATCGCCGCCAATTTTTTTCACGAACAAGATTTTTATGACACAAACTTTTGCTGATCAAAAACGTAAAACCGTTGAAACCGCAGAATTTACCGAAGATGGCCGTTATAAACGCAAAGTCCGTAGCTTTGTGTTACGTACTGGTCGTTTGAGTGAATTTCAGAAAAACATGATGAATGATAACTGGGGAACACTTGGTTTAGATTATCAAACGGAACCTTTTGATTTTGCGAAGATTTATAGCAATGATAATCCAGTTGTATTAGAAATTGGCTTTGGAATGGGAAAATCGCTCGTGGATATGGCTTTTGCTAATCCCGACAAAAATTACCTAGGCATTGAAGTTCATACTCCAGGCGTTGGTGCCTGTATTGCTTATGCAGTGGAAAAAGGTGTGACGAATTTACGCGTGATTTGTCATGATGCCACGGAAATTTTACGAGACAGTATTGCAGATGGTGCACTTGGCGGTTTGCAGTTATTTTTCCCAGATCCTTGGCATAAAGCAAAGCATCATAAACGTCGTATTGTTCAAGCGCACTTTGTGGCACAAGTTGTGCAAAAATTAGGTGGAAATGGTTTTATCCATATGGCAACAGACTGGAAAAATTATGCTGAGCAAATGCTAGAAGTATTAAGCGCAAATACCGATTTAGTGAACACCTCGAAAAATGGTGATTATATTCCAAGACCAGATTTTAGACCTTTAACTAAATTTGAAGCCAGAGGCCACAGACTTGGTCATGGTGTTTGGGATTTATACTTTGTGAAGAAATAAGCCTATTTTGGGCAAATTAACTTTTGGGTGAAGATTGATGTTGGGGAAATCCGATGCCAAATTCACGAATTTAATATAGAATACTGATTTGAATACGACCTTAATAGGAGAAATACCATGTCTAAATCTTACAATCAACGTCAACGCAAAAAACTTCACCTCGCTGAATTCCAAGAACTTGGTTTTCTTGTAAATTTCCAATTTGCAGAAGGTACTGCGATTGAAACTGTAGACGAAATCGTTGATCGTTTTATTAACGAAGTGATTCAACCAAATGGTCTAGCTTATGAAGGTAGCGGGTATTTACATTGGGAAGGTTTAGTTTGCCTAGAAAAAATTGGTAAATGTGATGAAAGCCACCGTGAAACTGTGAAAAAATGGTTAGAAACCAATGGTTTGCAACAAATTGAAGTAAGTGAATTATTTGATATTTGGTGGGAATATCCAGCAAAAGCAGAGTAATTTGATTTAAAAACAGCATGGCAATCGCTGTGCTGTTTTATTAAAAATATTAGCGAAATTCACCGCACTTTAGATTTTTTGATCTATCACAAATAAAGCTCAATAATTTAACAATCTACCCATTTCGGGTGGTTTATATTGTAACTGTTGCGTCGCATAATTCTACGCCTTAAAAAAGCATTTGTTTATTTATTCACAAAAGGCACGCTCGATGACCGTTGAAAACTTACCCCGCAGACAGTTTTTACGAGGTAAATTCTTAACGTCTTTACATTCAGAAAATGAGCAAAAACAAGGCTTTGATGGAATTCGCCCACCTTGGGCTGTCGAAAATTCTATTTTTGTGGAGCAATGTACTCGCTGTGGCGATTGTCTTTCTGTCTGTGAAACCAATATTTTGGTAAAAGGCGATGGAGGCTTTCCTGAAGTTCGTTTTGATAATGGTGAATGTACTTTTTGTGGAAAATGCGTAGATGTGTGTAAACAACCTATTTTTCATTCTCGTGATGAAAAGCCTTGGTTACACAAAATCGAAATTGGCATGGCTTGTTTAAGCCAACATAGCATTGAGTGCCGTTCTTGCCAAGACAGCTGCCCGATGAGAGCAATTAGTTTTCGTCTGCAAATGGGTGGAGTGGCGCAGCCTTTAGTGAATACGGATGTTTGTAACGGCTGTGGGGCTTGTTTACAGGGGTGTCCGGTGAATGCGATTAAAATTAGTTATCTAAAACAAAATGAGTAATACAAATTTATCTCCGGGAAGCGCAAAAAATTGGCATGTTGTTGGGCTAATTGTTCAAGGTAATCCGGAAAAATTTGCGGCAATTCGAACCGCACTTTTAGCGATTGAGCATACTGAAATTCCAACTTTTGATGAAAAATTTGGAAAGATGGTCGTAGTGATGCAATCGCATGATCAACATATTCTGCTAGATAATATGGAAAGAGTGAAAGACATTGATGGTGTTATTAATGTGTCATTGGTCTATCACGAGCAAGACGAGCAGAAGAAATAAATTACTATAACAATACCTTTATTCTCTTGTAAGCAAGGAAAATGCTTAAAAGATAAAAGAAAAGTTGTTGTCTTTTATCGTAAGGCTACTGCCTTATAGGTGTGTAAAAAAAGTTTACATTTAATAATAAATCAGTGTTTAACGTGGGGGAAACGCGATGAGTTTAAGTCGTCGAGACTTTATGAAAGCCAACGCAGCTGTAGCTGCGGCAACGGCTGCGGGGCTAACCATCCCAGTCAAAAATGTGGTTGCGGCTGAATCCGAAATTAAATGGGACAAAGCAGTATGTCGTTTCTGTGGTACCGGTTGTGCAGTATTAGTGGGTACTAAAGATGGACGCGTTGTGGCATCTCAAGGTGATCCGGATGCAGAAGTAAACCGTGGTTTAAACTGTATTAAAGGTTACTTCTTACCGAAAATTATGTACGGTAAAGACCGTGTAACTCAGCCACTTTTACGTATGACAAACGGAAAATTTGATAAGAACGGCGATTTTACGCCTGTTTCTTGGGATTTTGCGTTCAAAACAATGGCTGAAAAATTCAAAGAAGCTTTCAAAAAGAACGGTCAAAATGCAGTAGGTATGTTCAGTTCTGGTCAGTCTACCATTTGGGAAGGCTACGCGAAGAACAAACTTTGGAAAGCTGGTTTCCGTTCTAACAACGTAGACCCGAATGCACGTCACTGTATGGCATCGGCTGCAGTTGCGTTTATGCGTACCTTCGGTATGGATGAACCTATGGGTTGTTATAACGACATTGAAAATGCAGATGCTTTCGTTCTTTGGGGCTCAAATATGGCGGAAATGCACCCAATTTTGTGGTCTCGTATTACTGATCGCCGTATTTCTAATCCTGATGTTCGTGTAACTGTACTTTCTACTTACGAGCATCGTAGTTTCGAACTTGCTGATCACGGTTTGGTATTTACACCACAAACCGATTTGGCGATCATGAACTATATTATCAATTATTTAATTCAGAACAATGCTGTAAACCACGATTTTGTGAACAAACACACTAAATTCAAACGTGGTGAAACCAATATTGGTTACGGTTTACGTCCTGAAAATCCATTAGAAAAAGATACTAACCGTAAAACTGCGGGCAAAATGTATGATTCTTCTTTCGAAGAATTAAAACAAATTGTGTCTGAATACACACTTGAAAAAGTATCTGAAATGTCAGGTGTGGATAAAACTCAGCTTGAAACCTTAGCAAAACTTTATGCTGATCCAAGCAAAAAAGTGGTATCTTTCTGGACAATGGGCTTCAACCAACACACTCGTGGTGTGTGGGCAAACCAACTAATTTATAATATCCACTTATTAACTGGGAAAATCTCACTTCCAGGTTGTGGACCATTCTCATTAACAGGTCAACCTTCTGCTTGTGGTACAGCGCGTGAAGTAGGTTCATTCCCTCACCGTTTACCAGCAGACTTAGTGGTAACTAATCCTAAACACCGTGAAACAGCGGAACGTATTTGGAAATTACCAAAAGGTACGGTTTCTGAAAAAGTTGGTTTGGACACAATTGCACAAGACCGTGCAATGAACGATGGCAAAATGAATGTGCTATGGCAAATGTGTAACAACAATATGCAAGCTGGTCCAAACATTAATCAAGATCGTTTACCAGGCTGGCGTAAAGAAGGCAACTTCGTTGTTGTATCTGATCCTTACCCAACTGTATCCGCACTTTCTGCTGACTTAATTCTTCCAACTGCAATGTGGGTAGAAAAAGAGGGTGCTTACGGTAATGCAGAACGTCGTACCCAATTCTGGCGTCAACAAGTAAAAGCACCAGGTGAAGCAAAATCAGACTTATGGCAATTAATGGAGTTTGCAAAATACTTCACAACTGATGAAATGTGGACAGAAGAATTACTTGCTCAAATGCCTGAATATAGAGGTAAAACTTTATATGATGTGCTCTTCAAAAATGGTCAAGTAGATAAATTCCCATTAAGCGAACTTGCTGAAGGTCAATTAAACGACGAATCAGAACACTTTGGTTATTATGTACACAAAGGTTTATTCGAAGAATATGCTGAATTTGGTCGCGGTCATGGTCATGACTTGGCTCCGTTTGAAATGTATCACAAAGCGCGTGGTTTACGCTGGCCGGTTGTAGAAGGTAAAGAAACCTTATGGCGTTACCGTGAAGGCTACGATCCGTACGTTAAAGAAGGTGAAGGTGTGGCATTCTACGGTTATCCAGACAAGAAAGCGATTATTCTTGCGGTACCTTATGAGCCTGCAGCTGAGTCTCCAGATAAAGAATATGATTTATGGTTATCTACCGGTCGTGTTTTAGAGCATTGGCATACAGGTACTATGACTCGTCGTGTGCCTGAATTACACCGTGCAATGCCGAATAACCTTGTTTGGATGCACCCATTAGATGCTGAAGCTCGTGGTTTACGCCATGGCGATAAAATTAAGATTTCATCTCGTCGAGGAGAAATGATTTCTTATTTAGATACTCGCGGACGTAATAAACCACCTCGTGGCTTAGTATTTACCACTTTCTTTGATGCAGGTCAGCTTGCAAATAGCTTAACGCTAGATGCGACAGACCCAATTTCAAAAGAAACCGACTTCAAAAAATGTGCGGTAAAAGTGGAAAAGGCTGCGTAAAAACCATGTAAAAATCAACCGCACTTTATTTTCCTCCTATCAATAACATAGGAAGATGAAAGTGCGGTTAAAATCTAAAAAGAAAATGAAGAAGCCCGCTCTCAATCCTGAACGTAGAAAATTTCTTAAAGAAGCAACCCGTACTGCGGGTGGTTTAGCTGGCGTTGGGATTTTGTTGGGATTGCAGCAAAATCAAAGTCTTGCGCGCGAAGGTGTGCCATTACGTCCGCCGTTTGCTTTGCAAGATGCGAAAGCGTTTTCTGCCGCTTGTATTCGTTGTGGGCAATGTGTTCAAGCCTGCCCTTACGATATGCTGCATTTAGCATCTTTATTATCGCCAGTAGAAGCTGGAACACCGTATTTTATTGCGCGTGATAAACCTTGTGAAATGTGTCCGGATATTCCTTGTGCTCATGCTTGTCCAACAGGCGCACTTGATCGCAATGCGACAGATATTAATGAGTCGCGTATGGGGCTGTCAGTACTGTTAGACCATGAAACGTGTTTGAACTGGCAAGGGTTACGTTGCGATGTTTGTTATCGGGTTTGTCCATTAATCGATAAAGCGATTACATTGGAAAAACAACATAATCAACGTTCTGATAAGCATGCGTTATTTATTCCAACAGTACATTCTGATGCCTGTACCGGATGTGGGAAATGTGAGCAAGCTTGTGTGTTAGAAGAAGCTGCGATTAAGGTTTTACCAATGGATCTTGCAAAAGGTATGTTAGGTAAACATTATCGTTTAGGCTGGGAAGAAAAAGCGAAAGCTGGCCATTCTCTTGCGCCTAAAGATATGATTTCATTGCCTACTCGAACGCCAGAAGGAACAACTGTAATTCCTGAACCGGCAGAACCCGTGCTTGCACCTATTTTAGGGAGTGGCAAATAATGGCAAATACACCAAAATTTGCAGGTAGAGAGTCGCGAGAAAAATGGGGTTGGTGGTACGCAAACCGCTTTTTGTTTTGGCGTCGATTAAGCCAACTTAGCATTCTTGCGATGTTTTTAAGCGGTCCTTATTTTGGCGTGTGGATTTTAAAAGGCAATTATAGTGGAAGCTTATTGCTCGATACTGTTCCATTAAGCGACCCTTTAATTACAGCAGAAAGCTTGGCTGCAAGACATTTACCTGATGCTCTCACCTTGATTGGAGCAGCAATTATTGTGTTATTTTACTCAGTGCTTGGTAGTAAAGTATTTTGTGGTTGGGTATGTCCACTAAATGTTGTGACTGACTGTGCTGCGTGGCTACGCCGTAAGTTAGGCATTCGCCAAACGGCAAAAATTTCGCGCGGTTTACGTTATGGTATTCTTGCGCTTATTTTATTAGGCAGTTGTGTAAGCGGAATGTTGCTTTGGGAGTGGGTTAATCCAGTGGCTGCACTTGGCCGTGCCTTTATATTTGGTTTTGGTGCAACAGGTTGGCTATTACTTGTTATTTTTCTTTTTGATTTATTGATTGCAGAACATGGTTGGTGTGGACATCTTTGCCCGATTGGCGCTGCTTATGGTGTGATTGGTGCAAAAAGTTTAATCCGTATCAAAGTGATTGATCGTGCAAAATGCGATAATTGTATGGATTGTTACAATGTTTGTCCCGAAGCCCAAGTGTTACGTTCACCTTTACATGGAAAAAAAGACGAAAGCCTACTTGTGCTTTCCAAAGATTGCATCAGCTGCGGACGTTGTATTGACGTTTGCGCTGAAAAAGTTTTTAAATTTTCGACCAGATTCGATCATTCAGGGGAGTGATTAATATGACTAAACAGGTATCTAAAATTTTAGCGGGATTATTTACCGCACTTTTTGCTGGCTCACTGATGGCATCTGATGCTCCAGCAGTGGGAAAAGATTTAACTCAAGCTGCAGAAAATATTGCTCCAGCATTTCATAATGCACCGCGTCAAGGTGAATTACCAGCATTAAACTATGTAAACCAACCTCCAATGGTTCCACATAGTGTTGCAAATTATCAAGTGACAAAAAATGCGAACCAATGTTTAAATTGCCACAGTCCAGAAAATTCTCGTTTGAGTGGTGCAACCCGAATCAGCCCAACTCACTTTATGGATCGTGATGGTAAAGTGGGTTCAAGCTCATCACCACGTCGTTATTTCTGTTTACAATGTCACGTTTCTCAATCAAACGTAGATCCGATTGTTCCAAATGATTTCAAACCGATGAAAGGTTACGGAAACTAATTTAAGAGGTCTATATGTCTGAGAAAAAACCAAATATCTTAAAGCGTTTCTGGCAATGGTTTAGAAAACCAAGCCGTATGGCGATAGGTACAATTATTATCTTATCAGCTATTGGCGGTATTCTTTCTTGGGTTGGTTTTAACTATGGTCTAGAGAAAACTAACACTGAGCAGTTCTGTGCGAGTTGTCATACTCAAGATGCTTATCCAGAATATTTGCATAGCGTGCATTATCAAACTCGTACAGGTGTAGGCGCAAGTTGTCCAGATTGCCATGTGCCACATGAATTTGGCGCAAAAATGAAACGTAAAATTGTTGCAGCGAAAGAAGTATTTGCTCACTATACTGGGAAAGTGGATACCTTAGAAAAATTCAATGCACATCGTTTAGAAATGGCTGAAAACGAATGGGCTCGTATGAAAGCTAACGATTCTAAAGAATGCCGTAACTGTCATAAAGTAGATCGTATGAACTTCAACGATCAACGTTCTGTGGCAGCACGTATGCATGAAAAAATGAAGACTGAAGGTAAAACTTGTATTGACTGTCACAAAGGTATTGCACACCAATTACCTGATATGAGTGGCGTTGAGTCAGGATTCAAAGACGAGAAATAATTTTCTCAAAATATTGTGAAAAAATACCGCACTTAGCTAATAAGTGCGGTATTTTTATTTTGTGTTTATACACAATAATCTATTGATGTTAGTCTTTATTTAAAGCCTATTTTTCAGTAAACTTAATGAGTTTTGTTGAATTATTAAAATATCACTTCAAATTTAGGAATTTATTGTGGCTCATCGAGATTTTGCCGCACGTCGCGGTTCAAATAATAAGAAAAAAACAAAAAAGAATAAGAATATTCTGATCATCCTCGCTTTAGTCATTGTGTTGGCTTTTGGCACAGGACTTTATTTGTTGAAAAATAAAAATAGCGAAGCTGTAGTGCAACAGGCTGCGACACAACAAGAAAAAACGCAACCTAAAAGTGTCTTACCTAATCGGCCAGAGGAAGTTTGGAGTTATATCAAAGCGTTAGAAACGCGAACTGTTCCTGTTGATAATAAACCTGCGAGCGTAGAGCAAAATATGCGCTTAACAGAAGAACAACGCCAAGTCCTCGTGCAAATGGAAAAAGAACAACAAGCAGCAGAAGAGGCGCGTAAATTAGCGGAGCAACAACGATCGGAAGAAGCAGCTAAAGCTCAAGTGACACAAAAAGTAGAGCAGGAGAAAAAGCCTGAAGTGTTAAAAATAGAAACAGTGAAACCTGAATCTACACAAAAACAAGAACAGCCTAAAATTGATACTGCTAAAAAAGTTGAGCAACCTAAAACAGCAGATAATCCGAATGGTGGTAAAAAATTTGGTTTGCAATGTGGTGCTTTCAAAAATCGAGCACAAGCTGAAAATATGCAAGGTCGTTTAGCAATGACTGGTTTAAATGCACAAGTACAAGTGAATGGTGAATGGAACCGTGTTCGTGTTGGTGGATTTGCTAGTCGAGATGCAGCAGTGCAAGCGCAAAGTAAAGCTAAAAGTGTGGCGGATTGCGTTGTGATTGGCATGTAATGCTAATCTAACGTTGTTGAGTTATCTTGATACGTTAAATCTCTATCATTGAAATAAAAAATCCCAACTAAAAGTGCGGTGCAATTAGTTGGGATTTTTTCATTAAGGATTATTACAAAATAATCATGTCATCACGATGCATTGCTACTGCACCGTATTCATAGCCTAAAACATTTTCAATGTCTGCTGATTTTCGGCCCTTAATTAATTGTAGGGCATCGCTGTTATAGCGTGGCATACCTAGTGCAATGTCTTTACCAGATTGAGTACGTATTTTGACTACTTCACCTCGCGAAAAAAGCCCTTCCACGTTAGCAATACCAGCTGGTAATAAGGATTTGTTTTGTTCAAGAATAGCATTTTGCGCCCCTTCATCAACAGTGATGATACCTGCAGATGGCGCGGCGAAAAGCCATTGTTTGCGACTTTCTAATCGATCAGATTGATGTGCAATAAATTTTGTACCAATATTTTGTTCATAAGCAAGATCTGCAATTACATTTGGGCGATTACCTGGTGCAATAATTGTTTCAATTCCAGAGCGAGTCGCAACGTCGGCAGCAATGATTTTAGTCATCATTCCACCTGTGCCAAGATTGGTTCCACTGCCACCAGCGATTGAGCGAATGTGATCAGTAATTTGTTCTACAACTGGAATTAATTTCGCTGCAGGATTTTTACGCGGATCACTATCAAATAAACCTTGTTGATCAGTCAATAAATAAAGTTGTTCCGCTTGAACAAGAATAGCGACTAATGCAGATAAATTGTCATTATCGCCCACTTTAATTTCTGCGGTCGCCACCGCATCATTTTCATTAATTACAGGAATAATGTGGTTATCTAAAAGTGCGTGTAAAGTATCTCGCGCATTTAAAAAACGTTCGCGATCTTCAATATCGGCACGCGTTAATAAAAGTTGTCCGATATGAATATCATAAATAGCAAATAATTTTTCCCAAGCCTGAATTAATTGGCTCTGACCAACCGCTGCAAGTAGTTGCTTTGAGGCAATTGTGGGTGGTAATTGGGGATGATTTAGATAATGGCGACCCGCTGCAATAGCGCCAGAAGTAACGATCACTATACGAAATCCATCATTATGCAGTTTTGCAATTTGACGAACGATTTCCATCATGTGCGGTGAATTCAGTTTTGGCGAACCCTGTGTTAGGGTACTTGTACCAAATTTCACTACGATTGTTTTTTTGTTCATAGTCGTTTCCAAAGTTCTTAAAATTGACATTAACGTTATCACTAAATCAATGAAAAATCACCTAATATCAGGTATAGTAATGGCAAATTTTAGGGGGATTTATGACATTTAGTTTAATTGTGGCGACGACATTAAATAGCGTGATTGGTAAAGATAACCAAATGCCTTGGCACTTGCCTGCAGATTTAGTATGGTTTCGTCAGAACACCACTGGCAAACCGGTCATCATGGGGCGTAAAACGTTTGAAAGTATTGGTCGTCCGCTACCTAAAAGGGCGAATATCGTACTTTCTCGTCAGCCCTTTGAACGAGAAGGCGTGGTATGGAAAGATAGCCTTGAAAGTGCGGTCGATTTTGTCAGAGATTTTGATGAAATTATGTTGATTGGTGGGGGAGAGTTATTCAAACAATATTTGCCACAAGCAGATAAGTTATACCTTACTCAAATTCAGGCAGAACTAGATGGTGATACTTTTTTCCCTCAATTGAATTGGGATGAGTGGAAAATTGAATTTGACGAATATCGTAAGGCGGATGAACAAAATTGCTATGATTGTCGATTTTTGATTCTTATACGAAAATAAATCAAATTAATGAGACCATATCTTTGGAGCATTCATTAATCTAGAAAATAAAGATATGATGATTTCCCTTGAGTTCCCCTTTTTAAAGTTTCATAATGACCCTTCATTTTTTATTTTTGATAGTTTTAAAGGTTATCTTAAATATCTCATTTTTAAACATTATCCCAACTTAGGGAAGGCATTATGACGCAAACTGCAACTGAAAACCCATCAAATAAATCTGTATCAAATAAAACTAACCGTAAAAAAGGCTTAAGTATTTTTATTCTTCTCCTGCTTATTATTGGTATTGCTTGTGCTTTGTATTGGTTTTTCTTCTTGAAAGATTTTGAGGAAACGGAAGATGCTTATGTGGGTGGAAATCAAGTGATGGTGTCATCACAAGTTGCGGGCAATGTAGCGAAGATTAATGCTGACAATATGGATAAAGTCCATGCAGGTGATATTCTAGTTGAATTGGATGATACGAATGCGAAACTTAGCTTCGAACAGGCCAAAAGCAATCTCGCCAATGCTGTACGTCAGGTAGAACAACTTGGTTTCACTGTGCAGCAATTGCAATCAGCTGTGCACGCCAATGAAATTTCTTTAGCTCAAGCTCAAGGCAATTTGACACGCCGTGTTCAACTTGAAAAAATGGGCGCGATTGATAAAGAATCTTTCCAACATGCAAAAGAAGCCGTTGAGCTTTCCAAAGCAAATTTAAATTCTTCTAGAAATCAATTAGCGGCCAATCAGGCTTTATTGAGTAACGTTCCACTACGTCAACAACCGCAAATACAGAATGCAATGAGCTCGCTTAAACAGGCTTGGTTGAATTTACAACGTACAAAAATTAGAAGTCCAATTGATGGCTATGTGGCGCGTCGTAATGCTCAAGTTGGGCAAGCTGTTTCAGTGGGCGGCGCATTAATGGCAGTGGTTTCTAATGAACAAATGTGGCTAGAAGCTAACTTCAAAGAAACCCAATTAACGAATATGCGCATTGGCCAGCCGGTGAAAATTTATTTTGATTTATACGGTAAAAATAAAGAATTTGATGGCGTGATAAATGGTATTGAAATGGGGACTGGCAATGCGTTTTCTCTTTTACCTTCACAAAATGCTACGGGTAACTGGATTAAGGTGGTGCAACGTGTACCTGTGCGAATTAAATTAGATCCACAACAATTTGTAGAAACACCATTGAGAATTGGTCTTTCTGCAACGGCAAAAGTAAGAATTTCCGATTCATCTGGTCCAATATTAAGAGAAAAAGCAGAACCGAAAACGTTATTTGCTACTGATACACTTAAATATGATGAAAGTGCGGTAGAAGATTTGATTGAATCTATTATTCAACAAAACAGCCATTAAGGCGGTGTTATGGACAATTCCGCAAAAAAATTCCCGCCTATTCAAGGTGGCGCCCTGATTTTATTGACGCTGGCTTTATCTCTTGCCACCTTTATGCAAGTATTAGATTCTACCATTGCAAATGTGGCGATTCCTACTATTGCGGGAGATCTTGGCGCATCTTTTAGTCAAGGTACATGGGTAATTACTTCTTTTGGTGTGGCAAATGCGATTTCTATTCCAATAACAGGTTGGTTAGCAAAACGTTTTGGCGAAGTGCGGTTATTTTTAGTCTCAACTTTTTTATTCGTTGTTTCATCTTGGCTTTGTGGGATTGCAGATAGTCTTGAAGCATTAATTATTTTTCGCGTCATTCAAGGTGCTGTAGCAGGCCCGGTGATTCCCCTTTCGCAAAGTTTATTATTAAATAATTACCCGCCAGAAAAACGTGGAATGGCATTGGCATTTTGGTCAATGACTATTGTTGTTGCACCTATTTTTGGCCCAATTTTAGGCGGATGGATTAGTGATAATATCCACTGGGGATGGATTTTCTTTATTAATGTTCCGATTGGTTTATTAGTTGTGCTAATCAGCTGGAAGATTTTAGGTAGACGAGAAAGTGAAATTGTTCATCAACCTATTGATAAGGTCGGTTTAGTTTTACTTGTCTTAGGCGTGGGATGTTTGCAATTAATGCTTGATCAGGGGCGTGAGCAAGATTGGTTTAATTCTAATGAAATCATTATATTAGCCGTTGTTGCTGTCGTTTGTCTGATTGCCTTGGTTATTTGGGAATTGACAGATGATAATCCTGTAGTAGATATTTCGCTTTTCCATTCTCGTAATTTTAGTGTAGGGTGTTTATGTACTAGTTTAGCCTTTTTGATTTATTTAGGTTCTGTGGTATTAATTCCGCTCTTGCTACAACAAGTCTTCCATTACACCGCGACGTGGGCTGGGCTTGCGGCTTCCCCAGTTGGATTATTCCCAATTTTGCTTTCACCGATTATTGGGCGTTTCGGTTATAAGATCGATATGCGAGTTTTAGTGACAATAAGTTTTATTGTATATGCAATAACATTTTATTGGCGAGCGGTGACTTTTGAGCCATCAATGACATTTGCTGATGTGACTTTACCACAATTAGTGCAAGGTTTGGCTGTGGCTTGTTTCTTTATGCCACTTACCACTATAACGCTGTCTGGCTTGCCTGCGCATAGAATGGCTTCTGCATCTAGCTTATTTAACTTCTTGAGAACTTTAGCGGGTTCTGTAGGGACATCTTTAACCACATTTATTTGGTATAACCGTGAAGCTGTTCACCATACTCAATTAACGGAACACATTAATCCTTATAACCCAATTTCCCAAAGTTTTTACCATCAAATGAATCAATTTGGTTTAAGTGATACCCAAACTTCAGCTTACATTGCTCAACAAATAACATCGCAAGGATTTATTATTGGCGCAAATGAAATATTTTGGCTATCAGCTATGGGATTCTTAGGATTGTTTATTGTGATTTGGTTTGCAAAACCACCTTTTGGCGGGCGTCATTAGCGGTATATCCCTAATACAAAAGAGCGGTCAAAATATAATGATTTTTGGCCGCTTTTGTTTATACGATTTGAATTCAACTAATTTAAAAGATTAACCTGCTCTAAAAATTCTTCTTCTGTTAATACTGGAATATTTAGTTCCTGTGCTTTGGCGAGTTTAGAGCCAGCTGCGTCACCTGCGATGACAAAGTCAGTTTTACTGGAAACAGAACCACTTACTTTTGCGCCTAATTGCTGTAGTAATGCTTTTGCTTCGTTGCGACCCATTTGAGTGAGGGTGCCTGTGAGGACGACGGTTTTATCTTTGAAGAAGTTTTCACTGGCTTCTTTTACTTCCACAGTTTCCCAATGTACGCCTTGTGCGATTAAATCATCAACAACCGCAACATTATGCGCTTCACGCCAGAATACAAAAATTCTGTTTGCTACAACTTCACCCACATCAGGCACTTGTTGAAGTTGTTCAAGATCAGCGGCTTTAAGGGTATCTAAAGTTTTAAAGTGATTAGCGAGATTCAATGCAGTGGCTTCACCTACTTCACGAATGCCTAAAGCAAAAATAAAGCGAGCAAGGGTCGTGCTTTTAGCTTTCTCAAGACTATTGAGAGCGTTTTCTGCAGATTTTGCGCCCATTCTTTCTAAGCGAGTGAGCGTAGTTAAATCAAGTTTAAATAAGTCCGCTGGTGTATGAATCAGTTCTCGATCGACTAATTGTTCTATTAATTTTCCGCCTATACTATCAATATCCATGGCTTTACGAGAGACGAAATGTTTTAACGCCTCTTTGCGTTGTGCAGCACAGAATAAACCTCCCGTACAGCGAGCCACCGCTTCGCCTTCAATACGAATAATTTGAGAGTCGCACACAGGGCAGTTTGTTGGGAAAATTATTGGTTTAGCATTATCAGGGCGACGTTCATGTAATACACCGATAATTTGTGGAATTACATCGCCTGCTCGACGAATGACAACAGTATCGCCAATAGCAATATTTAAGCGTTCAATTTCATCACCATTGTGTAAGGTGGCATTACTTACTGTAACACCTGCAACAAACACTGGTTCTAATTTAGCGACCGGTGTGATTGCACCGGTTCGACCAACTTGGAATTCAACATCATTCAAGACAGTTAATTCTTCTTGAGCTGGGAACTTATAAGCAATTGCCCAACGAGGTGCTTTAGAAATAAATCCTAACTCATTTTGTAAGGCTATATCATTGATTTTTAATACTGTCCCATCAATGTCATAACCCAGCGAGCTTCGTTTATTTTGAATATCTCGGTAAAAATCTAAAACTTCATTTGTGCCATTACATAAACGAATTTCTGGATTCACTGGAATACCGATGGATTTTAGCCATTGCAAACGAGCATAATGAGTATTTGGCAGTTCAACGCCTTCAGCAATTCCAATACCATAAGCATTTAATACTAATGGGCGTTTACTTGTAATATTGGGATCAAGCTGGCGCAAAGAACCTGCCGCAGCATTACGAGGGTTAGCAAAGGTTTTTTCACCATGTTCTAGCGCATATTCATTTAAACGCTCAAAGCCTGCGTGTGGCATAAAAACTTCGCCTCGCACTTCTAAACGTGCGGGAGGATTGTCCGTTAGAAGTTGTAATGGAATATTACGAATAGTGCGGATATTGGCTGTAATATCTTCGCCAGTGGTGCCATCACCACGAGTGGCAGCTTGGGTGAGAATTCCATTTACATACAAAATACTCACTGCCAAACCATCAAGTTTAGGTTCACAACAGAATGTAAGTGGTTTAGGCAATACGATTAAACGATCTTCAATGCGTTTTACAAAGGCATTGAATTCTTCATCGGAAAAAGCATTAT
The DNA here is from genome assembly GCF_003490935.1 of Haemophilus haemolyticus. Classification (GTDB taxonomy): domain Bacteria; phylum Pseudomonadota; class Gammaproteobacteria; order Enterobacterales; family Pasteurellaceae; genus Haemophilus; species Haemophilus haemolyticus_M. Next base: position 164,368 of record NZ_QQGD01000002.1, on the reverse strand, counting down.
CCAAAGAGAGCATGGGAATTTCATGACGAATTTGGCTAAACCCAGAAAGTGGTTTTGCGCCAACACGTTGAGTTGGGGAGTCTGAAGTAAGAAATTCAGGATGTTCTAGTTCTAACGCTTTTAGTTGATGAAATAGACGATCATATTCGCTATCAGGCACGGTTGGATTATCTAGAACGTGATATTCGTATTCATATTGGCGCAAGGTTTTGCGTAGATTGTCTATTTGAGTTTGAATATTTGTCATAAAATTCTCGGGGAAAAATGACCGCACTTTTTGTGTGTTTAGAGTGAAAATAGACAGGCATAAAGCCTGTCTCAATAAAGATAAAAGTGCGGTAAATTTAAGGCATGGATTTACACGCGAGCAAGATATGCTTGCTCTGCATTTTCATCAAAGATTTCTTGTTCTTCAGTAAGCACGATGCCTTGTAAATCTTCGGCTAATGTATGCGCAGCGCGGATCATCATTCGTAAATTAGCGAGATTATTACCTGGTGATGGTAGTTGCATAAAGAATACAATTCCCATCGTGCTGAAATCGACTAAGTTATAAGCATCGAATGTTCCCGGTTGCTCTAAATTTGCCACGCTAAAGAGAACTGGACTTGCCACACTTAAATCTAAGTGGCGGTGATACATTTCATCCTCACCCAAGATAAACCCTAGGTTTTCAAGTGCTTGTACTAATTTTGCACCATTGAATTGCTCGCTAGATTTGGGAATAAGATAAAGTTGAATATAGCCCGTTGTTTGTTTGAGTTTGGCTGTCGTTTCTGCTTTTGGTTCATTAAAAGATACGTTGTAGTCCACTTGACGTTCTTCGTGAGCTAATTCCGCAAGTTGCGCTCTTAATTCTGGTGATGATGAATTAATTCCATCGAAACTAGCATTTTGGCTTTGTTCTTCAATTTGTTCCAATGTCATATTAGCAACGCTATTTGATGTCGGCATATCATATTGTGGTTGAGTCGGCTTTAACGGCTCATAACGATGATTTCCCATATCATAAACAGGTTGAACATTTGGAATTGAAATCTTAATGTCATCGACGCTTTTTTCACTTTGTCTATAATCAACAGGTTCTTGATTCACTGATGCATTAGGCATGACTTTATGACGAATTGGTGCATTTGCTTGCGCTGTAGTGACGTGAGACAAATTAGCATTTGTTGGTATCGTTTCTTCTTGCGTATGGGATCTTTGCACATGAGAAGTGCGGTCAAATTTGTTGGCTTTATCAAAATATTTTGATTTCTCACGACGATTTGACCATAATCCGTGCACGATTAAGGCAACGAGTGCCAAAATGCCCACAATAATCAAAATTGTATTTAAATCCATCTCTATTCCTTACGCGTGCTAGTCCAGCGAGAATGCTATTAATGGCGCTAATCCTACCATATTTCAGTAGGTGAAAAAATACTTCAATGCGTGGAATTTTAAGGGAAAAGAGCGGTCTGTTTTAGGCGTATTTTTATTGAAAGGAAAGAAAAATGTTGAATCCCAATGAATTAAAATCTGGTTTCCATTATTTTGTAATGGGCTGGCATTACATCACGCAAAAAGGTCTGCGTCGGTTTGTTATTATTCCGATTTTGCTCAATACCGTTTTGCTTTGTGGTTTATTTTGGCTTTTTATTAGTCAAATTACCAGTGCGATTGATTGGGTGATGAATTTTATTCCAGACTGGCTGAATTTTCTCAGTGTAATTTTGTTAACCCTGTCAATTTTAACGATTTTATTGCTCTTTTATTTTACTTTCACCACACTGTCCGGTTTTATCGCTGCCCCTTTTAATGGCTTGTTAGCGGAAAAAGTAGAAAAAATGCTGACAGGTGAAAATATTAATGATGATAGTCTCGTGGATGTAATGAAAGATGTGCCTCGTATGCTTTCTCGAGAGTGGCAAAAATTACGTTACAGCCTGCCTAAAATTATCGCCTTGTTTTTACTAAGTTTTATTCCTTTGGTTGGGCAAACCATCGTACCTGTACTTACTTTTTTGTTCACTTGTTGGATGATGGCAATTCAATACTGTGATTATCCTTTTGATAATCACAAAGTCTCTTTTGATATCATGAAAAATGCGCTTGGCAATCAACGAACTCAAAGTTTAAGTTTTGGTGGATTGGTGACTTGTTGCACATTTGTGCCCGTGATTAATTTATTAATTATGCCTGTTGCAGTATGCGGTGCGACGGTGATGTGGGTGGAAAATTATCGTAATTATTTACGTTTTAATATGAATAGCTACCCATCATCTCAAACGGGGCTTGATGTTCGTTCAGAAAATACAGGGGTTGTTAAATAGCTTGCGGTTATAAAATAGATCAAATAACTATTTTTTTAATCAAAAGTGCGGTGCTATAAATAAACCAACACTAACGAAGTCCAACAAAAGGGAAATATTATGACAATTTATGCAGACAATTCTTATTCTATCGGAAATACGCCACTTGTGCGTTTAAAACATTTTGGTCATAACGGCAATGTGGTCGTGAAAATTGAAGGTCGTAACCCAAGCTACAGCGTAAAATGCCGTATTGGAGCGAATATGGTGTGGCAAGCAGAAAAAGATGGCACGCTCACGAAAGGAAAAGAAATTGTAGATGCAACGAGCGGTAATACAGGTATCGCTTTGGCCTATGTTGCAGCCGCTAGAGGTTATAAAATCACGCTCACCATGCCAGAAACAATGAGCCTAGAAAGAAAACGTTTATTGCGCGGATTGGGTGTGAATTTAGTGCTTACCGAAGGCACAAAAGGAATGAAAGGCGCGATTGCGAAAGCGGAAGAAATTGTTGCTTCTGATCCAAGCCGCTATGTCATGCTTAAACAGTTTGAAAATCCAGCCAACCCACAAATTCATCGAGAAACAACAGGTCCTGAAATTTGGAAAGATACGGATGGTAAAGTCGATGTTGTGGTTGCTGGCGTAGGAACAGGTGGCACAATTACGGGTATTTCTCGTGCGATTAAATTAGATTTTGGTAAACAAATCACTTCTGTTGCTGTTGAACCAGCGGAATCGCCTGTTATTACTCAAACTTTAGCGGGCGAAGAAGCAAAACCAGGTCCACACAAAATTCAGGGTATCGGTGCTGGTTTTATTCCAAAAAATTTAGATTTATCTATTATTGATCGCGTAGAAACTGTTGATAGCGATACCGCACTTGCCACAGCTCGTCGCTTAATGGCGGAAGAAGGCATTCTTGCAGGTATTTCATCTGGTGCAGCTGTCGCGGCTGCAGATCGCCTAGCTAAATTACCAGAATTTGCTGATAAACTCATTGTCGTTATTTTGCCTTCAGCTTCAGAGCGCTATTTAAGCACAGCATTGTTTGAAGGGATTGAGGGATAAACCAAGAAGAACAAAGTGCGGTGAATTTTCACCGCACTTTTACCTAGACCAAAGGAGTTCAATCTGAATGATATCAGATTGGTGAGAATTATAGCGAACTAGATTGCAAGGTTGGTTCGCAAATTACATTAAGAAATAAATTTATTTTACAACAGGATAGAAAGGTTTTCCCCAACTTGGCTCTGAATCATTACGCAACATAATTTTTACCATTGCAGGTACGAATAATGACAGTAATGCACAGGCTTCTTCTAGCTGTTTACGGTTGGTACTACTTTCATAAGTAGCTCCGCCATGTATAAGCTGATTTCTCAATGTGTATAAATGCCCAAATACCACTTCCAATACTTCTGCTGTTTTCTGTTCTTCAAAAGCAAAATGGGCTTTTTTCTTCGCTGCAGAAAACATTGCTTTCCATTCTTTCCCTGCTAATAGACCATTATGAGCATCCCAAAATGGTTGGAATGTATAAGGCGTATCTAGTAGAGCTTTCACTGTCCCAGGAAATTCATCCCAGATAATTCCATAAAGTAGATGTTCAGAATCCAATTCACAAAGGCGAGTAATAAATTGATGAAATACCTTACGTTCAATTTCTTTTTTACTTAACTCATCGGCATAGGCTGCATTAAAGGCAATCCAAAGTGCGATAAATTTGAAGTCTAAATTTTCTTCTTCATTGGCTTTTTTCAACCAGCTTAATGTACGGTGCATTTTTAAGCGAAAGTTATCGTTAAAGGTATCACGATTTTCTTTGTAGTAATCATTTAAATTTTCTAATTGTTCAGTCAGTGACATAATAGGCTCCGATGTTATCAACATGGAGCCATTATGGTATAGATTGGTGGGTTTGTAAATTTTAGAAGGAAACCAACCTCTTGGGACGGTTTGGGGAAAGAGTTAATACAACTTTTCTAGAAACTGAGTAAATGTCTCTGATAAAGGTTCTATTTGATCGGTTTCACTTTTCCAATAAACAATTTTTCCTTCATAGAGACAAATCAAATTACCACCTGAATTGCTAGCAAATGCTACAAGATTCTTAAATTGGGTTTCAAAACCAAATACATCATAAATATTATCACTATCTTCAACATTCAAAGAAAGCAATTTCTTAAATTCGCATTCTTTTTCTGTTTCAGTATCAAAATATTTATTTGATGGGCGACCATTGTTATATTGATTAAGAATCGCTTTTAAATCATCAGGAAATTTTATATCTGCTTTTTTTTCAAAAAGTTCAATTACATTTTGTTCTTTAATTGGTTTAACGTATTTCCAAGTTAATTGTGTCATAATTCAAGCCTCTTATCTATTTTCAGAACCACCACCCCAGATTGCTTTTCCTCCGGTGTGACCTGTTTTACTATGGGTTTCTGTATCAACTAATTGCATTTTTCCCGATTCTTCATGGTGATGCCATGTATAACCGTCTGGGGTATCTCCATTTTCAATTTGCTCTAATTGTTCGTCAGAAAACTTTTCTTTTAATTCCGAATTGTTTTCAACTGCTTCTTTTAGCTGTTTATTACATTCTTCAAATTGAACTCTATCTGAAGATTGATACATTTCTTCTGGTAATAGAGCATCAAACGTCGATTCAAATTCAGGGAAAACACCCGTTACTTGTTCTCCTTGAGGATTTTCAACTGTTTTTTCCTTAAATGGAACATTTGTTTCGGGATGGGTTGTATCTTTTAACTTTTCATTACGGCAAGAAATCTTTTTCTCGTTATTTTCTTTATGTTCACCATTAGCATAGCATTTGTCGTCTACTGGAGGCAAATCATCTATTGCCAACATAGGATTAATATCTTTAACCTCTTCTTTGTCATCAATCGGAGGTAAATCCTTAATCTCAGGCATTTTAAAAGAATTATCTTTAGTGCTTTCTACAGAGGGCTGAATATCCGAAGGCTTAAAATTCTCTAACATAATAGTCCCCTAGCTAATGTTAGCTAAATGCTGTTGTAACTCAACAGATAAATCTTCTTGAACCAATTCTATTTGTTGCTGAATGATCCGTTGATAAAGATCAACCAAATAAGTATCATCTTTTTCCAAAATTGGCGGAATTGTATTTTGAGTAAGACGACTAACGACCTCTAAAAAGTAATTTTTATACTCTACGCCTAGTTTTGACTGCTCAATACTTTTAGAAATTTCAACCAAATCTAGCTGTTTTTTCGTCTTTTGGCTAAATAACAAATCTGCAATATGTTGATGAAATGCTTTTTTCTCATCACTTAGCTGCTTTTGCGGCTCATATTGATACGGCTTTTCTTCCTCTCCAAAGTGATGAATTTTACAAAGTACTGGTTCTAACCAATCGTTTTGATATACCACTGCTACACCTTTTGGCAATTTTGCGATTTCTTCTAACTGCTCATCCGTGACTCCAGCCGCTTTACCTGCTAAACGACGATCTGTTTCATCAGGCAAACGCATAATAATTTTTGTGTTGGTATTACGAATAGCTGAAATATCTACCGCACTTGGTGACTGATCTGCAATAATAAAGCCTTCGCCATAAGTCCGCATTTCGGCAATCGCATTAGATAACATTTCCACTGCCTTACCTGCTACGTTTGAACCTTCTGAGCTTTGTTCTGTTGAAGTACGTTTCAAAATATTATGTGCTTCTTCTAGTACAGTAACGTGTTTGAGTGGTTGGTTCATCCCAGTAGCATCCGACATACGATGTTCGCTCAAACGCATTACTAAAATGCCCATAATGAGCGATTTGGTTTCTTGTGAGCCTATACGGCTTAAATCTACAATCACATTGCTATCAAATAACTGTGCATTATCAATTTCATTTGAAGCAAAAATTTGCCCATTTAAACCATTAGTGAGTGACTTAACGCGTGTCACTAATGAACCGATATAGTTACTTTTCACTTCCTCTGAGAATGCTGATTGCTGAATCACTTTTTCTAATTGTGTGAGTAAATCTGTAAAGGTTGGGAATAATGCTTTGCCAAACAGATTACAAGATGTATCCAAATCCCAACCGCTTGTTTTATAGGCCTCTAACATGGCATCTTTCAATACAGCAGGCATAGCCGCATACATCGGCCAGCAAACATTGAAGATTTCCACTAAGCGATCAATATGTTCTAAAACGTGTATCCCCTCTGGGAATTTAAACGGATTGATTTTAAGCATTTGAGCTTGGAGCGGATTTGTGCCTAATACCAACACATCTTCACTATGCCCAAAAACATTTTTGTATTCGCCTTTTGCAGGTTCAATCACCATAAAGTTCACATCATTTTTATTTAATTCAGAAAGTAATTGATAAACCGTATTACTTTTCCCTGAACCAGTAGAACCTGTTACAAAAATATGGCTTGATAATTTCTTAACATCTAGTTCTACTTTTTGTGGTAGATCTGTCCATAAGTGACGAACCACACCAAGATTAACTGATTTTTCTGCTTTTTGAGTGAAACCATCAACATTTTGGATTTTGCGCCCAAAAGGTGTTGCTTCAACAACAGAGACTGTTGAAGTTGAACGGCGTGGCAAACTTAATTGCATTGCCATTTCTTTTCCTGACACCAAAGTCGCAGGTGTTAAATAAGAAATATTCAGGTTTCTTGATAAATCAGACATCAATCGCGGGTGTGTTAAATTACATAACCAAGGTAATAACATTTTACTTTTATCGCTATTCCAAGTAGTTAAAGCAAAATTCTCGCTATTAGAATTTTCTCCACGCATTAAGCCTAAAAATACACTCGCTAAAGAACGAGAAGATGCCGTACTATCACCGATAAAATAAGCCGCAGTATGCCAAGCACCATATCGTCTTGCTTCTGTAACACGTTCTAAATGATGATCAACTTGTTTTAATAATTGTTCAATACCTTTATCAACTATTTCTAAGGTAATTTGACGACTAGATCCTTGCGTATTATTTACGGATTTATTTGTCGTGCTACCGTAAGTATCGGTTGTCGTAGTGCCTGTTGTTGAACCAGAACTAAGTGATGAACCGTGTGTTTTCCCTGTGCTATTAGATGTGGATGTTCCTGTTGTATGAGAAGAGTTAGTACTTCTAGTATAGGATGAGCTTACCGTAGATGTATGACTATATCCTCTAGTTACTGAAGCATTCGCCAAAAAAGAAAATCCAGCTGTAGTACTAGTACTAAGAGTTGAGCTATTTGATTCACCTCTTGTAAAAGACTCGCTACTACCTTTAGTAAAACTTTCATTTTTACCTGTGGTAAAAGTATTTGAAGTACTTTCATTTGTACTTTTGGTTTCCGTCAAACTCAAACTTTGCCCAAATGATTGACTAATACTTTCTCCAATACTTAATCCAATGCTTTCACTCTCATTTTCACCAAAAGAAAGTGATTGCTTTAATAAGGGTGAAAGTTGAGTAGCAACGCTTTCATAACCATGTTGAATAGAATTTAATTGAGCCGAATCAATCGGCTCAGCTAAAATTAATGCTTGGTAACAACGCCCTTCCGCAGCATCAATAAATTTTTCTAGCCCTTGCATAAAAAATTCACGTTCAATTACTGCATTTGAGGGCACGCCACTTACCGCTGTTACGGAAGGCGGTAAATTTTGTTTTGTTTGATTTAATCCAAATAATAACTTCTCTGTTTCTTGGCTATTAATAGAGGTTAATTGACTACCCGAAAAATGACCTTTAAATACCTGCTCAACTAAAGCCCCAGCTTCTGCCCCCATCATTTTTTTAGGAATACCTCGTACGCCTAAATAAACATCTGTTGTAGTCCCATCACTTTTCAAAAATAAAAAAACGGAATAACCAGCAGAACCTAAAGCGGTATAAGCAGCCGTAAGGCTTTCTAATGTAGATTGTTTGTTTTCTAAAACGATACGTTCGACTTTATATAATCGAGTATCCAATCCATAAGAAAGTTGGCTATTTGTTGCTAACAACATTGGAGCATAATGTTCAAGCTCTGCTAAATAGTTTTTATTTAGCAATGCTTGACCATTTTGTAATGATGCAAGGGCCTTTGTTCTAATATTTTCAGGATTTTTAGTCATTAATTGAGTAGTCATATTCAGTCCTATTTAAAAATAGCAAATAATGCAACAGCTAAAACCAATACAGCACCACCGATCATTGCAACCGTTTTAATGAAACCATTATCATTTTCTGGCTCATTGTACTTAGGAACGTCTTGACGAGGTTGTTGATAACGTGGTTGTTCTTGTTTCGGTGGTTCTTGTCTAGTTGTATATGAACGAGAAGATGATGAACTTGAAGTTGTGCTAGTCTGTTGGCGAGGCTCAACACGAACTTGCTCTTGTGCTTTTTCCACAATAATTTGTTGGAAATTGCGATCACCTTTTTTCATCAGGGTTTCACGAACGTTGGCTAAATGCAGCAGCCGAGCTAATGAAAAGTTTTTATTCAAATAAACTTGTTGTTGATTAAAATAATCTACGTTCCAATTTTCTTCATTCTTATCAATATCTTGAATAAAAGCACTTTCTTCAGCTTGTTCAAAAACAGATGGCTTGTATTGATGAACATACCAAATTGATTTAAATACTTCTTCTAAATCCATTCGGCGATTATTTAACATTGACATTAAATAAGTTCTGATTTTGCTTAAATTCCCTTCTGATAAGAAATTAGTTAATTTTTCATTAGGTTTGAAATTAAGTAAGTCAGGTTTTGCTATATTCTCTTCTTTTTTCACTGCTTGAGATTTATGTGCTACTGAATAAATCGGTGTAACTGTTTCTACTTCCTTGGGTTGCTCAAATGTAGCAGGCTGATTGCTTGCTTGAACAAGCGGTTTTAAAATACCTTGTTCTTGCAAATGTTTTTTTACCTTAATCAAATGCTGAACTAATTCTTTAGAAAAATTAAAGTCTAAGTCCATTGCTTTTTGATTAAAATAATCTTCCGACCAACGGTGTTGATGTTGTTCTAGCGATACCATAATCTCATTGTATGGTTCAAACAAATCATCTGCTAAAGCTGAAAATGCTTTTTCATTTTCTAAAAACGGGACTTGCCCGTTTTTTAAAGAGGTAATAAATTGCTGTTTCATAGTTTTTCCTATAACGCTAAAACTTCATTTAATTTATGTTTAAATTTTTGAATACGTTCTAATTTATCTTTAGCTTGAGCCGCTAATACTTTGATTTTCTCTTTATCTGCAGTTTTAGCTTGTAAATCAGAAATAATTTCTTTGAATTTCACTTCAAATTCTTTTTCCATAAATTCTTTAAATGAATTAGCATAGGCCTCAGTATCGGTTTCTACTTTAGTTGCTGCAGCCTTAGTGAGTTCATTGAAGTAATGAGTAATTTCAAACTCACGGTTTTCCCAAAGTGCATCGGCATCAACGTATTCAATTCGTTTTTCTACATCGTCATATACATCAACGGTTCGGTAACGAGTTTCATAAACGTCTTCTTCGTTTCCCCAGGTCCAAGGTTTATACCAAGTGGATGTACTGCGAGTTCCAGTTTTTACTCTATAAGATTCTTCTTTTGTTCCTGTTTTTACTCTTTCTTTAGTTATACTTTCTTCAATTTCATCACTATTTAAACCTAAACCAGTCATTGTGGCGATATTACTTACTTGAGCTTTTAAGCCATCTAATACAGGGAGAGGGATACCATCTAACCCTTCAAATAAATCTTTTACATAATTATTGAAAATATGACCTAATTTTTCTTGAGTAATACCTTGAGCTTCTAAAATGACATTTTCAAGATTATTAATTAAGCGTGAAGATTCAAAATTAATGCTTTCCGTTAGTATACGGATTTTTCTTTCTGCTTGTTTAGGTGTGATTTCACCACCGTTGCCTATAAAATCATCTTGGAAACGATAAATTCTTTGACGAATAGCTGATTCTTCTTCATCAATTTTTGAAATGGCGTTGCGTGGATAAAGTGATTTTTTATCTTTAATCACTTTTTCCATATTTACTTTTGCTTTTGCAAAGTGATTTTTATTAGAGGCTAATGATTTTAATTGAGCCTCAATGCTTTCCATTTCACTTAAGTGTTCATTTAACTCAACAAGGGTTTCATTTTCATTACTACTTACTGCAATTGCCGCATTTAATGCTTGATAAGCACGGTTTACTCGATTTGGTAAGTTATATTTGTCAATATATTCATCAATCATTGACTCAATTGCAGGTAAACCACTTCGTTCTAACACTAATGGAAGATTTTTCTCTTTTAAATTACGACGAGCCGAAGATGTTAATGGCATATATTTCACTAAGTCCATCGTTGGTTCTTCAGTAAATAAATTTTCCATTGAGGTTAAATCATCACGTTCTTTACGCGTTAAATGATTCGGCATTTCAGTCCGTTTACGATACAAACGGGTCAAATTCGCTGAAACAGGATAAATTAATGGGTTTTCAATGCCGTTATCTTCTAAATATTTTGTGATGCGACCTAATGCTGCTTCTACATTTTCGCCAGCTTCAGGATCAAAGGCATCCATTTTATTTACAACGAAGATAAAGCGATCTTTTGATTGTTTGCCACCTTGTTGCATAATTTTGGCAATCTCACTGAGTACCTGTTGATCGTCATTTGTAGCAAGGGTCATTGCATTTAAGATATATAGAATTAATGGATTACGTACTGAATCTTGAATATGTTGCATTGTAGTACGAGCATGCTCAGGATCTTGGCTATTATTTGGTCCTGGAGTGTCGGTAATAACTAAACGTACATTTTCACGCTCATTAATACCGATAATATTACCTTCTAATTTGATTAGTTTTGTATCAGGTTTTGCATTCCATTCTTTTAACATTTCAAGGGTGACTCGTTGTAGAGCATCAACTTCAATACCGTCTTTGTTAAAACGAGAACCAACAAATTCGCCAACTGGTTTTGAATCATTATCTGTAATTTGCGCAATGGTTGCAGTTGTTGCTTCATTCGCTGCTGGCAACAAATCTGTACCAAGCATTGCATTGATCAATGTTGATTTGCCTGAAGACATTGTTGCAGCCACATAAACATCAAAATCTTTGTTCATGGCTTCATTAAACATCTCTCTGATTTTAGGACTTTTTTTGAGATTGTCGCCAAAATCAGGATGCTTTTCAGCTTCTTTCATTAAATCTTGAATCTTTGTAATGCGAGAAACAGGATCTTCTGATTCAATCCATCTAAGTTGGATAGCCATTCCTTTTTCATTTGCTATTTTTGCAGCTTCCTGAATATCTAGCCAATCCGCTTCTACGCCTTGAAACTCAAGATTAAAATGTGTATTACCCCCTGTAAAGTTATACAATTCATCGAATAAATACTCGATCCATAATTGTAAACGACGAGTACGATTTTGCTCTGCAAATGCACTTTGTACTGGAGTACCATTAATTTCAAATACAGTTTCTACTGTAAATGGATTGTGGGAAATAAAAACATTGTTCATATTAAGTACCTTTATGTGGATAAAAAATTATTTAAGATTTGCAAGACGAGTTTGTAATAAATAATTAACTACACCAAAACCTGATTTCATTAAAGCTCTTTCTAAACGTTGTTTGGTAATCGTATTTCCGTTTACAGTTTTCACTCTACCGTCAGTTTTTGTTTTCTTAATATTGTTTAAAATTTTTAATTTTTTTGCGGTTTCGATAGTTGAAGCAACAATTAAATTCGTATTTAAGCTATCTAGTGCGGTATTCAACTTGGCTCTTTCGGAACGAGTAAGTTGTTCTTTATTTAACATTTTTTGTAATACCAATGCATAATTGGCTGCGGTTGGGATAATTGTTGGGTTATTAAATCCGACGTCAGTTAAATATTTCTGGGTTCTTATTACGACTTGATCCAGGCGTTCACCTTTTTCTTCATCAAGACAGTCTGCTTTATTTAATAGGAAAAGAATTTCTTTATTTGGATCTTTCCCTAATGCTTCTTTGATTTTTTCTAACAAGCTTCTATCGTCATTTACACCTAATTGAGTAGCGTTTAAAACATATAAAATTAATCCATAACCACCATCGTTGATTACTTCCATAGTTAATGCTTCGTGATTATCATCTTGGCTGTTATTAGGGCCAGGTGTGTCATAAATAACTAATTCAGCTTCATCGTTATATAACGCCTCAATATCTCCCATCAAATCAATCATCTTAATTTTAGGGTTTGCATTCCATTCTCTTAATGTTTGTGCATCAATATTATGGGCTTCTGCAATAAGTTCTGACTTATAGCCATATGCATTACCTGAAAAGAAAGGTAAATCATCCTTATCATGAATACGAGTAATGGTTGCTGTTGTAGCCTCATTGGCAGAATGTAGTAATTCTTTTCCAATAAGCGCATTAATTACAGTGGATTTACCCGCACTCATTGTGGCAACAACAATAATTTCAAATAAATTATTATGCATAAATTAAAATACCTCACTTTTTATATCTAATATTGATTCGATTATTTGCCAAATCTCGACTAATTTCATAATCAGGACTCCAAGTTAAAAGATTATGTGCCAAGATAAAGGCTGCGGATAAAATGCCATAGCGTTTATTCAGAACAGATGATAGCAGGCTTGTCATACGTTTTTCTGTATAAATTCGGCATTTTAGGTTTTGTTTTTCGATATATTCTTCTAGTTCACCACAGATGGAAATCATATCGGTAAGTGATACTTGATAAATTTCAAAGCTAGCACGTTGATTTATTAAATTTTGGTAATAAGTGCGGTAATTATTTGATGTGATTTCCATTGTTAAGCTCCAATATTTGCCATATAGTCTTTCAACTTAGCAATCATTCGTTCTTGTAAATCATTCGGGCTGACGATAGTTAAAAATGGAATCCAATATTGCACCAATGGAATAATTTCTAACTCGTGAATGTTTTTGCAAGAGAGCAGAAGCTCGCCATTTTCTAATTTTCGGATAGTTTCTTGGTTTGGTAGCAAATTGCGTCGAGTGAAATAATGGGCAACGGAAGCATCTACTTTGATTACAACTTCACTAATTTGATTGCCGTGAGAAATGCTGTCGCTTTTTTGAATTTCTGAGAGAAATTGTTCATTAGGTTTGAATGTTTTATCTGTTATATTTAAAAAATGGATTTGAGTAAAGCAAAAGGTTTTTTGTTTTCCATTTTCAAGACCGATGAGATACCAAACCCCATTTTTATTTAACAGCACATAAGGCTCAACTTCACGATTTGAGGCATTTTGAGTGCCGAGTTTTTGATAGGTAAATTGCACTATGCAATGTTTTTCAATGGCATTTTGAAGTTGTTTAAATTCTTGTTGGCGATGCTGAATCGTTTCGTAATGTAATCCTTTAACGGCAATACTTTCATTTAAACTATGTTGAAAAAATTCACGATCTATTTTAGGGAAAAGATCTTGAACACTGGCGAAATGGGCAAATCGTTCAATATCTTCTTTAGTGAACACACCGAGTTGGGCGCGGTTTAAACGATAAAAGCGCGGTCCATTTTGTTCCCAATTTAAAAAAACAAGACGTTCATTTAGATCTTTTTGTAAGGTGCGAATGCCGATAGAAAAGCGATCAGCTAATTCATTAATATCAATCTGCCCAGTGGTATTCAATTCCACCAAAATAGAAGCTAAACGTTCCGCTAGTTTTTCGTGTTTGTTCGACATAGTTATTCTCTTGATTTCAATATATGTGCGTATTTTATGTAAAGTATTTGCACGGTTGATTCGGGCGAGAAAAATATTTTGTATAAAATCTCGCTTATTGTAAGAATTTAACTCTTTATTGCAAGATTTTAATTCTCTTTTTATTGGGTGGTGAATGTCTATACTCGTTCCATTCAAAAAATGGAATAAAGAAAATGGCGTGAAAGATAAAGTTGAGATAAATAAACAAGTGGGAGCTTCTATTGCAAAATATCGGAAAGCCTCAGGTTTATCACAAGCAAAAGTGGCAGAAATATTGGGATTAAGCAATGATGCCATTTCAAGAATGGAGCGCGGCAGGATTGGATTAAATGTAGAGCGTTTATGTGAATTTGCAACACTGTTTCAATGCCGTGTGTCTGATTTAATCACAGATAGTAGTTTGCAACCATCGGATCAAATTTATCAACTTGATCGATTATTAAATCAATTAAATGATATGGAAAGAAGAAAATTAATTTTATTGATTGAGCAAATGATCGAATGGAAAAATTAGCTACAGAAAATTATGGTTGATTATCCGTTGATAACAGTCTAACTTTTGGGGCTAGTCGTTTTCACCGCACTTTTATATATTGAGTATAGGGAAAGAAGAAAAGCCTAGCGTTTGCTAGGCTTCTTTAATATTGATTATTTTGCACAGTTGCAGTGTGCTGTTTTTTGTTCAAAACGTTCTGCGACGAAATCCCAGTTTACCACGTTCCAGAATTCTTTAATGTAATCTGGACGACGGTTTTGGAATTTTAAGTAGTAAGCGTGTTCCCAAACGTCTAAACCTAAAAGTGGGAAACCTTCACAACCTGCCACTTCTTTACCCATTAATGGGTTATCTTGGTTTGCTGTTGATACCACTGCCAATTTACCTTCAGCAGTTAATACTAACCACGCCCAACCTGAACCAAAACGAGTTGCTGCTGCTTTTTCAAATTCTGCTTTAAATGCATCTACAGAACCGAAATCACGTTCGATAGCATCTTTTAATGCGCCCTGTAAGGTTGTGCCTTTTTTCAAACCTTTCCAGAATAAGCTGTGGTTTGCATGACCGCCTGCGTTATTGCGTAATACGCCACGTTTTTCTGCAGGGATTTTGTCAAGGTTAGAAACTAATTGACCCGGGCACATTTCCACTAATTCAGCTGGTAAACCTTCTAATGCAGCGTTTGCATTGTTTACATAAGCTTGGTGGTGTTTGCTGTGGTGGATTTCCATTGTTTGCGCATCGAAATGTGGTTCTAATGCATCGTAGGCGTAGCCTAATTCGGGTAGAGTGTAAGCCATAATTTATTCCTTCTATTATGTAAAGACAAATTTCGTTGAGGGTTTTGGTCTATAACCAAAATTGGGCAAATAATAGCAAAAATTTTGATTTAGATCATTAAATGTTTTTCCTTTTACATTAATAGACGAATTTATTAAACCTTGTTTTAAATCAATAAACCTGTCGATCTACACCTAAAGAGTTATCTGTTTTGGGGGCTAAAATCTCGTCAAATATTTCTCTTGTGATAGAATACCGCCACTTTTTATTTTCCCTTTGCAATTATGTTTGAACCACACAAGTTATCTCTGCAAAATTTATCCTGCCAACGTGGTGAGCGAGTACTTTTTCGTGCTTTGACTTGCGATTTTAATAGCGGTGATTTTGTACAAATTGAAGGGCATAACGGCATAGGTAAAACCAGTTTATTACGTATTCTTGCGGGTTTAGCTCAACCTTTAGAAGGCGAAGTGCGGTGGGATGCTGAAGCAATTTATAAACAACGTGAGCAGTATCATCAGAATTTGCTTTATTTGGGTCATCTTTCGGGTGTTAAACCAGAATTAACCGCGTGGGAAAATTTGCAGTTTTATCAACGAATTAGTCAAGCGGAGCAAAATACTGATATTTTGTGGGATTTGCTTGAGAAAGTGGGATTGTTAGGTCGAGAAGATTTGCCCGCTGCACAACTTTCTGCAGGGCAACAAAAACGTATCGCGTTAGGTCGCTTATGGCTGTCTCAAGCGCCCTTATGGATTTTAGATGAGCCCTTTACTGCGATTGATAAAAAAGGCGTGGAAATTCTAACCGCACTTTTTGATGAGCATGCTCAACGTGGAGGTATTGTATTATTGACCAGCCACCAAGAAGTGCCAAGTTCTCATCTGCAAAAATTGAATTTAGCGGCTTATAAAGCGGAATAACTTGATGATTTTTTTAGAGATAATTAAACGGGAACTTCAAATTGCGATGCGCAAAAATGCGGAAATTTTAAATCCGCTATGGTTCTTTTTGCTTGTGATTACTTTGTTTCCGCTTGTTATTGGGCCGGATCCTAAATTACTTTCCCGTATCGCACCGGGTATTGCATGGGTAGCAGCATTACTTTCAGCATTGCTTTCTTTTGAACGTTTGTTTCGTGATGATTTTATTGATGGTTCTCTTGAACAATTAATGTTAACCGCACAGCCTTTGCCGATGACGGCTCTGGCTAAAGTCGTTGCACATTGGTTGCTCACTGGTTTGCCGCTTATTTTGCTATCACCTATTGCTGCTTTATTGCTTTCTCTTGAGGTCAATATTTGGTGGGCATTGGTTTTGACATTGTTACTGGGCACCCCTGTATTGAGTTGTATCGGTGCAATTGGCGTCGCTTTAACGGTGGGATTGCGAAAAGGTGGCGTGTTGTTGAGTTTGCTTGTTGTTCCGTTGTTTATTCCTGTTTTAATTTTTGCATCATCAATATTAGAGGCAGCTGGATTAAATGTACCTTATGGGGGACAATTGGCGATTTTAGGTGCCATGATGGTTGGCGCAGTAACGCTTTCGCCTTTTGCCATCGCCGCGGCACTGCGAATTAGTTTAGATAATTAATTTCATTCCACCGTATAAAAGTGCGGTGGTTTTTCTCTTTAATTTTTAAGGATCTTTTTTATGTGGAAGTGGCTACATCCTTATGCAAAACCAGAAACTCAATATCGTATCTGCGGTAAATTGAGTCCGTTATTTGCATTTTTAACGCTTATTTTACTCGGAGTTGGCATTGTATGGGGTTTAGCATTCGCCCCAGCAGATTACCAACAGGGCAATAGTTTCCGAATTATGTATGTACATGTTCCGACAGCGATTTGGTCAATGGGTGTGTATGGTTCAATGGCGATTGCTGCTGTGGTTGCCCTTGTGTGGCAAATTAAGCAAGCTCACCTCGCCATGATTGCAATGGCGCCAATTGGTGCATTGTTTACTTTTTTATCGCTTGTTACGGGGGCAATTTGGGGTAAACCAATGTGGGGCACTTGGTGGGTGTGGGATGCTCGCTTAACTGCAGAATTGATTTTATTTTTTCTTTATCTTGGTATCTTAGCGCTTTATTCTGCTTTTTCAGATCGTAACGTAGGAGCAAAAGCTGCCGGGATTTTATGCATTACAACGGTCGTGATTTTACCGATTATTCATTTTTCGGTGGAATGGTGGAACACGTTACATCAAGGTGCGAGTATCACTAAACTGGAAAAACCATCCATTGCAATTCCAATGTTGGTTCCATTGATTTTGTGTATCTTCGGTTTTTTAACCTTGTATATTTGGCTTACTTTAGTTCGTTATCGCGTGGAATTATTGAAAGAAGATGCGAAACGTCCTTGGGTTAAAGCATTGGCTCAAACACTGAAATAACGTGCGGTTAGTTTTTTAGCGATTTTTTATAAGGAATATTTTATGTTTTTCCAAACTTGGAGTGATTTTTTTAATATGGGTGGCTACGGTTTTTACGTATGGTTATCCTATGCAGTAAGTTTAGTGGCAGTTATTGCCTTAATTGTTCAAAGTGTAAAACAACGCAAGACAGTGTTACAAAATGTATTGCGTGAGCAACAACGCGAAGAACGTTTACAACAAGCAAATAAAGGGAACACACTATGAATCCAAGACGTAAATCCAGATTTAAATTAGTCATTTTTGTTGTGCTCGGCATTGCAATTGCAAGTGGATTGATGCTGTATGCGTTACGTCAAAATATCGACTTGTTTTATACGCCATCTGAAGTGATCCAAGGTAAGGATAATAACCCGAATCAAAAACCAGAAGTGGGGCAACGTATTCGTGTTGGCGGTATGGTAGTTGAAGGCACAGTAGTGCGTGATCCAAAAAGCTTAAAAGTGCGGTTCGATTTAAATGATATTGGCCCTGCGATCACTGTTGAATATGAAGGCATTTTGCCAGATCTTTTCCGTGAAGGACAAGGTATTGTGGCTCAAGGTGTATTAACTCAGCCAACCGTTTTAACTGCGACAGAAGTATTGGCTAAACACGATGAAAATTATGTGCCACCAGAATTAGGTGAAAAAATGCAAAAAGTGCATAAACCAATGGGGATTGGCGATGCAGATTTAAAAGGCGAAAGCACACGTGATCGTCAAGAAAAAGAAGGCGCAAAATGATTGCTGAATTAGGAAATTATGCGCTGGCTTTAAGTTTAGCCGTATCGCTTATGTTAGCGATTTTCCCTTTGTGGGGGGCAGAAAAGGGCAATGCACAATTAATGGCACTAGCTCGCCCAATGACTTATGGTTTATTTGCAAGTTTAAGCATTGCTTTTGCTGCGTTATTTTATTTATTCGCAGTAAATGATTTTAGTGTGCAGTATGTGGTGAATAACTCTAATACGGCTTTACCTATTTATTATCGTTTGTCTGCCGTATGGGGTTCTCACGAAGGTTCTTTATTGCTGTGGATTTGGCTACTGGCCGTTTGGTCATCTGCCGTTGCGTTGTTGAGTAAACATTTACCCCAAGAAGCGGTTGCTCGTGTGCTTGGTATTATGGGGATTATTAGCGTAGGTTTTGTGTTGTTCGTCTTGTTCACCTCAAATCCTTTTACGCGTACTTTCCCGGATTTCCCAGTGGACGGAAAAGAGCTCAATCCAATGTTGCAAGATGTAGGCTTGATTTTCCACCCTCCATTACTTTATATGGGCTATGTCGGTTTTTCTGTGGCATTTGCGTTTGCGATTGCATCCTTAATTACCGGAAAATTAGATTCAGCTTGGGCGCGTTGGTCACGTCCTTGGACGCTTGCTGCTTGGGTGTTTTTAACTTTAGGTATCGTACTCGGTTCTTGGTGGGCTTATTATGAGCTTGGCTGGGGTGGCTGGTGGTTCTGGGATCCAGTAGAAAACTCATCGTTTATGCCGTGGCTTGCTGGTACAGCATTGATTCACTCTCTTTCTGTGACAGAAAAACGTGGTTCTTTCAAAGCTTGGACGGTATTACTGGCGATTTTAGCCTTTTCACTTTGTTTACTTGGAACCTTCTTAGTTCGTTCGGGCATCTTAGTTTCAGTTCACGCATTTGCATCGGATCCAACTCGTGGTTTGTATATTTTGGCTTACCTCGTTGTGGTGATTGGTGGTTCACTTGCGCTCTATGCGTATAAAGGAAGTCAAATTCGTTCTCGCGATAATGCAGAACGCTATTCACGTGAAAGTATGTTGTTATTAAATAATATCTTATTAATGACCGCACTTTGCGTTGTATTCTTAGGAACGTTGTTACCGCTCGTTCACAAACAACTTGGTTTAGGTTCTATTTCTATTGGTGCGCCATTCTTTGATCAAATGTTCTTAATTATTATGACACCATTTGCATTATTGCTTGGTATTGGACCTTTGGTGAAATGGCGTAGAGACCAATTTTCTGCAATTCGTACGCCTGTTGTTATTAGCGTATTTGTTATGGTGATTGCAGGTTTTGCGTTACCTTACTTCTTGCAAGATAAAATTACCGTGAGTTCGGTGCTTGGTTCAATGATGACCGTGATTATTGCGTTACTTGCGCTTTACGAATTGCAACAACGTGCGACGCATCGTGAACCATTCTTTGTGGGCGTACGCAAACTATCTCGTTCTCATTGGGGAATGATGTTAGCTCACTTAGGTGTAGCAATGACCGTATGGGGTATCGCATTTAGCCAAAACTTTAGCGTAGAACGTGATGTTCGAATGAAAGTCGGCGAGAGTGCACAAATTGGTCGTTACGATTTTAAATTCGCAGGTGTGACGGACGCGAATGGTCCAAATTATGTTGGTGGAAAAGCGCAAATTGATATTTCGAAAGATGGGCAACCAGAGACAAGTTTATTCGCAGAAAAACGTTTTTACACAGTAAGTCGTATGTCTATGACAGAAGCTGCCATTGCTGGTGGTTTAACTCGAGATCTTTATGTGGCACTTGGTGAAAAACTTGAGGATAATTCTTGGGCGTTACGCTTATATTACAAGCCGTTTATTCGTTGGATTTGGATTGGCGGCTTGTTTATGGCGTTAGGTGGATTGTTGTGTATGTTCGATAGACGCTATCGATTTAACGCTTTATTGAAAAAATAATATGGCGGCGCATCTCGATTAAGGTGTTCCTTAACTTTTAATTAGCTTGTGTGAACAATGAAGGCTTTATAAAAACTTACTTTGTTTTTTTATATTTAAAGTGCGGTAAAAAATGAAAAAAAAATTACTCGTTCCTCTTATTCTCTTTTTATCGATAACAATTGCCTTTTTAGTGCAATTAAAACGTAATGCGCAAGGTGAAGATATTAAAGCATTAGAGTCTGCTTTGGTTGGAAAGCCTGTGCCAGCAAAAAATTTAACGGAGCTTTTTGAAAATAAAGCTTACACGACTGAATTGTTTCAACAAGGTAAGCCCGTTTTGCTTAATGTGTGGGCGACTTGGTGTCCGACTTGTTATGCCGAACATCAATATTTAAACAAACTTGCTAAAGATGGTGTGCGAATTATCGGTTTAGATTATAAAGATGAATCACCTAAAGCAATGAAGTGGCTAAAAGATCTTGGCAATCCTTATAAAGTTGTTTTAAAAGATGAAAAAGGTTCTTTCGGTTTGGACTTAGGAGTATATGGTGCGCCAGAAACGTTCATTGTAGATGGAAAAGGCGTGATTCATTATCGTTATGCCGGTGATGTAAACGAGAAAGTTTGGACTCAGACTTTAAAACCAATTTATGACAAACTTTCGGAGCAACAATAATGAAAAAAATATGGCTATTTTTAACCGCACTTTTGTTTAGCTCAGTGGCGTTTTCATCCATTGATGCGCTTAATTTTAGTTCTCCACAGCAAGAGAGTGATTACCATCAATTAACACAATATTTGCGTTGCCCTCAATGTCAAAATAACAATATTGCGGATTCCAACGCAACTATTGCTGTGGATATGCGTGGCAAAGTATTTGAGCTTTTACAAGAAGGCAAATCTAAAAATGACGTTGTGGATTATATGGTGGCGCGCTATGGCAATTTTGTAACTTACGATCCACCTATGACAGCGAGTACATTAGTGCTATGGATTGCCCCATTATTGCTTGTGTTGTTAGGCGTAGTATTTTTATTAAAACGTAAACCAAAAGCTCAAAGTGCGGTGAAATCCCAAGATGTTTTAACGGATGAAGATAATGCGCGTTTGGCAGAATTATTAAACAAGGATAAATAGATGAATTTTGCATTAATTTTTATATTAACCACTTTAGTTGTGGCGTTAATTTGTTTTTATCCTTTATTACGTCAATTCAAAGCGAAACATGGGCAAAAACGTGATGATTTAAATAAGGCGTTATATTTCTCACGCTTGGAAGAAATTGAGCAAGATAATTCCCAAGGTTTAGTTGAAAATGTTGAACAACTTAAACAAGAATTACAGAAAACTTTGCTTGATGATGTTCCGAGCAAGGTTCAAGAGAATGTGGATTTTTTAGGCAAATCTTATGGGAAAGTATGGTTTGTATCTGGCGTGTTGGCGCTAGGAATTATCGCGGGCTCTTCTTATTTTATGGTGGGATCTTGGCAAGCCGAATCTATGTTAGAGCAAACTTATGCGAAATTGCCCTATTTCTTTGATCGAATGAAAGATGAAGATAAAAATCCATTTTCTGATGCAGAAATGCAGCAATTTTCTACCGCACTTCGAATCGATTTGCAGAAAAATCCAACTGATGCAAAAAAATGGTGGATGCTTGGTCAAATTGGGATGAATTTAGGTGATGCGCGTTTGGCATTTGATAGCTATCAAAAGGCTAATAAACTCGAACCAGATAATGTGCAATATAAATTAGGTTATGCTCGTATATTGATGTTCTCTGAAGACGCGACTGATAAACTTAAAGGTGGCGATTTATTGCGTCAAGTGATTCGTCAAGATCACACTAATGTTGAGGCGTTAAGTCTGCTCGCATTCCGTTACTTTGAAACGGAAGATTATAAAATGGCTGCAGTGACTTGGGCGATGATGCTGCGCTTAATGCCTAAAGATGATGAGCGTGTTCCACTAATTGAAAAAAGTATTCGTGCTGCGCGTGATGCTTTAGAAGCTCAAAACGAAGAAAAATCAAAAAGTATTACCCCTGAAAAATAACCTAGTATCATATAAGTCTTTTTGGTATAGTGCTTTGGTGTTGTTGGCATGTGGTTAGTTGTTAGTATTTCATGTGAGAAATACAGTCCAGGATATTAAGGAAAACGGGAAATGGATTATAAAAATCACACATTTTTTTCTTTATTTTGTTGTATGCTGATTAGCTTGCTTATACCACGCTTATCTCTTGCAGAAGGAATGTCTAGCTCAGTAACTTATGTTGATGAAAAAGATAAAAAGGCTTTTAATTCTGATGTTTCTGGTAATGATGTGCAGAAGCTTGCACAAAGTATTGAGTTAAAAGTTTATAAAATTGACGAGATGAGTTCATCTGAGAGTGTTTTTGAGTCTCCAGCTGGCATTTGTCAAGGATTTAAAGTGAAAAGAGGTGTGGATTACACAAATTCAACTCACAATTATCTTTCACCAAATGATAAAAGTGAATATTACGGCAGTGTAACGGGGGCGACGATTTATAATCAAAAAGATCCTCAAAATTTAAGTTATGTACCAGTTTATTCAATTACAGATAAAGATTTATCTAAGCGTATTCAGTTAAAAGAAAATAAAACATTAAAGGAAAAAGCAGCGAATTATGTATCAGAAGGTAGGGCTGTATTAACTGACGTAATTTGTAAATAGGATGATTTAATGAGAAAAATAGTTTTTGTTAGTTGTGCAATCTTAGGTTTAGCAGCATGTTCATCTCAACCAGAACAAACTGGTGGCGGTGTTTATGATATGAAGGCTGTGCAAGAGTATAATGCTCGTGTAACAAGTGGTAATACGGTTACTCAGGCACAGAAAGATAAAGTGGCAAGTCAAGTTGATACTAACTTAAAATTGAATGCGAGTGATAATAAGGTTAGAACTCGAGTGAGAAGTTCGCTACCAGTTATTCCTGTAGTCCCAAGTGTCGGGTATCATTATAATTATCATCATTTTAGATAGAAAAAATAAAGCCTTGATAATTCAGCAAACTCCAAAAGGTTAGGCTGTTAAATCAAGGCTAAGTTATGGGAATCATAGGGTTAGTTCTCTTAGTTTAAACTGAATACGCTTATGGTTGTAATAATGAATGTATTCATGGATCGTTTTTCTAGTTGCTCAAAAGCATCAAATTATTTTCTGTCGTAAACCCCGTTTTTACTATCCAAAGAAGCTATTTATCATCGTATTATCTAGACAATTTCCTTTTCTTGACATACTTTTCAAATACTATTTTTCAACAGGATTTCTTGATAACTTCTTATTTGATATTG
The DNA here is from genome assembly GCF_003490935.1 of Haemophilus haemolyticus. Taxonomy (GTDB): domain Bacteria; phylum Pseudomonadota; class Gammaproteobacteria; order Enterobacterales; family Pasteurellaceae; genus Haemophilus; species Haemophilus haemolyticus_M. The sequence goes on along the minus strand of NZ_QQGD01000002.1, from coordinate 140,679 downwards.
CCAACCCTTGGCAAAATGTAAAATAGGGTTTGCCCCTCAAGCCTTGCTACCATTTTCTACATATTCAAATTCATTTAGGTTTATTACCCATCTTTCATTAGTTCAACTCAGTCAGAATTTGTACGATTTATTGATTATATGGTCGATGATTTAGTTAAATTCTAACTATCAAAACTCTATGAGTTATTCTGTTTAGAGCAGTTTTAAACTCACTTTAAAACAATTAGTTAAGAGGAATTTAAGTTAGTATCTAGGATAGCCCAAAATTGTTTAATCCAGTCTCTCAAGATTATGTCAGTAAAATGAAAATATTTCTTTGTGAGAAAAGGATTTTTACTGTGTCGAAGATAAAAATCGATCACTTGTTGTTTGACTGATTGGGTATATTTAATGATAAAAAATCTGCACCTTAATCAGTTAGTTGTCTCGTCAACTTTTGGGTGCAGATTACAAGGCTTTATTCTTTCAATTAAAAGAGATTAACTTAACAACGCCTGCGCAGCTGCGATCACAACAGACACAGCTTTTTCTTCCGTTTGTTTCATTGTTGCTTCATTTGGAATTTCTTGTTGAGTGCGGTTTACAATCACGCCCGCAACCATCCCTGCACGCAAACCTAATGCGCTACACATGGTAAACAATGTTGATGATTCCATTTCATAGTTCATCACATTCAAATCTTGCCATTGTTTAAGTAGCCCTTGGTAATCACGATATACTTTACCGCTATAGGTATCATAGCGTTCTTGACCTGGATAGAATGTATCAGATGATGCGGTTACGCCTACATAAGGCTCGATACCTTTTGCTTTCGCTGCATTATAAAGTGCGGTTGTACATTCAAAGTTTGCCACTGCAGGATATTCTAATGGTGCAAAATGACGGCTTGCACCATCTAAGCGAACAGAAGCGGTTGTGATAAGAACATCACCTACATTAATATGTGGCTGAATGGCGCCCGTTGTACCAATCCGCAAGAAAGTACGAACACCAAGTTGAGCAAGCTCTTCCACACAAATTGATGTTGATGGCCCACCAATACCTGTAGAACATACTACAACAGGTTGTCCATTAAGATAACCTAACCATGAAGTAAATTCACGCGTGCTAGCAAGAAACTCTGGATTATCAAGTTGTTTAGCAATACGTTCACTACGAGCAGGATCGCCAGGAACAATAGCTAGTGTAGCCCCTTTCAATTGGGATTTTGTGAGGTTTAGGTGGAATACGTCTGACATAATAAATCTCCTTATTGCCATTTAACGTGATGATTTCACCCTGAGGCGAAATCAGATTTTTGAATAAATAAAAGCACGCGAGTATTTTTCGAAAATACAACTTTATCTCTTAAGCGCGCCCATTATGCCTCTCATAATTTGCTTGGTAATTTGATTTCGAATATTTCGCCCTACAGACTGCGCAACACTATTTACAATTTGCTCAGTTGGCGATAATTTTTCACCGCGCTTTTGCGTACCAAAAATCATTCGACTCAAACTACCTAAGAAACCGTTTTCTTCTTCCGCTTGGGCTTGCTCTGCTTGTTTTTGTTGTACCGCAGCTAAATCCGCTTGAGCAGTTAATACTTCAAAGGCAGATTCATTATCTACATATTCTTTATAATACGCATAAAGATCATCATCTTTCACCCAAGCATTACGCTCGTCTGTCGTTAATGGTGAAAGCTGACTTTTTGGCGGATAGATATAGGCAATTTCAACTGGCGTAGGCATGCCTTTTTCATCTAAAAATGATACCAATGCTTGCCCCACTCCAAGGGTTGAAATAGTCTCAACGACATTCACTGAAGGGTTTGCTCGGAAAGTTTCTGCAGCTGATTTTACAGCTTTTTGATCGCGCGGAGTAAATGCACGAAGAGCGTGTTGAACACGATTACCTAACTGCCCTAATACGGTATCTGGCAAATCAAGTGGGTTCTGCGTGACAAAATAGATTCCCACACCTTTAGAACGAATCAAACGTACAACTTGTTCTACTTTTTCCACTAATACGCTCGGTGCACCGTCAAACAATAAGTGTGCTTCATCAAAAAACATAACAAATTTAGGTTTCTCAGGATCACCCACTTCTGGCAGTTGTTCAAAGAGTTCTGCCATCAACCATAATAGAAATGCACTATACATTCTTGGGGAATTAATCAATTTTTCAGAATTGAGTACATTAATTACCCCTCGCCCATCGCGAGTTTGCATCCAGTCATCTAGATTCAATGCTGGCTCACCAAATAAATTTATAGCGCCTTCATTTTCAAGTGTCAGTAACGCTCGTTGGATTGCGCCAACACTTGCGGTCGAAACATTACCATACTCAACTTGGAAGGTTTTCGCATTCTCTGCAACATATTTCAGCATTGCACGAAGATCTTTTAAATCAATGAGCAATAGACCTTTATCATCTGCCACACGAAATACGAGGTTTAATAATCCTTCTTGCGTAGCATTTAGATTCAATAAACGAGAAAGCAACAAAGGGCCCATTTCAGAAATAGTTGTTCGGAGAGGAATGCCCGTTTGGCCAAAAACATCCCAAAAAGAAACAGGATAGCCATTGAGATAACTTTCATTGCCTAACTCGAACTGCTCAATTCGTTCCGCAATTTTGCCCTGAAATTGACCGCTCTTTACTAAGCCAGAAAGATCGCCTTTCACGTCCACTAAAAATACCGGAACCCCATCATCACTGAAGGCTTCTGCCATTTTACGTAATGTGACAGTTTTACCCGTACCTGTTGCGCCAGCAATAAGGCCATGGCGGTTAGCCATTTTGGCCGTGATGCCTAGGATTTTACCTTGTTCTGTGCGAGAGAGAGCGTATTGCATAAATGAATATCCTTTTGTTTTTTGTTGTAACGAATAATAAGTAAAAAAAGAAGTGCGGTCAAAAAGTTAAACGTTTTCGGTTATAATTCCACGAAAATTTTTTCTGGAACAATAAAAAAGCAAAATGAATGCAAAAATTTTAGTCATAAAAGTGGGACAAGTTCAAACCCTAACTTTTTCAGATGGAAGCGTATACGAAAGCGCAATTCGTAAGAAAACCGTACAATCGGTAAAAATTCATTCTCTTGGTGCAGAAGGAAACGATGTGGGCTTGAAAAAACATCATGGTGGTGTAGATAAATCTCTCTTTTTTATGTCGGCAGGTTCTTTTAATGAATTAAATACGTTATTAAATAAAGATTTTTCTTATATGGAAACTGCTACATACGGAGAAAATTTTGTCGTTTCAGGCTTGAATGAAGACAATGTCTGCATTGGCGATCGTTATCAAATTGGCTCAACAATTTTAGAAGTGTCTCAGCCGCGCAAGCCTTGTGAGCGTTTATCAAAAAATACGGAAAACGAAGATACTCGCGATATTGTTTATCAAACTGGGCTCAGTGGATGGTATGTTCGCGTCATTGAAACGGGAGAAATTAGACAAGGTGATGAATTGAAATTGCTCGCGCGCCCTTATCCGCAAGTAACAATTCGCCATTTAAATCGCTTGTTATCTGCACCCGAAAATGAAGCAGAACTAGAAGCGGCATTAGATATTGAAGTATTAGCTGAAGCCTTTAAACGCTCAATTCGATCGCAAGTATCGAAATTCAAACAACAGGGATAAATATGTCAGAAATTTCAACCGCACTTTCAGAAGACTGTCCATGTCAATCTGGCCATCATTACGCAGATTGTTGTGGCAAATTTCATTTGAGACAAGCGTTTCCCGAAACAGCAGAACAACTCATGCGTTCACGTTATACCGCTTATGTTTTAAAAAATATACCTTATATTGTTGCAACAACTGTGCCAAACCAACAAAGTTTATTAGAGACTCATCTATTGCAAGAATGGGCTGACAACACGACATGGCTAGGATTAGAAATCCTAAAAACAGAAAACCTTACAAAAACTCAAAGCGCGGTGGAATTTAAAGCTATTTTTCAAGGCGAAGAGGGAGAACTAACCCATCAAGAGCGGTCAATTTTTGTGAAAATTGAAAACCGTTGGTATTTTATTGATCCGACCGTATCCTTGCCTACAATGAAACAACCTTGTGTATGTGGTTCCGGTAAAAAATTTAAACATTGCTGTGGGGGATTTTTATGATTTCATTGAAACAATTTAGCCTGCTCTTTTGGAAACGTTTTTCAGAAAATAAACTCAACCAAGCTGCTGCCGCGCTAACTTATAGCACGATGCTTGCTATCGTACCAATGGTGATGGTGATTTTTTCTATATTCTCTGCATTTCCTGTATTCAATGAAGTGACAGGGGAACTGAAAGAAATGATTTTCACCAATTTTGCGCCATCGGCAAGTGATATGGTGGGCGAATATATCGATCAATTCGTATTAAACTCAAAGAAAATGAGTGCGGTGGGAATTGTGAGTTTAATTGCCGTTGCCTTGATGCTAATTAATAACATCGACCGAACCATCAACAGCATTTGGCATGATACCAGTATTCGCCCTATTTTTACCTCTTTCGCAATTTACTGGATGATTCTGACTTTTGGACCTCTTGTTATAGGTACAAGTATAGGGATTAGCTCTTATATAAAAGTCATGTTTGAACAATCGGAAACGCTTTCACTCGGTGTGAAATTGCTCAGTTTACTCCCATTCTTTTTCACATGGTTTATTTTCACATTAATTTATACCATCGTGCCAAATAAGAAAGTGGATATCAGATATTCCGCTTGTGGTGCGCTTATTGCCGCGATCTTCTTTACACTCGGTAAACAAGCCTTTACTTGGTATATCACCACATTCCCTTCTTATCAACTAATCTATGGCGCAATGGCAACATTGCCGATTATGCTATTGTGGATTCAGATTAGCTGGCTAGTTGTGTTGGTCGGGGCTCAATTATCTGAAGTATTAGGTGAGTTAAAAGAATAAAAATGGAAAGACCGATTTATCAACATCGGTCTTTTTTATTTAGCTATTTTGCAATTTTTAAGGTTTGATAGAGGTAATGACGATAGTCATTCACAAATGCAGGATTAGAAGAATCTTCCAATTTTCCGTTACTTAGTTTACACATTGCCATATTCGCTTTCATAAATTCATCTTCTGCTGATAATCCAGCTACATTCATCAAGACACTTCCGGCAAAAGCAAGATCTAAAAAATGTTGTTCTTGCTTAAATTGGCTCGCACAATTACTTCTTACAACGAATTGCGTCACATAATCGGGCTGTGCATAATCTCCTTTCTTCGGAGGGATAACATTATCAAATGCTACTTGGTGATCACCGAAATACCCTAGAACAAAAGGCTTTTTACGTTCATGTAAATAGTTATTCATTCCTTCAATCGCATCATTCAAGGCGACAATACGTTGAGTATAATCATTCAATGCAGAAATACTTTTAGCCCCTAAATTAGGCATTTGAAGATTAAATGTATTTTCCATGCCCAATTCATATGGACCATGTTCTCGCATAGTCAATACATAAACAAACATTGGCTGATCTACATTTTCTAACGCCGGATGCTGCTTTTCCAAAATCATTCGGGTGTACGTCATCATTTCTTCACTACTAATATCCCAAAGATTTTTACTGATAGGCGCAGGATAACCAAGATCTTGCGGCTGTAACATCAAATCAAAACCGAAATGATCATAAGCGGATTTCGCATTGTAGTTACCTTTTGTAAAAGGCGACAAAGCAACACAAAAATATCCTTGAGCTTTTAGATTTTTCACTAAGCCTGATTGCAAGTGCGGTACAACAGAATAAAAAACGCCACTTGCTAACGCGCCAAAATCGGTCGAAGGCACACCGGCTAAAAAAGCAAATTCTGATTTCCACGTTGCGCCAGCAAAAGTATGTACACGCAACGGCGAAGCAAATACTGTATCACTTTGAGGCTCAAACATGGAAAGTGGTGGAATAGATTGCTGACTAAAAGCAAATTGATGAGGGTTTAGCGTGGATTCCATTAATGTTACAACAATATCGGGTTTTGTTTCAGATACCTTGTTTGTATCAGATGAAAGTGCGGTCATTTTTTCAATAAAATTTTGGCTATTGCCATCAAAATTTGGCACTTTGAAAAAAATACCGCGGCAAGACATTGGTAAATTCAAAAATACATCACGCCCGTCATCAGGCAAAGAATCTAACCAAACTTGCACCGCACTTGGCTTTTTAGAATAATGCCACATCAAGCTAAAGCTAACGATAAACAATAACGCCCCAATACTATTACCTAATATCCCTAAAGACTCGACATCATTAAAACCAAAAATCGCATAACCTAATAACGCAATTAGCCCAATAACGCCAAACAATGCACCTTTATAATGAATTAAGGTTTCCCAATTTCGCCAATCCACCACAAGAAAGAAATCTGAAATTAACAAAGGCTGTTTGTAATAATGAATTTTTAAACGGTGAAATAACATCAGTACCACAAAAAGCACAGATGAAAAATTTAAAGCTCGTTGCCATTGGCCAGAAACCATAAGCATGCCACCAAATAAAAAAGTAAAAAGCGTAATAGCAAAGAAATAAGTCCAACGATAATGAGAGTTTACGATAAAAATCACTGCCGCAATTGTGAATAAAGCTAAGAAAATATAAGCGATCATGAATTTTCCCTATGATGCATAACAGACTAAAATGAGACATGACAATGTCTGCGCACTTTATCACGTAAACGTAATAGATTGAACGGGAAAAGAAAATTATTTAGATAATTTGAAAATAAAGTGGTGGGCGATACCGGTCTCGAACCAGTGACCCCCTCCTTGTAAGGGAGGTGCTCTCCCAACTGAGCTAATCGCCCGATAATATTAAGGCAAAACCCTAAATTTTCGGTTTATTTAAACACTTTTAAGTGGTGGGCGATACCGGTCTCGAACCAGTGACCCCCTCCTTGTAAGGGAGGTGCTCTCCCAACTGAGCTAATCGCCCACTAGAAAGCGTTTAAATATAAAGGGAAAGTTTGAGCGGAAAGGACACTTTAGAAAAGTGGTGGGCGATACCGGTCTCGAACCAGTGACCCCCTCCTTGTAAGGGAGGTGCTCTCCCAACTGAGCTAATCGCCCGCTAGGTCAAACTTAGTAACATTAAGAACACTTTTTAGAGAAGTGGTGGGCGATACCGGTCTCGAACCAGTGACCCCCTCCTTGTAAGGGAGGTGCTCTCCCAACTGAGCTAATCGCCCTTAATGCTGTGGGTTGGCATTATAGGGAGAATGCATTTTCAGTCAATACCTTTTTATTAAATTTTGTTTAATTGTCGTAAAAATAAGCATAAAATCCGCTTTTTTATTTAGAAGTCAAACAAGTCGTAGTAGAATAACGACTAATATTTTATTGAAGATAGGTTATAAAAATGAAACTAGATGCTCCTTTTAATTTAGATCCAAATGTAAAAGTGCGTACTCGTTTTGCTCCTAGCCCTACAGGTTATTTACATGTAGGTGGCGCACGTACCGCACTTTATTCTTGGTTGTACGCAAAACATAATAACGGCGAATTTGTATTACGAATTGAAGACACGGATTTAGAGCGTTCAACACCAGAAGCAACTGCTGCAATTATTGAAGGAATGGAATGGTTAAATCTTCCTTGGGAACATGGCCCTTATTACCAAACTAAACGCTTTGATCGTTACAACCAAGTGATCGATGAAATGATTGAACAAGGCTTAGCATATCGTTGTTATTGTACTAAAGATCGCTTAGAAGAACTTCGTCATACTCAAGAACAAAATAAAGAAAAACCACGTTATGACCGTCACTGCTTACACGATCACAGCCATTCACCAGATGAACCCCACGTTGTACGTTTTAAAAATCCAACTGAAGGCTCGGTAGTATTTGATGATGCCGTGCGTGGCCGTATTGAAATCAGCAACAGTGAGCTTGATGATCTTATTATTCGTCGCACAGACGGTTCACCAACTTATAACTTCTGCGTAGTTGTAGATGACTGGGACATGGGCATCACTCATGTGGTGCGTGGCGAAGATCATATTAACAACACCCCACGTCAAATTAACATTTTAAAAGCAATTGGTGCACCAATTCCAACCTATGCGCACGTTTCCATGATTAATGGAGATGATGGCCAAAAATTATCTAAACGACATGGCGCAGTGAGCGTCATGCAATATCGTGATGATGGTTACTTACCAGAAGCTTTAATCAACTATCTCGTACGTTTAGGCTGGGGACATGGCGACCAAGAAATTTTCAGTCGCGAAGAAATGATCAAGTATTTCGAATTAGATCACGTTAGCAAATCAGCTAGTGCATTTAATACCGAAAAATTACAATGGTTGAATCAACATTATATCCGTGAATTACCGCCAGAATATGTGGCTAAACATCTTGAATGGCATTACAAAGACCAAGGCATTGATACAACCAATGGTCCTGCATTAACTGAAATAGTCACCATGCTTGCGGAACGTTGCAAAACTTTAAAAGAAATGGCTAGTTCAAGCCGCTACTTCTTTGAAGAATTTGAAACCTTTGATGAAGCCGCAGCGAAAAAACATTTCAAAGGCAATGCTGCTGAAGCACTTGCAAAAGTGAAAGAAAAATTAACCGCACTTTCTAGCTGGGATTTACATTCTACTCACGAAGCCATTGAACAAACGGCTGCTGAACTAGAAGTGGGCATGGGTAAAGTTGGCATGCCATTACGTGTCGCTGTGACAGGTTCTGGTCAATCTCCATCAATGGATGTTACCCTAGTCGGTATCGGCAGAGATCGCGTACTTGCACGTATTCAACGTGCTATTGATTTTATTAATGCACAAAATGCTTAATATTTAATCGGATAACAAACGCATAATAAAATCGTATTGACAGCCACATAGTCAAATTTTATCATGTTGTTGTTTTTTATGGGGATATAGCTCAGTTGGGAGAGCGCTTGAATGGCATTCAAGAGGTCGTCGGTTCGATCCCGATTATCTCCACCAGTTTATAAAAAGCCTTGGAATTTTAAATTTCAAGGCTTTTTTGTTGCATTATAAAACCAATAAAAATACATCTAATCTCAAAATCCTGTCACCTTAAATAGTTTTTTTTGATTGATTTAATAGATTTCAATCGTTAAAACCTTTTTGTATGATGTTTACGAAATTTATTTCAACCCTACTTATTTCATACATACAAGGAGTTAATAATGAGTTCTCAATGCCCTTTTTCGCATTTATCGTCTACTAACCTAACTATGGGAAATGGCGCGCCTGTGGCGGACAATCAAAACAGTTTAACTGCAGGTCCACGTGGTCCATTACTTTCACAAGATTTGTGGCTTAACGAAAAATTAGCTGATTTCGTACGCGAAGTTATTCCAGAGCGTCGTATGCACGCAAAAGGTTCTGGTGCATTTGGTACCTTTACTGTCACACACGATATTACTAAATATACTCGCGCAAAAATTTTCAGTGAAGTGGGTAAAAAAACAGAAATGTTCGCACGCTTTACCACTGTTGCCGGTGAACGTGGTGCAGCTGATGCTGAACGTGATATCCGCGGTTTTGCATTAAAATTCTATACCGAAGAAGGTAACTGGGACTTAGTGGGTAACAACACCCCTGTGTTCTTCTTACGTGATCCACGTAAATTCCCAGACTTAAACAAAGCGGTAAAACGTGATCCTCGTACTAATATGCGTTCAGCAACAAACAACTGGGATTTCTGGACATTATTACCAGAAGCACTACACCAAGTAACCGTTGTAATGAGTGATCGTGGTATTCCTGCAAGCTACCGCCATATGCATGGTTATGGTTCACATACTTACAGTTTCTGGAATGAAGCTGGCGAACGTTTCTGGGTAAAATTCCACTTCCATACACAACAAGGCATCAAAAACTTAACCGATGCGGAAGCGGCAGCAGTGATTGCAAACGACCGCGAAAGTCACCAACGTGATTTATATGAAGCAATTGAACGTGGTGACTTCCCTAAATGGACATTATATGTACAAATTATGCCTGAAGCAGATGCGGAAAAAGTACCTTATCATCCATTCGATTTAACCAAAGTATGGCCGAAAAAAGATTATCCGTTAATTGAAGTGGGTGAATTTGAACTTAACCGTAACCCAGAAAACTTCTTTGCTGATGTAGAACAATCTGCATTTGCACCAAGCAATTTAGTTCCAGGTATCGGCGCAAGCCCAGATAAAATGTTACAAGCTCGTTTATTCAACTATGCGGATGCACAACGTTACCGTTTAGGCGTGAACTACCGTCAAATTCCAGTAAACCGTCCACGTTGCCCTGTTCATAGCAACCAACGTGATGGACAAGGCCGTGTAGATGGCAACTACGGTAGCTTACCGCACTACGAACCAAACAGCTTCAGCCAATGGCAACAACAACCAGACTTTGCTGAACCACCACTTCGTATCAACGGAGATGCAGCACACTGGGATTTCCGTAATGATGATAATGATTACTTCAGCCAACCGCGTGCATTATTTAACTTAATGAATCCAGAGCAAAAACAAGCATTATTCAACAATACTGCAGCTGCAATGGGTGATGCACCTGAGTTCATCAAATACCGTCATATCCGTAACTGTCACTGGTGTGATCCTGCATATGGTGAAGGCGTTGCAAAAGCATTGGGCTTAACAGTTGAAGATGCATTAAAAGCACGTGAAACTGACCCAGCATTAGGTCAAGGCGGATTGTTGTAATCTCTAGGCTAGAGCCAAACAAAAACGGTAGGAATTTTCCTACCGTTTTACTTTTCTACATTCACTAACAAATAGTGGTGCCTTCCTCGGTGCCTGTTACTACTTGACGTAATGCACCAGGTTTACCCATATTGAACACTCTAATCGGCATGCCATGATCGCGAGCTAAAGTAAACGCCGCTAAGTCCATCACTTGTAATTCTTTATCGATCACTTCTGCATAACTTAAATTTTTATAAAGTTTTGCATCAGGATTTTTCGCTGGATCACAATCATACACACCATCAACTTTAGTCGCTTTCAACACAACATCAGCTTCAATTTCAATGCCACGTAAACAAGCAGCAGAATCAGTGGTAAAGAATGGACTTCCTGTTCCCGCAGAGAAAATGACTACGCGTTTTTCGCGTAACATTTTAATTGCTTCAGACCAGTTATAAGTATCGCAAATACCATTTAATTGGAAAGCAGACATTAATTTTGCATTCACATCAGCGCGGAATAAAGAATCACGCATTGCCAAACCATTCATCACCGTAGCAAGCATTCCCATATGGTCGCCCACCACGCGATTCATCCCAGCTTTTGCTAGTTTTGCGCCACGGAATAAGTTTCCACCACCAAGAACGACACCGACTTCCACGCCCATTTCCACTAATTCTTTAATTTCAACAGCCATACGATCGAGAATCGCAGGATCGATACCAAAACCATCTTCTCCTTGTAATGCTTCACCGCTTAATTTCAATAAAATACGTTTATAAATTGGTTGGCTCATTATTTTTTTTCCTCTGGCTTAAAAAATTGGCTTATTCTATAAAATAACCGCTCAAGAGTGAAGAAGTTAAATATGGAAATTCTGAGTGAAAGGAGGATAATAGCGACATTTTCTTTTCAGGGAAGACAATTATGAACACGAAAAAAACAAGCCAAATTTTGCCCGCACTTTTTGCGGTGATTTGTGCCGCATTAGCAGGTTATTTTATTTTAATCGGTTCTGGAATGTTTACAGAACCAAGTGTGGCTCTCATTCTGCTTGCGACAATAACTATTCTCTTATTAAGCAGCAGTAAAAAATCCTTCTATTTGATTTTGCTACCGCTTGCATTACTACATGCTTTTTATACGCCTACGGGGCTAAATTTTGGCCCTCCAAGCTATCAATATATCGCCTCGCTTTTCGCGACAGATATGTTGGAAACGAAGGAATTTCTATTGCAAATCCCAGTGAGTAGTTACTTAATTGCTTTCGCCATTCCTATTTTGATTTTTCTTCAGTACAAAAGTGCGGTGAAATTTGGCATAAAATTTTATCGTAATAAAACATTTATAGCCTTAGCAACATTGCTCTTTGCCTACAACATGCCACTTGCTGAACCGATTAAAGAAACAGTAAGTTCCACATTAAAAATTGTAGATGAAGTGCAAAAACTAAAACAAATGTCCCAATCTGATAACTGGGGAAAATCAACATTAGAAAATTCACGCTATGATGATTATGTTATTGTTCTTGGTGAAAGTGCGCGTAAAGATTATCACCATGCCTATGGTTATCCGATTGAAAACACGCCATTTATGTCTAGCGCTAAAGGCACGTTGATTGATGGTTTCCGTTCAGCGGGAACAAATACTGTAGCCTCACTTCGACTCATGTTAACCCTTCCTAACAAAGAAAAATGGGAACCCAATTACAGCTTGAGTTTAGTGGATCTCATCAAATCTGCAGGCGTGAAAACTTATTGGCTTTCTAATCAAGGTATGCTCGGTGAATTCGATACGCCAGTTTCATCCCTTGCCTCAAAATCTGATGAAACCTTTTTCTTAAAAAAAGGCGGGAGCTTTAATTCTACTAACTTTAGCGATTTTGATTTATTACCAAAATTCGCCCAAGTATTAGAAGATCCTGTTCAAGGAAAACGTTTTATTGTGTTGCATATTTATGGCTCACATCCAATGGCTTGCGACCGTGTCGAAGATTATCCAAAAATTTTTGACGATAAAGATCTTAATCCGAGATATGGTTATTTAAATTGCTATGTGTCGTCTATTAAGAAAACTGATGAATTTTTAAAACGCGTATATGATCAGCTTGAAGAAAACGTGAAGAAAAATCACCGCACTTTCTCAATGATTTATTTCTCAGATCACGGTTTGTGCCACCAACAAGATGAAAAAAATAATATACTTTTGTTTAATCAAAACTGTTTCAGTCGAGAACACCATAATATTCCGCTATTCAAAATTTCATCAGATGATACCGAACGCAAAGAATATAAGGTGTTTAAATCTGGTTTGAACTTCTTAGAAGGAATCGCAAATTGGATAGGGATTAAAAATCCTCAATTAACGCAAATAGAAGATTTATTTTCTAACGAATCGGATAAAAATGACTTTGGATTGCAAAAACGAATTGATGAAAAATATCGTAAAGATGACGATCCAGCCATTGATATTCGTCCTAAACACTAGGCTATATTGAGTGCGTTTTATTTTTAGCCGTAAATATCGTATAATCCAAGAGATTTTATTTGTTTATTTTTTGTAAGGTATCAACGTGTCAGAACAACAACCAAGAGTGATCGAATCAAAAGAAATTATGACTTTATTACCACATCGCTATCCATTTTTATTAGTGGATCGCGTATTGGATTTTAAAGAAGGTGAATGGTTAAAAGCGATTAAAAATATTAGCGTCAATGAGCCTTGTTTCACGGGTCACTTCCCTAGCGAACCTATTTTACCGGGCGTTTTAATTTTAGAAGCTTTGGCACAGGCAATGGGCATTTTAGCCTTTAAAACTCACGAATTAAAAGGTGGTGAATTATTCTATTTCGCAGGTATTGATGAAGCGCGCTTTAAACGCCCAGTGTTACCTGGAGATCAGATGGAATTAAACGTTCAAGTGATTAAAGAACGCCGTGGCATCACTGCATTTACTGGCGTAGCAACCGTAAACGGTGAAATTGCTTGTGAAGCAAAACTAATGTGCGCTCGTCGTTAATTAAGGGGGTAAATATGATCCACCCAAATGCAAAAATCCATCCTACAGCCTTAGTTGAAGAAGGCGCAGTTATTGGTGAAGATGTTTTTATTGGGCCTTTCTGTATTGTTGAGGGCAGCGTTGAAATTAAAGCTCGCACTGTATTGAAATCTCACGTTGTCGTACGTGGCGATACGGTTATTGGCGAAGATAACGAAATCTATCAATTCTCTAGCATTGGTGAAGTAAACCAAGATTTAAAATATAACGGCGAAGCAACCAAAACGATTATTGGTAATGGCAACCGAATCCGTGAACACGTGACAATCCATCGTGGCACTATCCAAGGCGGTGGCGTAACCTCTATTGGCAATAACAACTTATTAATGGTGAATGTTCACGTTGCGCACGATTGCCAAATTAAAAATAACTGTATTCTGGCAAACAATGCAACGCTTGCAGGTCACGTAGAATTAGATGATTTCGTGATTGTTGGTGGCATGTCAGCAATTCACCAATTTGTAATCGTTGGTGCACACGTCATGTTAGGTGGTGGTTCTATGGTAAGCCAAGATGTACCTCCTTACGTTATGGCACAAGGCAACCACGCCCGTCCATTTGGCGTAAACTTAGAAGGGTTAAAACGTCGTGGTTTTGATAAACCAACCATGCACGCAATCCGTAACGTTTACAAAATGATCTATCGTAGCGGCAAAACACTCGAAGAAGTGTTACCAGAAATTGAGCAGATTGCAGAAACCGATTCAGCCATCAGTTTCTTTGTTGAATTTTTCAAACGTTCAACTCGCGGTATTATTCGTTAATAATATTTTTCATTCACTATTCATAATAATTATAAGAAAAATTTATGTTATTAAATCTCAACAGTAAGTTTAAATTTTTTCTTACTACAACCTTTTTATTTTCTTCTCCTGATACATTAGCACTACATCTATCAGTTTCGATTGATGATAAAGAATCTCCTATTTCTGAATCATTAATAATTAAAGATGTTATTTCTATTGGTGCCGTTCCTTTCAAAGTAATAAGAACAGAGCTTCCCCCAGAGTTTAATGGTGCCGTTAATGGTATTCCAGAAGTCGCAGCTGAATCTCCAGAGTTTACTGGAGGGGTAAATGATATGGATCCACCAATTCATGAAATACCAGAATATACAGGTTGTATTACTAATTGTAGTGATGTGCATCGTGCAGAGGTAAGTACACCTTATAAGATTTACGACAAAATTGACCACGGCACTGTTTACGCTGATGCTGATAAAGTGAAAGTATCTGCTGAAGAGAAAGTATCTGTTGAAGTTTATAAAGTGAAAGTAGCTGTTGATAAAGAAGCTGATGCCCCTAAAATTCTATATGAGAAAGGCTCACCTGAGATACATTCAAAAAGTGAATTTACAGGTCCAGTTAATGGTATTCCTGAAGAAGCCGAATATCCAGAGTTTAATGGTGGGGTTAATGGAGATAAGGATGGTGAAGCTGATTTTCAAGATAGACTACCAGTAGTTACATATGTTTCAATTACAGCTGTGCCATCTAATGCGCCAATAATGGATAAACCTGAATATGTTGAGCCTCGCCAATCACTATCGAAACTAAAATTAGAAGAAAACAATAGTATATTATTGAAGCATCAATTTAATAAATTACGTTCCTTACAAACCTATTGTATAGCTAATAAAAATGAGTTTTGTTATGGCATTCGACATCATTATATGGCTAAAAATGATATACATGATAATTTACTTGGCCTGCGTTTGGGATACGGAATAACAAATAAGTTAACTTTAGGAGTAAACATAGAGCGTTCATTAGAAAATCATTTACCAAACAACTATCGTACACTTCATAATAATGTTGGAATAGGGGCTTTCGTACATTATAAATTGCCTTCTAATTCATATATTGTAGCTGGAATTGCAAAAAATAATAATTCTTATTTAGCCCCCCCCTATTTTAATAACAGCGTTACCAGATATAAAGGTATCTCATGGAATTTAACATTGGGTCAGGACTTAACACTATCAAATAAAAACTCTTTAGGTTGGTATTTATCTTACCGAAATACACAGATTAAACAAAATGGATATGATGCACCTGCTTCTCAGTTTTTAATGAAATACAATAATATAAAATGGACAGTTCATTCACTTGCATCAGGTATAAAATGGAATTATTCAATAACTACTAAATTAACATGGTTAAATAATATAGAAATTGAACATCAAATTAAAAGTAATGTGACTGGTGCTGTGCAAATAGAAAACCTCAAACATGACTATCATCTTAATATTCACAAAACCCAGTGGAGTATTAGTTCAGGATTGAATTACCAATTTTCTCCAAAATTTAGTGTATCCCTTACACCTTATATAAAAAATGGACTGATTAGTAGTAAACAATGGGGAACCTATCTATCATTAGAAGGTAAATTCTAGAATGGTAGTTCTAGGATGTTTTATATCATGTTAAATTAAAAATCACATTAGGGCGTACTTATACAAACGCCCTTTGTAATTTTTATTGTTTTAATTTTATTCAAGGATAACGTTTATGAATAGGATAAACCCAACCATTGCTCTTGTTGCAGGAGAAGTATCTGGTGATATTCTCGGTGCTGGTTTAATTCGCCAGCTCAAAGCTCATTATCCTAATGCACGCTTTATTGGCATTGCTGGCCCAAAAATGTTGGCTGAAGGCTGTGAGACGCTTGTCGATATGGAAGAACTTTCAGTCATGGGTTTGGCTGAAATCTTGAAACATCTCCCACGTCTGTTGAAAATTCGCAAAAATGTCATTCAAACCATGTTGCAAGAAAAACCTGATGTTTACATCGGCATTGATGCACCTGATTTTAATTTGGATGTAGAACTCAAGCTCAAAGAAAACGGAATTAAAACTATTCATTACGTGAGCCCCTCTGTATGGGCATGGCGTCAAAATCGCATCCATAAAATTGCCAAAGCGACTCATCAAGTGCTTGCCTTTTTGCCTTTTGAGAAAGCCTTTTACGATAAATTTAACGTACCTTGCCGTTTTATTGGGCACACAATGGCAGATGCTATTCCGCTTAAACCAAACCGTGCCGAAGCCTGCCAAATGCTCCAGATTGATCCCACACAACGCTATTTAGCAATCTTAGTTGGAAGTCGTGGTTCAGAAGTGGAATTTCTGGCTGAGCCTTTCTTGAAAACGGCTTTATTGTTAAAAGAACAATTTCCTGATTTACAATTCCTCGTTCCTTTGGTTAACGAAAAACGACGAATTCAATTTGAAGCCATTAAAGCTAAAATTGCACCAAATCTAGACCTGCATTTAATTAATGGCAATGCACGACAAGCAATGATCGCAGCTGATGCAACATTGCTTGCTTCAGGGACAGCAGCACTTGAAGCAATGCTTTGTAAATCCCCCATGGTGGTTGGCTATCGAATGAAACCACTGACCTATTTCTTAGCAAAACGTTTAGTGAAAACCGATTATATTTCTTTACCAAACTTGCTTGCGAATGAAATGCTCGTTCCTGAAATGATTCAAGAAGAATGCACGCCAGAATTGCTCGCTGAAAAACTATCTGCTTATCTTTCTAATGATGAAAGTGCGGTAAAAAATCGCCATGTTTTAATTCAGCACTTCACGGATTTACACCAAAAAATTCAATGCAATGCCGATAAGCAAGCGGCCCAAGCGGTCATTGATTTATTAGAAGGAAAAGAAAATGTTTGAATATCCACAAGGCTATGAATTGATCGCTGGCGTTGATGAAGTTGGGCGAGGCCCTCTAGTTGGGGCGGTTGTCACGGCAGCCGTCATTTTAGATCCTAATAATCCAATTGAAGGCCTCGCTGATTCTAAAAAACTTTCAGAGAAAAAACGTTTAGCCCTTGCTGAAGAAATCAAACAAAAAGCCCTTGCGTGGGCATTAGGACGAGCAGAAGCTAACGAAATTGACGAGATAAATATCCTACAAGCCTCCTTGCTGGCAATGGCTCGAGCAGTAAAATCTTTAAAAATTCAACCGCACTTTGTGTTGGTTGATGGCAATAAGATCCCAAAAGATTTAGGTATTCCAGCGCAAGCTGTCGTAAAAGGCGATAGCCTTGTGTCGGAAATCAGTGCAGCCTCTATTTTGGCGAAAGTGGCACGAGACCAAGAAATGGAAGAATTAGACAAGCAATATCCAGAGTACGCTTTTGCCCAGCATAAAGGCTATCCGACCAAATTACATTTGGAAAAATTAGCTGAACTTGGCGCGTTACCGCAACATCGTCGTAGCTTCGCCCCAGTGAAAAAAGCGCTAGAAAATCGTTAGAATTTTAATCGCAAAATGCTTTTATTTTGTTAGGCAGTCAAATATCGATAAAACAAAGGGAGTATTAAAAATACTCCCTTTCCTTTAATCAACTTAACTCTATGGAATGACGGGTAATTAACCTTTCTGTACGTTATATGCTTCCAATGCACGTAAAGAATAAGTATAAGCAGCGCCTGCATTTAATGCGATAGACATTGCTAATGCTGCAGCCACTTCAGCTTCGCTTGCGCCAGCTTTCACAGCTTCTTCTGCGTGTACGCTAATGCAGCTTTCGCAACGAGTTGTTACAGCAACGGCTAATGCGATAAGTTCACGAGTTTTAGCGTCAAGCACATTGCCTTCTGCCGCTGCTGCGCCTAATGCTTGGTAAGCTTGTAACATTTTTGGATATTGTTTACCTAACGCACCAAATGATTTTTTAACGTGTGATGTTTCTTCTTTCCAATCTGCAAACATAATGTTCTCCTAAATATATTGAATTAATAACGAACTGGTATGGCAAATTATAGGCAGATTGGATTATGATACTTGCTTATTTATCTCAATTTTTATCGCTAACATCTCATTATGGATTATTTAGATAAACTCACCCATTTAGCACAAGTGCGTGGGGAAATTAATATTCGCTGTGAATTTCAAGGTGAATGGCAAGTCGCCCACCAAGAAAAAGATGCAGGAAAAGGCGTATTCCATCTTATTGAACAAGGCGAATGCTGGCTTACACTCGGACAAAAGCAATTTCATTTAAAGGAAGGTGATATCTTTTTCCTTCCCCAAAATCAACCGCACTTTATGCGTCATTCGTCCAACCAAACAAAAGACGCATCATTGAAAAAAAGCTGGCAAGGTGCATTTGAATTGTATCAAGTAGGGCAAGGCACGCCTGATTTAAAAATGTTCTGCGGGGCGTTTTATTATCAGCAAGATGCACTCCTCACCGCTTCTATGCCTGAATATTTGCATCTCAATTTATGCGATACACCGATTCATCCTTTGGTTCAGCTTTTTCTACAAGAAGCACAAAAAAACGATGCAGGTACGAAATCAGTCGTCGATGCACTTTCGAATGTGCTTTTAATTTATATTTTACGGCATGCGATTCAAGAGAACTTAATTACAGGCGGTGTGCTACTCGCATTGCAAGATAAGCGATTAAATGCGGTGCTGGGTGCGATATTACAACGTCCTCAAGAAGATTGGCGAATTGAGCAGTTAGCCGATCTTTCTGCAATGTCTCGTGCAAACTTTATTCGTGTTTTTCAACAACAACTTGGTATGTCGCCAGGGCGTTTTATTACTCAAGTGCGGTTACAATCAGCAGCGTTTTTATTAAAACAATCCCAACAATCCGTGCTTGCCATTGCTTTAGAGGTGGGGTATCAATCGGAGGCGCATTTTAGTAAAGCCTTCAAGAATTACTACCAACTTTCACCAAGCCAATACAGAAAATCTGCCAGCCTATAAATTGGAGAATTTTTACGCTATAATCGCCAAGTTTTTTGAAAGGCAACATCTGTTGCCTTTTCTTTTTAAGGAAAAGATATGTTTAACAAAATTTTTTCGTGGTTTGAAAACCGTTTAAATCCTTATCCAGAAGGTAATCCAACAACACCTAAAAAAGGCTTATTGCGCTTTATTTGGTCTAGCATGGAAGGAATGAAAGGCTGGATTCTCTTACTGACAGTGCTAACGGTTGGTACTGGTGTAATGGAAGCCGTATTATTCCAATTTATGGGAACGCTTGTAGATTGGTTAGGGACATTCACGCCTGAGACATTATGGCAAGAAAAAGGTCATTTATTAATTGGCATGGCTGCCCTATTACTTGTTAGCATTGTGTGGGGATTTTTAGCCTCTACCGTACGTTTACAAACCTTACAAGGCGTATTTCCAATGCGATTACGTTGGAATTTCCATCGTTTAATGCTTGGACAAAGTTTGAGTTTTTATCAAGATGAATTTGCTGGCAGAGTGTCTGCCAAAGTAATGCAAACCGCACTTGCTGTTCGAGATACAGTGCTTACACTTGCGGATATGTTTGTATATGTCATCGTATATTTTATTACATCAGGATTAGTTCTCGCAGCATTAGATTCTTGGTTCTTACTGCCATTTATTGCTTGGATTACGATTTTTGTTTTTATCCTACGAACCTTCATTCCTAAATTATCAAAGACTGCTCAACGACAAGCTGATGCTCGTTCTTTAATGACAGGACGCATTACAGATGCTTATTCCAATATTGCCACAGTAAAATTATTCTCTCATGGTTCGCGCGAGGCCGCTTATGCCAAACGTTCTATGGAAGATTTTATGGTAACAGTGCATGCCCAAATGCGCTTAGCCACATCACTAGATACACTCACTTACACTACAAATATTCTACTTACGTTAAGTACTGCAATACTTGGTATTATTTTATGGAAAAATGGGCAAGTTGGCGTGGGCGCAATTGCAACAGCAACCGCGATGGCATTACGAGTCAATGGGCTGTCTCGTTGGATTATGTGGGAGTCTGCGCGTTTGTTTGAGAATATCGGAACTGTAAACGACGGAATGAATACTTTAACCAAACCTCACACTATTGTGGATAAACCTCAAGCATCTCCGTTACAAGTGACACAAGGGGAAATTAAGTTTAACGATATTACCTTTGCTTATGATCCGACAAAACCACTGCTCAATCATTTCAATCTCACCATCAAACCAGGTGAAAAAGTCGGACTAATCGGCCGTTCTGGTGCAGGAAAATCTACAATTGTGAACTTGTTGCTTCGTTTCTATGAAGCACAACAAGGTGCGATTACCATTGACGGGCAAAATGTACTAGATGTGCAACAAGAAAGCCTACGCCGCCAAATCGGTTTAGTGACTCAAGACACTTCGCTGCTACATCGCTCTGTGCGTGACAATATTATTTATGGACGCCCTAATGCCACAGATGAAGAAATGGTTTTAGCGGCTGAAAGAGCAGAAGCCGCTGATTTCATTCCATTCCTCACTGATGCTCAAGGCAGAAAAGGCTACGATGCCCATGTGGGTGAAAGAGGTGTAAAACTTTCAGGTGGTCAACGTCAACGCATTGCTATTGCTCGTGTCATGTTAAAAGATGCACCAATTCTATTGTTAGATGAAGCCACAAGCGCACTGGATTCAGAAGTAGAAGTGGCGATACAAGAAAGTCTCGATAAGATGATGGAAAATAAAACTGTGATTGCCATTGCTCATCGTTTATCCACCATCGCAGCGATGGATCGCCTGATTGTGCTTGATAAAGGACAAATTGTTGAACAAGGTACCCATGCTGAATTACTGGAGCGTAATGGTCTGTACGCTAAACTTTGGAATCATCAAAGTGGCGGATTTTTAAGTGAACATGCTGAATAATATTACTTTTCCGCTATAGATAAAATCCATATAAAAAGGCACGCATATAAAAAATATGCGTGCCTTTTATCATCATACTTTTAACTAGATTTATAACTTACTTTTTAATACCTTAAGCGCTCTTGCTCGATGAGAAATTTTTTTCTTCTCAGCTGTTTCTAATTCAGCAAATGTGCAACCTTGTTCTGGGCTAAAGAATAAACTGTCATAACCAAAACCATTTTCACCTTTTTCTTCAAAACCAATCGCACCATGACACTCGCCTTCAGCAATAATTGGTGATGGATCCGTTGGATGCTGTAAAAACACGATACAGCTCACAAATTTGGCTTGGCGCTTATCTTGTGCAACATGAGCAAGCTCTGCCAATAATTTCTCACGGTTTTTAGCATCATTTCCCTCTTCACCAGCATAACGTGCAGAATACAGACCTGGCGCGCCATTAAGTGCGGAAACCACCAAGCCTGAATCATCTGCAATGGCTGGTAAACCTGATTTTTCTGAGGCATAGCGCGCTTTTAATAACGCATTCTCAACGAAAGTTAAGCCTGTTTCTTCTGGGCTTTCAATGCCTAAATCTGTTTGCGCAATCACTTCAAAACCAAAATCAGATAGGACATCAGCCATTTCTTTCACTTTGCCTTTATTGCCTGTAGCAAGTACGATTTTTTGTTTCATAATTAGTCCTTTTATTGATGATAAGCTGCCGTTAAATCAGCCCAGTTTTGCTCGGTAAATTGAATATTCATTCGTCCAACTTCTTTTTCAAAGGAACGTTTTAAACGGTTCAGATTTTGCACTTTCCAAAAATCTCCTGATTTTTCACCGCACTTATCAAAGTCAATCAACCAACATTTTTGCTCTTGTTCAGTTTGTTGAAGCAAAATATTGTGTGCATTCAAGTCTGTATGGCAAATCTGTAAATCATGTAATTTTCGAATCAAACGACCAATTTGCATCCAAGTTTCTTTTGGCAATGTTTGTGTTTGTAAAAGTGCGGTTAAATCCTGCGCGTTTTCGATTTTTTCCGTCAAAATATCCGCTTGATAGCAAATACCTAACTTGCCTTTTTGAATACGTGCGGCAATCGGTTTAGGCACAGGTAAACCCGCTTCATACAAACGTTGCAACAAATGAAACTCAGAAAAACTACGAGCAGTTTCAAGATCAGAAAAACGATAACGATCTTTGTTCAGTTTACCCCAAAGTCCCCCTCGATAATAATGACGCAACGCACAATTTACGCCAAACCAATCTTCCGTTTGCAAGAAATAAGTGGTGCCTCGGCCTTTTGCACTTCCTATCAGTCGGTCTTGTTTTTGCCAAAATTCCGCTAGGAAAAACTCGGTTGTTTGCTCAAAAGTACGGTCAAAATTAAAGATAAAATATTGGTTATCTTGTTGGAATTGGTGCATGGAAATGTTGTTATGAATAGAAAATGGACTCATTCTACTTTAAAATAGGCGCAAGTTAAATGAGAAAGGAATGTCAATGCCACTTTTTACCGAAGCTCCAAAATCCCTTTGTATTCTCCGATTATCAGCTGTAGGCGATGTCTGTCATGCCTTGGCTGTGGTTCAGCACATTCAGGCATATTATCCCCAAACAGAAATGACTTGGATTGTAGGTAAAACTGAAATGGGTTTGCTTTCAGGCATTCCTAATGTCACGCTCATTCCTTACGATAAAAAAGCGGGATGGAAAGGCGTTTTATCACTCTGGAAACAACTAAAAAATAAACAGTTTGATGCGCTATTAAATATGCAAACAGCATTTCGTGCATCAATCCTTTCTTTAGGAATTAAAGCAAAATTCAAAATTGGATTTGGAGAAAAACGTTCTCGCGAAGGGCAATGGCTATTTGTAAATCGTCGTATCACCGATCCCTCATCGCCTCATGTATTAGATGGATTTATGGCTTTCGCTGAATATATTGGCGTACCGAAAGCAGAACCGAAATGGGAATTAGCTATCTCAGAAGATGATTATAAATTTGCCGATCAATTTATTGATTTCTCGCGTAAAAATTTATTAATTTCCCCTTGTTCTAGCAAAGCAGAAAAAGATTGGCTAATCGAACGTTATGCAGAGGTTGCCAATATTGCTCATCAGTATAATATCAATGTAATTTTCTGCAGTTCGCCAGCTAAACGTGAATTAGAAATAGTCGAAAAAATTACCGCACTTTGCCATTTCACACCAACCAATATTGCAGGAAAAACAAACCTAAAACAGCTTACCGCTTTAATTTCTAAGGTCGATCTGGTACTTTCGCCAGATTCTGGCCCTGCCCATATTGCGACAACACAAGGAACACCTGTTATTGGCTTATATGCGTATCACAATCCTTTGCGTACCGCACCTTATAATAATTTAGATAACGTGGTATCAGTATATGAAGAAAATACCCAAAAAGAATTTGGCAAACCATCATCTGAACTACCTTGGGCAACAAAACTAAAAGGGAAAAATTTAATGGCAGAAATTCAAGTCGAACCTGTCATTGAACAAATGAAAAAATTAGGATTATTCTGAAGAAAAAGCTCAGCTAATGCTGAGCTTTTATTTATCTTGCAATCAAGTTACTAATTGCTTGGTAAATTCTCGCGGCTGAATCGCCAGACAATGCCTTGCCTTTTTCATCAGAAATGACAACGGAGCTTTGTCTGCCATGATCAGAAATTTGCATTTGGTAAGTGCCATTTTCAAGTTCTGGAAGTTCAGCGCCCATACGTAACCAATCTTCTTTTTTTAATGCTGAATATTTTAATTCACGATAACCTTTACCTGCAGTTTCAGATTTGATTGCAAAACCCACTTTAGGTAAAGCTCCACCTAATTTTTCCCATGCTTGACCAAAATTAACATTTATTGCTAATGCAGTTTGACCATTCAAATCCTGAATAATTTGCGAAGCTACCGCTCCCACAGATGCACTAGATAAATCTTGTTGCTGTTTGTTGTAAGCAGAAGTTAATGCAGACACAATGCGGTTTAAGCGTTCAGACGTATAACGTTGCTTATCAGATACACTTGGAGTGAAAATCACGCCATCACGACGCATTTGCAAAACAGATACTGCTAGTGCACTCGCATCTTGAGCCATAACTTGTTCTACTTGATATTTAATCTCAGTGCCCGATTTATCACCAATTCTTCCTGTAGGCGCCCAGTCAGTCGTTAAAATCGCACCATTCGTCGTTGATGAAATACCGTCTTCTTTTAATAAGCGTTCAACTTGTTGGAGGTTATACACACTTGCTTGTTGTTCTGGATACACGATCAATGCTCGTTCACCATCAAATTGTGTTAATGAATTTTCAATAATCGCTAACGGTGTTGATGGAGGACGAATATCAATATTTTCTCCCTTTTTCACAGCAATATTAGGCAACGCATAAGTATCATCTGCTTTTGGTAGCATTACGCCACCGCTCGCCAACGGTGAAAATCCAGGGATAGAAGCCCCTGATTTTTGGAAAGAATCATTAGCAGTCTTTAATGCTTCAGGATCAGACGAACATCCAGCCAATACGATAACCGCTGCTAAACTCAACATTATTTTTTTCATATTTGAACCTTAACTAAATTGAAAACTTTATGAATTTTGACCGCACTTCGACAGCCTATAATGCAAAAAGTTTAGGGGTAATGATTTACCCCTGATTTTTATAATAATCCTGCGATTTTCAGTGCTTCTTCTACTTTTGGTTGAACTTCTTCGCTTAACACCGTCAATGGCAAACGTAAATGTGCTGACTTAATTAAACCTAAACGATAAGCCGCCCATTTCACAGGAATTGGGTTTGATTCAATAAAAAGATCGTGATGCAAACGCATTAAGCGAGCATTAATTGCTTCTGCTTTAGCAAAATCTCCCGCAAGGGCATAGCGACACATATCCGCCATATCTTTTGGTGCTAAGTTATTCGTTACAGAAATCACGCCTTCTGCGCCGAGTTTCATCGCATCCAAACTCGTTGCATCATCACCACTTAAAACGATGAAATCCTTGCCTGCAAGTTCTTTAATTTTGGTGACACGACTGATATCTCCAGTTGCTTCTTTAATACCAACAATGTTGTTGATTTTCGATAAACGAGCAACAGTTTCTGGCTTCATATCGCTACCAGTACGACCTGGTACATTATAAAGAATTTGTGGTAAATCTGTACATTCAGCAATGGCTTTAAAATGCTGGAAGATTCCTTCTTGGGTTGGTTTATTGTAGTAAGGTACAACGGATAGACAACCCGCAACGCCGCTATCGCGTAATAATTTTGTCATTGTAATTGCTTCGCTCGTCGCATTTGCGCCTGCACCAGCAATCACAGGAATACGTCCCTTGGCAAATTCAACCGTCTTCTCAATAACCTTTACATTTTCTTCAATACTTAATGTTGCTGATTCACCCGTTGTTCCCACAGAAACAAGCGCATTAGAGCCTGCCTCAACGTGATATTCCACCAATTTTTCTAAACAAGCGAAATCTACTTCGCCGTAATTATTCATAGGTGTAACAAGTGCAACAATACTGCCTGAAAATAAAGGATTTTGTGCTGACATAGAACCTCCGTTGGTTTTTTAATTTTATTATTTGGTATAGCTCGTTATAGTCGCTAAAATGACTTGAATTTGCAAATATTTTTTCATCAAAGGAGCTTTTTATGAATCCATTATCCGTTGGTAGCCAAGCACCCATTTTTACGTTATTTAATCAGCAAGAACAACCTGTTTCTTTAAATGATTTTCGCGGTAAAAAAGTGTTAGTCTATTTTTACCCGAAAGCACTCACGCCTGGCTGCACAACGCAAGCATGCGGATTGCGTGATAGTAAATCAGAATTAGATGAATTAGGTTTAGTTGTACTTGGTATTAGCCCTGACACACCGAAAAAATTAGCTCAGTTTATTGAGAAAAAAGCACTTAATTTCACACTACTTTCCGATCCTGATCACAAAATTGCAGAAAAATTTGGTGTATGGGGTGAGAAAAAATTCATGGGGAAAACTTACGATGGTATTCACCGAATTAGTTTTTTAATTGATGAAAACGGAAAAATTATTCACGTATTTGATAAATTCAAAACAACAGAACATCATCAAGTTATCGTCGATTATCTTCGAACCCTATAACCCTTCAAAAATTACCGCACTTTTCTATATAAAGTGCGGTAAAAATTCATTATTTTTTCAGTTCAATATTTACGCATTATTCCGCCTTTGCTAGAATTTATCCTTGATTGAAATTCATTCTCAATTATATTCCCAAGATATTTCTCAAATAATAAGGACAGAAAAAATGATGCAGCTTTTTGATTTTTTACAACAGTACAGTGACTACTTTATCATCGGTTTATTATTACTGATGAGCATTATTATGCTAGCCATGGTAATTGAACGTTATCTTTTCTTAAGAAAGGTAAACGTCGCACACTATTCCACCATTCACGCATTAGATATCGATTTAAATCGCAATATGACCGTGATTTCTACTATTGGTGCAAACGCGCCATATGTTGGTTTGCTTGGTACAGTTATCGGGATTTTATTAACGTTTTATCAAATCGGTCATGGCGGTGGCGAAATTGACACTGGCGTGATTATGATGCACTTGTCTTTAGCATTAAAAGCGACAGCATTAGGTATTCTTGTGGCTATTCCATCGATGGTGTTTTATAACGGTTTAGGTCGTAAAGTTGAAGTTAATCGTTTGAAATGGAAAGTGTTAAACGAACAAAAAGATAAGGAATAGTCTGTGAAAAAATTCGATGAAATCAACATTATCCCTTTCATTGATATTATGTTGGTGTTGCTTGCTGTGGTACTTATCACTGCATCTTTTATCTCTCAAGGTAAAATTCAAGTTAACGTACCTAAAGCCAGTACAGCCGTTGCATTTAAAGCTGATGAGCTTGCTAAATTATTAACTGTGACAGCGGATAAACAACTCTATTTCAATGATAGACCTATTACGCAAGAAGCCCTAGAAGCAGAAATTGCCCAATGGAACAAAGATCAGAAAGTCACTTTAAAAATTGATGCTGAAGCCTCCTTCCAAGATTTTGTGACCATTACAGATATGCTCTCTAAAAATGAGATCAAAAATGTAGCTATTGTTTCTATGAAAGATAAGGGTAAAAGTGCGGGTAAAAATCCTCAAGAATCTGCACCCGCTCAATCTGTGCCAACGACGCCTTAAGGAATAATTATGCAGCAAACAAAACGTTCGCTATTAGGTTTGCTTATTTCTTTGATCGTGCACAGCATTGTTGTAGGATTAATCTTATGGAGTTGGAATAAGCCAAGTGATAGCGCCAATAGCGCATCAGGCGACATATCCACAAGTATTTCCATGGAAATGGTGCAAGGTATGGTGATGGAAGAACCTGCTCCTGAGCCAGAAAATGTACAAAAAGAGCCAGAACCAGAAAAACAAGAGGTTGTGGAAGATCCAACGGTAAAACCTGAACCGCAAAAAATCAAAGAACCGGAAAAAGAAAAGCCAAAACCAAAAGAAAAACCTAAAGAAAAGCCAAAGGATAAACCGAAAAAAGACGTTAAACCACAGGAAAAATCAATCAATAAAGATCTACCAAAAGGTGATAAAAATATTGATTCAAGTGCAAACGTGAATGCTAAAGCGACCACAACTGGCGCCACCAATAGCAATGCACAAGTGGCTGGTAGTGGAACAGACACGAGCGAAATGGCAGCCTATCGCTCCGCAATTCGTCGTGAAATTGAACGTCATAAACGTTACCCTACTCGCGCAAAAATGATGCGTAAGCAAGGTAAAGTCAGCGTGTCCTTCAATGTAGGCCCTGATGGCTCACTAAGTGGTGCTCGCGTTACTCAATCATCAGGTGATGAAAGCCTAGATAATGCAGCATTAGAAGCAGTTAACAGCGCAAGACCTGTCGGTGCAAGACCTTCAGGATTCCCTTCTGGGTTAAATGTGCCGATTAGTTTCACGCTTCAATAAAAAAAGTGCGGTTAATTCTCTTTGAGTTTAACCGCACTTTTCTTTGGCTAGATTTAATTAAGCTACTCGATTACCTAAGGTACCATCATCAATCGCTTCTTTCGGAGTACCTACCACTTCAGCAATTTTGTCCCCATTCTTAAAAAATACAAATCCACCATTTTCCATTTTTGTCCAATTTTCATCTTTAGTTAACGGAAAGGTTGTAATGATATTCACTTTATCGCCTTCCTTTGCATAATCACTAAAATCAATGACACCATCATCATCAATTCTGTGTGCTTTACCAAAAGGCGCTTGTCGCATGACATAATGTAAATTCGTTGAACAATGGGCTATCATCCATTCGCCATTAGAGATAATAAAATTAAATGTGCCGTGTTGAGCAAGCTCTTTTGTTACTTTTTGAATAGCCTCAAAAATTTCCATTTCACTCGGTTTTTTACGAAAAGTATTTTTAAGATATTCCGCCATATAACAAAAAGCAGCTTCAGAATCTGTAGAACCTATTGGCTGCAAAAAATGTTCTGTCATGTCTGGTAAGTTTTTCAGATTACCATTATGCGCAAAAACCCAGTTTTGCCCCCAAATTTCACGAATAAACGGATGAGTATTTTCAATATTCACTTCACCCTGAGTCGCCTTACGAATATGTGCAATAACATTCAAAGACTTGATTTTATATTGCTTCACACAATCAGCGATGGGGGAAAGGCTAGCAGCTTGATTGTCGCGAAAAATACGTACTCCACGCCCTTCAAAAAAAGCAATTCCAAAGCCATCTGAATGACAATCAGTTAAACCAGCACGACGACGAAAACCTTCAAAAGAAAAGACAATATCCGTCGGCGTATTACAATTCATTCCGAGTAATTGACACATAATTTAAATAAGATATAACCTCACAATATGTGAGTGATTTAACACCATTACGAAGAGAATATCAAGAGAGATGCTATGGATTTTTCATATCATGTAGGTATTAGGTCTCTTCGAAATGATCCTTTTAGTTAACACAGTATTTTCTAGAAATCATTACCGATTATTTCTAATGAGAGTTATTCAAAGAAATAAGATTTGAAAATTAAAGTAATAAATATTGATAAAAAGAAATGGGGCTGACATAGATTAGCGCTAAGTACCATACCATTTTCGCAATATTTTAAATTGTTCTTTTAGTGCTCCAAAGTTAAACCGAAATTCACATTCCTTCAAGAATAATGGAAAGTTTTTTCGGTCAATTCCATTATATTTTCGGAGTATTATCTTCGCCTGACTTCAGAAATTTTCTATTCCATTTATATGGTTTTGTTTCACCGCAAATAGTTCGGAATGATTGATTCGTTCGTGGTGAAATTTGCTCACATCAAAAAACTCATCGGCTTCAAGGGATAAATGATAACTAATGGCTTTAGGAATTTTTCGGAAAAACAAAATCGCTGAATTGGCGTGGATACCAAGTAAATAAGCCGTTGCTCGGGCTGTGACTTCTAATACAAAAAATTCAAGTAGCTTATTTTGTATAGATTTATTTAATTTACAATGGGTTATCTTCATTTTATAGACTAGCGCACTTGCTAATTTATGTCAGCCCCTTATTTAAACAAGAAAAAAGGCGTATTTATTAATACGCCTTTCTTATACACATAATTCTGATTTATGCCACTGTTAATTGTCCCGCATATAAAACAAAGAAACGTAAACAGAATACCCCAATTAAGTCAAAAACTGACACTAAGATAATAAAGTTACGATTATATTTTAAGCGGTCATTCACAAACATATTGGCAATTAATGGGAGCAAGATACCAATAAAGAATACCCCAATCCAGAACACGGCTCCCCAAAAACCAGATAATGCATTATGTAATGCAACTGTTTTTTGTCCACCACCAAAATGTAAGCCAACGAAGAAACACACAAGCAAACCAAGTTCTGTCACCATAATAGGTACTTCAAATTTGTGGATGAAGTGCGATTCGTGAGAATCACCTTTTAATTTTCCTGCAATCAAGATAATTAAGAAGGTTGCGGCAATACCAGATGATGTACCCGAGGCTAAGAACAATGCAGGTAATACAGGATTATTCAACATTGGATAGCTAATTAATGCAGAAAGTAAGAAACCAGTGTATGCACCAAGCACTGCAGCCAATATGAAAAGAATAACTTCAACTGGACTGACAATACGTTCTACAATACCGATGAGTTTTATCACAAATTGTAGTTTTGGCATAAAGCGATTAATTAATACTTCGATTTCTTTTTTGAAAACCACCACACCCCAAATTACTAAAAACAACATATAAATTTGGAATAGCATTACCCCCATCGACATTACGGAGTTGAATTGATAGTTAAACATCAATTTCCAGAATGTCCAAGGTCTTGCTAAGTGGAAAACTAATAGCGTTAAACCAATTAATGTTGGCACAGATCCCAAAATCACACCGGATCGAATAATCCAATTTTGACTTGGATTCATTAATTTATTACTACGTTTATAAGCAATTGCCAACTGTACCGCACCAGATGAGATCCCCAATAAGAACAAGTAGATCGCAATGGTAGAATCCCACACTAGATTAGGCGTATGAAATGGAACTGGATAATCTAATGTCATCTTCTAGGCTCCCCATGTTGGAATGGAATGTGGTACAAGTTTGGTTGTGTACCTAACTCCACTTTAGTGCGATAAACCGGTTTTTCTTTCACTTTACGTGAAACTGCACTCATTGGATCATTCATATCCCCAAAGGTTAATGCTTTGGTTGGGCAAGCCTCCACACAAGCCGGTTGTTTACCATTGGCTAAATTTGTATCTCGGCAGAAGTTACATTTATCTGCGGTACGATGTACTGGATGAATAAAACGTACACGATATGGGCAAACTGCTATACAGTATTGGCAGCCTACGCATAAATCTTTATGTACATCTACAATGCCAGTCTCTTTATCAATAAAAGATGCACCAGTTGGACAAACTGCTACGCAAGGTGCGTTTGTACAATGTTGGCAAGATTGACGGAAGAACTCATATTCCTGATTTGGAAATTCACCGTAAGGCTCACTGCGCAAGATTTCCAAGCGAGAAACGCCTTCTGGCACTTGGTTCACATCACGGCATGCATCCATACAGGCTGTACAGCCGATACACGAATTTTCATCGTGTACCATTGCGTAACGTTTAGGTTTATCCGCCTTGTCTTCTTTCGCAAAAGAAGGTAAAGATGTTCCCGTCATAAGGATCACAGCCCCCATGCCGGAAACAAAGTTTCGGCGTGAGCAGGCTGTCATTGTTTATCCTTCTGTTCGGTTAGTTTATCTTGTTCTGCTTTACGTTTTTGTTGTTCACCATGGCAATCTACGCAAAGTTTAACGCGTTGTTTTGGTTGAATACCTTTCATTGCGTCTTCTTTAGGGTGAAGAGTATGGCAACTTGCACAAGGTAATTTCATTGCGTGTACATCATGCGCCCATAGTTTTTCACGAAGTTTGTCAGGTTGGTGACAAGCAAAACAAACTTGGTTTTGTTCTTGAACTGAATACATCGGTTTTTTATTACCGAAAATATCCCCTTCAAAACGCATAACATCTTTAGCACCACGACGGTGATTTTCAGAAATGTTACCGTGACAGCTTACACAAGTAATTGCTTTACCGTTATTTGGATTTTTCTTATCTAAGTGCGCACCATGGAATTTACCAAAGTGGAGTTCGCCACCAGACTGATCTACAGTTTGGTTTTTATCTACTTTGTCGAATTTATGGCATTTAGCACAATATTGATTTGGATCGCGTTGGTTATCTAATTGCGGTTCATAAGTAAAATGATCCGCAGGTTTTTGTGCACCATCAGCATGAGCCAAAAACGGCGCTGCTACAAATGCCGCACTTAACGCTAACGCTTTTGCAGATTTGTTGATTAAAGAAGTTAAATTCATTTGGGTTACCTCAAATTTGACCTTGAAAATCACCGCACTTTCCAGTTTGCACTTAAAAGTGCGGTGGATTTTTCATTTATTTTTGTGCTGGTGGATCAACTAATAAGCCTTTTTCTTTAGCTTGTTGTTCCCATTGTGGTACCACAGTTTTTAAGAATTCTTCTTTTGCTTTGCGTTCTTTTTCGATATCAATACCCATTACTTTCCATGCTTTATCAGCTGTTGAAATATCTGGGATTTGAACCGGAGTTTTCACACCGTGTTTAGTTAAGATTGCTGCAAGTTTAGTACGAGCATCAGCCGCTTTATCTAAGCCAGAGCCTAATACACGAAGCATGACTTCAGGTGCGTGCATATGGCCACCGTGGCTCGCTGCAGCATAATCCCAACGCCATTGAGCATGACGAATATCCATTAATGCCGCTTCCATTTCTTCTTTAGTTGCACCTGCATCCCAAGCAGCTTTTGCTTCAAAGTGAGCTTTAACAACTTGCTCTTCTAAACGACCCATTACATCTTTCACTTCTTTTTTACGTGAAGTGACGATATCGCGTAATTTTTCTTTGCTTTGATCGTGACAGTTTGCACAAGTGCGGTCAAATGCATCAAATGGATTTTGGATTTGGTGATCAGTATAAACTTTACCGTCTTTACCTTGTACTTTTGGCATGTGACAGTCTACACAAGTTACACCGTTTTTACCGTGCATACCTAAAGACCAAATTTCAAAGTCAGGGTGTTGAGCTTTTAACATTGGTGCTTTAGAAAGGCTATGAGTCCAGTCACTGAAACCAATTTCATCATAATATTTTTCAATATCATCAACAGTTTGACCTTTATTCCAAGGGAAGGTTACTTGTTTGATATCGCCTGCGAAGTAGTATTCAACGTGGCAGTTTGCACAGATTTCAGCGCGCTTTTCAGTACGAGCTGCAGTGTTGAAACTTAAATTGTTGTGTGGGCGACCTTCCGCTTTATCTTTTTCAGCAGTTGCTTTTTCTAAAGCGTCAAGCGCGCGTAATACGTGTGGACGAGCAATACGTAATGCCGGTTTTCCTTCAGCAAAATCTTTAGAGGTCGTATCGTGACAGTCAGCACAACCGATTGAGTTCACGATTTCTGGACCTCCTTTTGCCCATTTCGCATTGAAATAATCTTTTTCACCCCATTCCGCGATTAAACGTGGAACATCTGGGCCTTTACATGTCCAACATGCCATTGGTTGTGGACCATCATTTGAAGTTTTTGGTGCGCCAGTTCGTAGAATGTTACGAACATCAGTCACCGCATAAAAGTGACCACGCGGTGCATTGTATTCTTTTGCAAATGCATAACCGCCCCAAAGAACGATTAAGCGTGGATTTTCTTCATCGGCATAAATAATTTTTTCACCTTTGCCGTTTGCTGTTGAACGCCAGCTGTTATATTGATTTGGATATTTTTCTGCAAATTTTTCATTTACAGATTCAATTTTCAAATCTGGTTTTACTGGTTCAACAGGTTGTTCTAATGGCTTATAAACCATATCAGCTACCGCTGAGTTAAATAAGCTTAAACTCGCGAAAGACGCTGCCACAATGAGGCTTTTTTTGAATGCGTTCACGATAATCACTCCATTTGTTGTAATAAAAAGGTTAGGTTAAATAGAAAGTTGAGAATTATTCTTAATACCACATAAAATGTGTGGATATAGATTCACTCGCGCGTAAGATACCAAAAGAAAAAAGTTTTTCCACTCGTATAACTAAAAAATGTGAGATTGATCAACCTTATTTCTTAAAATACTTATAAAGAGGTATGAGTTATTTGGGATAAATTAAGGCGGTTTACACCGCCTTAATTTTGAGTATTATTATCATTAATATTGACTAATAATATTTGCTATTCTTTTATCCGATATTTGATATTTTGTTCCCAGCTGTTGAGCAAATAAACTGACTCGTAATTTTTCTATCAAGTATTAAATTTATTCATTAAATTATTAAATTACGCCAAGGACAGCAGCTCAACCCAAAAGGTTTAGCCGAAAAAACTGGCATCTCCCAAAGTGCTATTAGTCGTTTTGAATTAGGCAACCACAACCCGTCACTTGCCTTTTTACAACGTACTACGGAAGGATTGGAGAAGAAGGTTTATGTGGAGTTTTGATAAGCAAAAGTGCGGTAGATTTTGAACCTGTTTTTGAGGTTGAAAAACGTTTGAAAATCTACCGCACTTTTAAAAACAGAACGATGGTTCAAGCGTCCACGCTTGGACCAAATAAGCACAAGCGTGGACGCTTGCGCTATCTTGGGCGATGCCCTTAAATTGAAGATACAAGCACGCGTCAAGAGACGAGCGCTATCGTGGGGGGGACTATTTCATTGAATAATAGTTACTATTCTTGATTATACATATAATCTTATTTTCCATTTCAAGAAATTTTTTTGTATAGCTTACAAAATATACTTGAAAAACGTGTCCAGCGTGTATTGGATCGCTTTTATCCATTTCCAACTCTATTCTTTTATATTCCTTAGTGAGAAAGATAATACAATCATCTATCTCTTTTATAATTTCATTAGGTAGCCAAATAAATGATTTTTTTATAATTATTTTTTGTTCAATTAAAACTTTATCAAGTTCTAAAAACTTTTTATAAAGAAACTCATTTTTATCACCATTCATAGAATTATATTCAATATCTATATTTTTTGCCCACAAAGATAACTCTAAAAATTTATTAATTACTTTTTCCAGTTCTAAAATGCTTTTTTCATATATCTTAGAATATCGGATCTGATACTCAATATTTCTCCTTTCTAGTCCAGTCTTAACTGACTCAATAGCTTCTGTAAGTTCTTTCAGATCCTCCTTTCTAACTAATTGAGTATCTATCTCAGCATTTTTCTTCGCAGACTCAATACTGTGTGTAATTTCTTTTAAATCATCCTTTGTTGCTAACTGAGCACTTATCTCACCCCATTTTTTACTATAAGCAATAACCCATGGTTTTAAGATTAAATCAACGATAACACAAATAAAAATTCCTATTATTAAGGATAAAATATCTATCATTAGTTCCTCTTTAAATATTATTAATCACATTCAAAACCCGCTTATCCGACACCTGATACTTCGTCCCCAACTGCTGCGCAAATAAACTCACACGTAGCTCCTCGATCATATAATGAATTTCCGCCACCTCATCAGAAATCGGTTTGGATTTTGGTAGCTTGGCGAGGAGTTGTTGGTAGGCTTGTTGCACTTGTTCCACGCGTAGCATCGCCGCACGATCACGGTTTACATCTTGAGCCAGTTTATCAATGCGTTTATCAACGGCTTGCAGATAGCGCTGTAAATCCGGTAGGCGATCATAACCGCTCTTTTGTACAAAACCTTGATATACCAAGCTTGAAAGTTGTGATTTGATGTCGGACAATGCGAATGCCATAGTGAAATCCATTTTGCCTTTTAAACGTTGGTTTAAGGCATGGTTAAGGGATAGGATTTGCTCCACTTTCTGCGCAATATCTACGGTCACTTCGTTAAGGTTTTCTCGAACAAAATCACGCAATTTTTCAAAACCGGCTTCATCCCATACAAAACCGCCAAAATCGGTAATCAGTTTATCCACCGCACAAGCGATACAGTCATCAATCAAATCTAACACGCGACCAAACGGGGTAAAATACAGCCCCAATTTAGCTTTATTCGGCAATTTTTCATGCAGATATTTAATCGGTGATGGTACATTGAGCAACAACAAGCGGCGCAGACCTTGTTGCATCGCCACCGCTTGCTCAAATTCTGTTTCAAACAGTTTGATACCAACCGCATCTTTTTCATCTACAATAGCCGGGAACGCTTTGACGCTGAAATCACGTTGTTTTTGTTCGTAACATTGTGGTAAATCTGCAAAGCTCCAAATATGCAATCCACTTTGTTCAATGCCATCATCAGCCACGGCAGAAATACTTTCCTGCACACGATCTTTTAAGTTAAATTTCAGCTCATCCAAATTCATGGATTCGGCGATTTTCTTGCCGTTCTCATCCACCACACGGAACGTCATTTTCAGATGGCTTGGGATTTGTTCCCAATTCCAATGTTCCGCTTCTACGGTGACGCCCGTCATACGACGTAATTCATAAATCAGCGTATCCAATAACGGTTTTTCCAATGGCACAGCTCGGCTTAAAAAAGCTTGAGCATAATTAGGTGCCGGCACGAAGTTACGACGATAAGATTTCGGCAGAGATTTAATCAGCGCGATCACCAGCTCTTCACGCAAGCCTGGAATTTGCCAGTCAAAGCCTGTCATTTCCACTTGGTTGAGCAATGGCAACGGAATATGCACAGTCACACCATCTGCATCGGTGCCTGGTTCAAATTGATAAGTTAATTTGAATTTTAAATTGCCTTGATGCCAGAAATTTGGGAAGTCCAGCTTGCTCACTTGTTCCGCATCATCGTTAATCAAGAATGAGCGTTCAAAATTAAGCAATTCAGGATCTTTTTGCTGCGCCTTTTTCCACCAGGTATCAAAATGTTTTTGGGAAACCACTTCCGTACCAATACGCTGATCGTAAAATTCAAAAAGCGTGCGGTCATCCACCAAAATATCACGGCGGCGGCTTTTGTGTTCCAATTCCTCTACTTCTCGAACGAGTCGTTGATTTTCTTTGAAGAATTTATGTTTGGTATTCCAATCCCCTTCTACCAAGGCGGATTGAATAAAGATCTCACGGCTCACCGTTGGGTCAATGGATCCATAATTCACTGGTCGCGCTGCCACAATCGGCACGCCATACAGACTGACTTTTTCATCGGCAATCACCGCTCCGCGAGATTTCGACCAACGTGGTTCGGAATAGGATTTTTTAATTAAATGCTCAGAAAGTGGCTCAATCCATTCCGGCTCAATTTCCGCCACCATACGCCCCCAAAGTTTGGAGGTTTCGACAAGCTCCGCCGCCATCACCCATTTCGGTTGTTTTTTGAAAAGCACGGAATTAGGGAAAATCGCAAAATGCGCATTGCGGGCGCCGAGATATTGTTGTTTTTCCGCTTCTTTTAAACCGATATGCGACAGCAAGCCACTTAAAAGTGCGGTGTGAATTTGCTGATATTCTGCTTTTTCCGAATTAATCGGCAAGCCCATTTCACGCACGGTTAAACGAATTTGATGATAAATATCCTGCCATTCGCGAATGCGTAAATAATTTAAGAAATCCTTTTGGCACTGACGACGGAATTGGTTTTTACTCAATTCTTTTTGTTGTTCTTGCAGATAACGCCAAAGATTGAGGAAAGCCAAGAAATCCGATTTTTTATCGGCAAAACGACGATGTTTTTCATCGGAAGCTTGCTGTTTTTCTTGTGGGCGCTCGCGCGGATCTTGAATGGATAAGGCCGCGACAATAATCATCACTTCATGCAAGGCACCCTGTGAAACAGCATTCAGCAACATCTTCGCCAAACGTGGATCCACAGGGAGTTGCGATAATTGACGACCAACTGGGGTTAATTGACGTTTCTCGCCTGCTTTAGAGCGAACTATTTCAAACGCACCTAATTCTTCCAACAGTTTTATACCATCTTGAATATGGCGTTTATCCGGCGCATCCACAAATGGGAAGGCTTCAATATCATCCAAACCCAATGTCGTCATTTGCAAAATAACGGAGGCTAAATTGGTGCGCAGAATTTCAGGATCGGTAAATTCAGGACGAGAATTAAAATCCTCTTCCGAATATAAACGAATACAAATCCCTTCACTTACACGACCACAACGACCTTTACGCTGATTAGCGGATGCCTGTGAAATGGGTTCAATCGGTAAACGTTGTACTTTGGTGCGATAGCTATAACGGGAAATGCGCGCTGTACCTGGGTCAATCACATATTTAATGCCCGGCACGGTCAATGAAGTTTCTGCGACGTTGGTCGTTAATACAATACGATTTAATCCGCTTGGATGGAAAATTTTATTCTGTTCTTGCGCAGATAAGCGAGCAAAGAGCGGTAGAATTTCCGTGTGTTTTAGATTTTGTTTTTGTAAGGCTTCAGCAGTATCGCGAATTTCACGCTCGCCGTTCATAAAGATCAAAATATCGCCACGGCCTTCCGCTTGCAGTTCATCCACCGCATTGAGAATGCCTTGTAGCTGATCTTGATCGTCTTCTTCCACGACAGGGCGATAACGCACTTCCACGGGATACGTTCTGCCCGAGACTTCGATAATCGGGGCATTGTTGAAATGTTTGGAAAAGC
Organism: Haemophilus haemolyticus; assembly: GCF_003490935.1. Taxonomy (GTDB): domain Bacteria; phylum Pseudomonadota; class Gammaproteobacteria; order Enterobacterales; family Pasteurellaceae; genus Haemophilus; species Haemophilus haemolyticus_M. The sequence continues at coordinate 102,112 of NZ_QQGD01000002.1, read as the reverse complement.
GTTCCACATCAATGGTCGCAGAGGTGATGATAAGTTTTAAATCACGACGACGTGGTAAAAGCTGTTTCAGATAACCGAGAATAAAATCGTTATTTAAGCTACGTTCGTGGGCTTCATCAATAATCAAACAAGAATATTGATTGAGGAAACGATTGTTTTGAATTTCTGCTAACAGGATCCCGTCAGTCATCAATTTGATTTGTGTATCATCACTGATTTGATCGTTAAAACGAACCTTATAACCAACTAAACCGCCAAGCTCCGTTTCCAGTTCTTCCGCAATACGAGCCGCCACAGAGCGTGCAGCAATACGACGAGGTTGAGTATGACCAATCATGCCTAAATTGCCGAAACCTAATTCCAAACACATTTTCGGCAATTGGGTGGTTTTACCTGAACCAGTTTCCCCCGCCACCACAATGACCTGATGTTCAGAAAGCAGTTTTTGAATTTCTGCTTTGCGTTGGCTAACGGGTAGACTTTCTGGAAAAACGATGGGATTTTGTACCGCACTTTTCCGTTGTTCTATACGTAACCTTGCTTGTTCAATTTGCTGTTGGATTTCATCTGCAACGGCTTGTTGAGCCTCTTGGCTTTTAATTTTTCCAATACCATGAATGCGGGCGGATAAGCGACGTTGATCTACCAACATGATGTCATGTAATTGAGAAAAAAGAGATTGTTGTAAAGGTGTTAATGCGTGTTTTACCGATCTGTTTTTCATAGCGATTTATTTTTGAAACTTCCGTAAGCTAAGCTAATCCATCCGATTAAAAATAAAGTTCCGCCAATAGGCGTAATCCACACTATTGCATTGCTTGCTCCGAAAGCGAGTGCGTATAAACTTCCACTAAATAATAAGGTTCCAATTAACCAAGAAGCCATGGATAATCGGGCGAATTTGTTGTCACGTAAAGCAGATAATGCAACGGCAAGTACTGCAATAGTATGGAACATTTGATATTTTAAACCCGTATCAATCCATGATAATGCTTTGGCTTCTAATATATGGCTTAAGCCATGAGCTGCAAATGCGCCTAGTGCGACACAGAAGAAACCGCTTAAAGCAGTAAGGGTGAGGTATTTGTTTTTCATTTAAATTTTTCCTAAAAGTAAAGCTAATATACCTGCAGCAATAAGTGGGCCAACGGGAATTCCACCTAAAAATGCTACACCAATAATTGTGCCGATAAGCAAGCCAGTGACTAAAATCGGTTGTTCGCCCATTAAAGGAACACCTTTGCCTGCAAGCCATGCCACAAGCACACCAACAGAAATGGAAAGTGCCATTTTCCAACTAAGAAAACCCGATAAATCAGGCAACTGAATTTTTCCTGAAACTAAGGGGCTTAAAACCCCAACGGTTAAAATAATGATACCAATTTTAACGCCATATTTTTCGAGCAAAGGAATGTGTGAAGATAAAAAAGTTTGCTGCATGATAAGTAATACAGCAGAAGAAATGGTAATTGCGCTGTTGTGACTGAGTAACCCGAGAATAATTAAAATCACCAATAACAAGGCGATTATATTGAATTGTAACGACATACTTAAAAAGTGCGGTGAAAAAAATTTTAAGCAGCATTCTATCATGAAAATACATGGAATGACTGTACACGCCGTTTATTTAGAAAATTGTATTTAGAATCAACAAATATTAATAGTTCTTATTTGTTTTTTTGTTTATCATACTGGGCGTTTTTATTGGAATTCATTACTAATGAGGCATCATGTAGTCAGTATGATTTCAATGAAAGCGTTAGTCGATATCTTTATATTTAAAGGAAAAAGTTATGAAACCAACGTTAAAAACAACCGCATTAGCGATGTGTATTGCACTAAGTTTGACTGCTTGTAAATCTACTTCAAATTTTGCAGATGCTCGTCCAACACCAGTTCAACCAGAAGCAGCTCAACCAGGCGCAACTAAACCAGGCGCAGCTCAACCAGAAGCAGCTCAACCAGAAGCAGCTCAACCAGGCGCAACTCAACCAGAAGCAGCTCAACCAGGCGCAGCTCAACCAGACGCAGCTCAACCAGGCGCAGCTCAACCAGGCGCAGCTCAACCAGAAGCAGCTCAACCAGGCGCAACTCAACCAGACGCAGCTCAACCAGAAGCAGCTCAACCAGGCGCAACTCAACCAGACGCAACTCAACCAGACGCAGCTCAACCAGAAGCAGCTCAACCAGGCGCAACTCAACCAGACGCAGCTCAACCAGGCGCAGCTCAACCAGGCGCAGCTCAACCAGAAGCAGCTCAACCAGGCGCAGCTCAACCAGGCGCAGCTCAACCAGAAGCAGCTCAACCAGGCGCAGCTCAACCAGAAGCAGCTCAACCAGGCGCAGCTCAACCAGGCGCAGCTCAACCAGAAGCAGCTCAACCAGAAGCAGCTCAACCAGGCGCAACTCAACCAGCGGCATCTTCATACCATGATTTTGAAAAGCTGTTTTATCGAGCTGTAGTAGATGATAAATCTAGCGATTTAGTTGATGCAACTTATAAAGGTAAAGTATTTGCAAAAGTTAAGCTTAGTAACACTGACGAGGAAAGATACGCACAAACGACGACAGATGAAGACGGTGATGTTACACTTAATGTTCAAAAAAATTCTTCTGATAAATTTAAAATGTCGGGAACTATCGATAGTAAAACCGTAGGTAGCATTCAGTTGAGAGAAAAAGAGATTATAGAAAATAAAGTGAAAGATGGTCATGTAGATTTTGGGGATGATGCTGACGGTAAGTATTCTGCTACTATTTCAAAAAATGGTGATATAGTTGGACGTGTGGAGTATAATTCTAGACGCGCAATAGAGGATGGTTTTTATCCAAGCTTTGAAGGCAAAGATGGTGCAACAAAATATCTTTTTGGCTATGAAGCCTTTTTTGATGCAACCAAACAACCTAAATAATCGTTATAAAACAATATTTGGCGGATTTTTGTCCGCCATTTTTCAACTTATTGTTTGTTTATAAATATTTACTTAAAGTTACTCATTTTATGAAAAGTATTGCTCTCTTTTTTACTGCACTTTTCCCCGCTCTTGCTTTAGCAGAAACAACGGCACTAGATATTCGTCAAACACCAATTAAAACCGAACTTGAACCACAAATTAATGTCGCCAAACTTGAAAAACGCGAACAAAATTTACCACCCTTAGGCACAGAGCAAGTCGAACAAATTCAAATTACCCTTGAGCAACTTAAACAAAACCCAGTTTTAACCCACGAATTATTAACTCGTGCCATTTATGCCCGCAATCCAGAAATGATTAAAAAATTGCTGGAAATTTACCGCACTTTTCCAAATCGTGACCCGATTATGGAACGCTTTGCAGAAGGAAAATTGGCTGCGATAACGGAAAACTATACTGTAGCTATTGATAAATATCGCGAAATTTTAGCCAAAAATCCAAATTTAAACCCTGTACGAATTGAACTGGCTATCGCTTTATTCAATCAAAAACAAGACGGTGCTGCTAAAGACCAATTTGAAAAAGCACAAACCGCAGAGGATTTACCGCCTCAAGTTAAGCGTTTAATGGATGCTTATTTAGAGGCTTTAAAAGAACGTGATAGCTGGAATGTGGACTTTTCTTTTAATTATGTACGTGATACCAATGTCAACAATGTCGGCGAAGGCAAAACGGTCGTATTAAATAATGGTGGCACCTTAACGCGTTCTGAATCAATGATGCCACAAACAGCACACGGCTTGGCGTATTCACTTGATATTTCTAGAGATTTCAATTTATGGAACTCTAATTACCTCACGGTGGGCAATGAGTTCGGTGGCAAGAGCTACTGGGATAATCATAAATTTGATGATATTTCCAACCGCACTTTTGTTGGCTATGCACATAAAACCGCAAAGCAAAATTTCCGTATTAAACCCTTTTATGAAAAACGTTGGTATGGCGGCGAAAGTTACCGTTGGTCTAATGGGGCAAGGGTGGAATTTTCTCGCTGGTTAAGTCCAAACTGGCAACTTTTTACGGCGGGAGAGTTTTCAAAACAACGTTATTTAGACAGTACATCACAAAACGGTAATAACAAACTGATTTCCGCAACCTTACTGTGGGCAAGAACACCGAAACAGTTTTTCTACCTCGGTTCCGATTTCATGGCAGAAAGAACGAAGGTTCGTCAATATGGTTCAGACAGTAAAAGCTTACGTTTAGGTTGGGGACAAGAATGGAATTGGGGCATTTCCTCACGTCTCGGCTTATCCATAATGAAACGTGAATTTAAAGATATTGCCAAACTTGGTAATCTCAATTTGTTTTCTTTTGGAAAACGTCGAGAAGATAAAATTTACGGCATAAATTTATCCCTATGGAAACGCGATTGGCATATTTGGGGAATTACACCAAAACTCCAATTAAGCTGGCGTAAACAAGATAGTAATATCCCAGAAATGTATTCTTATACACAGAAGAATGTGAATATGTTGTTTGAAAAGACATTCTGAGTTAATTAATTGAACTTAGGTTTATCCATTTCTAAAGTGAGCATAATATGAGATATGCTCACTTTTTTATTTAAAGGAAACTAGTTAGAATACAATTATATTCCATTTCATCATTGGAGCTATTAATGTCCCATCTTGCCGATTCAGATCTGATTAAAACCGTAATTTTGCTTGCGTCGAGCGTGACTATTGTACCGTTATTTAAACGCCTAGGGCTTGGTAGCGTGCTTGGGTATTTAGTGGCGGGCTGTATGATTGGTCCTTCAGTATTCGGTGTTATTCAAGATCCGGCTTCAGTTGTGCATTTGGCTGAATTGGGTGTAGTGATGTTCTTGTTCATTATTGGGCTTGAAATGCACCCTGAACGGCTTTGGTCTATGAAAAAAGCAATTTTTGGTCGTGGCTTGCTGCAAGTTGGGTTGTGTGGTGTATTGCTTACTTTGGCAGGGATTTATTTACTTGATTTACCGAAAGAAGTCGCATTTATAGCAGGAATGGGATTTACACTTTCTTCAACTGCGATTGTGATGCAAACTTTGGAAGAACGTTGTATTACCAGCACATCTAAAGGTCAGCGAATTATTTCGACTTTAATTTTTGAAGATATTGCTATTGTGCCATTATTGGCATCAGTGGCGTTTCTTGCGCCTCATTCTGAAGAAAGCACTCATACCGATTGGATGTCAATCGGCATCGCATTAGGTGCGGTAATCGGCTTGATTGTTGCGGGCAAATGGTTAATGAATCCATTATTCCGATTAATTTCTAAAGCACATATTCGAGAGATGATGACGGCGGCGGCTTTATTAGTTGTGCTTGGCGCAGCATTAGCCATGGAAATAGGTGGACTTTCAATGGCAATGGGGGCATTTGTAGCGGGCGTTATGCTGTCAGAATCTTCGTTCCGCCATCAATTAGAAGCGGATATAGAGCCATTTCGTGGTTTATTGCTTGGTCTGTTTTTTATGGGCGTGGGCATGTCATTGGATTTACGTTTAGTTTTCAATCATTGGTTATTACTACTTGGAATTGTATTCCTTTATATTATTGGCAAAGGACTTTCTGTGTATGTTGTTGCTCGAATCACTCGCTTAGAACATAGGGAAGCAGTGGGAAGAATGTCACTCTTGGCGCACGGTGGTGAATTTGCTTTCGTACTTTTCTCTTCCGCAACAACAGCTGGCGTAATGAGCAACCATGAAAATGCTACTTTTACTGCAGCAGTAATTATTTCGATGTTGTTTTCTCCATTTATTACACAAATTACTCGCAAATTAGCGCAATCTGGAGAGAGAAAATCAGCGAATCAACCAGATACGAGTGATCTGTCACCTATTGATGATTTAGAAGATAACGTGCTTGTAATTGGTTTTGGGCGTTTTAGTCAAATCGTATGTCAAACATTATTAATCCGCGGCATCAGCGTTTCAGTGATTGATCGTAATATAGAAAATATCCGTGCTGCGGCAAAATTTGGTTTTAAAGTCTATTATGGTGATGGTATTCGTTTGGATGTACTTTACGCCGCGGGTATTGAAAAAGCTAAATGTGTCGTGATTGGTATTAATGATACAGATCGTATTGAAACTATTGTTAGCCAACTTAAAGAGGCTTATCCAAACTTGCCGATTTTAACCCGCACTTATGATAGAAAAACGACGGTGAGCCTAATTAAGCAAGATGTGGATTTTATTGTGCGTGAAACTTTTGAGTCCGCAATTGCGCTTAGCCAAGCAACACTAATGAAACTTGGCATTGATAAGATTGAGGCTGATGAAGTCATTAAAGAAGTGCGAGCATTGGATCAAGAACGTCTAAATGAGGAAGTTCTACATGGTTTTTCTAATGAAATCTTAAAAAAATATTGGACGCCAAAACCATTCATTAAACCTCATGTCGATGCTCAGGCATTAAATGATGAAACAGCAGGAATATTGATTGAGGAATCTGAAGAAACGTCAAACAATAATTCGTAAAATGATTTCAATACATTTCAACTAAAAAAAGGAAGCAAATTGCTTCCTTTTTGTTTTGAGTTCGTTTGAATTAAAAAGGGATATCGTCATCAAATCCATCCATTGGTGGCTCAGCCTGTGGTGCAGCTTGTTGTGGCGCTGGACGAGATGATTGATAACTACCACCATTGTTAGTTTGACGAGCTTGGTAAGAGGGTTGTGGTGCAGATCCCATATCACTAGAGTAGCCACCAGATTGATTACGAGCACCAAGCATTTGCATTACATCACCTTGAATTTCTGTGGTATAGCGATCTTGACCGTTTTGATCTTGCCATTTACGGGTACGTAAACGACCTTCCACATATACTTGAGAGCCTTTACGCAAATATTCACCGCAAATCTCCGCTTGACGACGATAGAATACAATGCGGTGCCATTCCGTTACTTCACGGCGCTCGCCAGTATTGCGGTCGTTCCAGCTTTCACTAGTCGCTACACTAATATTAGCTACGGCATCGCCATTTGGCATGGTACGAATTTCAGGATCATTGCCTAGATGACCCACAATAATGACTTTATTAACTCCAGCCATAAAAAACCTCATTTTTTATCTAAAAAAGTGCGGTTATTTTGCCTGAAATTTTTCAAAAGATCTATATATTTTAACTGGATATTTGCACAGATATTAAAATATGCGATAATGATCGCAGAATTTAAACTTATTTCATTCTTTTGAGTTATTTTATGGAAAATATCGATATTCGCGGGGCTCGAACCCATAACCTGAAAAATATTAATCTGACTATTCCACGCAATAAACTTGTCGTGATCACAGGGCTTTCAGGTTCGGGGAAATCTTCTTTAGCCTTTGATACACTTTATGCGGAAGGGCAACGTCGATATGTTGAATCCCTTTCTGCTTATGCGCGTCAGTTTTTATCTTTAATGGAAAAGCCGGATGTAGATTCTATTGAAGGGCTTTCCCCTGCGATTTCGATTGAACAAAAGTCTACCTCACACAATCCACGTTCTACGGTGGGGACTATTACGGAAATTTACGATTATTTACGTTTATTGTTTGCCCGAGTAGGTGAACCGCGTTGTCCAGATCATGATGTTCCATTAACGGCACAAACGATTAGTCAAATGGTGGACAAAGTATTAAGTTTGCCAGAAGACAGCAAGATGATGTTACTTGCGCCAGTTGTCAAAAATCGAAAAGGTGAACATGTTAAGATTTTAGAAAATATTGCTGCGCAAGGTTACATTCGGGCGCGTATTGATGGCGAAATTTGCGATTTATCTGATCCACCAAAATTAGAGTTACAGAAAAAACATACTATTGAAGTGGTGGTTGATCGCTTTAAAGTGCGGTCAGATTTAGCAACACGTTTAGCTGAGTCTTTTGAAACCGCATTAGAGCTTTCAGGCGGCACCGCGATTGTGGCAGATATGGATAATCCGAAAGCGGAAGAATTAGTTTTTTCCGCAAATTTTGCTTGTCCGCATTGTGGTTATTCTGTGCCAGAATTAGAACCTCGTTTATTTTCCTTTAATAACCCTGCTGGAGCGTGCCCTACTTGTGATGGTTTGGGTATGCAACAATATTTTGATGAAGATCGTGTGGTGCAAAATCCAACTATTTCCCTTGCCGGTGGTGCGGTGAAAGGCTGGGATCGCCGTAATTTCTATTATTATCAAATGCTCACCTCATTGGCGAAACATTATAATTTTGATGTTGAAGCGCCCTATGAATCTTTGCCAAAGAAAATTCAACACATCATTATGCATGGCTCAGGCAAAGAGGAAATTGAATTCCAATATATGAATGATCGTGGCGATGTGGTTATTCGTAAGCATCCTTTTGAAGGTATTTTGAATAATATGGCTCGCCGATATAAAGAAACGGAATCAATGTCGGTGCGAGAAGAATTAGCGAAAAATATTAGTAATCGCCCTTGTGCAGACTGTGGCGGATCTCGTTTACGACCAGAAGCGCGTAATGTGTATATCGGAAAAACGAATTTACCGATGATCGCGGAAAAAAGTATTGGTGAAACGCTCGAATTTTTCACCGCACTTTCTCTCACTGGTCAAAAAGCGCAAATTGCGGAAAAAATTCTTAAAGAAATCCGTGAGCGTTTGCAGTTCTTAGTGAATGTAGGTTTGAATTATCTTTCTCTTTCTCGTTCTGCTGAAACTCTTTCAGGTGGTGAAGCACAACGTATTCGCCTTGCTAGCCAAATTGGTGCCGGGCTTGTTGGTGTGATGTACGTATTAGATGAACCTTCAATTGGCCTGCACCAACGTGATAATGAACGCTTACTTAACACGTTAATTCATTTGCGTAATCTTGGTAATACGGTAATTGTCGTGGAACACGATGAAGACGCGATTCGTGCGGCTGACCATATTATTGATATTGGACCTGGTGCTGGCGTGCATGGCGGGCAAGTTATTGCGCAAGGAAATGCCGATGAAATTATGCTGAATCCAAATTCCATCACGGGAAAATTTTTATCGGGCGAAGATAAAATCGAAATTCCTAAAAAACGCACCGCACTTGATAAGAAAAAATGGCTCAAACTTAAAGGGGCATCAGGTAATAACTTAAAAAATGTAAATTTAGATATCCCCGTCGGTTTGTTTACTTGTGTAACTGGTGTATCTGGTTCGGGAAAATCAACACTTATTAATGACACTTTATTTCCACTTGCGCAAAATGCATTAAATCGAGCAGAAAAGACGGATTACGCACCTTATCAGTCTATCGAGGGATTAGAGTATTTCGATAAAGTTATTGATATTAATCAAAGCCCGATTGGACGCACACCACGTTCAAATCCAGCCACTTATACAGGCTTATTTACTCCGATTCGTGAACTTTTTGCAGGCGTGCCAGAGGCACGTGCTCGTGGTTATAATCCAGGACGTTTTAGCTTTAACGTACGAGGTGGGCGCTGTGAAGCCTGTCAGGGCGATGGTGTACTCAAAGTTGAAATGCATTTTTTACCGGATGTTTATGTTCCCTGCGACCAATGTAAAGGTAAACGCTATAATCGCGAAACCTTAGAAATTCGTTACAAAGGGAAAACGATTCATCAAGTTTTAGATATGACGGTAGAAGAGGCTCGCGAGTTTTTTGACGCGATTCCAATGATTGCAAGAAAATTACAAACCTTGATGGATGTGGGATTATCTTATATTCGATTAGGTCAATCTTCCACAACACTTTCGGGCGGCGAAGCGCAGCGCGTCAAGCTAGCGACTGAGCTTTCTAAACGTGATACAGGCAAAACCTTGTATATTCTAGATGAGCCGACAACTGGTTTGCATTTTGCTGACATTAAGCAATTACTTGAAGTGTTGCATCGATTACGCGATCAAGGAAATACTATTGTCGTCATTGAACACAATCTTGATGTGATTAAAACGGCAGACTGGATTGTCGATCTTGGTCCTGAAGGGGGAAGCGGTGGCGGACAAATTATTGCTACTGGCACGCCTGAAGAAGTCGCTAACGTCGAAGGATCTCATACTGCCAGATTCCTTAAACCAATTTTGGAAAAACGTTAAAAATTACCGCACTTTATAGAACGTAGATATAAAGTGCGGTGATTTTATTTGCTATATGTAGGTTTAATTTAATCTCTATTTGTAAAAGTTATTCCCAATATTATATAGGGCGATAATATTACCTATCAATCGGTAACCAAAGTTCCTGGCGATTGCTTATTTAATGATGTACAATTTTCAACTTTCATTTTCTCCTAAACCTTTCAGTTTTTATCTGAAATCTTTTCAGAAAATTACCGCACTTTTAATGTTTAACTATAAGTTTTATATATAACAAATTGTTTATTGAGTAAGTCTTATGAAAAAAACTATATTTCGTCTTAATCTTTTAACTGCTTGCATTTCATTAGGGATAGTATCGCAAGCTTGGGCAGGACATACTTATTTTGGCATCAATTATCAATACTATCGTGACTTTGCTGAAAACAAAGGCAAGTTTACGGTTGGTGCGCAAAATATTGACATTTATAACAAGAAAGGTGAAATGATTGGTACTATGATGAAAGGTGTGCCAATGCCTGATTTATCTTCGCTTGCAAAAGGTGGTTATGCCACACTAGTGGGCGATCAACATTTAGTGAGTGTGGCGCACAACGTGGGATATCAAGATGTCGATTTTGGTGAGTTTGGACGCAATCCCGATCGACATAACTATAAATATCTAGTTGTTAAACGATATAACTATGTCAATGATGCTCGACATCCATTTATGACGGATTACCAACATCCTCGTCTTGCTAAGTTTGTAACAGAAGTCGCACCGATTGAGATGGTAACAAACACTCACGGTAATGTTTACACTGACTTAAAAAAATATCCTATGCGAGTACGCGCAGGAAGCGGACACCAATATTGGAAGAATGATAATAATGAAACCAATGGTGACTTAGCTTATGGTGGTACATGGCTGACAGGAGGTAATACCTTTATGGATGGCGGTACAAGAAACGGCGATCTTTATCTTAATGGACGTGTACAAAACCCTAATGAATATGGACCATTACCGATTGCGGGGGCGCAAGGCGATAGCGGATCCCCTATGTTTATTTATGATAAAGATAAAGGCAAGTGGTTATTAAATGGCGTGTTGCGTGAAGGACACCCTTACGCAGCGGTAGGCAATGGATACCAAGTTGCTCGCCAAGAGTACCTTGAAGAAGTGCAAAATAATGACACAACGGTAAGAGAATTTGCCAATAATGCCCATTACGTCTTTAAAACCGTAGAGGACGGGAAAGGTACCATCTCTCAAAATGGAAGAAAGCCTAAGGAAGTGGGGCTGTATAAGAGCACTCTTCTCGAGAAAGCCCGAGATCAAAATGGCGATATATCCCCAAGTTATGGTGGACCGAATCCCTGGTCTCCTGCGTTACATAATGGTAAAACTATTTATTTAGGCGACATGGGGAAAGGCATACTTACTATTGCAAATAATGTCAATCAAGGTGCCGGCGGGATTTACTTTGAAGGTGATTTCACCGTTAAACCAAGTGAAAATAATATAACTTGGCAGGGTGCAGGTGTTTCTATTGGGGAAGACGCCACCGTTGAATGGCAGGTAAAAAACCCCGAAGGTGATCGTCTCTCTAAGCTTGGGATCGGCACACTACTTGTAAACGGCACAGGGAAAAATTTGGGTGACATTAGTGTTGGTAACGGAACCGTTATTTTAGATCAGAAAGCAGATACAAATGGTCAGAAACAAGCCTTCAAAGAAGTGGGGATTGTGAGCGGTCGAGCAACCGTAAAACTTAATAGTGCAGATCAGGTCGATCCAAATAATATCTACTTCGGGTTCCGAGGTGGACGTTTAGATTTAAATGGGAATGACCTTACCTTTACTCGTATTCAAAACGTTGATGAAGGTGCAATGTTAGTCAATCATAATGCCAACAAAGAATCCAATATTACTATTACGGGAAGCAACATCATTAATAATAAAGAGAATGATCTTACTAATAAACGCGACATTGCCTTTAATGGTTGGTTTGGCGATAAAGATGATGCAAAAAACACGGGGCATTTAAATGTTAATTATTCTCCAACCAATCAAGAAAATCATCTTTTACTTTCTGGTGGCACCAATCTAAAAGGTAATATCACCCAAAACGGGGGCAACTTAATTTTCAGCGGTCGCCCTACTCCACACGCTTATAACCATTTAAATCCGCACCATGCCAAAATGGAAGGCACAAAACGCGGTGAAGTGGTAATGGATGATGATTGGATTAATCGTTCTTTCGTTGCTGGAAATTTTAACATTCAGAATGGTAATACATTTGTTTCTCGCAATGTTTCTTCTATTAAAGGCGGATGGAATATTAGCAATAATGCATCGGTTACTTTTGGCGTGATCCCAAATCAAGAAAACACAATTTGTACTCGCTCTGATTGGACGGGCGCAACAACTTGTCAATCCGTTAATCTTACCGAACCATCTGTGATTAAATCTATTCCTACTACACAAGTTAATGGACATATTTCACTATCCGATCATGCTCGATTAAATGTGAATGGATTAGTTTCTCTTAATGGGGCTGTTTACGCCCACTCTGATAGTGAATATCACTTAACACATAAAGCTAACCAAGCAGGCGATATTCATCTTGATGGCAATGCTCAAGCAAGCATTAATGATGCCACTATGACTGGAGATATGCTTGCCTATAATGATACCAACATTAATATTACTAACCACGCCGCTACAACTGGTTCTATTCATCTTGAAGATAATGCGAATTTAAACATCGATTCTTCCACTGTTAATGGAAATATTCAAGCGACGAAGGACAATGAATTAACCGCGACAAATAGCGCACGGGTGAATGGTAGCGTCACTTTAAGCCAAAATGCCTCCTATACTCTTAAAGATCAATCGGCACATTCAGGTAGTTTGAGTTCTTTAGGAAACAATAGAATCACTCTTTCCAATAATGCTCGTTTGGATGGATTACTTGACCTTACCACAGAAAGATCGGCTGCAGATATTACCAGATCAATTATTAATGGTAATGTTCGCTCAACTGGACGAGTGAATGTTAATGAAGCGTCTCAAATCAATGGTTCAGTTAGTTTATCGAATATTGGTGAAATGACGATGGATCATTCTCAATTAACGGGTAATCTAACCGCACAAGAATATTCGACTTACCGTTTAATCAATAAAGCCACTCATCAAGGTAATTTAATTTTGCGAGATCAAGCTGACTCTATCGTAGATGATGCTAATTTAATAGGTGATGCACAATTAACTCATTCTGCACAGCTTAAATTTAATAATGCAAGATTTGATCATCAAATTACAGGTGAGAATGGCACACATGTGTCTTTAAAGCAATCACAATGGACAATGCCGACGAGCACAATATTAGGTAATCTTACTTTAAATAATAGTGAAGTCACATTAAATCCTGATTTTGCGAAAGAAACTAACCGTAACCAATTTAATATATTAACGATTAATGGAGATTTAAATGGTTCTGGAACATTTAATTATCTTACTCATTTGAATCAATATTTAGGCGATAAGTTGCAGGTCAATGGGCAAGCACAAGGGACATTTAAACTCAATGTTCGTAACACAGGTGCAGAACCAACGAGACTCGATCACCTTACTCTCATCTCACTAAGAACAATGCCTACGACTGGATTAGATGTTTCATTAACCAATCAATATGTTGATGCGGGAGCATGGCGTTATGAGTTAATTAAAGACGGTAATCAATATCGACTTTACAGCCCAATTAAAGAAGCAGAATTAAAACAAGCGGAAGCTGATCGTATTGAAGCCGAGAAACGTAAAGCTCAAGAAGAGCAAGAACGTATTGAAGCCGAGAAACGTAAAGCTCAAGAAGAGCAAGAACGTATTGAAGCTGAGAAACGCAAAGCTCAAGAAGAGCAAGAACGTATTGAAGCTGAGAAACGTAAAGCTCAAGAAGAGCAAGAACGTATTGAAGCCGAGAAACGTAAAGCTCAAGAAGAGCAAGAACGTATTGAAGCCGAGAAACGCAAAGCTCAAGAAGAGCAAGAACGTATTGAAGCTGAGAAACGTAAAGCTCAAGAAGAAGCAGAGCGCATTGAAGCTGAGAAACGTAAAGCTCAAGAAGAAGCAGAGCGCATTGAAGCCGAGAAACGCAAAGCTCAAGAAGAAGCAGAGCGCATTGAAGCAGAGAAACGCAAAGCTCAAGAAGAGCAAGAACGTATTGAAGCTGAGAAACGTAAAGCTCAAGAAGAAGCAGAGCGCATTGAAGCCGAGAAACGCAAAGCTCAAGAAGAGCAAGAACGTATTGAAGCCGAGAAACGCAAAGCTCAAGAAGAGCAAGAACGTATTGAAGCCGAGAAACGTAAAGCTCAAGAAGAAGCAGAGCGCATTGAAGCCGAGAAACGTAAAGCTCAAGAAGAGCAAGAACGTATTGAAGCCGAGAAACGCAAAGCTCAAGAAGAGCAAGAACGTATTGAAGCCGAGAAACGCAAAGCTCAAGAAGAGCAAGAACGTATTGAAGCTGAGAAACGTAAAGCTCAAGAAGAGCAGGAACGTATTGAGGCAGAAAAACGCAAAGCTCAGGAAGAGCAAGCAAGAATAGAAGCTAAAAAACAGCTCAAACAAAAAAATTTAATTAGTAAATACTCAAACAATGCGTTATCGGAATTGTCTGCTACAGTAAATAGTATGCTTTCCATTCAAGATGAATTGGATCGTCTTTTTGTGGAGCAAACGCAGCCTATGGTGTGGACAAATATCGCACAGGATAAAAGACACTATGATTCTGATGCGTTCCGTGCTTATAAGCAGAAAACTAACTTGCGTCAAATTGGGATGCAAAAAGCGTTAGGTAATGGACGAATTGGGGCAGTTTTCTCACATAGCCGTTCGGATAATACCTTTGATGAGCAAGTTAAAAATTATACTACACTGATGATGCTATCGGGATTTGCTCAATATCAATGGAAGGATTTCCAGTTCGGTGTAAGCGTAGGAATGGGGAGCAGTGTAAGTAAAACAGCAGGAGAACAAAGCCGAAAAATTTATCGTAAAGTGGTAAATTATGGTGTAAATGCAAGTTATCAGTTCCGCTTAGGGCAATTAGGTATTCAGCCTTATTTGGGGGGGAATCGCTATTTTATTGAACGTGAAAACTATCAATCGGAAGGCGTGAGAGTTCAAACACCTAGCCTTGTATTTAATCGCTATAATACAGGTGTACGGATCGATTATACTTTTACACCAACTAATAACATCACGGTTAAGCCTTATTTCTCAGTGAATTATGTTGATGCATCTAATGCCAATATGCAAATCAAAGTGAATAGTGCTACATTACAACAGCCATTTGTACGTTATTGGCAAAAAGAGGTTGGATTAAGTACGGAAATTTTACATTTCCAATTTTCTGCTGCTATCTCACAATCGAAAGGTTCGCAATTAGATAAACAGCAAAATATAGGCTTGAAATTAGGCTATCGTTGGTAAAACATCATTCGTAGATAGGTTGATTTGTTTGACGAGTTGTTTAGTTTTTATCTCAACAAATTTTTACTTTAAAATAGAACTTTATTTTATTTAACGTATCTAAGTAGCGCCTCAGATTGGGGCTTAATTAAGAGGATTTAATAATGAACTTCACTAAAGTTTTACCGGCATTTGCTGCCGCTGTTGTATTATCTGCATGTGCAAAAGATGCGCCAATAATGGAAAATGCATCGACTCAAATGGCTGCTCAAACTGCGTCAACTATCACTGACAAAACAGTAGTTTATTCTTGCAACAAAAAAACTGTGACTGCAGTGTATCAATTTGAAAACCAAGAGCCAGTTGCGGCAATGGTTAGTTTAGGTAACAAAATTATTGCAAAAGATTTTGCTCGTGATAAATCACAAAACGATTTTACAAGTTTCACTTCTGGTGACTATGTTTGGAATGTAGATAGTGGTTTAACTTTAGATAAATTTGATTCTGTTGTGCCAGTGAATTTAATTCAAAAAGGCAAAACTAGCGATAAGATTATCATCAAAAACTGTGATGTAAACGCAAAAGCAACTAAAAAAGCAAATTTATAATTCATCAAATGGCTAGCGTAATTGCTAGCCATTTTTCTATCTTAAATAGCTCTTAACTTGCATCACCTCAATAGATAAATAAAAAAGTTTAACTATGAATAGAAGATAAGATTTTTATTTTTTCTTGAGATCATCCCCGATTCAAACTAGACTTACCGCCTATTTTATTTAACCTAAACTTTATTATGCGTGTTTCAGATTTTAATTTCGATTTACCTGATGAACTTATTGCTCGCTATCCAAAAGAGGATAGAACATCTTGCCGTTTATTACATTTGAATGGGGAAAATGGCGCGGTAATTGACCGCACTTTTTCAGATGTATTGGATTTAATTGATGAAGGCGATTTATTGATTTTCAATAATACTCGCGTCATTCCTGCAAGAATGTTTGGGCGTAAAGCCAGCGGTGGAAAAATTGAAGTTTTAGTTGAACGCATGTTAGATGAGCATCGTTTCTTAGCCCATATTCGTTCATCAAAATCACCAAAAGAAGGGGCTGAATTATTTTTAGGTGAAGATAAATTAGGCGAAAATAATGGAATTAAAGCGGTAATGACAGCACGTCATGGTGCATTGTTTGAAGTGGAATTAAGTGATAAATCAACCGCTCTTTTAGATGTGTTGCAAGCCATTGGACATATTCCATTGCCGCCTTATATCGACCGTCCAGATGAAGAAGCCGATCAAGAATGTTATCAAACCGTTTATAGTAAAGTACCGGGTGCTGTGGCAGCGCCAACAGCTGGATTACATTTTGATGAACCTTTGCTTGAAAAACTTAAAGATAAAGGTGTCAATTTTGAATTTGTCACATTGCATGTGGGTGCGGGAACATTTCAGCCTGTTCGTGTCGAAAATATTGAAGATCATGTGATGCATGCAGAATATGTAGAAGTTTCTCAAGAAGTTTGCAATGCAATTATTGCAACAAAGAAAGCGGGTAAACGTGTTATTGCCGTGGGAACCACTTCTGTTCGTTCTATTGAAAGTGCGGCGCTTTCTGCGGAAGAATTTGGCAATCCAGATTTAATTGAGCCTTATTTTTCTGATACCTCTATTTTTATTTATCCTGGTAAAAAATTCCGAGTGGTAGATTGTTTAATTACTAATTTCCACTTACCTGAAAGCACATTGATAATGTTAGTTTCAGCTTTTGCTGGTTATAAAAATACCATGAATGCATATAAGCATGCAGTGCAAGAAAAATATCGTTTCTTTAGTTATGGAGATGCGATGTTTATTAATAAAAATTCTAATGTGAGAGGATTGGAATAAGTTGTTTGACTTGTAATTAGTCAGCACCTACAATAAAGAACAAGAGATGGCGGTAACCATCCCTTGTCGGCATCAACTACTAATGGCCAGTGCTACTTTTCAATAACAGGCAAAGTAGAATAATGATGTCCAACTTAATCATAAATTTAGTCATATTTTTATCCTTAGTATGATTAACAAACTCAGGATCTACGAAATAGCCCGACAGCGGCAACTGGCGGACTATCTTAGTAGATCCGCCTCTGCTTAAAGAGCATTAGAAATATGATAGCACAAAGCCTGTATTTTTTAACAGGCTTTTTTGTTTAAAAAAATCTTCGAACTGTTTATTCGTTGGAGCAAAAATGAAGTATGAATTAGATAAAACAAGCGGCAATGCTCGTCGTGGTCGCTTGGTATTTGAACGTCCACAAGGCACGTTCAGTGTAGAAACCCCTGCATTTATGCCAGTGGGCACTTATGGCACCGTAAAAGGCATGACACCAGAAGAAGTGCGTGCGACAGGTGCAGAGATTTTACTGGGTAACACCTTTCATCTATGGCTTCGTCCTGGACAGGAAGTGATGCGTAAACACGGTGATTTACATGACTTTATGCAATGGCATCGTCCGATTTTGACTGACAGTGGTGGTTTCCAAGTATTTAGTTTAGGTAAATTACGTAAAATTACCGAAGAAGGCGTGAAATTCCAAAACCCAATTAACGGTGAGCGCATTTTCCTTTCTCCTGAAAAATCTATGGAAATTCAATATGATTTAGGTTCTGACATTGTGATGATTTTCGATGAATGTACGCCTTATCCTGCAACTTTTGATTATGCTAAAAAATCCATGGAAATGTCTCTTCGTTGGGCAAAACGCAGCCGCGATCGCTTTGATGAATTAGGCAATAAAAATGCGCTATTCGGTATTATTCAAGGCGGCGTATTTGAAGAATTACGCAAAGTATCATTAGAAGGCTTAGTGAATATTGGCTTTGACGGTTATGCGGTGGGCGGTTTAGCGGTAGGCGAACCAAAAGAAGATATGCACCGCATTTTAGAATACATCTGCCCACAAATCCCGGCTGATAAACCGCGTTATTTAATGGGCGTGGGCAAACCAGAAGATTTAGTGGAAGGTGTACGTCGTGGCATTGATATGTTCGACTGCGTAATGCCAACCCGTAACGCACGTAACGGCCATTTATTCGTGACAGACGGCATTGTTAAAATCCGTAATGCAAAATACCGTGATGATACCAGCCCATTGGATCCAGAATGTGATTGCTACACCTGTAAAAACTACACCAAAGCCTATTTATATCATTTAGATAAGTGCGGTGAAATTTTAGGTGCGCGCTTAAATACCATTCATAATTTACGCTATTATCAACGTTTAATGGCGGAAATTCGTCAAGCGATTGAAAATGATCGTTTTGATGATTTTGTTGTGGAATTCTATGCTCGCATGGGCAAACCTGTTCCACCATTACAATTAGCGGATAAATCATAATTGATGAAAGTGCGGTAGAAAAATGAAATGTTTTCTGACCGCACTTTTTAACAAAGGAAACCTTATGCAAATTCTTGAATCTCAACAATTCGCCACCTGGAATGAACCTATTGAAATGCTTTATGCCTGTCATAGTAAGGTAAAACGCTTTTGTCGCCAGTTAAGCATTTTGCCTGATTATCTAGAAAAACACGGCTATACTCAGGCTGTATTAAATGATGTTGAGCAGATTTTAACTTATTTCAATCGTGCCGCGCCGTTACATCATGAGGACGAAGAATTAGATTTTTTCCCTCAATTAGTCAAAGTGGCTCCGCAAGCACAAAGCTCCATTGATGAATTAGAAAAACAGCACGAATATTTGCATGAAAATTGGAATGCATTATCTGCGCAGTTAGAAGAGCTTATTTCTGAACAACGTCAAAATATTGATGAACATTTAATTGAACGCTTTATTCAAGGTTATGATCGTCATATTGCGTTAGAAGAACCGCTATTTGAAATGGGGCGTGAATGCTTAAGTGCGGATATTTTGGCTGAAATGGGCAAGAACATGAGTGCTCGTCGTCAAGTTAAAGAATGAAATATCAGCTCAATTTAACCGCACTTCGATGTCCAATTCCTCTTTTAAGTGCCAAAAAAGCCTTAAAAAATTTGGATAAAAATGATGAGCTAATGTTGATCTTAAACCTTGAAAGTGCGGTGGAAAATTTTTCTATTTTTGCAGAAGAAAATTCTGTTGCTTTGGTCGAGCAATATTACGTTTCGGAAAAAGAATTTATCGTTATCTTGAAAAAATAAAATTAATCGCCATAACGTAGGATATTGGGCGTGGTTCACCTTTCCCAATGAGCCAATTTATGGTATTTTAAGCGAAATTTTTAACTTAAATTAACAAGGAAAACATACAATGGAAGCACAAAACCCGATGTCCACGTTATTTATTTTCGTGATCTTTGGTTTAATTTTTTACTTTATGATTTATCGCCCGCAAGCTAAACGCAATAAAGAACATAAAAAATTGATGTCTGAGCTTGCAAAAGGTACTGAAGTTTTAACTGCTGGTGGTTTAATCGGCAAAATTACTAAAGTAACCGAAGGTAGTGATAGCATCGTGATTGCGTTAAACGACACGACAGAAATTACGATTAATCGTAACTACATTGTGAGCGTTCTTCCTAAAGGTTCATTAAAATCACTTTAAGAGTAACGTTAAATTATTTTCCAGAGCCACGAATTGTGGCTCTGTGCGTTAGAAAAGAAAAGGAAAACTATGTTAAACCGTTATCCATTATGGAAGAATTTGATGGTTATTTTTATTGTGGCCATCGGGATTTTATATTCTCTTCCAAATATTTATGGTGAAGATCCTGCGGTGCAAATTTCCGGTACGCGCGGTCAAGAAGCGAATACTAGCGTGCTTGGACAAGTTCAAGATGTGCTTAAAACCAACAATCTTCCAACCAAATCTGTCGTGCTTGAGAACGGCTCAATTCTAGCTCGTTTCACTAATACCGATGATCAACTCCTCGCTAAAGATAAAATTGCTGAACGTCTTGGCAATAATTACACCACCGCATTAAATCTTGCTCCAGCCACTCCAGCTTGGTTAAGCATGTTTGGTGCTAACCCAATGAAATGGGGATTAGACTTACGTGGTGGGGTTCGTTTTTTGATGGAAGTTGATATGAATTCTGCACTTGTAAAACGCCAAGAGCAATTACAAGACAGTTTACGTAACGAACTTCGCAAAGAAAAAATTCAATATACGGCAATTAAAAATACTGAACATTTTGGTACTTCTGTCACATTGGCTGATGCAAGTCAACATTCTAAAGCAGAACGTATTATTCATCAGTTGCATCCAACCTTAGATATCACAGAGTTGGATAATGATAGTATCAATTTAGGTCTTTCAACTTCAGCATTAAATGAAGCACGCGACTTAGCTATTGAGCAAAACTTAACGATTTTACGTAAACGTGTTGCTGAATTAGGGGTATCTGAAGCAGTTATTCAACGTCAAGGCGCTGAGCGTATTGTTATTGAATTACCTGGAATACAAGATACAGCACGAGCAAAAGAAATTTTAGGGGCAACAGCGACGCTTGAGTTTCGTATCGTAAATCAAAATGTTACAGCCGATGCAATTTCTCGTAATATGTTACCAGCCGATACAGAAATTAAATATGATCGCCAAGGTCATCCTGTCGCATTATTTAAACGCGCGGTATTAGGTGGTGAGCATATTATTAATTCAAGTTCCGGTTTAGATCCTCATTCAAGCACGTTGCAAGTAAGTGTAACGTTGGATGGGGAAGGCGGTGAGATCATGTCTCAAACCACCAAAAAATATTACAAGAAACCAATGGCAACACTTTATGTTGAATATAAAGATAATGGCAAAAAAGATGAAAATGGTAAAACCATTTTAGAAAAACATGAGGAAGTCATTAATGTGGCGACGATCCAAGGTCGTTTCAGTTCTAATTTCCAAATTACTGGTGTTGATAGTATCGCGGAAGCGCACAATCTTTCTACCTTATTGAAATCTGGGGCATTAATTGCACCAATTCAAATTGTTGAAGAACGTACAATTGGTCCATCTTTAGGAGCTCAAAATGTAGAGCAAGGGATTAATGCGAGTTTATGGGGGCTCATTGCTGTGATTGTCTTTATGCTGTTCTACTACAAAATGTTCGGTATTATCGCAAGTTTTGCTTTGGTCATTAATATTGTGTTGTTAGTCGGTTTAATGTCTATTTTACCTGGTGCAACGCTTTCAATGCCCGGGATTGCTGGTATCGTATTAACCCTAGGTATGTCGGTGGATGCCAACGTGTTGATTTTTGAACGTATTAAAGAAGAAATTCGAAATGGTCGTCCAATTCAACAAGCAATCAATGAAGGTTATAACGGGGCATTTAGTTCTATTTTTGATGCAAATTTAACGACAATTTTAACCGCTATTATCTTGTATGCTGTGGGGACAGGCCCAATTCAAGGATTTGCGATTACACTTTCACTTGGTGTGGCAATTTCAATGTTTACCGCAATTACAGGAACACGTGCATTAGTTAATGCGCTTTATGGCGGCAAACAACTTAAGAAATTATCAATTTAGGTAGGGAACGATGAAAATTTTTGCAAAAGATAAAGACGGACATTTTATCCGTGAAATCAATGGGATTAAACTCCCGTTCCCATTGACCGAATTTATGAAACTGCGTAAATGGGGCTATGTTTTTTCCGCACTTTTAATGGCCATTTCGCTATTTTTTATCGTATCAAAAGGCTTTAACTGGGGATTGGATTTTACTGGTGGGGTTGTTTTTGATACCCATTTTTCACAATCTGCAGATTTAGAGAAAATCCGTGGTAAGCTGCACGAAAATGGTATTGAAAGCCCAATTGTGCAGACGACGGGTTCTGTTCAAGATGTCATGATTCGTTTACCAGCTACGGATAATGATTCTGGTATTGGCGATCGTGTAAAAGGGATGCTCCAAGAAGTAGATTCTGGCATTAAGATTCGTAGTGTTGAATTCGTTGGACCAAACGTAGGGGAAGAATTGGCTCAAGGCGCGGTATATGCGACATTAGCAACATTAGCAATGATGCTAGTTTATGTAGGTTCTCGTTTTGAATGGCGTTTAGGTTTCGGCGGTATCGCATCCCTTGCGCATGACGTAATTATTACTCTTGGTGTGTTTTCAGCGTTACAAATAGAAATTGATTTAACCTTCGTTGCAGCGATTTTATCTGTTGTGGGTTATTCTATTAACGATAGTATCGTGGTCTTTGACCGTGTGCGTGAAAACTTCAGAAAAATAAGACGTCTAGATACGATTGATATTATTGATGTTTCTCTAACGCAAACTTTATCAAGAACCATCATGACCTCTGCGACAACATTAATTGTTGTTATTGCATTGTTCTTTTTTGGTGGTCCATCAATTCATAACTTCTCTTTAGCATTACTTGTGGGTATTGGATTTGGTACATATTCTTCAATCTTTATTGCAATCGCAATTGCATACGATGTTGGATTACGCCGTGAACATATGATCCCGCCTAAAGTAGATAAGGAAATTGATGAATTACCTTAGTTAAATTCTATTCTTAGAATAAACTTCAATAAAAAATAGTTAACCAAAAATTCATGGTTAACTATTTTTTTATTTGTATAACTTTTTAATTTAGACTTTTAATCTTGCGGTAAGGCATTTATAACGGCTTTCACTAAAGTCGCTAAGGGAATGGCAAAGAATACGCCCCAAAATCCCCATAAACCACCGAAAATTAATACTGAAATGATAATAATCAATGGATGCAAATTCACCGCTTCAGAAAATAAATAAGGCACGAGTAAGTTTCCATCTAAGAGCTGGCTTACAGCAAAAGCGATGATGATATACCAAAACGTTGAGCTGATTCCAAACTGGAATAGAGCAACTAATGCAACAGGAATCGTGACAATTACCGCGCCAATATAAGGAACGAGAACAGAAAGACCAACAGCAAAAGCCAATAAGAGCGGGTAATTTAGCCCGAATATTAAGAAAATAATGTAGGTGATGAGCGTGACAATCAGTATTTCTAATAATTTTCCATGAATGTAGTTGGAAATTTGCTGTTGCATTTCTTTCCATACTTTGAAGGCTAAGTTTCTATTTTTCGGTAAGAAACGGCTCACCCCTTGTAAAAGTTCTGATTTATCCTTCAACATAAAAAACATCATTAATGGCACTAAAAAGGCATAAATCCCTAAAGAAACCAAGTTCATGATGGAGGTTAAAGAAAGTTTTACCGCAGATTCACCAAAACCAAGGATCTTTTCTCGAACAGAATTGAAAATAGAATCTACCATTGAATAGTCGATGAGTTCAGGATAATGCTCTGGTAAGTTTAGTAACCATTCATTGAGTTTATTAAACATTGCGGGTAAATCACTTAATAAGGAAATAGTTTGATTCCATAACATTGGCATGAGGATTAAAAAGAAGATTGTTGCTAGTCCAATAAAGCTACCAAAAATGATGATTGTGGCTAGCATTCTTGGGCATTTTAAATGTTGATGTAAAAAATTGATCGGCATTTCTAGTAAATAGGATAGCACTAGAGCAATTAACAAAGGCGCAATTAAATTTCCAAAAAAATAAATGGAGATAAAGCCAAATAATAATATTGCTAATAGCCCCATCGCTTGTGGATCGCTTAAGCGACGCGAGTACCAGCTTTTCAACATTTCTAGCATAATTTCTTTTCCTATAAGTATTTTTCGCCATTATAAGTTAAAATTTATAGTGTTTATAGCTACTAAGAGGAAATCCTATGTCTATCGTGATTTATCACAACCCTCGTTGTTCAAAAAGTCGTGAAACTCTAGCATTATTAGAAAATCAAGGTGTTCAGCCAATAGTTGAATTGTATTTGCAAAAGCAGTATTCCATTGATGAATTACAAAGCATTGCCCAAAAATTAGGAATTGATGATGTGCGTCAAATGATGCGTACGAAA
Source organism: Haemophilus haemolyticus (assembly GCF_003490935.1). Classification (GTDB taxonomy): domain Bacteria; phylum Pseudomonadota; class Gammaproteobacteria; order Enterobacterales; family Pasteurellaceae; genus Haemophilus; species Haemophilus haemolyticus_M. Next base: position 77,760 of record NZ_QQGD01000002.1, on the reverse strand, counting down.
GATGAACTATATAAAAGTTTAAATTTAGACAATTTAGAGCTCTCTCAAGCTGAATTATTAAAAGCCATGAGTGAACATTCAGCGCTTATTGAACGCCCAATTGTGATCAATGGTAATCAAGCTAAAATCGGTCGTCCGCCAGAAAGTATACTTGAGATTTTGTAATTTAAACGTTTGCGCGTATAATACTCCAGCCGTGGAAATCCTTCCGCGGCTTTTTTGAGGAAAAATTATGGCAAAGCAACAAAAAAGTGCGGTTGAAAATGAAACCGTTTATGAGCACACTCGAGGAGTGATCAAAGATAATGCAGTGATGGCATTATTGAATGATAAATTATTTCGCCAGCGTGTTGAGAAAAAACGTAAAGGGAAAGGTAGTTACCAACGTAAAGCGAAACACGCAGGGAAAATATTTGAAAAGCCCGATTATAAATTTTTTGATTACAGAAACTTTATAATCGGGTTTTTCTTAGTCTAAAAATAGTAAAAAGGAGTATAACAATGTCAAATCAGCCTCAAGTCCTATTTAATAATACATGGAATGTACGCATTAGCGATCCTGGTGAAGAGGGGGCTAAAAGCCATTTTTTTGAAACTATCTACCTCACTTTAACTGCATATTTTGAAGAAAATAGAGTACGTTATGAGTTTGTTCGTAAAGTAGAAGATCAAATAAAAATTCAACTCTCTTTTACAGAATTAAATGAGTTATTCAAATTTCTGTGTGATTATTTCGATCCTGTTTTTATTGGATTATTAGGCGTGAAAATTGGGAATCTTGGTGTGAAATCAGAATAATAACTTGACTAATCCACAAAACATTCTAGTATTCTACCCATATTTTGTTATATCGATAAAATAGGGATCGCACTTTAAATTGTATAAACAATGACGTAAAAGTGCGGTTATTTTTTCTTTACTTTTATTGGAGAACAAAATATGTCAGGTATTTTTACTCAAAGTCCGGCAAACCGTCGTCGTTATGGCGTAGCAGTATTTGTTGGTATCGTTTCAGGGATTATTTCTGCTTTTGTTAAATGGGGTGCCGAGCATCCATTTTTTTGTTGGATAGAGATGCTTTAATTAACAACAAATTTCTTGTACAACAAATTGTAATGAATGTCTCGCAAATTGCTGTTGTTTTCGGTGTTTCAAGCGTCTTAAACGTAGATTACGTGATAAAGAGGTTTGTTGTAAATTGGTTTTCTTTTTAAGAAAAGTTTTGCGTTTTAACATTTTATTTATCCTTTTTTTCTTTTATTTCTTCTGAATTTCCAAGCGCGCTTTCGTTGTTGGCATTATCATTTGTTGTTTGATTTTCTTGGACTCGATGATAATTCACAATGCTATTCATATAGCGGCGAATATTTTCTACATATTGATGGGCTTCATAGCCTCGCGCATAGCCGTATTTCAGTTGGGAATAATAGCGTTTTTCTGCTAATAAAGGCAGATTTTTTTTCACATCGAGCCAATTATCTGGATTTCCTCCAAGATTTTTAGTTAAACGACGCGCATCAATTAAGTGGCCTAGTCCCATGTTATAGGCGGCTAAAGCAAACCAAATTCTTTCTTCTTTTTCAATGGTTTCTGGAATTTGACTAATCAGCCAGTGTAAATATTCTGAGCCCGCTTTAATGCTTTGTTCAGGATCTGTTCTATCGCTGATTTTCATATGTTGTGCGGTATCTTTCGTCAGCATCATTATGCCACGCACGCCAGTAGGTGATGTTGCATCAGGATTCCAATGAGACTCTTGATAAGCAACAGCTGCGAGTAATCGCCAATCTAATTCACCTTTATATTTTTCAAAGAGTGGTGAGAATTGTGGCAGGGTATTTTCAATTGCGTTCATATAAGAGCGCGTATCTACGTAATCAAATTGTGAAATATGCCCTAAATATTTTTCTTTTAAATTATCGACTAGCCCTGTTTCTTGAGCATTATTCATAAAATTGAGTAAGGCAGCTTGAAGATCATTGTAGGCATTATTCGGTAAATACCAGTGAATGTTTGCTTCATCAGCAATATCAAAGGCAATAGCTAATTCTGGTTTGATTTGTTGGATCGCCGCGATATCAATGGAATTAGCAATGACGTAAGGAATTTTTCCTTCAGACAGCTGCAGCAATAGTTCTTCTTGAGTAAACGCTTGATTTCTTTCCCAAGTTAATTGTGGATATTGTTTTTGTAATTCTTTTAGTGTTTCTTCCAATGATGAATTGTTAGCGATATAAATTTCTTTCTTAACATCGCCCAGATTTTTAGGGCGTTGTTCATCTTTTCGATAAGCTAATTGCCATGAGGCTGAATGATACGCTGGGCCAATTTGGAAACGTTCTGCATTATTAGGATGATATAAAAGGTGAGCGGCAGCTAAATCAATATTATGCTTATCTAACTCATTAAATAATTGTTCTTGATTATTGAAAGTTTTAATTTCGAGTTCTACACCTAGTGAATCAGCAAATGCTCTAGCCAATTCATATTCAAAGCCTCGTTCACCGTCTTTATTTATAAAATAAGAAATAGGGTTGTTCATTGTGCCCACAATGAGTGAGCCTCGTTCTTGAATTGCTGTATAGTGGTTTTCTTCAGCATGGTGTAGAAATTGCCATGGGAATACCATATCAATAGCCCAAAGCAATAAAGCCAAGGCAGTAATAATACGTAAAAAGAGACCTTTCAATGATTTTTCCTATATAAAAAGCTTGCGGGATTGTAGCTAGAATTTAATCAATAGACAATAAAAAGCCCCTTGAGGTTCAAGGAGCTAAGTTTTGTTCACCGAGTAGTGCTAAATTTTAAATGATGCAAAAAACATTAGGAAATAGCACTATTCTTTATATCGTAAGGATATTATCCTTGGCGATCACGGCGTGGTTTATCGCTAAAAGAGCGGTTACTTTTTTCATTAAATTTACGATTTCCACGATTGTCATTACCGCGTTCATTGCGTCCGCGTTCTCCACGGAAATCTCCACCACGACCTTTACGTTTACCATTAAAATCATCGTCGCCACGGGAACTATCAGACTTCACCGCACCTAAGAAAGACATTTGCATTTGTTTATTCAATACACGTGTTTTACCGAATTGTTGCAATAATTCTTTCGGCATGCCTTGTGGCAATTCAACGGTCGTGTAGTCATCATAAAGTTTGATATGGCCAATATAGCGGCTATTGATATCACCTTCGTTAGCAATCGCACCAACGATATGACGAACTTCTACACCATCTGCACGACCGACTTCTATACGATATAAATCCATTGGTTGTGGATTTCCATAACCTTTACGTTCGCCACGACGTTCCGCTGAACGTGGATTTTCACGGCGATCACCTCGTTCATTACGTTCACGACGACGTTTTTCCATTGGTGGATCAGGTGGAAGAATTAATTTTTGTTTGCCTTGTAGCAACATTAACATTGCTGCAGCAATATCTTCTTGATCCTGATCGGCTGTGAATAAGTCTTCTAATAAACTACGATATTGCTCTAAATCGTGATGTTCTAGTTGTTTTGTAATTTTTGCAACGAATTTTTTGCGGCGACATTCTTGTAACACAAGATGATTTGGTAATTCTACTTCATTGATACCTTTTTTCATTAGGTGTTCAATATTACGAAGTAAACGACGCTCGCGAGGCTCAACGAATAATAAAGCACGACCAGAACGACCTGCACGACCAGTACGGCCAATTCGGTGTACATAAGATTCTGCATCAAGCGGAATGTCGTAGTTCACTACAAGGCTGATGCGTTCAATATCAATACCGCGTGCGGCCACATCAGTTGCCACTACAATATCTAAACTGCCGTTACGTAAGCGATCGAGGGTTTGTTCGCGGAGTTGTTGTGTCATATCACCATTAAGTGCGGCAGAACGGAAACCATTTTTTTCAAGCAGTTCTGTAATGTCTAAAGTACCTGTTTTAGTGCGAGCAAAGATAATCGCTGCATCAAAATCTTCCACTTCTAAGAAACGCAGAAGGGCTTCATTTTTACGCACACCGTGCACATACCAACAACTTTGGTCGATATCTGGGGCATTTTCGTTATTAACTTTGATCTTCACTTCTTTTGGATCATTCATAAAACGTTTCGTAATACGACGGATCGGTTCAGGCATTGTTGCAGAGAATAACGCTGTTTGGTGATTTTCTGGTAATTCTGCCATGACGGTTTCTACATCATCAATGAAACCCATACGTAGCATTTCATCTGCTTCATCTAATACGATAAAACGAAGTTCAGAAAGATTTAATGTGCCGCGGCGAATATGGTCAAGAATACGACCTGGTGTACCCACAACCACTTGTGCGCCTTGTTTTAATGCACGAAGTTGGATGTCATAACGTTGGCCACCATATAAAGTAACAATGCGCGAGCCATGCGCATATTTAACAAATTGTTCGCACGCATCGGCAACTTGAATAGCAAGTTCGCGAGTCGGCGCCATCACTAACATTTGTGGATGTTTTTCACTTGGATCGATTTGCGCTAATAAAGGCAGAGCAAAAGCAGCGGTTTTACCACTACCTGTTTGTGCCATACCTAGCACATCATTGCCATTGAGCAAATGCGGGATACATTCTTGTTGAATTGGAGAAGGGGTTTCAAAACCTAAGTCAGAAACAGCTTTTAAGATGAACTCAGGTAAGCCTAAGTCATTAAAAGTAATTTTGTCAGTCATTAAAATACTCGAATATAAAAAGGAAAGCTCAAAGAGGCCTTCGGTTTATTAAGTTGGGCAGAGCGAATGAATTTTTCTATTCGTTCTACTGCAAAGAGCGGTGAGTTTTGGATTGATTTTTAGAAAACAATCGCTTTTGTTACCGCACTTTTCTCTTCTTTTTCGTCTTCTGTTTGAACCGGTTTTAATTTCATTAGTTCAAACGCGGCAAAACGATACTCAACAAAGTTATAAACCTGATTTGCCATAGCTAGTTTAAATAAAGCTGCTGCTTCATCTACTAGCCCTACATTGAGTTTTTGTTTTGCTAGATAAAAATAGGTTTCTGTGAGAATTTCAGCATATTGTTGTGAATTTTCAGCAAATTCACTCGCACGTTGTTGTAATTCTTCTACAGAGATGCGTCCTAAGTAATATTGAACGATATGTGTACCCCAGAAGTCCTCTGATAGCCCTTTTGCTCGTTCAACAAGGTTTGTTTGGGCTTCTTGTGGTTTTAATTTTTGTTCGTTCAAATATAGCCATAAGACACGATAGGGATCTTTTGTATCGGCTTGGTAGAACTGTAAGAAATCTTGCTGAGCAAGATGGTAGCGCCCTACATAATAAAAATTTAAACCACGATTAAGGTGGGTGTAGTCATAACTTGAATCTAATTCAAACACCGTATTGAATGCTTCCAATGCGCCGTCGTAATCTTCTTCAAGCAATAAATAAAGCCCTAAGTAATTGTACACAGATGCCATTTTAGGCTGTAATGCAAGGGCTTGAGTAAAATCGTAACGAGCAAGTCCCCATAATCCAAGGGAATCATAGAGTACGCCACGTTCAAAATGTAGCGATGCACGTTCTTCATTACTCATTTTTCCAACGAGTAGTACTTGGCTTAATCGTACGATCATCACTTCTTGTTCAAAGTGAGTATTCGGATTTTGTTCAGCCAACACGACATGATTTTTAGACACAAAACCACCCCTAGACTGAACACAGCCTGCGAGGAGTAAGATCGCACATAAGCTAAATAAATAGACTACAAAATGGCGAGATAAGCGAAAACACCGCATTTGCTTTCTTTATGCCTAAAAGTTGGAAAACAACAAAACTTGGCAGCGGTTGCTACCAAGTTTTGATTCGATATTCCAAGATTATTCTTGTTCTTCTACAGAATCTTCTTGGTTAATTTCAGTTTCTTGTTTTGGAGCCAAGTCTTTCATTGTTAAACGAATACGACCTTGACGATCGATTTCAACAACTTTTACGTCTACTTCTTGGCCCACTTGGAGGTAATCGCTAACTTTTTCTACGCGCTCTTCAGCAATTTGAGAAATATGAACTAAACCTTCTTTATTTCCAACGATTGCTACGAATGCACCAAAATCAGCAAGGCGAGTCACTTTACCTTTGTAAATTGCGCCAGCTTCAACTTCTGCAACGATTTCTTCAATACGTCCCATTACGTTTTTCGCTGCATTGCTATCTACTGCGGCAATCTTCACTGTACCATCGTCATCAATGTCAATTGATGTACCAGTTTCTTCAGTTAATGAACGAATTGTTGCGCCACCTTTACCAATGACATCTTTGATTTTCTTCGGATCAATTTTCATTGTGTAGATGCGCGGTGCGTAGTCAGAAATATCCGCGCGTGGAGCAGGGATTGCTTGTTCCATTACGCCAAGAATGTGCATACGCGCACTTTTCGCTTGGTTTAATGCAATTTGCATAATTTCAGGGGTGATACCTTCAATTTTGATGTCCATTTGAAGGGCGGTGACACCTTCACGTGTACCCGCTACTTTAAAGTCCATATCCCCTAAGTGGTCTTCATCACCTAAGATATCTGAAAGCACCACGAATTTCTCTTCTTCTTTCACTAAGCCCATTGCGATACCTGCAACAGCGGCTTTGATTGGAACGCCCGCGTCCATTAATGCTAAAGACGCACCACATACAGACGCCATAGAAGAAGAACCGTTAGATTCAGTGATTTCAGATACAACACGCACTACATACGGGAATTCTGCAAGACTTGGCATAACTGCTGCTACCCCACGTTTTGCTAAACGACCGTGACCGATTTCACGACGTTTTGGTGAGCCGATCATACCGGTTTCACCTACAGAATATGGCGGGAAGTTGTAGTGGAATAAGAAGTGATCTTGACGTTCACCCGTTAATTCATCAATGATTTGTGCATCACGTTCAGTCCCTAACGTTGCAACGGCTAATGCTTGTGTTTCACCACGAGTGAAAATTGCAGAACCGTGTGTACGTGGTAATACACCAGTGCAAATGTCTAATGCACGAACGGTATCAACGGTACGACCATCAATACGTGGTTCACCAGCAATGATACGGCCACGAACGATTTGGCTTTCAAGTGCGGTGAAAATATCCACGATTTTACCTTCGCTGATTTCTTCATCCTCAGCTGTGATTTGTGCAATCACATCTGCTTTAATCGCATCGATTTGTTCGTAACGTGCTTGTTTTTCAGTAATGCGGTATGCATCGCCTAAACGTGCTTCAGCAATCACTTTTACTTTGTTAATTAAATCTGTGTTTGGTTGTGGTGCAACCCAATCCCAACGTGGTTTACCTGCTTCTTTCGCAAACTCTTTGATTGCTTCAACTACAACTTGTTGTTGTTGATGACCGAATACTACTGCTGCTAACATTTGTTCTTCAGTTAAGATATCAGCTTCAGATTCAACCATTAATACGGCTTTGTCAGTACCTGCAACCACTAAGTCCAAGCGGCTTTGTTTTTGTTCAGCCATAGTTGGGTTTAATACGAATTGGTTGTCAATAAAACCAACACGCGCCGCACCGATAGGGCCATTGAAAGGCACTCCAGATAAAGTTAATGCTGCAGAAGCACCAATCATAGCCACTAAGTCTGGGCTGATTTGTGGGTTTACAGAAACTACAGTTGCCACAACTTGGATTTCGTTGAAGAAACCTTCTGGGAATAATGGACGAATTGGACGGTCAATTAAACGTGCAATTAAAGTTTCGCCTTCAGATGGGCGACCTTCACGTTTGAAGAAACCACCAGGGATTTTACCCGCTGCATAAGTACGCTCTTGGTAGTTTACGGTTAATGGGAAGAAGTCTTGACCTTCTTTCACGTCTTTTTTAGCAACAACAGTCACGAATACCGTGGTATCGTCCATGCTTGCCATAACCGCAGCAGTTGCTTGACGTGCAATTGCGCCGGTTTCTAGAGTAACGGTATGTTGACCGTATTTAAATTGTTTAACAATTGGATTCACAATGTTTCCCTTAAAATTTATATTAAAAACAATGCTTTATTTTCCAGATTGCGACTAGCAAAAGAAATCTTTTGTAAAAACAACCGCACTTTCGAGCGCTTAAAATTGCTTTTGATAGCCGCACGCTAATGTAGAAAATAAAGCCTAAGCATTATACAGAGGTTTTTGTGTGATTGGTAACTTTATTTCATTTAACCGACTTGGTATCATAGGACAACTTTTATCCACTATAAGGAAAATTCTATGATTATTAGCAGCTTAACCAGCCCAAATTTTAAAGTTGGTTTACCAAAAGTGATTGCTGAAGTATGTGATTATTTGAATACGTTAGATTTGAATGCGTTAGAAAATGGTCGCCATGATATTAATGATCAAATTTATATGAACGTAATGGAACCGGAAACTGCAGAACCAAGCAGCAAAAAAGCAGAGTTACATCATGAATACTTGGATGTTCAGGTGTTAATCCGTGGTACGGAAAATATAGAAGTTGGCGCTAATTATCCTGATTTGTCTAAGTATGAATCTTACAACGAAGCGGATGATTATCAACTTTGTGCAGATATTGATGATAAATTCACCGTCACAATGAAGCCAAAAATGTTCGCTGTATTTTATCCTTACGAACCGCATAAACCTTGCTGCGTAGTGAATGGAAAAACAGAAAAAATTAAAAAATTAGTCGTAAAAGTACCTGTTAAATTAATTTAATTTTTGAAAAAGGGCGGTTAAACATGTTTTTGTTTTTAACCGCCTTTTTTATTATTTAATCACCGTAATTGACCATTTTGCATCATCAATTTGTTCGAAGTTAGTCACTTCATAACCTTCTTCAGCCGCCCAAGCGGGAATAGCTTCGGTAGCTTGAGTACAGTCAAATTCAATTTCTAGGCCATCGCCTTTATTTAACTTAGCCATGGCTTCCTTGGCTTCAACGAGAGGAAAGGGGCAAACTAGGCCGAGTGTTGGTAATTTAACGATCATATAAACTCCTTATGATGCTTTTGCTAATTTTAAACGTTGTGGACGGATAATGGTGAAGTAGGCGGCCACCCAAGTGCCGAGAATCATTAATGGCAATGATACCCAACCTTGCCAAGAGAAAAAGGCGGTTTCGACTAAGCCATTACCGATAGAACAGCCACCCGCAAGGGTTGCACCGATACCCATAAGAATACTGCCAAGTCCGCTGCGTAGAATCGTGCTGGCATCCGGTACGCGGACACGAAATTCATTGCTCGCTTTCGCGCCGATGAATGACCCGATAAAAATCCCTAAGACTAAGAATACGCCCCAGTTAATAAATTTACCGTCGCCAGTAACGAGGAATTGCATGATATTGGCAGATGGACCAGTGATCCCAAGTCCAAACTCACGACCTGTAGCGACACTGAGTGGCCAAGCGGCAAGTGCGATTAATCCGATTAATACGGCAGAGAAAAATGGGTGCCAGCGTTTTTCAAATAATAAATGAGCAAGCCCAGTTTTTTTCGGTTTTAATGCCGCGACTTTTACGCTTGGTTTGCTGAGATGTTTGTACACATAGAAAGCCGTCACTAAAGTTAATAATGTGACTAACCACCAAGGTGAGATACCGAATGTATCGTAAATGTTGCGTTGTTCAATATTGATACTGCGTAAAGTTTTATTGAATTCGCCTAATGGGCCGGTGCGCATGATGGCACTTAATAACATATAAGTGAATAACGCGACCCAACTGCCGACCAAGCCTTCCGCAGCACGGTACCACGTACCTGTTGCACAACCGCCAGCAAGAACAATGCCGATACCAAACACAAAGGCACCGATAATCACGGCTAAAAAGGCAAAGTTTTCAGCTGGATCAACATTTAATATACCAATTTCTTTTAAGAGGAAGAATCCAATGGATTGCACGGTAATCGCCAATAAAAGGGCAACAAACATTTTGTTATTTTTGGTGACATACATATCGCGAAATGCGCCAGTCATACAAAATCGCCCCCGCTGCATGACAAATCCGAGTAAAATTCCGCAAAATAATCCAGTTAAAAGCATAAATATTCCTTCTCTTTTAGAACTAAGTAGGTCGGTATTTTCTAAAAAAATAAGAAGGTAGCGCCAATAACTTTTAGCTAGAAAATATGTTTTTTTGATATAAAAAAAGCGCGGTTATAAATTTATACTTTTTTACCACACTACTTATCAACGTAAGTGTAGAGAATATAATAGGAAGACTTTATGGCGCTCTCAAGCGATTTAATGAGCTTCTTAATAATTAACCCCACTCAAAAGAGCGGGGTTAATTGTTTTATATGCGCCAGAAATTTGGTTTATGCTGGAACGCGTTCTGCTACGAGCATTTGTAGTTTTCGTAAAATAACATTTAATACTACGCCATAGGCTGGGACGAACAAGATAATTCCTATAAATAATTTAAATATATAATCTACAAAACCGAGTTGTGCCCAATGTTCAGCCATGAACGGATCTGCACTTTGGTAGAAAGCTACACTGAAGAAAACAAACGTATCTGCCATTGAGCCAAATGTCATTGAGCTAGTTGGCGCCACCCACCATGTTTTTAACTGGCGTAAACGGTTAAATACGATCACATCAAGTAATTGTCCTACAACGTAAGCTGCAAAGCTCGCAATAGCAATACGGAATACAAACAGATCGAAATGCGTTAATGATTCAAAACCTTGGAATTTGCTTTCAGAGAATAAAACCGATATGACGTAACTTACAATAAGTGCAGGAAACATCACCACGAAGATGATTTTTCTCGCATCTTCCGCACCGAAAATACGCACAGTCAAATCAGTAGCCAAAAAGATAAATGGGAATGTGATCGTTCCCCAAGTGCTGTGGAAAGAAAAATCATTTGCTGCACCAAGAGCGGTCAATTTTAGCGTGATTTCAAAAGGAATTTGTACAAAGTAATTGCTCGCTGCAATGATGAATATGTGGAAAAAGCTGAGCCAGATGATTGCACGACGTTTTTGTTGATCATTAAAGATCGGAGAGTTTAATTTCATGTTGTACCTTTTTAGTTTAAATAAATCGGGGTTAGGGAACCCGAGGTTGAATATAGGGGGCTAGATGATACGCATATTTCAAATAATTGCAAGATTCGATGTCATTTGAGTTTTATTTTATGAAAATTGACGAACGATTTTACAGCCTTTATTCTATTTGCGTTTTTCATCAAATTTGAAAGGAGAGAAAATGGAGTTACATAATATTCGTGATGAATATACTAAACGAGTGCTTTCACAACATGATTGCCATGAAAATCCAATCTCACAATTTGAACAATGGCAGAAAGAGGCTATTCATGCGCAAGTCAATGAGCCAACCGCAATGAATATTGCGACTGTTGATGAACAAGGTCGCCCAAATAGCCGAATGGTTTTGCTAAAAGAAGTCAATGAGCAAGGTTTTGTCTTTTTTACGAATTATCTTAGCCGAAAAGGTAGCTGTATTGAGCGTAATCCTTATGTCGCGTTGACTTTCTTTTGGCCTGAATTGGAACGCCAAGTGCGAATTGAAGGTAAAGCAGTCAAAATCCCAGCAGAACAATCCGATAAATATTTTGCTACCCGACCTTATACCAGCCGTATAGGGGCTTGGGCAAGTGAGCAAAGTGCGGTGATTTCTAATTATAAATCTTTGCTAGCAAAAGCCGAATTGGTTGCCGCTAAACATCCGTTAAACGTGCCTCGACCAGATTATTGGGGTGGCTATTTAGTTGTGCCAGAAACAGTGGAGTTTTGGCAAGGGCGACCAAGCCGTTTACATGATCGCATTCGTTATCGTAAAGAAAGCAATAATTGGATTAGAGAAAGACTTTCTCCTTAGTAAATTGAGCATAAAAATAACCGCACTTTAGTTGTATCCCAAAGTGCGGTTAATTTTTTACAAATTTTCGTGCTAGCGTTGTTTATTAATGCGTGCTAGTACTTGTCGTTGTACGATTTGCACGCTTACGATCGTTTTCCGTTAAAAGTTTTTTACGGATACGAATCGACTCAGGTGTCACTTCCACTAACTCATCGTCATCGATAAATTCAATCGCTTGTTCAAGACTGAATTTTACAGGTGTAGTCAGCACAATCGCATCGTCTTTACCTGACGCACGCATATTGGTCAGTTTTTTACCTTGTAAGCAGTTTACGGTTAAATCATTTGAACGGCTATGAATACCAATAATTTGACCTTCGTAAACTTCTACGTTTGCATCAATCATTAACTTACCACGTTCTTGTAAGCCAAATAATGCATAACCCAGCGCTTTACCTGTTGCATTAGAAATCAACACACCATTTTTACGTTGACCGATATCTCCACCTTTGATTTCATCGTAGTGGCTAAAGCTTGAGTAAAGTAAGCCTGTACCAGAAGTCATGGTCATAAAGTCACCACGGAAGCCAATTAATCCACGGCTAGGAATGATATATTCTAAGCGAACGCGGCCTTTACCGTCAGGTAACATATCTCGAACTTCACCTTTACGGATACCTAATGCTTCCATCACGGAGCCTTGATGTTGTTCTTCCACATCAATAGTTACTTGTTCGTATGGCTCTTGTTTTTTACCATCAATATCACGGTAGATTACTTTAGGGCGAGAAACCGCAAGCTCATAACCTTCGCGGCGCATATTTTCAATTAATACAGAAAGGTGTAATTCACCACGGCCAGAAACACGGAATTCATCCGGGTTTTGGGTTTCTTCTACGCGTAATGCCACATTGTGAACTAATTCTTTGTTTAAACGTTCAAGAATTTGACGAGAAGTCACATATTTACCTTCTTGACCCGCAAATGGAGAGGTATTTACACAGAAGAACATGGTTACTGTTGGTTCATCAACAGTTAATGATGGAAGCGCTTCAACAGCGTTGATATCACAAATTGTATCAGAAATATTTAATTCACCTAAACCAGTGATTGCCACGATATCGCCAGCGTAAGCAACATCTTCTTCATAACGTTGTAAACCAAGGTGACCAAGTACTTGACCGATACGACCTTGACGAGTTTTTCCTTCGCTATTGATGATAGTAACCGGTTGGTTTGGTTTAATCGAACCACGCTTAATACGACCAATGCCGATAACACCTACATAGTTGTTGTAGTCTAATTGTGAAATTTGCATTTGGAATGGCGCATCAAGTTCTACTTTTGGCGGTTCAACGTGTTTAACAATGGCTTCAAATAACGGAGTCATATCTTCTGCTAATTCTTCGTGCTCAAGACCTGCAACACCATTTAGCGCTGATGCATAGATAATAGGAAAGTCTAACTGTTCATCTGTTGCACCAAGATTTACGAATAAGTCAAATACTTGATCCACAACCCAGTCAGGACGTGCACCAGGGCGATCAACTTTATTAATTACGACGATAGGTTTTAAGCCATGAGCGAACGCTTTTTGGGTCACGAAACGAGTTTGTGGCATTGGGCCATCAAACGCATCAACAACTAATAGAACAGAGTCCACCATAGAAAGGACGCGTTCAACTTCACCACCGAAGTCTGCGTGCCCCGGAGTGTCCACGATGTTAATGCGGTAGTCATTCCAGTTAATCGCGGTATTTTTTGCAAGAATTGTAATGCCACGTTCTTTTTCAAGATCGTTTGAGTCCATAACTCGTTCATCTACATCACCACGTGCAGATTCAAAAGTACCAGATTGTTGAAGAAGTTTATCTACAAGAGTGGTTTTACCATGGTCAACGTGCGCAATAATTGCGATGTTACGGAGTTTTTTAATATCGATTTCGTTTTTCATTGTTTAATGCTTTGATTAGATGAGATGCAATTTTCATTGCATCGTTACATAAAAAATGGTGCAACGCGTTGCACCCTACGTTTCTACATTTGTCGAAAGGGCAAAAATTATACATGCATTTTTCTTTTTCTGCTATGGCTAGAATAAGAAAAATAAATCTCATGAAAAAATAGTATGGTTACGTTATAATACGGACTTATTTTAATCGGACTAATTATAGAGGACTCCCTAATGTCAAACGCAAATGCAATCGCCAATGTATTTAAGCTAATTGAAGAAAATAATGTGAAATTTGTACTTCTTCGATTCACCGATATTAAAGGCAAAGAGCATGGTGTATCCATTCCTGTAAGCCTTGTGGATGAAGAAATGTTTGAAGATGGCAAGATGTTTGATGGTTCCTCTGTAGAAGGATGGAAGACTATTAATAAAGCCGATATGTTGCTTATGCCAATGGCTGAAACCGCAGTTGTCGATCCATTTGCGCAAATTCCAACGCTTTCTATTCGTTGTAGTGTTTATGAACCAACGACAATGCAAAGCTATGATCGCGATCCGCGCTCTATTGCAATTCGTGCAGAAAATTATATGCGTTCAACAGGTATTGCGGATCAAGCTTTTTTCGGCCCAGAGCCTGAATTCTTCTTATTTGATGATGTGCGTTTTAATGTATCAATGAACAAAGCATCTTTTTCTATTGATGATATAGAAGCTGCTTGGAACACGAATAAAAAATATGAAGAAGGCAATAACGCTTATCGTCCATTGAAAAAAGGCGGATATTGTGCCGTTGCACCAATTGATAGTGCGCACGATATTCGTTCTGAAATGTGCTTGATTTTAGAAGAAATGGGATTAGTCATCGAAGCCCATCATCATGAAGTGGCGACTGCAGGGCAAAACGAAATTGCGACTAAATTTAATACGCTAACTTTAAAAGCCGATGAAACTCAAATCTATAAATATGTCGTGCAAAATGTTGCATTAGAGCATGGCAAAACGGCATGCTTTATGCCAAAACCAATTACGGGCGATAATGGTTCGGGAATGCACTGTAATATGTCATTAAGCAAAGACGGAAAAAATATTTTCCAAGGCGATAAATATGCAGGTCTTTCTGAAACCGCACTTTATTACATCGGCGGTATTATTAAGCATGCTAAAGCATTAAATGCATTCACTAATCCAAGTACTAATTCATATAAACGTTTAGTGCCTGGTTATGAAGCGCCAGTATTGCTGGCTTATTCCGCAAGCAATCGTTCTGCCTCAATTCGTATCCCTGCTGTAACTAATCCAAAAGCGATTCGCGTAGAAGCACGTTTCCCAGATCCATTGGCAAACCCATATCTGGCTTTTGCTGCATTATTAATGGCGGGCCTTGATGGTGTAGTAAACAAAATCCACCCAGGCGATGCAATGGATAAAAATCTTTATGATCTTCCACCAGAAGAATTAAAAGATATTCCAGCAGTAGCAAGCTCGCTAGAAGAAGCGTTGAATTCATTAGAAAAAGACTATGAATTTTTAACTCAAGGTGGCGTATTTGCTAAAGATTTTATTGATGCGTTTATCAGCATCAAACGTAAAGAAGTGGAACGTTTAAATATGGCACCACATCCGGTTGAGTTTGATATGTATTATGCGTAATCATTATTGATGAAATCATTTTTAAAAGTGCGGTAAAATTTACCGCACTTTTCGTTTGAAATTGTTTATAACGAGACTCGGGTAAAATGTCGAATACAAATAGAACAATTCTAGTCACTGGTGGAGCGGGTTTTATTGGTTCTGCGCTTGTCCGTTATCTTCTTGAAAAGACACATAATAAGATCGTCAATGTTGATAAGCTGACTTATGCAGGAAATTTATCCTCACTTAAAACTGTAGAAAACCGTCCACATTATGCTTTTGTACAAGCAGATATTTGTGATACTAAGGCGTTGTCTTATATTTTTTCACAATATCAACCTGATGCAGTTATCCATCTTGCTGCTGAAAGCCATGTTGATCGTTCTATAAATGCTTCTTCGGAGTTTATACAAACCAATATTGTAGGCACTTATAGGCTACTTGAATCTATTCTAGACTACTGGCATCGTTTAGATAATCAAAAAAAATCCAGCTTCCGATTCTTACATATTTCCACCGATGAAGTTTATGGCGATTTAAAAAGTAATGAGGGTTTATTTACTGAAACATCAGCTTATAAACCTAGTAGCCCTTATTCTGCTTCAAAGGCGGCAAGCGATCATCTTGTGCAGGCTTGGTATAGAACATATGGGTTACCGACAATCATTACACATAGTTCAAATAATTATGGCCCGTATCAGTACCCTGAAAAATTAATTCCATTAATGATTTTAAATGCGATAAAGGGAAAAACACTGCCTATTTATGGCGATGGTTTACAAATTAGAGATTGGTTATTTGTTGAAGATCATATTGATGCACTATATTTCGTTTTGACGAAAGGAAATATTGGGGAAACGTATAATATTGGGGGAAATAATGAAAGATCCAACATTGAAGTGGTGAGTTCTATTTGTTCTTTACTGGAAGAATTTTTACCTAATAAACCAAAACATATTGATAAATATGAAGATTTAATTTGCTATGTGCAAGATAGACCAGGTCACGATCTTCGTTATGCGCTTGATACAAGTAAAATCAATGATGAGTTATTCTGGGTGCCTAAAGAGACTTTTGAATCTGGATTAAGAAAAACAGTAATTTGGTATCTGAACCATCAAGAATGGTGTCAAAGAGTTTTAAATAATTAACTATTTAAAAATAAAACTGGTATAGTTTTATTCCGCTATGGGCTTATATTCGAGAAATAAAAATGGAAATTATATTATCAATAAACCAAGCATCTGACGCTTGGGGCAAAAGTGCTATTTTGAGCTTTGACTCTAATAAAGCTACGATTCATTTAAAAAATAATGAAAAAATTGACCGCACTTTAGTTCAACAAGTTGCTCGTAAATTGCGTGGGCAAGGGATTAAAGAGGTGGAATTGGTCGGTGAAGAATGGGATTTGGAATTTTGTTGGGCGTTTTATCAAGGTTTTTATACCGCAAAACAAGATTACGCGATTGAGTTTCCACATTTAGATGATGAGCCGCAAGATGAATTGTTAGCGCGTATAGAATGTGGTGATTTTGTGCGCGGGATTATTAATGAACCAGCACAAAGTTTAACGCCAGTTAAATTAGCGGAGCGTGCGGCTGAATTTATCTTAAACCAAGCGGATATTTATAATGAAAAAAGTGCGGTAAATTTTAAGATTATTTCTGGGGAGGAGCTTGAGCAACAAGGTTATCATGGAATTTGGACTGTGGGTAAAGGCTCAGCTAATTTGCCCGCTATGTTGCAACTAGATTTCAATCCAGTACAAGATCCGAATGCGCCAGTGTTAGCTTGTTTAGTTGGCAAGGGGATTACTTTTGACAGTGGCGGCTACAGCATTAAACCAAGTGATGGAATGAGCACAATGCGAACTGATATGGGAGGTGCTGCACTATTAACGGGAGCTTTAGGTTTCGCTATCGCTCGCGGATTAAATCAACGCGTTAAACTGTATTTATGTTGTGCAGAAAATTTGGTGAGCAATAATGCATTTAAATTGGGTGATATTATTACTTATAAAAATGGCGTGAGCGCAGAAGTGCTGAATACTGATGCTGAAGGTCGTTTGGTGTTAGCCGATGGATTGATTGTGGCTGATAACCAAAATCCAAGTTTTATTATTGATTGTGCGACGTTAACTGGAGCAGCAAAAGTGGCTGTAGGAAATGACTATCATTCGGTATTATCTATGGATGATGATCTCGTGAAAAATCTTTTCCAATCAGCACAACAAGAAAACGAACCTTTTTGGCGTTTACCATTTGAAGATTTTCATCGTTCACAAATTAATTCATCCTTTGCAGATATTGCTAATATTGGTTCGGTTCCAGTTGGAGCGGGTGCAAGCACTGCAACGGCATTTTTATCGTATTTTATAAAAAATTATCAGCAAAATTGGTTGCATATTGATTGTTCCGCAACTTATCGTAAATCTGGTAGTGATTTATGGGCTGTTGGCGCAACAGGGATTGGTGTGCAAACTTTAGCAAATTTAATGTTATCAAAATCATTGAAGTAAGGAGATATGATGACAGAAAGAACTTTTTCGATTATTAAACCTGATGCGGTAAAGCGTAATCTAATTGGGGCAATCTTAACCCGTTTTGAGCAAAATGGTTTTAAAATCATAGCCTCTAAAATGGTACGCTTAACTCGTGAGCAGGCTGAAGGCTTTTATGCAGAACATCAAGGCAAAGAATTTTTTGCTCCTTTAGTTGATTATATGATGTCTTCACCGATAGTGGTTTCTGTTCTTGAAAAAGAAAATGCAGTGAAAGATTACCGCACTTTGATTGGTACAACGAATCCAGAAACTGCAGCAGAAGGTACAATTCGTAAAGATTTTGCATTAAGTCAGCGTGAGAATTCGGTTCATGGTTCGGATAGTGTGGAAAGTGTAAATCGTGAAATCGCCTATTTCTTTACTGATTCTGAAATTTTTGAGCGTTGATTGATAGTAAAAAGCACCTAAAATAGTTCAGGTGCTTTTAAATTTTTAATGCTTACAAAATTAGACTTTCTTAAGGTTTATAGATGAATTCAATTCCTTCATCATCTTCTTCAGTCCAATCATCATCCCAATCTTCGTCATCATTAAATTGATGCTCCGATAGTTGTTCCTGATGATAATCTTCCCATTTGAATTTCACTTCTTCAGGTGCAACTTGTTGTGTTTCAGCTTCGCGTGGATTCGCGATGATAAAGTCCATAATATCACGACAAAGTGGTAGAACATTTTTCCCTGTTGCAGCTGAAATTAGGTAATAATCTTCTTCCCAACCCAATTGTTCAGTAATTTCTCGAGCCCGCTCTTCAGCTTCTTCATCGCTCATCGTATCAATTTTATTGAATACTAACCAACGTGGTTTTTCTGATAATTTTTCACTGTATTGGAAAAGTTCAGATTCAATAATAGCGACATTATCTGCTGGATTAGAGCCATCAATTGGAGCAATATCGACTAAATGAATAAGCACTCTGCAACGTTCTAGATGTTTTAAAAAGCGAATGCCTAGTCCTGCACCATCTGCTGCGCCCTCAATTAATCCTGGAATATCGGCGACTACGAAACTGTGTGAGTCATCAACTTTCACTACACCGAGACTTGGTACTAAGGTAGTAAATGGATAATCTGCAACTTTTGGTTTGGCTGCAGAAACGGCACGAATAAAAGTGGATTTACCTGCATTAGGTAAACCCAGCATTCCCACATCAGCAAGTAGCATTAATTCCAATAATAAATCGCGTTTTTCGCCCGGCGTACCCATTGTTTTTTGACGCGGCGCACGGTTTACCGATGATTTGAAACGAGTATTCCCTAAACCGTGATAACCACCTTTGGCGACCAACATTTTTTGACCATGTTGGGTTAAATCTCCCAAGGTTTCTTTAGTGTCGTTATCAATAGCGCGAGTTCCTACGGGAACAGGTAAAATAATATCTTTACCGCGACGTCCTGTACAATCTGAACTCCGTCCATTCTCTCCTCGCTCTGCGGCAAAGCGTTTATTAAAGCGGTAGTCAATTAAGGTATTAAGGTTTTCATCGGCTTGTAAATATACATCGCCACCATCGCCACCATCGCCACCATCAGGGCCGCCTTTCGGAATAAATTTCTCTCGACGGAAACTTACGCAACCGTTGCCACCATCCCCAGCCTCAATTCGAATAAGGGATTCATCAATAAATTTCATTAAAACTTCTCCAAAATAAACCGCACTTTAATGAGTTTTATGCGGTAATAATTTATGTCCAATCGCGGATAAAATTGCCCCGCATACTACAACAAATGCGCCAATATAGCTAATATTATTCAATTCTGGTGCCGCAAAATCTGCAGGTCTAAAATAATGGGCAATATGAGAAAATAGGATCGTGAAAAGAGGTACAAGTGTGATAACCACACTGACTTTTGATACATCCCAACGATTAAGAGCTTCCGCATAAGAGCCGTATCCAATTAAGGTATTTAAACAGCAGTAAATAAAACAAATCAGAGCTAAAGGTGTGAGTTCTTGTACTTGTGAGAATTCAGCCATCGGCATAAAGGCTATGGCACAACCTAAATACATCATTAGCAAGATTTGTTGTGAATTAAATTTACGCAACATTAATTTTTGCGCCATTCCATAAGCGACCCAAATAAGGGATCCTGCTACGCTTAAGATGACACCTGTTGAATACTGATTTAGTCCGGCAAATACATTAAAACGATCATTAAAGAATAAGCCTAAACCAATTAACAATAAGAAAAGTCCGATCTTTTGGTGCAGCCCCAATTTTTCTTTGAAGATCAGTACACCACAGATAAGCATTCCAAAAGAGGATAAATGAATAAAAATTTGTGCAACCGAAGGTTCAATATAATTCAACGAACTACTAAATAATAGAAAATTGCCAGTAAGACCAATTACCCCAATAAGAGCAAGCCAAGCATATTGGCCGACTTTCATTAGTTCAGGTAATTTCTTTTTATAAGCAAGTAGGGCTAATAATGAGATTGCCGCTACAATAAAACGATACCATACGATAGTTTGCGCATTCATTACAGATAAAGCTTGTTTGAGAGCGATAGGTAAGGAGCCCCAAGCCATAGCGGTAATAAGCGCAAAGGTAAAGCCTAATAAAGGTTGTTGTTTCATTGCTTGCTCGCTTATATGAAATTAAAAAAGACAAAACGCCCCACAAAATTGTAGGGCGTTTCAATCGAATAGATTTTAAATTATTCAGTAACAATACTTACGTATTTACGGCTTTTCTCGCCTTTTACTTCAAATTTAACTTTACCATCTGCAGTTGCGAATAAGGTGTGGTCTTTACCCATACCTACGTTGCTACCCGCGTGGAACTTAGTACCACGTTGACGAACAATGATACTACCTGCTAATACAGATTCGCCACCGAAACGTTTAACACCAAGGCGTTTAGCTTCAGAATCGCGACCGTTACGAGTTGAACCACCAGCTTTTTTAGTTGCCATCTACTTGATCTCCTCTGAAATTATGCTTGAATCCCAGTGATTTTCACTTCTGTGAACCACTGACGATGACCTTGTTGTTTACGGCTGTGTTTGCGACGACGGAATTTAACGATTTTAACTTTCTCGCCACGACCTTGTGCAACTACTTCAGCCACTACTTTTGCGCCAGCAACTACTGGTGCACCGATTTTAACATCTTCACCATTAACGACCATCAACACAGAATCGAACTCAACTGTTGCGCCAGTTGCAAGTTCAAGTTTTTCTAAACGAACAACTTGACCTTCGCTCACACGGTGTTGTTTACCGCCACTTTGGAAAACTGCGTACATAAATACTCCGCTTAATTGTGTTTCCCTGCTCTTTAGCAGTCCACACTTAAAAATTCATATAAATAGGTCGCAAATTCTACGGAAAAATCCTACCTATGGCAAGAATTTATTTACAATAAAATAAAAAAATTCCCTTCATTTGCGGATTGATTTCAGAAAGTCTGAAAATTCGGGTAAAATACACCGCACTTTTGACTAATAATTGATGAAAAAATGAAGAAACAAGCTCTTATGAGCATAGACGCGATCCAGAAACTTGCAGATCCCGATATGCAAAAAGTTAATCAAAATATTCTTGCTCAGCTTAATTCAGATGTTCCGTTAATAGGACAGTTAGGTTTTTATATTGTTCAAGGTGGTGGTAAGCGGATCCGTCCATTGATCGCCGTTCTTACAGCTCGATCTTTAGGTTTTGATGGTGCTAAGGCGATTACTTGTGCTACTTTTGTTGAATTTATTCATACTGCCTCTTTATTACATGATGATGTGGTGGATGAGTCCGATATGCGTCGTGGGCGCGCTACGGCGAATTCAGAATTTGGGAATGCTGCAAGTGTACTGGTAGGTGACTTTATTTATACGCGTGCATTTCAATTAGTTGCACAATTAGAGTCATTGAAGATTTTGGGAATTATGGCCGATGCGACTAATGTTTTAGCGGAAGGTGAAGTTCAGCAGTTAATGAATGTTAATGATCCCGAAACGAGCGAAGCTAATTATATGCGTGTAATTTATAGCAAAACTGCGCGTTTGTTTGAAGTGGCGGGGCAGGCGGCTGCAATTGTCGCGGGTGGAACAGAAGCTCAAGAAAAGGCTTTACAAGATTATGGGCGTTATCTTGGAACTGCATTTCAGCTTGTGGATGATGTATTGGATTATAGTGCAAATGCACAAGCTCTAGGTAAAAATGTAGGCGATGATTTAGCTGAAGGAAAACCAACCCTTCCTCTACTACATGCTATGCGTCATGGTAATGCTCAACAGGCGGCTTTAATTCGCGAAGCGATTGAGCAAGGCGGTAAACGTGAAGCTATTGATGAAGTATTAGCTATTATGGCTGAGCATAAGTCTTTAGATTACGCGATGAATCGTGCAAAAGAAGAAGCTCAAAAAGCTGTAGATGCAATTGCAATGTTGCCAGACAGTGATTATAAGAAGGCATTAATTTCTTTAGCGTATTTGTCAGTTGATAGAAATTATTAGTCCTTAATTTAGTTTATATACTTTATACCCATTAATTTTAATTAAACTTTATGAATACAGAACTTCAATCTAAACCTGAGCAAAGTGCGGTTAATTTTCAAGGTAAAACTCGTAAACAAAAAGTACGCAAAGATCCTAATGCACCTTTTATTCGTGAAAAACTTGAGTTGCCAGATGGGCATAATAAACTTCTTTTACATTCATGCTGTGCTCCTTGCTCGGGTGAGGTGATGGAAGCAATCCTTGCATCAGGCATTGAATTTACGATTTATTTTTACAATCCAAACATTCATCCACTCAAAGAATATTTAATTCGTAAAGAAGAAAATATTCGTTTTGCCAAAAAATTTGGCATTCCATTTATTGATGCAGATTACGATCGTCAAAATTGGTTTGATCGAGCCAAAGGAATGGAATGGGAGCCAGAGAGGGGAATTCGTTGTACTATGTGTTTTGATATGCGCTTTGAAAAAGCTGCTGAATATGCTCATGAACATGGTTTCCCTGTATTTACTAGTTGCTTGGGTATTTCTCGCTGGAAGGATATGAATCAAATCAATGGCTGTGGCCATCGCGCTGCGGAAAAATATGATGATGTTATTTATTGGGATTATAACTGGCGAAAAGAAGGTGGCTCGCAACGTATGATTGAAATTAGTAAGCGTGAGCGGTTTTATCAACAGGAATATTGCGGCTGTGTGTATTCTTTACGTGATAGTAATAAATGGCGAGAAGAGACTGGTCGCCAAAAAATTGAAATCGGAAAATTGTATTATAGTGCTGATTAATATAATGAATGCAGAAAAGGCTTGGAATTCCAAGCCTTTTTCTTTGCGAAATTATTCGCCCAAACGCTCTTTAATACGAGCAGATTTACCTGAACGTTCACGTAAGTAGTAAAGTTTAGCTTTACGTACTGCACCTTTACGTTTAACAGCGATAGAATCTACAGCCGGAGAGTGAGTTTGGAATACACGCTCAACGCCTACGCCATTAGATACTTTACGTAAAGTAAATGCTGAGTGCAAGCCACGGTTACGAATTGCAATAACCACACCTTCGAATGCTTGCAAACGACGTTTGCTACCTTCAACTACCCATACTTTAACTTCTAAAGTATCACCTGGGCGGAAGCTAGGTACGTTTTGTTTTAATTGTTCTTGTTCAAGTTGTTTGATAATGTTAGACATTGTTTGATCCTTTATTGATCCTAGATGTAACTGAAACTAACTGTTATGCTCGGCTTGCGCCTCTTTTAACAGTTTACGTTGTTCGTCAGTCAGAGCTAGGCCTTCTAAGAGCTCAGGGCGTCGGAGCCATGTTCTTTGTAGCGATTGTTTTAATCGCCATTTCCGAATTTCTTCGTGATGTCCCGACATCAGCACGGGCGGTACAGTTAATCCTTCTAACACTTCCGGTCTGGTGTAATGCGAGCAATCTAATAAACCACCTGCAAAAGAATCTTCTTCTGCGGAGGCTTGTTTGCCTAATACACCGGGAATAAAACGCGCAACAGCATCAATTAATGTCATTGCTGGTAATTCCCCACCGGTTAGAACGTAATCGCCGATTGACCATTCTTCATCAATTTCAGTTTGAATCAACCGTTCATCAATACCTTCGTAACGTCCACATACCAAAATCAATTTCTGGTTTTGAGCAAGCTCTGTTACGCCGCCTTGATCGAGTTTACGTCCTTGTGGCGAAAGGTAAATCACCTTTGCGCCTTCTCCTGCCGCTGCTTTTGCAGCATGAATCGCATCCCGTAAAGGTTGCACCATCATCAGCATTCCTGGGCCACCACCATAAGGGCGGTCATCCACGGTTTTATGTTTGTCGAATGTAAAATCTCTTGGGTTCCAACATTCCACTTGCAGAAGATTATGTTTTACGGCTCTTCCTGTAACCCCAAATTCCGTAATCGCTTTAAACATTTCGGGGAATAATGAAATCACCCCTATCCACATAAAAAGCCTACTACATTACGTTTGTGCATACTTGAGATTAGAAACCAGCGTCCCAATCCACTTCAATTGTTTTCGTGGTGAGATCGACTCTTTTAACTACTTGTTCATACAAAAACGGAATTAACCGCTCTTGTTTTCCAAAAGCATCTTTCGTATTGGCTTTCACCACTAACACATCATTAGAACCAGTTTCCATCATCTCTGTTACCGTTCCCATTGTATAACCTTCTAGGTTTACGACTGAGCAACCAATTAAATCGTGCCAGTAATAATCGCCTTCTTCCAGTTCTGGGAAAACAGATAAATCCACACCAATTTCAACATTTGCTAAAATTTGTGCGGCTTCACGGTCATCAACGCCTTTTAATTTCACGATGATTTCATGATTATGATGACGCCAGTTTTCTAATTCTGTTGGCTGCCATTCACCTTTGATTTTTAAAAACCAAGGTTGATACTCAAAAATGCTTTCAGCTTGTTCTGTTGATGAATAAATACGTAACCACCCACGAATACCGTAGGTTGAGCCTAATTTGCCCACAACTTCAATACGTTGTTGTTCCATATTTCTCACCTATCTTAGTTTAAGAACTAAATCAAAAAGCAAAATTATGCTGCTTTTTGTGCTTCTTTTACCAAGCTCGCAACACGATCAGAAAGTGATGCACCTTGACCAACCCAGTGGTTAACACGGTCTAGGTCGATACGAACACGTTCTGCGTTACCTTGTGCGATTGGGTTGAAGAAACCTACACGCTCAATGAAACGACCGTCACGTGGTGAACGGCTGTCAGCTACTACGATTTGATAAAATGGGCGTTTTTTAGCTCCGCCACGAGATAAACGAATGGTTACCATAACCTTCCTCTAAATGTTTAATTGCTAAAAGAATATTCCTAAACTCGAAAGCGATTTAAGAATATAGCTTACTTTTTTCTCTGTATATATAGACAAAAAGCCTGCGAATTTTATACTTTTTGAGCAAAATTGCAAGTTTTGGATGAGCATTCTAATAAGTACGTTATATTCTCTTGAAAAAGTAAACATTATCATTCACATGCAATTTTGTTTTACGTATAATCTAAGAAACTCTTAAACAGTTTTAGGTCAAGTTTACGCGTTAAGCAGTATTTTATATTGATAAAATATCAGTTAAATGAGGTTTATTATGAAAATCGGTTTTCATTCTGTGTTAATTGGATTAGCGTCATGTATTGGCATTCAACAATCTGTGATAGCAAGTCCTCCTCCATCTTCTCACCAATCAATATCTACTGAGTCCGCTGAGGCTTTAAAGCAACAATTTTCAATCGCTTTAGCCAAACAAGAAAAACAACAAGTTTCGATTTTACAGAAAAAACTTACCGCACTTTTTTCTTTACCTCCTCAATTTCTTGATAATCAGATCCAGATAAGCGAAAAAATCCTCACTCGAATTTTTAAAACAGATAAAAATCTCACCCCTAAATTTCTTGATTATTTATACTTTGAGCCGGTAAATACTGGGGATGCTAATTTAATTCAGGAAATGAAGAAAAACTTACTGGTGTCTTTTTTAGCGAATGAGCAGGCAAAAATTTATATTCGTCAAACAGATAATTCGGAGCAATTTGTTCAGGCTTTACTCGAACGGGGAGCAAAAGCAGATCAAATCATATTATTGTCTTTGGATGCTAAAGGCATATTTCAAAAAATTATTGAACAGATACATCAAGATTTTCCTAATCAAACAACTTTTTCTATTACTGAGAATCGAGTGAGTTTGATAACCCCTTCTTCTGAAATTAAGCCCCGTCTCGCTCTAGCTAATATGATGTTTGCTCGCCAATTTAACGGGGTGGAGGTTGATGATTTTTCGTATTTAGATCAAGCACGTGAAAATCTTCAACACAATAACTATGCTATTCGTTATAAGACTTTCCAAGCAATGCTTGAAGGCTTAAATTAATCTGTTTACTCATAAGGAGCCATTATGTTTTTATCTAAAAAATCAGTTACCTTTGCTGTTAGTGCGTTAGCAATGCTTTGCTCTGGTGCCATCTTTGCTAAAGAAGCACCGCAAGCACATAAAGCGGTGGAGTTAAGTATCTTACATATTAATGACCACCATTCTTACTTGGAACCGCACGAAGCGAGAATTAATTTAAATGGTCAACAAACAAAGGTTGATATTGGTGGTTTTTCTGCTGTGAATGGAAAACTTTATGAGTTACGCAAAAAGTATAAAAATCCATTAGTGCTACATGCTGGTGATGCGATTACGGGTACGCTGTATTTCACCCTTTTTGGCGGTTCCGCTGATGCGGCTGTCATGAATGCAGGTAATTTTGATTATTTTACTTTGGGTAATCATGAATTTGATGCGGGTAATGAAGGTTTATTAAAACTACTCGAGCCATTAAAAATTCCAGTACTTTCAGCCAATGTTATTCCTGATAAAAATTCAATTTTATATAACAAATGGAAACCTTACGATATTTTCACTGTGGATGGAGAAAAAATTGCTATTATCGGTTTAGATACCGTGAATAAAACGGTTAATTCATCTTCACCAGGTAAGGATGTGAAGTTCTATGATGAAATTGCTACCGCACAAATTATGGCAAATGCGCTAAAACAACAAGGTATTAATAAAATTATTTTACTTTCACATGCAGGAAGTGAAAAAAATATCGAAATTGCTCAAAAAGTAAATGACATTGATGTGATCGTTACTGGGGATTCACATTATTTATACGGAAATGATGAATTACGTGGTTTAAAATTGCCAGTAATCTATGAATATCCGCTTGAATTTAAAAATCCGAATGGCGAACCGGTATTTGTAATGGAAGGTTGGGCTTATTCTGCTGTGGTGGGTGACTTAGGTGTGAAATTCAGTCCTGAAGGTATTGCGTCTATTACTCGTAAAATTCCTCATGTGTTAATGAGTTCTCATAAACTTCAAGTGAAAAATGCGGAAGGTAAATGGGCTGAATTAGCTGGCGATGAACGTAAAAAAGCACTTGATACTTTAAAATCAATGAAAAGTATTTCACTTGATGATCACGATGCAAAAACCGATAAGATTATTGCTAAATATAAAAGTGAAAAAGATCGTTTAGCACAAGAAATTGTGG
Source organism: Haemophilus haemolyticus (assembly GCF_003490935.1). GTDB lineage: Bacteria > Pseudomonadota > Gammaproteobacteria > Enterobacterales > Pasteurellaceae > Haemophilus > Haemophilus haemolyticus_M. The sequence goes on along the minus strand of NZ_QQGD01000002.1, from coordinate 50,276 downwards.
GCGTCATCACTGGTTCTGCAATGCCTGGTGGTTCAGCAAATCGTATCCCAAATAAAGCAGGTTCAAATCCAGAGGGTTCTATTGCAACACGTTTTATTGCAGAAACAATGTATAACGAACTCAAAACAGTGGATTTAACTATTCAAAATGCGGGCGGTGTACGCGCAGATATTTTACCGGGCAACGTGACCTTTAATGATGCTTATACTTTCTTGCCTTTCGGGAATACCTTATATACCTATAAAATGGAAGGTTCGTTAGTGAAACAAGTGCTTGAAGATGCAATGCAGTTTGCTTTAGTTGATGGTTCAACTGGTGCATTCCCTTATGGTGCGGGTATTCGCTATGAAGCGAATGAAACACCGAATGCGGAGGGTAAACGTTTAGTGAGTGTGGAAGTATTGAATAAACAAACCCAACAATGGGAACCAATTGATGATAACAAACGTTATCTTGTCGGAACGAATGCTTATGTTGCAGGCGGTAAAGACGGTTACAAAACCTTTGGTAAATTATTTAACGATCCAAAATATGAAGGCGTTGATACATACTTGCCTGATGCGGAAAGTTTCATTAAATTTATGAAAAAACACCCGCACTTTGAGGCTTACACTTCATCAAACGTGAAATTTAATGCTTCAACTGATGCGTTACCTAAAAAATAAAATTGAAAAATAGACTAAAAATAGCGCGTATTTAACGCGCTATTTTTGTTATGAGTTTGCTGCTTTAAGATGCCGTAGATGATTGAGAATCGTGATTATTTCACACCTGAATGGTTTCTCGTGGAAAATAAATTCTCTGGAAAGGTTGAAATATAGGGTAGTTTATTGCGATAATCTAGGCCATTTTTTGGGAGATCTTTCAAGTAGTCAAATTTGTTTTAGACTGTGTATTTTTGTTAGAAAGATCAAATTTTTATTTCACCTTTAATTTAATTAGAAAAGAACAATGGCGGAAAAACGTAATATTTTTTTAGTGGGGCCAATGGGTGCAGGCAAAAGCACTATCGGTCGTCAATTAGCACAACAGCTTAATATGGATTTTATTGATTCCGATGCCGTGATTGAAGAGCGTACTGGCGCGGACATTAGCTGGATTTTTGATTTGGAAGGTGAAGAAGGCTTCCGTAAGCGTGAAGAACGCATTATTAATGAGCTTACTCAAATGCAAGGCATTGTGCTTTCAACTGGTGGTGGCGCGGTACTTTCTAAAGAAAGTCGTAATTATCTATCTGCACGTGGCATTGTGATTTATTTGGAAACAACGGTGGAAAAACAATTCCAACGTACTCAACGTGATAAAAAACGTCCATTGCTTCAAGATGCAGAGAATCCTCGTCAAGTATTGGAAGATTTAGCAAAAATTCGCAATCCGCTTTATGAAGAAATTGCGGACATCACTTTGCCAACCGATGAGCAAAATGCCAAAGTAATGGTAAATCAAATAGTTGATTTAATTGATAATATGAATGGATTGAATGGTGCACTTTAAACACACCTAAGGATAAATTATGCTGTGCGTCAACGTGGAATTGCAAGAGCGTCGCTATCCTATTTTAATTGGTAGCGGATTGTTACAAGATGAACGTAGTTACCCGATTAAACGAGGGGATCGCGTGATGATTGTAACGAATCCCACGGTCGCACAGTTTTATCTTGATACCATCATCTCTGCGTTAGAAAAACGTGGTTGCGTGGTTGATCATGTTTTATTGCCAGATGGCGAAAAATACAAAACGCTTGAATCTTTAAACTTAATTTTCACCGCACTTTTGCAAGGTAATCATGGACGAGATACCACGATTATTGCATTGGGTGGCGGTGTAATTGGCGATGTTGCTGGATTTGCTGCGGCAAGTTATCAGCGCGGCGTCCGTTTAATTCAAATTCCAACCACATTGCTTTCACAAGTGGATTCTTCAGTGGGCGGTAAAACGGCGGTTAATCATGAATTAGGCAAAAATATGATTGGCGCATTCTATCAGCCATCAATGGTTATTATTGATACGCTCACGCTTAATACCCTTCCTAAACGTGAAGTAAACGCGGGTCTTGCCGAAGTTATCAAATATGGCGCCATTTTAGATTACGAATTTTTTGAATGGCTAGAACAACATATTGATGAACTTGTCGCTTTGCATCCTGAGGCGCTTCAACATTGTGTTTCTCGTTGTTGTCAAATTAAAGCGGATGTGGTTGCGAGAGATGAAACAGAAAAGGGCGATCGTGCATTGCTCAATCTTGGACATACTTTTGGACATGCCATTGAAACTCACTTAGGTTATGGAAACTGGCTTCATGGCGAAGCTGTTTCTACGGGAATGATGATGGCTGCGGCACTTTCGGAAGAGCTTGGAGATATTTCTATTGCAGATGTGTCTCGCCTTGAAAAATTACTTGCTCGTGCCAATTTGCCCACCGTATCACCGGATACGATGCAGCCGGAGGACTATTTACCGCATATGATGCGTGATAAAAAAGTTCTAGCGGGTAAATTGCGTCTGGTGCTACTCAAATCTCTAGGCCAAGCTTATGTGGCGAATGATACCGATCATACCCTCGTGTTAAACGCAATTCGTCGTTGTACTCAAATGGATTAAGATGTTACGTCCGAAAAAACAATCTTTAAAACCTAAGTTAAAACACCGTCCATTTTTAAAATGGGCGGGGGGGAAATTTCGCTTAACGGACGATATAAATAAAGCCTTTCCAAACAAAAAAAACTGCTTAATTGAGCCATTTGTGGGCGCTGGAGCAGTATTTCTTAATTCTAATTTTGAACGCTATATTTTGGCAGATATCAACCCAGATTTAATCAATCTATTCAATATTGTTAAAGAAAATGTAGATGGTTATATTGAAGCTTGCAAGCCAATTTTCTTCGCTGATGATGCCAATACACCCGATTATTACTACGCTAAACGCCGTCAATTTAATGCTTCTACGGATCCTTTCGAACGTTCGATTATTTTTTTGTATTTGAACCGTTTTGGTTTTAATGGATTATGCCGTTATAACAGCAAAAATGAATTTAACGTACCTTTTGGGGCTTACAAAACTCATTATTTTCCAGAAGATGAATTACGTTATTTCGCTCATAAAGCGCAAAGAGCGGTGTTTTTATGTTGTGATTTCCAAAAGACTTTTGAATTTGCCGATAAGGATTCGGTGATTTATTGCGATCCGCCTTATGCTCCGCTACAACAGGATACTAATTTTACTGGTTATGCGGGGAATGAGTTTGGCTTGGCGCAGCAACGTGCTTTAGCTGATTTAGCGAAATCTATACAAAAAGAAAAACAGATTCTGATATTGATCTCGAATCACGATACTAAATTTACGCGTGAAATTTATAACGGCGCAAAATTTAAACGGGTCAAAGTTCAACGTTCTATTAGTCAGAATTCAGAAAAACGCGTAAAAGTGAAAGAATTGATTGCGATATTTGGTGCTCGTAAATAATAAAAATAAACCGCACTTTTGTTAGTGTTCGATTAGATTACCGTTTTTCTTTAAATCATCCAGCGTATTAAAATTCTCAAAGTTGCCTTCTTTTTTCGTAAATTTTACTGAAATCCCGCCATTTTCTTTCATAAACTGCAAAAGGCGTCGTTCACCCGATGCTAAATAGTGTCGTAATTTTTCCTTTAGCTGAACGGACATCAAACAAAAAACGGGATGTTCACGTTCCTCATCGCAAGCATACGCAATTAAAGTGCGGTCATTTTTAACCGTACTTTGGAGTTTATCTAAAAGATTCGTAGGGAAAAAAGGCGTATCACAAGGTGTAAAAAGAATAAAGTCACTTTTTGTCTTTTCTAGGGCTGTTAGCATGCCACTCAATGGCCCTTGAAAATCGGGCAGTTCATCGGAAAAAACAGGAAAGCCAAATTTTGCATATTCTGTTTGACTTCGGTTAGCGTTAATTGAAATCTGATGAATTTGTGGTTGCAAGCGATAAATAACATGTTGAATTAAAGATTGTTTACCTAAAATCTGTAATCCTTTATCTTGCCCGCCCATTCTGCGTGCTTTGCCACCAGCCAAAATTACCGCGCTTATTGTGATTGCCATATTTTAATCTATCGTTATTTCAAGTATCATTTGCCTATTTTTTACGATTAAAAAGGAAATAGCAATGAAATGTAAGCGTTTAAATGAAGTTTTGGAACTTTTACAGCCTTATTGGTCTAAAGACCCGGATTTGAGCTTAATGGAAATTTTGCAAAAAATTGCCAATGAATCAGGTTTCCAAAAGCCATTAAATGAATTAACTGATGAAGTGATTATTTATCAGTTAAAAATGGATGGTACCGATAAACATGAGCCAATTCCTGGTCTCAAAAAAGATTACGAAGAAGATTTTAAAACCGCATTGCTTCGTGCTCGCGGTATCATTAAATAAGAAGGAAAGCAAATGAAAAAAGTATTACTTGCGTTAGGTTTAGGTATCAGCACGCTTATGTCTGCAAATAGTTTTGCCGTAGATTTACAAGAAGGCAAACAATATGTTCAAGTAAGTCAACAGGCTTCACAGCAAAAAGAAGTGATTGAGTTTTTCTCATTCTACTGCCCGCATTGTTATGCCTTTGAAATGGAATACAAAATTCCACAACAAGTCGCAGATGCTTTACCAAAAGATGTGAAATTTAAACAATATCATGTGAATTTCTTAGGTCGCCAGTCTGAAAACTTAACGCGTGCTTGGGCGTTAGCTATGGCATTAGGTGCAGAAAGTAAAGTAAAGGCACCATTATTTGAAGCGGCTCAAAAGGATGCCTTAAAATCAATGGATGATATTCGAGCTATCTTCTTGTCGAATGGTGTAACCGCCGAGCAATTTGATGGTGGCATTAATAGTTTTGCAGTGAATGGTTTAGTCAATAAACAAGTAAATGCCGCAGAACAATTTAAAGTGCATGGCGTACCTGATTTTTATGTAAATGGAAAATTCCGTGTAAACCCTGAAGGTTTAAATTACGATGATTTCGTGAAAGATTATGTGCAAACCGTAAAAGGTTTATTGCAAAAATAACGAAAAATTGGTTTAATGCCTGCCCTATTTTGTAAATATTAATGAAAGAAGAGAGAATATTATGGCTGCAAGTTTTAGCGTAACGCGTCGTTTCTTTGACGACAAAAACTACCCACGTGGTTTTTCCCGTCATGGTGATTACACAATCAAAGAATCACAGGTGCTTGAGCAATATGGCCAAGCGTTCAAAGCATTAGACTTAGGGGAACGTGAGCCAGCGACTAAAGAAGAAAAAGATTTCGTCGCTTTTTGCCGTGGTGAGCGCGCAGCAGAGACTTTCTTTGAAAAAACTTGGAATAAATATCGTACTCGTATTAACACTAAAAAACGTGTTTACACCTTATCTGGTGATGTGAGTGAAGCTGCCTCTGGCGGTGAAGATTATTCCGGCGAATAAGATATGTTGAACAAGGCAGGCGGAAGTCTGCCTTTTGTTTTTGAATAGCTTGTGAAATCACGCGTAATTCACGGCTGATAACTTTATTCTCCTATCTTTGTATGAACGATTCGTCTTCATACGCCCTATGAATACTAATTTCTATGCAATTACCGATTTCTCAATACAACGAACAGCTACAAAAAAAACTTGAAAAGTTAACCGCACTTTTGCGCCCTTTTAATGCGCCGGATATTCAAGTTTTTGACTCTCCAACAAGCCATTATCGTATGCGTGCGGAGTTTCGTATTTGGCATGAGCAAGATGATTTTTACCATATTATGTTTGATCAAGCGACGCTACAGCGTTATCGCGTGGATGAATTTCCAATCGCTAGCACGCTGATTAATCGTATGATGCAAACCTTATTACCTTTGTTAAAACAACAAGAGGTGCTGCACAAAAAATTATTCCAAATTGATTACCTTAGCACCTTGAGTAATAAGATTATTGTGAGCTTGCTTTATCATAAAACACTCACTGAAGAATGGGAAAGTGCGGCTAAAAATCTGAAAGATTTACTCGAAAAGCAAGGTTTTGATGTGCAAATGATCGGGCGTGCAAGTAAACAAAAAATCTGTTTTGAACAAGATTATGTGGATGAAGTTTTACTTGTGAATGGCAGAAATTATGTCTATCGCCAAGTTGAGAATAGTTTTACCCAGCCAAATGCAACGGTAAACTGCAAAATGCTTGAATGGGCAATTGATTGTACCCAAAATAGCGAAGGTGATTTATTGGAACTTTACTGCGGTAATGGTAATTTTTCTATCGCACTTGCACAAAATTTCCGTAAGGTATTGGCAACCGAAATCGCGAAACCTTCCGTAGCCGCCGCACAGTTTAATATCGCTGAAAATAAAGTAGATAATTTACAAATTATCCGTATGTCGGCAGAAGAATTTACGCAGGCTATGAATGGGGTTCGAGCCTTTAACCGCTTGAAAGGGATTGATTTGAAGTCTTACGAATGTAATACCATTTTTGTCGATCCACCTCGCGCAGGGCTTGATCCTGATACAGTGAAACTTGTACAAAATTACGATCGCATTTTGTATATTTCCTGTAATCCACATACTCTGTGCGATAATCTTGTTGAACTTTCAAAAACGCACCGCATTGAAAAAGCAGCGTTATTTGACCAATTCCCTTACACTGACCACATGGAAAGCGGCGTATGGCTCATTCGAAAGTAGGAATTCAGCTGATTTCTGAATCTTCAGAAAAAACATTAGCAGAATTGACCGCACTTTGTGCTGAACATAACATTATTCATGATGAACAAAGCCCACTTGCACTTGTTCAAACTGATGAACGTTTAGAGCTTCGTAAATTAGACGAACCTAAACTCGGTGCGGTTTATGTTGATTTTGTAGGCGGCACAATGGCTCATCGTCGTAAATTCGGTGGTGGACGAGGAGAAACCATAGCGAAAGCAGTAGGGATTAAAGGTTCGGAATTGCCAACGGTTATTGATGCCACAGCTGGTCTAGGACGAGATGCCTTTGTGCTAGCCTCGATTGGCTGTCAAGTTCGTTTAGTGGAACGCCATCCTGTTGTTTTTTTACTTCTGCAAGATGGTTTAAATCGTGCTTATCAAGATGAGGAAATCGGCGAGATGTTGCAACAAAATTTATGCTTGCTGAATGTTCACCATATTAATGAACTTGATCCTAATACTGATTATGCCGATGTGGTTTATCTCGATCCAATGTATCCGCATAAACAAAAATCTGCGCTAGTAAAAAAAGAAATGCGCGTATTCCAGCATTTAGTTGGAGCAGATTTAGATGCCGATGAATTGCTTTTACCTGCACTACGATTAGCTAAAAAACGTGTGGTCGTGAAGCGTCCTGACTATGCAGAGTTTCTTTGTGGAAAACAACCACACTTTAGCCGTGAAACGAAAAATCATCGCTTTGATATTTATATGGGAGAATCCCAATGTTAAGAGAAAGTGCGGTTGTTATTAGCTATGAAAATGGCATTGCCAAAGTGAAATGCCAATCCCAAAGTTCCTGTGGTCAATGCTCAGCTAAAAACAGTTGTGGAACATCAAGCCTTTCCGAATTAAACGGCAAACGTGGCGAGCATATTTTTAATGTGGAAACATTAATGCCATTACGCGAAGGTCAAATTGTTGAAATTGGATTAGAAGAAAAGTCGATGTTGTTGTCGGCATTATTGATGTATGTTGTACCGCTTTTGAGTTTATTAATTGCGACTATGTTGTCTGATTACATCAGCGATAATGAAATCCTGCGTGCAATTTTAATCTTCGGATTAACCGCACTTTCTTTCATTTTTGTAAAATCTTATAGCAGAAAATTAGGGCAACAAACAGAATTTCAGCCCGTTTTATTGCGCATATTATCTTAAGTTTTTATTCGCTTTTTATTATTTCTGCGATCTAGATCGCAAACTATAAAGCTAGTTGAGAAATTCCCTTTCTATTTCAGCAAAATTTCTCTTTTATTCATCGGAGAAACTATGCTGAATTTATTTAAATTACCCATTGAGAAAAGCTCTTTAGAGGCTTGGTCAAAACTTAGTGATGATGTGGCAAAAGTTGCTATTCTAGCAATGCCTGTTATACTTTACGGAGAAACAGTTTTTTTATTGAAAGTATTGAATATTGCTTCCTTACTTGTTGTCACTTACTTTTGCCTAGCTGTTGGGCGTATTTTTCGTCAACTATCGGAGAAGAAATAATATGTGGTTTACAATTGGTCTTGGCATTCTTGCTCTCATATCCATTGCTGCTTTTATTTTTGCAACTTACGCAGCAAAACATTCTTAATTTATTAACCCCGGTATTTCGGGGTTTTCCGTATCTAAAGTGCGGCTATTTTTAAGGTTATTTTTATGAACAATCAGATTCCTTTACTTGGAATTACCGGTTACAGCGGTAGTGGTAAAACAACATTATCAGAAAAACTTATCCCAGAGCTTATCGCTCGTCACATTCGCGTTTCAGTGATTAAACATAGCCATCACAATATGCAAGTTGATAAAGAAGGAAAAGATAGTTGGCGTATGAAAGAGGCAGGTTCTTCTCAGGTCATTTTAGCGAATGATGAACGCTGGGCGATCATGACGGAAACGCCAAAACCTGTTTCATTGGATTATTTAGCACAACAATTTGACCGCACTTTAACAGATTTAGTGTTGGTAGAAGGCTTTAAACAAGAGCCAATTCAAAAGATTTTGCTCCATCGTCAGGAAATGACAAAACCTTTACCCGAAATTGACGAATATGTTGTGGCGGTTGCGACGAATTATCCTCTTGAAATTGACCGCACTTTGTTGGATATTAACCGCATTCCGCAAATTGCCGATTTTATTGAAAATTGGTTGCACCATTTTCACGGAGCACGATGACTGAATCCAATGCCTATCGCGGTTTAGCTTGGGTAGCAGCAATGGCACTTTTTATGCAAAGCCTAGATGCCACCATTCTTAATACCGCCCTACCGGCGATATCCTCCGATTTACATAAACCCGCCTTTGAAATGCAAATGGCGATTATTGCTTATTCTTTAGCCGTTGCATTATTTATTCCTCTTACCGCTTGGGCGGCGACAAAATTTGGGACATTGAGCGTTTTTCGTGGTGCAGTTTTCACGTTTATTTTAGGTTCTATCGCTTGTGCAGCTGCCCCTAATTTAGAAAGTTTAATCTTAGCCAGAGTGATTCAGGGGATGGGCGGTGCTTTTATGATGCCAGTGGCGCGTTTAGCTATTATTCAAGCTGTTCCTAAACAACAATTAGTTAATGCTTGGAATTTAATGGCAACTGCAGGTTTGATTGGGCCAATTCTAGGGCCTATTTTAGGTGGATGGTTAGTCATTCACGCCAGTTGGCACTGGATTTTTTTAATTAATATTCCAATTGGTGCACTAGGAATTTTGGCATCAGGCAGCGTGATGAACAATATCAAAGGCGAGTCAGAGAAACTGGATTGGACAGGTTTTTTACTCTTTGCATTAGGGTTAGTTGGCATTACGCTTGGTTTGGATTTACTCGGTAAAAGCCAACATAGCCCAATTACAACCTATAGCGTATTAGTTGTTGGTGTTTTGTTACTCGTGGCTTATTCTAGTTATGCCAAAAATAATGAAGATGCTATTTTACCTTTATCCCTTTTCCGCACTCGTACATTCAGATTAGGCATTATTGCCAATATTTTTATCCGATTATCTGCATCTGGCGTTCCCTTTTTATTGCCTTTGATGTTTCAATTATCTTTCGGTTACAGTGCTGAAATGTCAGGTTGGCTATTAGCGCCGATTGCACTAATTTCTGTGATTTTGAAAATATTAATTGGACGAATTTTAAATCATTGGGGCTATAAAACAACGCTAATTTCATCCGCACTTTTGATGGCTGGCTCTGTAATTTCAATGGCTTGGTTAGATCAACAAAGTTCTCTGACTTGGATTATTTGTAATCTCATGTGGTATGGCGCTTGCATGTCGATAATTTTCACTTCAATTAATACGTTGACTGTTGGTGATCTTTCAAAACAACAGGCAGGCACAGGTTCTACAGTATTAAGTATTGTGCAGCAAGTTGGGATTGGATTTGGTATTGCCATTTCATCGATAATTCTAAATCTTTATAGACATTTCTTTAGCTCGAGTGATGGCTTACAACAGGCATTTAGCTATACTTTCTTAACCTCATCACTTTTTACAATCGCCTTAGTTTGGTCGCTTATAAAATTACATAAAAATGATGGCGATCATTTACGGAAGGATCCTTAGATTAATTTGTTATAATCCATAGAATTTTTTTATTTAAAAAAAGCAGCATTTGCTTATATCTTATTAAACATTTATTTTAGATAGGATTTATCTAGCATCTTGGTTATATGACAAGGCTCTAATAAATCTCTGCCAACAAAGTGAGGAACTATCATGAAGCTAAAATCAACACTAACTCTTGCGGCTGCAACTCTTGTATTAGCAGCCTGCGATCAATCAGGTTCAGCAAATAAACCGACCGTACAATCTGAAACCAAATCTGCATCTAACAATACTTTTGTTTACTGTACAGCAAAAGCACCTTTAGGATTTAGCCCTGCACTTGTGATGGAAGGGACGTCTTATAATGCAAGTTCACAACAAGTGTATAACCGCTTAGTTGAATTTAAAAAAGGCTCAACAGATATTGAACCTGCCCTAGCTGAAAGCTGGGAAATTAGCGATGATGGTTTAACTTACACATTCCATTTAAGAAAAGGTGTTAAATTCCATACAACAAAAGAATTTACCCCAATACGTGATTTTAATGCGGATGATGTTGTATTCTCATTCCAACGTCAGTTAGATCCGAATCATCCATATCACAATGTATCTAAAGGGACTTATCCATATTTCAAAGCAATGAAATTCCCTGAATTGTTGAAATCAGTGGAGAAAGTAGATGACAATACAATTCGTATTACCTTAAACAAGAAAGATGCAACTTTCTTGGCAAGTTTAGGCATGGATTTTATTTCTATTTATTCCGCAGAATATGCTGATGCAATGCTGAAAGCAGGTAAGCCAGAAACAATTGATAATCGCCCAGTAGGGACGGGACCATTTGTATTTGTTGATTACAAAACGGATCAAGCCGCTCAATATGTAGCAAACGAAAACTATTGGAAGGGTAGAACACCATTGGATCGTTTAGTTATCAATATTGTGCCAGATGCGACAACACGTTATGCAAAATTACAGGCTGGCTCTTGTGATTTAATTTTATTCCCGAATGTAGCGGATTTAGCAAAAATGAAAACAGATCCAAAAGTACAACTTTTGGAACAAAAAGGTTTGAACGTGGCGTATATCGCATTCAATACCGAAAAAGCACCATTTGATAATGTCAAAGTTCGTCAAGCATTGAACTACGCAGTGGATAAAAAAGCGATTATTGAAGCTGTTTACCAAGGCGCAGGCACACCAGCTAAAAATCCACTTCCTCCAACAATTTGGAGTTACAACGATGAAGTTCAAGATTATCCATACGATCCAGAAAAAGCAAAACAGCTTTTAGCAGAAGCGGGTTACCCAAATGGTTTTGAAACTGATTTTTGGATTCAACCTGTTGTACGTGCCTCTAATCCAAATCCAAAACGCATGGCTGAACTTATCATGGCGGACTGGGCAAAAGTTGGTGTAAAAACTAACCCAGTTACCTATGAATGGGCGGATTACCAAAAACGTGCGAAAGCGGGTGAGTTAACTGCTGGTATCTTTGGTTGGTCTGGTGATAATGGTGACCCTGATAACTTCTTATCTCCATTATTGGCAAGTTCTAATGCGGGTAATTCCAATATGGCTCGTTTTAAAAATCCAGAATTTGATGCATTACTAGATAAAGCAATTGGATTAACAAATAAGGAAGAACGCACCGCACTTTATAAACAAGCGCAAGTTATCATTCATAATCAAGCACCTTGGATTCCGGTAGCACATTCTGTTGGTTTTGCACCACTTAGTCCACGCGTAAAAGGCTATGTTCAAAGCCCATTTGGCTATGATGCGTTCTATGGTGTGAGTGTTGATGGTAAATAATTAATACTATTTCAGTTCTTTTGGGCCCTTATTTCTTAAGGGCCTTTTTCTTTTAAATATTATTATTTTGTGAAAAATATGTTAAATATATTTTACTTGAGTATAATGCTCAACATTATTCCTAACGGAATAGAATCCGTAGAATAATGAGATTAATTGTAAATATAAGGAACAAAAATGGATTTCAATAGAATTATCACTCACATGAATGATCATCACCAAGATGATATGGCTGCTCTTTGTAAAAAATTTGGTGGCGTAAATGAAATCACGGATGTCACATTAGTTAATGTAGATTTTGGTGGTTTAGATTTTAAATATAATGGTGGCAAAACATTACGCGTGGAATTTCCACAACAAGCTGACGCAGGTTCAATTAAACAAGCGATCATCAATCTTTGTGTAGAAAATAAACCAGTTGCGAATTACGATCGTATCAAAGCTAAAATTGATGAATTTCGTCAAGAGTTTAAAAGCTGTGTGCTTGCTACTTTAGATAAAGATGGCTTACCGATGGCATCTTATGCGCCAATTATTTTGCTTGATGGAAAATATTATATTTATATCAGTGCCATTGCAGAGCATTATGACAATTTGAAACGCAATCCGAATCAAGCGGAGGTGATGTTTTTAGAAGATGAAAACAAAGCGAAATCAATTATTGTGCGTACTCGCTTACGTTATAAAGCAAGTGCACGTTTTATTCCTCGTGAAGATCCAATTGTTGAACAAGTCTTAGATAAATTAGCCGAAACTATGAATGATGTAGGCGGAATTAAAACGATCCGTGAATTTACTGATTTTGATTTAGTTGAACTTACATTTGGTACAGGCCGTTTTGTAAGAGGTTTTGGCCAAGCTTATTTGATTGATGCTAATGGGGAAATTTCTCATATTGGCGTCAAAGGCAATCCACACGAAAAAGAAAGCGATAAATAATATCGTCTCTTAATGAAGGTAAAGGGGTGAGTATAGATTCATATTCAACCCTTTTGTTTACGATAAAGCCAATGGAATTGAAATTTCTTTATTTTTACCGCACTTTATTTTCATTAAGGACAAGGTTTACTCACCATAATTTCAATAACTTGTCTGTCGATATGTTGCATGCTTTTTGATGCGATAGCACAGAGATTATCAATGGTTCGATCAAGATCATGTTCGACAATACCTTCATTACCAGTAACATGGGTCTCATCCATTGCCATAAGTACCGATTTATAGCCTGAAGCAACGCTGGTGGAGACTTTCATTGCACAGCTATTGGCTGCGCCATCACAGATGATGCCACTAATATCGCCAATCATACTGCAAATTCCCATACTCGCTGTTTCAAATTTGCCTGTGAGTAAATAAGCAATGCCTGCACAGCTTCCCATTGATGCCGTAGTTACAGCACAAAGTGCGGAGAGTTTTGGCAATTTACTATGAATATAAATGGCCATTAAGTGAGATAAGAAAAGTGCACGTATTCTTTTTTCCTCATTCACCTTGAGATAATCTGCAACAACGACAACAGGCATCGTTGCAGCAATTCCTTGATTGCCCGAACCAGAATTACTCATCGCTGGCAAGGTTGCCCCGCCCATTCTTGCATCTGATGCGGCTGTAGTTTCAATCATAATTTTGCTTAGCAAATCATCAGAAATTAAACCACTACCCACTTGTTTTCTCAACGTGCGACCAATATGCAAGCCATAATTTTCTCGCAAACCTTCATCTGAAAGCGCTCGATTAAGCTCAGCGGCTTGACGAATAAAACGAATTTGTTCTAATTCAACCTCATTGGAAAATTCAAAAATCTCTCGTGCACTAATTTGTTTAAAAACTTCGTAAGGATCGCAATTAGCACATTCATCCTCCACTTTTTGAAAAAGTATTTCACCATTTTTTTCGATCAAAATAATATTAGTATGCTGATCTTGAATGGCTACTTTCACGTAATCATTATCGGCAAATAATGTTGATTCTGAATATAAAATATGTTCGGTTTGATGAATATCTACACTCACTAATTTTTGTTCAAGCATAGATTTAGCGGCAATAACTTGTTCTGGCGTAATATGTTTTAATACTTCTAAACCACCATCTGGATTACCGCCTAATGCACCAATTGCTGCAGCAATAGGTAAGCCGACCATGCCAGTTCCTGGAACAGCAACACCCAAGCCATTTTTCATCAGATTCGGTGAAACTTTGGCTTTAATGCGTTCAGGCGTTTTTCCTAAATATTTAGCCGCTGTAGCAGATGCGAGCGCAAGAGAAATGGGTTCAGTACAGCCTAGGGCTGGCACAACATCATGTTTAACGATGTGGAGTAATGGTTTTTCAATTTCGTTAAGTCTTTCTTGATTCATAAAATTCTTTTTAATTTGTTAAATACTGTCTTCTTTCTCTATGACTAATATACGCACTTCACCTTGTGGATGAGCAACATGTTCGGTACCGATACCCGCATAAAAAATATCACCCGTATGGAGCAATACGGCTTTCTCTTGAGCATCTTCTTTGTAGCGCATTTCCACCGTACCATCCATCACCGCAAAGACTTCTTCACCGTCATTGATATGCCATTTGTAAGGTTTATTTGTCCAGTGAAGACGCACCGAAATACCATTCATATTGGTAATATCAAGGGCTCCCCAGGCACGTTCTGCCGTAAAGTGGCGACTTTGAATAACTTTATTCATGGCTAAATTCCTTAGTGCGCTTCATCCCAATTTTGTCCAACACCCACTTCCACAATCAATGGAACAACTAATTCAGCAGCGGCTTCCATGTGTTGTTTAATTTGCTCACGGAAAAATTCTACTTTTTCTGACCGCACTTCAAACACTAATTCATCGTGTACTTGCATAATCATTTCAATATCTGGATCGTGACGGATGACTTCATCAAGTTTAATCATTGCTCGTTTAATAATATCCGCAGCCGTGCCTTGCATCGGTGCATTGATCGCTACGCGTTCTGCTCCTTTACGACGCATTGCATTGCTAGAATTAATATCAGGTAAATATAAACGGCGACCAAATAGCGTTTCCACATAGCCTTGTGCTTTCGCTTTTTCACGGATATCAGTCATAAATTGCTGTACGCCAGGGTAGCGTTGGAAATATAAATCCATGTATTTTTGTGCATCTGGACGGGAAATACCCAGTTGGCGTGAAAGTCCAAACGCGGACATTCCATAAATTAAGCCGAAATTAATTGCTTTAGCATTGCGACGTTGCTCGCTGGTGACTTCATCTAATGATACACCGAAGATTTCAGCTGCCGTGGAGCGGTGAATATCCTTGCCTTGAGAGAAGGCGTTAATTAAACCTTGATCGCCGGAAAGATGCGCCATAATGCGTAACTCAATTTGAGAATAGTCAGCGGCGACAATCGAATAACCTTCACGCGCGATAAATGCTTGTCGAATACGACGACCCTCTTCATTCCGAATTGGGATATTTTGTAGGTTTGGATCACTTGATGATAAACGCCCTGTCGCCGTAACTGCTTGATGATAAGAGGTATGCACTCGGCCCGTTTGTGAGTTGACCATTTGAGGCAGTTTATCCGTGTAAGTGGATTTAAGTTTACTTAAGCCACGATGTTCAACCAAAATTTTTGGTAATTCGTGGCTATAGGCTAATTCTTCCAATACTTCTTCATTCGTTGATGGCGCACCTTTTGGTGTTTTTTGTAAAACAGGTAGCCCAAGTTTATCAAACAAAATTTCTTGTAATTGTTTGGTGGAGGCCAAATTAAATGGCTGCCCCGCTAATGCGTAAGCTTGTTCTTCAAGTGCGGTTAATCTCGTGGCAATTTCGTTAGATTGTATAAAGAGGGAATCACTATCAATCAAAACGCCTGTACGTTCCATGCGAGAAAGCACATGAAGTAATGGTAATTCCATTGTTTTATACAATTCAACAAGCGTTGGTTCTTCTTGCAGTTTCAACCACAGTGCTTGCTGTAATTTCATGGTCACATCTGCATCTTCTGCCGCGTATTCTGTGGCTTGTTCTAATGGAATTTGATTAAACGTAAGCTGGCCTTTCCCTTTTCCTGCAATGCTTTCAAATTCTATAGTCTCATGCCCTAAATAACGTTTAGCTAAATCGTCCATATTATGACGACCAGTACTGTTTAGCGTATAAGAAAGCAGCATCGTATCAAATTCAACACCTTGTAATTCAATGCCATGACGGGCAAAAATACTTTCATCAAATTTAATATTTTGTCCAATTTTGTGAATATTAGGATTTTCTAAAATAGGTTTGATTGCAGAAAGTGCGGTCGATTTTTCGAGTGTTTTTGGTGCATCCAAATAATCCAATTGCAATGGTAAATAAGCGGCTTCGCCATTTTCAAGAGCAAAAGAGATACCCACTAAATTCGCAGACATATAATTAAGGCTGTCTGTTTCAGTATCGACTGCAATGAGTTTTGCTGCATTCAGCTTTTCAATCCAGCGCATTAAATCCGCTTGAGTGAGTAAGGTTTCATATTTAGTACGATCAATTTGAATTTTAGGCGTATTTTCTACCGCACTATTTTCTATCGAATTTTGAGCTGGTGAGGTCACCTGATACTGGTTTATTTTTACTGGTTGTTCAGTGGTTTGAGTAATAGAATCAGCACCATTCATCACTTCATTAAGCCAGCGTTTAAATTCGTAGCGAGCAAAATATTCAATAAGTTGATCGTTTTGGCTTTCTCCAAGCAACAATTCATCTGTTGTCACGTTAAGTTTAACATCCGTTTTGATGGTTGCTAATGTATAAGAAAGATCGGCATTGGTTTTTTCTGCCAATAATTTTTCACCTAGTTTTTTCGCACCACGAATTGGTAATTCTGCTACTTTCTCAAGATTGGCATAAATTTCAGCCATACTTCCGATGCCTTGCAATAAACCAAGTGCGGTTTTTTCGCCAACGCCAGCAACGCCCGGAATGTTATCTGCACTATCGCCCATGAGTGCTAGATAATCAATGATGAGTTCAGGTGGAATACCGTATTTTTCAATCACGCCCTCGCGATCTAATAAGCTATTATTCATGGTGTTGATGAGCATAATATTGTCATCAACTAACTGTGCCATATCTTTATCGCCAGTACTAATGAGCACTTTTTTACCCAAACGAGAGGCTTGTAGTGCGAGTGTGCCGATCACATCATCAGCCTCAACTCCTTCCACTACTAAAAGCGGAATCCCCAGTGCACGAATCATATCGTGCAAAGGCTGAATTTGTTTGCGTAAATCATCAGGCATTGGCGGTCGATGAGATTTATATTGTTCAAACATTTCATCACGAAATGTTTTCCCTTTTGCATCAAAAACAACAGCTATATGAGTGGGCTGCACTTGTGAGATGAGGCTTTTTAACATATTTAAAACGCCGTACATCGCACCTGTAGGCTCACCTGCGGCATTGGTTAAAGGAGGAAAGGCGTGAAATGCACGATATAAATAAGAAGAACCATCCACTAATATAAGCGGATTTGCTGCAATTTGGGCCATAAAAATCTCGTTTTAAACTGAAAAATGCGGGCATTATAGCGTAATTTATGGTGATGAGCGAACGGCGGATTAAATGTAAAATTTGTGACGAACGTTTTTTGCTATGGCATAATATCAGCCACTCAAATATTTAATTTAAGGAAATCAAATGTCGTTAAAATTGGTCGAAATTTTAGTTTTGGGTCAGGTCTTGCGTTTAAACGTGCCCGTTGAACAAGAAGAATTACTGCGCCAAGCTGCGCGTAATTTAGATATATTGGTTTCCGAAATGAAAGAAAAGACAGGCCTCATTCAGCTTGATCGCGTTCTTTCAATTGTGGCACTCAATTTGAGTTTTGAATTAAGCCAAGAAAAAAATAAAGCGGCTAAAATTGAAGAGGTATTGAGAACGGGTATCCAACAATTAGATCATTCGTTAGAAAATATCCGTGTCAATAAAGAACAATATTAAATTGGAAAGTGCGGTGAAATAGGGCTGAGATTTTTTCAAATTAAAAGATGTAGTTAATTCAGTGCAATTAGTTAAAAATCACTTAAGTCACCGCAATATTCTTTAGATTCTTCTCTCCAAGAGCAATAAATACCTAAAACTAATCTGTGTTATCACACTCTTTTGTCGTTTTATAATCAACTCGTGAAAATTGACAAATAAATGCTAGTCAATACTGAGAATTTGGGCTAGTATAAACCCATAAGAATTACCTAGAGTGTTCGTCAGTAGGCTATGTCCCTGAGCCGATACTTTAAATCTTATAAATTGGTTTCCTATCGTTGGTGTGTAGGCTTAACCTTTGACTCGTTCATTGGGCTAAGAAACCTGAAAACGGTATCAACTGATTTCCTTGAACCGTCGGGTTCAAGGACTACTGCCCGCAGCGGCACTCTGGGTCCTATCTTCTTTCATTTCTATGAATATTCAAAAACGCCAGCAAATTCGCACTGAAATTCGAAAAATACGAGCAAATTTAACCGCACTTAAACAGCAACAAGCTGAACAATCAGTGACTCAACAGGCGTTAAATCTTATCGTTCAACGACAAGCCAAAAATATTGCATTATATTTTTCTTTTGATGGTGAAATTTCTACAAAAGCCTTAATCCAATCCCTTTGGATACAAAACAAAAATGTGTATTTGCCTGTTTTACATCCTTTTACTCAACATCATTTATTGTTTTTACACTATTTACCTGATACGCCAATGAGACAAAATCAGTTTGGTATTTGGGAGCCTAAGCTGAATGTTCAAAATGTTTTGCCATTAAATGAACTGGATATTTTATTTACGCCATTGGTGGCTTTTGATAAACAGGGAAACCGACTTGGCATGGGCGGTGGATTTTATGATCGCATGTTACAGAATTGGCAAAATAAGTCTTTTATTCCAGTTGGTTTAGCACATCAATGTCAGCAAGTAGAAAATCTTCCCACCGAGCATTGGGATGTCCCTCTATTCGATATTTTGGTGGGTTGAAACCTATCATCAAATTTTTATTGATAGATAAAATCAAAAATATTTCAATTTTTCTCTTGAAATCCATTCAAACGATCTTACTTAATTTGGGCAAACGGCGAAAGCCAAAACCAAATTGAGGAAATTGTATGAACATTGAAAAATTTACGACAAAATTTCAAGAAGCTTTAAGCGAAGCACAATCACTTGCTATCGGAAAAGACAATCAATTTATTGAACCCGTGCATTTATTGACCGCACTTTTAAATCAACAGGGCGGCTCCATTGCGCCAATTTTAACTGCAAGTGGCGTAAATGTGGCGTTATTGCGTAATGAGTTAAAGACTGAACTAAATAAATTGCCACAAGTGATTGGCAATGGCGGTGATGTCCAACTTTCACGTCAGCTTATTAATTTACTTAATCTATGCGATAAATTTGCACAGCAAAACCAAGATAAATTTATTTCGAGCGAATTGTTTTTACTTGCAGCTTTAGAAGAACGAGGAACGATCAGCGATATTTTGAAAAAGTGCGGTGCGAAAAAAGAACAAATTTCGCAAGCCATTCAGCAAATTAGAGGGGGACAAAACGTGAATGATCAAAATGCAGAAGAAAGCAGACAAGCATTAGAAAAATATACGATTGATTTAACTGCTCGTGCAGAAAGTGGCAAACTTGACCCCGTTATTGGGCGTGATGAAGAAATTCGTCGAGCGATTCAAGTATTACAACGTCGTACCAAAAATAACCCTGTGTTAATTGGTGAACCAGGTGTGGGAAAAACGGCGATTGTAGAAGGCTTGGCACAACGTATTGTAAATGGTGAAGTGCCTGAAGGTTTGAAAAATAAACGCGTCCTTTCATTAGATATGGGCGCATTGATTGCTGGTGCGAAATATCGTGGTGAATTTGAAGAACGTTTAAAAGCGGTGCTCAATGAACTTTCGAAAGAAGAAGGTCGAGTGATTCTCTTTATTGATGAAATTCATACTATGGTCGGCGCAGGTAAAACCGATGGTGCGATGGATGCGGGTAACTTATTAAAACCAAGTTTAGCACGCGGTGAATTACATTGTGTGGGGGCAACCACTTTAGATGAATATCGTCAATATATCGAAAAAGATGCCGCACTTGAACGTCGTTTCCAAAAAGTATTTGTGGACGAGCCAAGTGTAGAAGATACCATTGCTATCTTACGTGGTTTGAAAGAACGTTATGAAATTCACCACCATGTAGATATTACTGACCCTGCGATTGTCGCTGCAGCAACGCTTTCACATCGTTATATTTCCGATCGTCAGTTACCAGATAAAGCGATTGATTTGATCGATGAAGCAGCGTCTAGCATTCGTATGGAAATAGATTCTAAACCTGAACCGCTTGATCGCCTTGAACGTCGTATTATCCAATTAAAATTGGAACAACAAGCGTTACAAAAAGAAGAAGACGAAGCAAGTCGCAAACGTTTAGAAATGTTAGAGAAAGAATTGGCTGAAAAAGAACGTGAATATGCTGAACTTGAAGAAGTGTGGAAATCTGAAAAAGCGACACTTTCTGGCTCTCAACATATTAAACAAGAATTAGATACTGCAAAAACCGAACTAGAACAAGCTCGTCGCGCGGGTGATTTAGCTAAAATGTCTGAGTTGCAATATGGCCGCATCCCTGCTCTTGAAAAGCAACTTGAGCAAGCTGAAACCAGCGAAGGAAAAGAAATGACGCTTTTGCGCTATCGCGTCACAGATGAAGAAATCGCAGAAGTACTTTCTAAAGCCACTGGCATTCCAGTATCAAAAATGATGGAAGGCGAGAAAGAAAAACTCTTGCGCATGGAAGATGAACTACATAAACGAGTGATTGGCCAAGAAGAAGCGGTAGATGCGGTAGCAAATGCGATTCGTCGTAGTCGTGCAGGTCTTTCCGATCCTAATCGCCCAATTGGTTCTTTCTTGTTCTTAGGGCCAACAGGTGTCGGTAAAACAGAGCTTTGCAAAACTTTGGCTAAATTCTTGTTTGATAGTGAAGATGCCATGGTGCGCATTGATATGTCAGAGTTTATGGAAAAACACAGTGTCTCTCGTTTAGTGGGGGCGCCTCCAGGTTATGTTGGTTATGAAGAAGGCGGTTATTTAACTGAAGCTGTTCGTCGTCGTCCGTATTCAGTGATCTTATTAGATGAAGTTGAAAAAGCCCATGCGGATGTATTCAACATTTTATTACAGGTGTTGGATGATGGTCGTTTAACTGATGGGCAAGGTCGTACCGTGGACTTCCGTAACACCGTGGTGATTATGACCTCTAACTTGGGTTCTGATTTAATCCAAGGTAACAAAGAGGAAAGCTATAGCGAAATGAAGGCCTTAGTGATGTCGGTTGTTAGCCAACATTTCCGTCCGGAATTTATCAACCGTATTGATGAGGCAGTGGTATTCCATCCACTTGGTAAAGAGAATATTCGTGCGATTGCAAATATTCAATTAGAGCGCTTAGCAAAACGTATGGAAACTCGTGGCTACGAATTAGTGTTTACCGACGCTTTATTAGATTTCATTGCTGAAGTGGGTTACGATCCAATTTATGGTGCACGTCCATTGAAACGTGCAATTCAACAAGAGATCGAAAACAGCTTGGCACAACAAATTCTATCTGGTGCGTTATTACCTGGTAAGGTTGTTACCATTGATTACGCCAACGCAGAAGTTCAAGCTAGACAATAGGTGTTAAAAAGTGCGGTAAATTTGATCTGAGCCCAAAAAAACTGGGCTATTTACTTAAGGACTGATGACGATATTGTATCGTATTCAGTCCTTTTTAATTTCAGTTGAATTCGTTAGTGATTATAGTAATCCCAATAATCCTTTATGGTATTAACTATCTCCTTTTCTAGACATACTTTGGAATGATGCGATTTGTAGCCAAAATTAGACGATAAGCTATTATCAGATACGAGAGTCTTGGTCTGAATATAAAATGATTCCATTGGCTTGTTTACCCATAGTAAAATCTGCACCTCAATTGTTGGTTTATTTAGTCCAACTTTTTGGGGTGCAGATCATCCCATCATAAACGATTACGCTATTACCATTGGTAACCCACGCCTACGCCAGCACCGACATCACCACTGGTGTTTGCGTTGCCTTGAAGTTTTAAGATCACCTTACCATTGTCGCTTGCACGAGAGTAACCCACAGCTAAAGCATTTTGGCCTTTGAAGGTACCTGCTGAAGCCGCAACCATTGATTTACCTGGTTTGTAAACCTGTGGTAATGCTGCCGCTGCATTTGCACCCGCGATACCAGCACGGGCTTCTTTGCCTTGTTTATTAACTTTTCTGTCTAGGCGGTTAAATTCACCTGCATGGTTGTTAATAACTTGACTAAGATTATCTACTTTACCTTCAACGTGATTAATATTCTGTGTATTTTTATTCACTTGAACATTGGTTGCATGTAATTGGCTACCATTTATTGCATCAGTTGAAGTTGCAGAGATTACACCTGTTGCAACATTTTGGATTTGCGCTTCGTTACCTTTATCACCTACAGAAACTACACGAGTGTCTGGACCTGTTTTACCAGCAACAGTAGCTGAAGGATCAATACTATAACTACCAACATTTGCTTTACCGGCTTTCGCACCAGCTCCGATTGCGACAGAACCTTTGGTTGCCTCTGCTCCAACTGTAGCACCGTTGCCAATAGCAACTGCATCTTCAACGGCTGCATTGCTGTTTCCACCAATTGCCACGCTGTTTGGTGCGGTTGCTTTCGCAGCTTCGCCGGTAGCGTTTGCTTTGAGGTAGTCGTTGCCTACAGTTACAGTCATCTTGCCGTTTTCAGACTTGCCTTTTACGGTAAGTCCAGTACCTGCCTCTGCTTTAAAGTCAACTACATCCGCATTTTTCACGGCGGTAGCGACGTTATTGTCAGAGGTTGAAACCACCCAACCTAAGTTTTTCGCATCAGAAATGGTAATTGCGTTTCCGACATTAGAGTTATCTAAATCGACTAAACCATTTTTAGCTTTCTCAACAGGTTTATCCGTTGCTGGAGTAACTGGTGTTTGTGCTACGGCACCAGTGTTTGGTTTACCATTTGTTAAGTCGCCAGCTTTGTAATATGTACCATCTACATTTACGATTTGCTCACCGTCGTTATTGTAAGCAATGGTATTTGCCCCCTTAGGTAAACTTAATGTGCTGGTATCAACATCCACAGAAACTGTCGTCGTATCTACACCTGTAGCAGCATCGCGTTTAGTTACTGCTTTAATAATAGTACCTTTACCATTTACAAAGTTGACTACATCGTTAGGCGTTACTTTTTCAGATTTCGCCGGATCAGTTTCATCTTTGTTCGCAGCGTTTTCTACGGTTGTTTTACCGTTTTGTTGAACAAAGAAGCCCGATTTATTCACAGTTTGATCGAGTTGGTCTTTGTTCACTGCTTGATCTGGGTTTTCAGCCCAGCCGACGTTATTCAGTTGAACGCCGTCTTTACCTGCGTTAATCACATCTTTGTCTTTGCCAGTTTTTTCAGCTTTCTCCAATTCAGCAACTTGCTTCGCAGCCTCTTCCAAGACTTTTGGTAAAAGTTGTTCTACGGTTGCAGTTGGATTCTCGCCTCGTACTTTTTCAATAGCCGCAGCTATTGCTTTATCTTCAATTGTAGTGCGGTATGGATTTTTGCCCATATTTGAGTTGGCATCAGATAAAGTAGCGCCCGATTTCACCGCAGTTTCTGGTGTAGGTTTGTTGCCGTTGTTGTCTAACTTAACCGTGCCATCATTATTAACATCAGCCTCTTTATACCAGTTACCATCATTCGCTTGTTTTAAGTTATCACCAGCTGAATTTTTCACGTTTGCGTAATTAATAGGCAAATCAGTGTCGAATTTCACTACGGTTGAAGTTTCTTTTTCGCCATTTGAATTAATCGTTTTAACTGTTGCAGTTTTTACCGTGATGCCTTTCCCATCGGCGAAACGGAGTTCATCATTTGGATTAACTTTTTCATCTGCATTTTGGAATTTATCGTTTGCAAAAGCATCTTTGGCTTTACCTACCGTCCAACCTGATTCTTGGATCGCTTTGTAAACCGTGTTGCCATCAACAAAGTGATTACCTTTATCAACATTACTTACCTCAACAGGGGTTGTTGTGGTGTTATCTACCACTTTTCCATCAGCATTTACCGTGTAATTTGAAGGCTGTTTACCTTGTTTTGCTGTTGGAGTTTCACCGCTGAAATCTACGTCTTCTCTTTTGTAGAGTTTACCGCCAAGATTAACATAAGTTGTGCCACCAATGTTATATTCGCCTTTTTTAACTACTTCACCTTTCTCAAGAGAAATATTGATATGACGAATACCTTTTTCATCTGTTTCACCTGTTACTTTAATGCCATCTTTACCATTAAAACGAACTTCATTTGCGTTGGTAACTTTATCAGCATATCCATCATTGCCTGTTGAAACTACAAAGCCTAAGTTTTTAGCATCAGTAACAGTAATAGCATTACTATTAACAGAATGTTCTAAATCTGCCAAACCTGTTTTTTTCGCTTTTACTGTGCCATCTAGTTTTTTCGCTAAATTTTCTTCTGCTGTTTTAGTCGTATCTGGTGCTGCTAGTGCTGTTAATTCTGCCTCAGTTGCTGCTGTTGAAACAGATGGATTTAGAATTAATTTTCCATCGTTCAGTTGGGTAACAGCATAATATTGATCACCTACTTTTACCAACTGATTACCATCTTTATCATAAGCAATAGTATTTGCACCCTGCGCCACGTTGGTCAGGGTTACGTTATTGCCGGCTTTGCCTGCTTCGGTATTCGTTGGATTGTTCATTGACGCAATCACATTAGCAATTGGTTGTATTTGACTTACTTCCGTTGCATCACCAACATTATCTTCCATTGTACCGGCAGGATAATATTTATCACCGATTTTTACTGTACCGGCAGGATAGTATTGGCCGTCAATGTTTACCGTACCTTCCGGGTAATATTTGCCGTCAGGGTATTTCACGACTTTATTGCCGTCTGAATCGGTATAAACCACCGGGAACGCATCACGCAAGCCGGAAGCGACGGCATAAAGTTGTGAACCGTTAATCGCATCGGTTGAGGTTGAAGAAATCTCGCCCGATGCAACGTGTTTGATTTGGCGTTCGCCGTAAACGGTAGTGCCGTCTTTATCTGTAGTTTCCGTACCAATAGAAACAAAACGTCCTTGCAATGCCAAATCGGCTTTTTCTGCTTCAGAACCGTCTATTTTGGTTGCACCTAAATTACCTTTAAAGCCGCTATAAACCAGTCCGTTTACGTTAGCAGAGTTTACTTTTTTCACCGTTGGCTCACCATCACTGTTGTTACCTAATACAACGGCGTTTTCACGGTTTTCCAGGCGGCGGCCTATGCCATAGACTCTGACATTATTACCCAACACCATGACATTTTTTGCCCATACCCAGTTGTTTGAACCAACAACGAAAGAATTCTCTCCGCTTTGGCCTTCTTTAGGCGAGACTGAGGCAGTATTGTCACCCGTAGCAGTCCATACCGGATTTTCTCCGACAATATTGTTTACACCAAATGCCCCTGCGCTTTTCCCTCTTACTTTATTGTTATAACCAAAAGCAGAGCCCTTTTCAAAAAGAACATGGCTAGATGAGCCGACAGCGGTTGCATTTGGTGCATCAGCAGAACCGTATCGTCTAACGCCCTCAATGGTAGAAAAACCTGTTAAACCTGCTTTTGCATCTGCACCAATTACTACCGCATTAGGCGATGTGCCATATACCTTGGCATTTTTCGCAGCGGAAAAGGCGTTGGTTGAATCTTTGCTTAACACTTCCGCATCATCGCCCAATGCAACGGATTTTTCTGCCGCTGCAACGGAAGAACGACCGATGGCAATGGCACCGGTTTTGGATTTGCCGCTGCCGTATGTTGCTTCAAATACTTTTTTGGCTTCATCGTATGCTGCTTTACCAGATGTCTGAGCTGTTTTGGCAGTGCTTAAAGCGGTTTGTGCTGTTTTTGCTTTGGTGATGCCGTTTTGCAACCGTTTTGCCAGGTTGACCAAATAAGCCAGATGCTCGTTTGCTTTACCGGTTTCGGTATTTTTGATGGCGGCGATTTTGTTAATCAGCGCTTCGTTATCAAGCATCGGTTGTGCATTTACCATATCTGCTTCACCGCTTGCCGTTAATTTTCCCGCCAGCGTGGTCAATTCGCTGAATGTAATGCCTGCCGCAGTCAACTCGTTTTGAATTTTGTTATTTTCAGCCTGATAAATCGTGCCGGTTTCGGCGTATCTGTTAATCAGGAGTCTAAGGTTTTGCGCTTCGGTAGATAAATTGGTTTTTGCCGCATAATCGTCGGCATCCGCACTATTAACCGCTTTATTCAAATTGCTGTATGTGTTGTAGGCGGAGCGGTATGTTTTGTAAGCCTCCCTGATTGTATTGGCATCAGTCTCTGTTACCCCTGCAATCGCTTCATTACCAAGTGCAATAGTGCTACTACCGATTGACCGTGAATCTGTGCCGAATACCATTGCATTCTCAGAAATTGCCATTGGACCAACCCCGTTTTGGGTAGATGATCCCACAGCTAATGTCTGATTTCCATAGGTATTAGCCTTTGTGCCAATCGCCGTACTGCGGACACCGCCGGCAAAGCTTTGAACACCGAAGGCAGAAGCATCAGTTGTTGCAGCGTGTGCTTGTCGGCCAATAGCAATGGCACGCTGCGCACTGTTCCAACCGGTTTCGGCATATGCACCCATTGCGATAGAGGATCTGTCCGAACTGTATGTCTTATCGCCAATCGCAATACTTTGCAAACCGTTGGCAAAGGCTTTGTTACCGACTGCAACGGATTTCACCCCTGCCGATTTGGCTTCGATACCTGCGGCAATCGATGCACCGCCGATAGAGGTGGCTTTTTCTCCCAATGCCATGGAGGTAAAGATTCGTCCCTCTCCATCGTTCGCCAGCCTATCTATTTTATACATGGCAGTCGCATCCCTGCCGATGGCGATACCGTTTCCTACAATGGTTCTTGAGTTTGCACCGATAGCAATACTGCTGCCCCAGTCTGCGCTGGCGTTGGAGCCGATGGCAACGGTGTTTTCACCTGATTGGAAAGTGGCAACCAATCCCCGCTTGCTTCTGGCATCTTGGCCGATAACCACCGAACTGCCCGCCGTTGCCGTCGCACGGGTGCCGATGGCAATCGCATCATGTACGTCATTTGATACGCCGCCGTCCGGTCTTGGTTCGACACGTGCCTGCGCGCCGATGGCAATGCTGCGTTTGTTGAGAGCCTTATTAGCACTCATGATGACGTTTGCACCCGAGCCAATCGCAAGCGAGTCGTTGGTTTCTGCATTAGCACCATGACCTATTGCCGTTGCACCTTCAACATTGCTATTTTCTCCTGCTGCCGCTTTTTTGCCTACGGCAATGGAATCTTTGCCGGTTGTTTTGGCTTGTTCGTCGGTCGGAATGGCTGTTGTACCTGCCGCCGAATCATCCGATATGGCAATCAGGCTGTCCGCAGCCGTATGTGTGGCGGCTTGAACTCCACTAACACTTCCCAAAAGTGCGGTAGAAATTGCCGCTAATTTTATAGATTTTGATTTACCTTTGGCTGAGGCTAATTCCCCCACAGCTGTCCAAGTTTGCGTGGCGTGATTCCAAATTACTTTAAAAATGTTGTTCATTAGATTCTTTCTCCTAAACTCAAATAAATGAGCAATCCGTTGCTTGTTGTATGAAAAATAATAAAAGACTTATGTTGAAAAGCAGCCTGTTTAAGACTATAGAGCGCAGATTCTATAGAGAACAACAATAAATGAAAAGTATCTTTACCAAACTTTACAATCTTTACATTCTTTACATTCAATATAGATTATTTATGCTATGCCTTTCGAGAGTTAGTAAGATATCAAGAGGAGCAAAGTGCGGTAAAATTTAACCGCACTTTGATTGAATGGGAGAAAAATATGCTATCAAAAGAACGATTATTTCAACTTGTCGAAATGGAAAGTATTTTAGATGAGGCAAATGGTTTTCTTGCAGAGGCGGAGCAGTTTTTGGAAAAATGGCAGGCGTTTTTGCCCAAGATGAAACGCTTAGAACATTATTACTTCGAAGGGGATTGGCGAGAGGATTTCGAGGCTTACGAAAATGGCGAGGTACCGAAAGCGCAACCTTGTGGCGTACTTTCCGAAGACTTAGTTTTTAATGCCAGTGTTGCGCAACAGAGCTTGGCGATTGAGTATTTGAAGGTGGTGACTAAAATTCTCGAACCAACGAAATAATTGCAACCAATAAATTAGAAATTGCATTATCTAATTTTGCTTGAATTTATAAAACAAAAGTTCTGTAAATTGATCTGCTAAAAAGGAATGTTCATTTAAGGAGTAGTAATGATAGTAATATCTTACTGTATCAATTATCTCCTCGCTACAGTTAAATTCTCAACTATAAAAACATTCCGTTTTTAATCGACCAAATAAACTTTCCATTTCCGCATTGTCTAAATAGTTTTCTTTTTTTGACATACTTTGTATGTCATCGGTCGATTATTTAGTCCAACTTTTAGGGCTACAGATCAATTTACCGCACTTTGTGTATGATTAGATTCGTTTTGTCGTTTGTTTCAAGAATAAATACCCAAGCGTTGCCGAAACCGTTGAACCGAGTAAGATTCCTAAACGAGAAAGCGTATTAACACTTTCTCCAGCATCTGCGTCAAAAGCAAGGCTTGCTAAGAACATTGACATCGTAAAGCCGATACCACATAAAACTGCGACGGCAAAAATTTGTTTAAACTTGATTCCATCCGGTAATTTAGCTAATCCCAACTTAACGGAAATATAACTAAATCCGAAAACGCCGACTGGTTTACCAATAATTAAACCGCACGCGATAGCCAATAATAATGGTGATGAGATCATACTCACATCAATACCGTCAAAACTAACGCCTGCATTAGCAAATGCAAAGAGTGGTAAAATAACGAAGGATGACCAAGGCGCTAGAATGTGCTCAAAATCGTGCAATGGTCGTTCACCTTTTTTACCTTTTAATGGAATGCAAAAACCAATAATCACACCAGCCAACGTCGCATGAACACCAGATTTTAAAACAGATGCCCATAAAATTGTCCCAACCACCATATAGGCACAAAGCGCGCTAACTCTAAAGCGGTTTAATAAGACCAAAGTCAAAATCGAAATACCAGAGAAAATTAGAGCCTGCACACTTAATTCATGAGAAAAGAAAAGAGCAATTACAACAATCGCGCCTAAATCATCAATAATAGCAAGTGCGAGTAAAAAAATCTTGAGAGGCAATGGCACTTGCTTACTCAATAATGCCATGATGCCAAGCGCAAAAGCGATATCTGTCGCCATAGGAATAGCCCAGCCGTTTGCAAGGCTAGGATCCTGTTTTGCAATAAACCAATAAACCAACGCGGGTACGATCATTCCACCCACCGCAGCAATAGCAGGGAAAATAGCTTGTTGGTAGGAAGAAAGTGCGCCTTCGAATAATTCTTTTTTAACTTCCATTCCCACTAACACAAAAAACACCGCCATAAAACCATCGTTAATCCAGTGAATTAAGGTTTTATTAATAGAGAAACTGCCAATTTGCAAACTGACTGGCAAATTCAAAAAATCATTATATTGACTGCTTAATGGCGAATTAGCCAGCAACATCGCTACTGCAGCAGAAAAAAGCAACAAAATACCACCAGCGGATTCTAATTTTAAAAAGCGTTGAATCAGTTGTACCATGCAAACTCCTTCCAAAAATAAATAACAAAAAATTAACAAAGGCTGAATCCTAGCATATTTTTGCCCTAAAAGGGAAAAGTGCGGTGGATTTTGCAGGGATTTTTATCGAATTGTCGATAAGATTCTTCATATTGTGACGAAATTCACATTTTTAGTTTTACAGAATAGGGATTTTCTACACTTTGTAGTAGAATGCAGGCCTTTTTATTTTTAGAGTCAAAAAATTATGTTTTCACGTAAAGATATTATCGTTTTAGGAATGATGATCTTCGCCTTATTTTTAGGTGCAGGTAACATCATTTTTCCTCCAATGGAAGGCTTCACTGCAGGACAGCATTGGGCTGGCGCATCCTTCGGTTTTGTATTAACCGGCGTTTTAATGCCTTTTATTACACTTGTTATTGTATCTATTTTAGGTCGTGGTGAAGAACTCACGAAAGATTTACCTAAATGGGCGGGCACTGGTTTTCTCGTTATACTTTATCTAACCATTGGCTCCACCTTTGCAATGCCACGTATCACGAATGTCGCTTACGAAATGGCTTGGTTACCTTTAGGCTTAGTCGAAGATAATGCGAGTGTTCGTTTCCTCTTTTCAGTAATTTTCAACTTAATCGCGATGGGCTTTATGATTCGCCCAAATACCATTATTTCAAGTGTTGGTAAATTCATGACACCGGCATTGCTTGTGTTATTAGTTGCCGTAGCCGTCACTGTCTTCATTTCACCTTTATCTGAAATTCAAGCGCCAAGTAAAGCCTATGAAAATGGCCATTCTTTATTAATCGGCTTAACCAGTGGTTATCAAACCATGGACGTACTCGCAGCTATTGCTTTCGGTGGAATCGTCGCTCGCGCACTTGCAGCAAAAAATGTAACTCAACCCAAAGATATCGTGAAATACACTATCTCAGCTGGATTTGTTTCAGTCATCTTACTTGCGGGTTTATATTTTTCGCTTTTCTATCTAGGCGCGACTAGTGCTGCAGTTGCAGAAGGTGCAACTAATGGCGGACAAATTTTCTCTCGTTATGTAAATGTATTATTTGGTTCTGCTGGCACTTGGATTATGGCGGGTATCATTATATTAGCAAGCTTAACAACACTTGTTGGTGTAACGAGTGCCGCAGCTGATTATTTTTCAAAATTCTCTGTGCGTTTTTCTTACCCATTCTGGGCCGCACTTTTTACCGCAATGACAATCACTGTTTCACAATATGGTTTAACTGATCTACTTCGCATAACGATACCAGCTTTGTTATTAATTTATCCAGTAGCTATTGTGCTTGTATTATTGCAATTCTTACGCAAAAAACTTCCATCAATAAAATTTACATACAACAGCACATTAATCGTAACTGTTTGTTTTAGTTTATGTGACAGCTTAAATAACGTTAAAATGTTACCAGAAAGCATTAATTCATTATTGGAACACTTCCCTCTTTCATCTGAAGGAATGGCTTGGTTGGTTCCGACTTTAGTGATGTTAGTTGTAAGCATTTTAATTGGAAAAGCATTGCCTAAAGCAAGTCATTAATATTCAAAAAAATTAAAACTAATTTTCATCAGCCATCAAACATAGAACTATACAACCACTGTTTGATGGCTGATTTTTTATTCCAATCTAGAAACCTCACCCTAAAAAATACAAAATAAAAAGGACTGAGTCCGATAAATATCGTCATCAGTCCTTAAAGCTCGTATTTATTTTGCTCTAAATTTCTACCGCACTTCTACCAAGTAAAACCAATCTTTAATGAAGCGAATTTCTGTGGTGCAACATCAGAACCCTTAAGCATTCCAATATTCGTGCTTATATTCCACTGTTTCATCTGAGCACTAAAACCAAGTTCATGAGTAAAATAACGTCCAAATTGTTGTTTTAATGTGACATCATTGACGCTTAATACACCGTCAATGGCAAGTTTTCTTTGAGTGGCATCATAGTAATTGCTTGAGAAACTTGGGGTGAATTTTACACCATTTATATCAAACGTTTTATCTAACATTACACCAGCACGGTAAGTGGTTAAATGTAAGGTTTTACTGTTGATATTTGCACCGTCTAAGTGGTAGTTTGTGCTAGATAGACGGTGGTAGCGCATACCAACTGAAGGTGTGACATTAATTCCCCAGTCCAAAGAAGCCCCAATATTTCCACCTACACTAAAAATATTTCGGTGGAACGTTTTGTTTTCTTCGTCAAATTTTACATTGTTACGGCTGTGTCCATAACCTAAGTCAAAACTTGCAAAGACACCATTATTCCACTCGCCTTTAACAAAACCATTTATGCCAGTTAGTCGGTTTGTACCCGATACATTTTCATTAAACTCATTATTCGCACGAGAATGAGAAAGCACTGCACCAATTTGCATGTTCGAATTTAATACCTGAGCGACGCCAACTTGAGTTAATGTTAAATTTTGCTTATATGGACGATTATAGTCGGAACGATAAGTTCTCTGGCTTGCTTCCGTATTCACCCAAACATTCGATTTATCTTGGCTTAATAAATGACGATCTAAGTTTCGTCCAATTTGTAATACCGAATTAACACTTGAAGAAAGCTCTGATAAAGCTGTATTGGAATAACGGCTGATAAGCTGAGCTTGCACTGGCAGTGCAACAGTCGAAGATTGAGAACTTAAAAATTGCTGAATTTCCTGATCAGTTTGATAAGCCTTTTCAAGGCTATTCAGTAATGCTAATACCGCCTCATTCAAGGAAACTTGCGCAGAATTAACCGCACTTTGATTGCCAGAAGTTTGAGCATTAATTAAAGTTTGTTGAGCTGATTCAACACGTGTAATGTTTGCATCAATTTCCGCTTCAAAGGCAGTAATGTTACTTTCATCTGCCACTTTTGCAACTTTACGACAAATATCAGAAGAAAGCCCTTGAACTTCACAGAGCCACTGTGCATAACTTGCCTTATTCATTTGTGAATCATTTTTCAAACGATTAAATTCTGCTTGTAACTTATCGTATTGAGTCGAAAGCGTATTCACAGTATTTCTCATACCAGTTAGCATTTGCAGTAATTTTTGAGCTTGATTTTCACTCTTTTCTGCCTGAGCTCTTAAGCCTCGATACTCATTACGTTGATTTTCCAAACGTGCTTTATATTGAGTAAATTGGTTATATAAGTTACGACGTTTAATAAAGCGAATACGCCAAGTACGATTATATTCATAAAAAACATTATCAATTTGATTATTAGTTTGGCGAATATCAGCTAACAAACGCTCAATCTGAGCATCATCTTCTGTTTTTTGTTTTTGTGCGTGACTATATTCACGAGTTAAATTAGCAAGCTCTAGTCTTTTGCTATTTAGTTTATTCTGAACCGATTCAAATTCACGCTGACTATTTAATATTAATTGGTTGTTATCCCGAGAATGTAATTCTGCATCACGTAACGGGTTATATAATCGATAATCATTGCTACGATTTGTTAAAATATAACGATAAGCCCCTAAATCGACATAGCCATTTTCAAGAGAAAATTGCGCATCCCCAATAGCTTGTTCAGGATGATTTAATTTAACTAAACTTAATGGGTTTACCTCATTGGGTTCTCTCCCCGTATTTTTCACAGAAAGAAGATATGCTCCTGATGCTAGTCCATTTACTGTAATATGATCGCCACGACGTTCAGCAATATTAGTTAAAAAACGAAAATGCCCATTACCCGTCAATTTTCCATTTATTGTCAATTCATTAAATTGTACCCAACTACGATAATCCTTATTTAGCTCATCATAGCCCGTATTTAATGTAACTTGACTATTGGGCGAAAATTCGAGATTTCCCACCGTACTATTACCTGTTAGCATCCATTGGCTATAGGGTTGTAAACGAATTTGAGTCATCGGTGTTGCATTTACACGCCCCACTAAATGCGCTTTACCTAGATTAAATTGACTCGTTTCTTTTAAATCGATATTACCACTTACTACTGTTACAGGAACACTATCAAAGGCTGCCTGACTTAGTATTTTATTTTCAGTACAACTCGTTATTCCTGTATATGAGGCACGGATACACTCATTGGATTTATTCTGAGTAAAACCGAGTTGGATTTGAGCTTGATGACGAGCATTAAAATTCCCTTCTAACAAGCTCACATTACGACTACTTTCTAATTTTCCATTACCAGAAACATTAAATTCATGAGCCTTGAATTGACGATTAATCCAACTATTTTCATCTATGACTTCTTTTTGGTTTAAATGATCGTAAGCATGCGGAGTTGGGATGCCAGAAAGCACTAAATGACCCGCAGATATGTTTAAATTGCCATTTAAGTTAGTACCTCCATTCAAAACAAGCACACTATTGTGATAATTCGGGTTGTAATTAAACGTTAATGCACCGTTATAACGCTGAGAATCATACTCACCAAGGAAACCACTAAAGGTATCTAAATGTTTTTTTGCATTTTCTTGAACAAGTGCATTCTTTATAACTTGTTGTCTGTCGTTACCTAAGAATTCCCAATCATTTGTTGTTTCCATATCCCAAGGAAAATAAGCATGTGGATTTTTTCCTTCTTTTAGACGGAAATAATCTAATCGGTTATTTCTATAATTATTTTTGTATTCATAAATAGCTAATGATGATGTTGGTTCTTGTCCCCATTTTACCCATTCAATATTTTGTTCAGTAAGAGCATCTCGACCAATAATGTGAATGTAGGCAGATTGAGTGCGGTTATTATTAACAATCTTTGCACCCTCATCTGCATTTTGAATTCGATGGAAAGTCAGATTATTACCATTTATATCTAAACGTCCTCCTCGGAAGCCAAAATAAATGTTATCTGGATTAACCTGTTTGTTATTTGCCAGTACAACAGTTGCCCGGCCGCTGGTAATTCCAACTTGATTAAAGGCCTGTTGCTGTCCATTCAGCATTTTTTGATCAAGAACAACTGTACCATCCCCCACACTAATATCGCCTAGGTTTTTACCTTGACCATCAATATATAGCGTACCTGTTCCCAATTTTGACAGACGGTCATTAATAGGATTTTTTACGCGCCAATGAACAGTTTTATCACCATTCACCACAATGCCTGCACCAAGCCAAGTATAATCATTGTTATCAGCTTGAACGGTCATATTCTGATTAAAATGTAACGCCCCCGCACCCTGATTAATATTGTTTTTCAATATCAATGTTGAGCCTTCTCCGCCTTGGAAATGAATTGTCTTACCGTTTTCTAATGAAGGGCGAAATTGATTATTATCCTGAGATTTTTTAGTCAAGTCAGCAACTGGCAAGGTAATATTCTGATTACCAACTTGTAAAATACTTATTCCATTATTCTTATTATCCCAAGTTATTCTTTTTGCATTTAGCTGGACGGTTGTTTCATCATCCTTGAATGCTTTTTCAATGGTATCGGGCTGAATAATTGTATAGATATTATTTGAACTATCATAACCTGCATAAGTTGATAATACTCCTACTAATACCCAACGTTGTTCTTTAGCATCATAGGCTAAAAGCGCAGAACCACTATCTCCTGGCAATCCATAGGTTCCTAACGTATCATAAAGATCACCGTTAAATAGCACCCAATTATCCATTGAGCTATTAGGTTTAAGTGGTGTACCGCCTGTAAGATAGTTATACGCAGATGTTAATGACGTTTTTACTTTTCCGTCCTTACTTCGTAAATATTGAGTACCAGAGCCGACTCGCACAAAATATGGGTAACGATTCTTATTTAAGAATGCATTATTATATGGTCCAGTCTTTCTAGCATTATCAAAAGCAATATTATTTAGCGAAATTGGCGCAACTTCGGTGACTAATTTATGTAAACGTGGTGCATGAAAATCAAGGGTAGGGTGATTATTACGTTCTGTAATAAGATAATTAAAGTGATGATTATCTGCATTGTTGCTATTTTCACCAAATTGTACTGAACCATAGCCTAAGTTATGCTTTACACTGGCAATGTATTGAGGATTAAATAAGGTCGCAACGCCGCTTACCCGACTTGCTACATGTAAATCAGGCATAGCCCAATGGGGCAACATAGTTGAAACTTGCTGACCTTGTTTATTAAAAATTGGAATATTCTGCGCTCCCACCGAAAATACGCCTTTATTTTCAGCAAAATCACGAAAATATTGATAGTCCACATCATTGCGAACCATAGATGCTTGAACATTTGAGCCAGCTAAAGCAAGGCTTAACGCTAATAGCGTTGGACAAAAAAAATGAATTTGATGCATAAAGTTTCCTTAATAAAATAAAACAAGGAGACCTTTGTGCTAATGTTTTAGAGAAAATAAAATTGAGTAAAGTACAGTGAAAGTCTGAGAGTTTTTTAGTTATGCTCAGATAATAATAAATTTGAAGCAATAATGCACACAAATAATTTTAATTCACTCATGTAAAATGATTCAATTGCTCTTTTATTAAATAATTAAATCATATTTTTACTGTTCAAAGAACTGCTTATCCTTCAACACCCTCAAAGGCTGCATATCACTGTTTCCCATAATGACACGACTCGAATCAGAACGTAGGCAAGTGCCGCCATAATGCCCTCCAACGGTAAAAGTACAGATTTGCAAATATTGATCTTCCACTTGTGGTAAACACCAAAGCTGTTGATAAATACTATCTTGCTGACCAAACTGCCCATCGGTTGTGTCTAGCATGGAATTATTTTCACCAATCAATTTAACGTTATCACCTCGGCGACCTGCAATTGGTTTTTGTGCATAGCCGTTTTGAATTAAGTTTGGAGTGAGATGAAAACTTGCCTCTAACAAATAACGATGATTAGGGAATAAAGACCAAAGCACAGGCAAAATCGCCTTATTACTTGGAATTGCCGTCCAAAGTGGTTCATAAACTAACACTTCTGGGCGAAGTAACACATCAATTAACCGCACTTTATCTTCAGGATAACCTGTGCGAATAGGCGGAGCCACTTCCATTTCTGTAGCATCTTCACGAAGTTGTTCCAACATTGTTTCCCAAGCCCAAGTTTTCCAAACAGTTTGAACTTGATTATTTTCATCATCAATTAATTGACCTCGATTATCCCAATGCAATCCTTCTGTGTCGTGAATAATTTTAGCTTGAAAACCTGCTTGCACTAATGCTTGTTGCATAAACATCGCGTGATAATCTTCTTCATCATTGTGATCTTGCAAAATATGAACTAATTTTGAGGCTTGACTATGTTGCCAACAATCAGCTAACGCATTACGCAAACCATCGGACGGATTTTCTCCCAATACGCCACCAGCTTGTTTTGCCCAGCGATTCATAATATCGCCTGCCTCAGCATGGCAAGAAGCTGAGTCGGCATTATATTCATAGACTTTCAAACCTCGTTCACTCATACAGAAATCTAAACGACCTGTAATCGTCTGATAACGGCGATTTTGCCAAGAAAGTCTTAAGCGTGGCCAAAGGAGCTTCGGAATATTAAAATACTGTAACAGGTTATCATCTTTAAGTACCTTGTCTGTCGCATGTAAATACATTAAATGCAGTTCATTAGTGGCGTGAATCAATTCTTGTTGAGCACTTTCGGACATAGCAAAATAGCGATATTGATCAGAATGACTCACTTTGTGCCCGTGCATAGCCTTAATATATGCCGCGTCAAATGGCTCATTTTCATTTAACCATTTCCCATTAAATTGACCGTGATTATCAACATGATGAGCTTGTAACCGAAGTGCGGTTGATTTTGGGAAAGGTTGGGGTTCTGAAAATTCAGTATCGTTTGTTTGAATCATCCAGCCAAGAATTTTAGTATCATCAAAAGTATCTTGTAGAAAATAACCTTGTTCTGAAACAATCATCGGCAATTCTCGTGTCCATTGCTGACCGCTTGGCAAGCGGGAATGAATCACATTTTGCTCGGCGATTCGAACGCGATCAGGCAATACCTCGGTGATAATTGCCACATGCCCCGTGTGTTTAAATTCTCCCCCTTCTTGCCAAATTAATAAGGAGCCTGCTTGAGGTTTTCGTTTGCAACCATTAGCAAATGCTTGCAAGGGCAACAAGGCATCGTTCACCACTTGGCGTAAAAAACGTAAAGAAAAGATCTCGTACGCCATACCGACATCGGCAAACACAACGCCATGATTGAGATATAAATAACGACGTGCAAATTCCACACACTGCCATTTATAGCCCATATATTCTCGCCCTAGATAACTCCGAAATGCGGCATCATTCGGGAACTCTTTATCATCTGCAGTATTGTAATCAGAGGAATAAATTGCCACGCCACCAGGCGCATATCCAAGCAAGCTACCAAAAGGATCGTGGGTAATGATATTGGTTGAACGTTCTGTCATAGTATCTTCCGAGTAAAAAATGAATGCGGTTAGTATAGATCTTTTATTTTTATTACGGAAATCAATAAAATTTTTACCGCACTTTTTTCGTAGCAAATTTTTGATTTATCTCATCTTTTCATCAAATCATTCTTTACCATTTAACTTCTTAGATTAAAATGAACGTGCTTTTCGAGTATTCGAGAGTACACAATTTAGTTTAACTTTAGATATCACAAGGGTTTCATTATGAAAGGATCAAAATGGCCTGTGGTTGCAGGTGCTGCACTTGGTATCATCGCTCCACTACTTACTTATAGCGGAAATCCTGGCAACATGGGATTCTGCGCAGCCTGTTTCTTACGCGATACAGCTGGTTCCATTGGCTTACATCAAGCCGCTCCACTTCAATACATCCGCCCCGAACTTATCGGATTAATTTTCGGTGCGTTAGCGAGTGCGTTATTTGCAAAAGAATTCCGTGCTCGTGGTGGCTCATCGCCATTCATTCGCTTAATTTTAGGGGCATTTGCTATGATTGGTGCCCTAACATTCTTAGGCTGTCCATGGCGCGCATATTTGCGTCTAGGCGGCGGCGATTTATCTGCGATTGCAGGGATTGTCGGTTTATTTGTCGGCGTACTAGGTGGAATTTTCTTTAGCAATCGAGGATTTTCGCTCGGCAAAGCAAAAGAACAAGCCCCTGCTACAGGTTGGATTTCTGTCATTATTGCGGGATTATTACTTATTGGCGTTATCACCCAATTTAGTTTTGGCGAAGGTTTACCGCTTTATTTCTCACAAAAAGGCCCTGGCACACAACATGCATTTTGGGCGTTAT
Organism: Haemophilus haemolyticus; assembly: GCF_003490935.1. Lineage (GTDB taxonomy): Bacteria > Pseudomonadota > Gammaproteobacteria > Enterobacterales > Pasteurellaceae > Haemophilus > Haemophilus haemolyticus_M. The sequence continues at coordinate 11,294 of NZ_QQGD01000002.1, read as the reverse complement.
CTTTATCAGGCGGGCTAATCATAGGCGTATTAATGCAAAAATCACGTTTCTGCTCAATTGGCGCATTCCGTAATTTTATTTTATTCCGTGATTCTTCGTTATTGAACGGTGTCATCGCTCTAGTGGTATTTGCTGCTATTACCAATGCTTTACTTGGCCAATTCCATTTAGGGTTTGAACAACAACCTGGTGCACATAATCAGTATCTTTGGAACTTCCTCGGCATGGCACTTTGCGGCTTATGCTTCGCCCTTGGCGGTGGTTGTCCTGGCAAACATTTAGTTCATCTTGGTGAAGGCGATAATGACTCCGCTATTTTTGTGCTTGGTATGCTTTTAGGTGCAGCTGCTGCGCATCGTTTAAGCCTTGCAGCTTCAGGCTCTGGCATTGGTGAATTCACCCCTTACGCTTTAGTTCTTGGATTTATATTCTGTGTCTATATTGGCTTTACCAAAAAATCGGCTTAATTCACTTTCTATCTGCACTCATCACGAGTGCAGATTTTCTTTTCCTTGCATTATCCCCCTTACAGTGTCAAACTCTCCGCACTTTTTAAAACTGTAAAAAATAATGACAAAAAAACGTAAAAACTTAATCAACCAAGATCCTCATTACAAACGAGAATTGGAAAAATACGGCAATCCAATCCCGAGCCGTGAGTTCATTTTAAGTGTTATTCGAGACAATAATGCGCCAATGAATCGGGATGAAATTTTGACCTCACTTTCCATTCGAAATGAAGATCAAATAGAAGCGATGCGTCGCCGATTACGAGCGATGGAAAATGACGGACAATTAGTGTTCACCAAACGTAAACGCTATGCCTTACCAGAAAAATTAGATTTATTTAAAGGCACGGTAATTGGTCATCGAGAAGGTTTTGGTTTTTTACAGGTCGATGGCAAAAAAGATGATTTATTTATTCCGAACCATCAAATGCAAAGAGTCATGCATGGGGATTTTGTCTTAGCGCAACCTGCAGGCTTAGATCGTCGTGGTCGACGTGAAGTGCGAATTGTGCGCGTATTGGAAAGTCGTAAAAAACAAATTGTGGGTCGCTTTTTCTTAGAAAACGGTTTTAGCTATGTGGTGCCTGATGACAGCAGAATTGGCCGAGATATTCTCGTGCCAAATGAACATCGTAATGGTGCTCGTATGGGACAAGTTGTCGTTGTCGAATTGCAAGAACGTTCTGCTAGTTTTAACCAACCAATTGGCGTAATCACTGAGATCCTAGGCGATAATATGGCGAAAGGAATGGAAGTGGAAATCGCCTTGCGTAACCACGATATTCCCCATAAGTTTCCAAGTGCGGTAGAAAAATACGTAAAAAAATTCACTGAAGAAGTCCCTGAAGAAGCAAAAAAAGGTCGTGTGGATTTACGCAATTTGCCGCTTGTGACCATTGATGGTGAAGATGCGCGCGATTTTGACGATGCTGTTTATTGTGAAAAACATGGCAAAGGCTGGAACCTTTGGGTCGCGATTGCGGATGTCAGTTATTACGTACGTTTACGTTCTGCTTTGGATGTAGAAGCGCATAATCGTGGTAACTCGGTCTATTTTCCGAATCGAGTTGTACCCATGCTACCTGAAATTTTATCAAACGGCTTATGCTCTCTTAACCCACAAGTGGATCGTTTGTGTATGGTGTGTGAGATGCAAATTTCTGCCAAAGGTAAGCTCACAGATTATCGCTTTTATGAAGCGGTGATGAATTCTCACGCCCGCCTCACTTATACTAAAGTAGCAAAAATGCTTGAAGGCGATGAAGAATTACGCACTCGTTATTCTACGCTTGTGCCTCATTTAGAAGAACTTTATAAACTCTATCAGACTTTGCTTGGTGCGCGTCATCAACGTGGTGCGATCGATTTTGAAACCATTGAAACTAAGTTTATTTTCAATGCAATGGGAAGAATTGAACGCATTGAACCCGTTGTTCGTAACGATGCTCACAAAATCATTGAGGAATGTATGATTCTTGCGAATATCGCAGCTGCCAATTTTATGGAAAAACATAAAGAGCCTGCGTTATATCGTATTCATGCCACCCCGAGCGAAGAAAAATTAACATCGTTCCGCACTTTCTTAAGTGAGTTTGGTTTAACTTTAGAAGGCGGATTAAAACCAACCACAAAAGACTATGCTGCTCTCTTAGAAAAAGTTAAAGAACGACCTGATCATGAACTTATTCAAACAATGTTGCTACGTTCATTAAGCCAAGCTGTCTATCATGCTGATAATATCGGGCACTTTGGTTTAGCTTTGGAAGAATATGCACACTTTACTTCGCCAATTCGCCGTTATCCAGACTTAACACTTCATCGAGGCATCAAATATTTACTCGCTAAAGAACAAGGCGCTAAACGTAAAACCACCGAGACAGGCGGTTATCATTACTCTTTTGATGAAATGGATTTACTTGGCAATCACTGTTCAATGACGGAACGCCGTGCTGACGACGCCACTCGTGAAGTGGCAGATTGGCTGAAATGCGAATATATGCAAGATCATGTTGGCGGTGAATTTAGCGGTGTTATTTCATCTGTGACGGGGTTTGGTTTATTTGTACGCTTAGATGATTTATTCATCGATGGTTTAGTCCATATTTCGACTTTAGAAAATGATTATTACCAATTCGATGCAGCAAAACAACGTTTAATCGGTGAGAATAGCGGAATGCAATATCGCTTAGGCGATAAAGTTCGCATCAAAGTTGAAGCTGTACATTTAGAAAATAAAATGGTCGATTTCTCGCTGATAGGGAGTGAACGTAAGCCTCGTCGTGCTGGAAAAACCGCGAAAGAAAAAGCCAAGAAAGTCTTTAAAGAACTACCGTCTAAAGCATCCAAGAAACGAAAAAGTGCGGTAAAAAAGAAAGAAGTTTCTAAGAAAACATCTAGAAAACAAAAATAATTCACTTCCCATTATGTAATGAATTAAAAATTCAAATAAGAAAAAGAGAAATTTATGTCAGAACAAATCTACGGCATTCATGCTGTTAATAGTATTTTAACTCATTCACCAGAACGTTTAATTGAAGTCTTCGTACTTAAAGGCCGTGAAGATAAACGTCTACAGCCACTCTTAAACGAGCTTTATTCCCTAGGAATTGGTGTGCAATTCGTTAATCGACAAACACTCGATAAAAAAGCCGATGGTGAGGTTCATCAAGGTGTCATTGCTCGAGTACAAGCGGCAAAAGAACTTAATGAAAATGATCTTGATGAAATTCTTGCGAATAAACAAAATCCGCTTTTATTAGTTTTGGATGGCGTGACTGACCCGCACAACTTGGGAGCATGTTTGCGAACAGCTGATGCAGCGGGCGCAGTGGCCGTGATCGTACCAAAAGATAAATCAGCACAATTAACATCTATCGCGCGTAAAGTTGCTTGTGGCGCAGCAGAAACCGTGCCGTTAATTCGTGTAACCAATCTTTCTCGTACACTACACGATTTACAGCAAAATCATAATATTTGGGTGGTTGGCACTGCTGGCGAAGCAACTGAAACCATTTATCAAAGCAAACTGACAGGGCCACTAGCACTTGTTATGGGAGCAGAAGGCGAAGGGATGCGTCGTTTAACACGTGAACATTGCGATCAACTGATTAGCATTCCAATGGCTGGTTCAGTTTCATCATTAAATGTATCTGTCGCAACAGGGGTATGTTTATTTGAAATTGTGCGTCAGCGTTTAGGTTCATAAAAAAGTGCGACAAATTTTCTTTGACCTTCAAAATTAGACTATTTACTTAAGGACTGACGACGATATTGTATTGAACCCAGTCCTTTTAATTTCAGTTGAATTTATCAGTAATTATTGAGTCCCTCTCTGTGGGGGAAGACCAAAATTTACCGTGCTGTTCTATAAGATAATTCCACTATCTGCTTTAGTAAAATTCATTATAAATAAACTTTTATAAGTTCTTACATGAAATTCCCCCGTCAATACTCGACGCGTGAATGCGTGATAGCTTTCCATATCTTTTGCATGGAGTAGCAACATAAAATCATAGTCCCCTGAGATTTCGTAACAGCTCACCACTTCGTCTTCTTGGCGCATTTTTCGTTCAAATTGCTCTTGATAATAAGAGTGTTGATTATCCATTTCGACCATGACAAATACGCTAATCGTACGCCCAACGGCTTTTGGGGAAACGACTGCAACTCGTTTTGTAATAACGCCTGAATCAGTTAATGCTTGTACTCGTCGTTGACAGGTTGCAACGGAACTATTCACTTTTTCTGACAGTTCTTTTAACGGAATCATGGCATCTTGTTGTAATACATTCAAAATATTACGATCTAATTTATCCAGTGTCTGCATAAGATAATTTCCTCAAAAGTGTAACTATTGAGAAAAATATTATCACAATAAAAATAAAGTTGAGATTTTTTATTGTCTTGGGGTTTTATAATAATCATATTGATGAGATGAGGTCCAAGATGAAAGTAGTCACTCAAGGCGTATTATTGTGCATTTTTTCGCAATGTTTATTTGGCATATTATATTTATTTAGCATATGGCTCCAACCACTTAGCGGAACAGATGTGTTTGCGTGGCGTATGTTAACCATGATCTTTGGGCTACTTTTAATTTTATTCCCGACTATTGGTTGCCGCTCTCTTTTGTCTCTTATCATGATAACTTTAGGAAAAAGTTGGACGCGTTGGGTTTTATTTTTATTGGGGACATTAGATGCGGGAAGTCAATTCTGGCTCTTTATGTGGGCACCGATAAATGGCGAAGGGATAAATATTGCGATGGGATATTTCCTTTTTCCGCTGATCATGGCTATTTTAGGATGGGCTTGGTTAAAAGAACGCTTATCATTTATTCAGAAAATCGCGCTTTTACTGGCTGCCTGCGGTGTTGCTCATGAATTATGGCACACTCAAAGTTTTTCATGGACAAGCTTGTGGGTTTGCACGGTTTATCCATTTTATTATCTAAGCCGTAAATTAATGAAAATCCCTGCTCTACAAGGAATTACATTGGATATTATTTTAATTTCGATTCCTTGTTTTATTTATATTCTTTCTCAAAGTGATACGCTTTCTTTGGTTACGCAAGAATATCGTTATTGGTTATTGCTACCAGCACTTGGCATTGTGAGTGCGATTTCGCTTTCAGCCAACTTAAAATCTAGCCAACAAATTCCAGTCAGTATTTTTGCAGTGTTGAGTTATATCGAACCCATATTGCTTTTTTTAATAGCTGTCTTTGTGCTAGATAATCAAATAACTACAAGCGACTATTTTACTTATGTGCCTATTTGGTTAAGTCTCATTGTGATTGGTATAGAAGGGATTTTAAACAAAAATAAAGTGCGGTGAAAATTAACCGCACATTATGAATCTTCATCTTATTTAGTCATATCACGACATTGGAGTAAGGATAATATAAATAAGGCCTTGATATGCAAGACCTTATTAAAGTTACTGAAATAATTAGAAAGTATCTGGAAAAGTGATTTTTTATTCCCACTCGATAGTTGCTGGGGGTTTTCCGCTAATGTCATACACCACGCGGGAAATGCCGTTCACTTCATTGATGATACGGTTAGACACTTTGCCTAATAAATCGTAAGGCAAGTGAGCCCAATGTGCGGTCATAAAATCGATGGTTTCTACTGCACGTAGTGAGATAACCCAATCGTATTTACGGCCATCGCCCATCACACCTACAGATTTCACTGGCAAGAATACGCTGAAGGCTTGGCTGGTTTTTTCATACCAACCACTGTTGCGTAATTCTTCGATAAAGATCGCATCAGCACGGCGTAATAAATCGCAGTATTCTTTTTTCACTTCGCCTAGTACTCGGACTCCTAAACCTGGGCCAGGGAATGGGTGGCGGTTGATCATTTCAGCCGGTAAGCCTAATGCTAAACCGATTTTACGTACTTCATCTTTAAATAACTCACGTAGTGGTTCAACTAAGCCAAGTTTCATATAGTCTGGTAAGCCACCTACGTTGTGGTGTGATTTAATCACATGTGCTTTACCTGTTTTACTTGCCGCAGATTCGATTACGTCTGGGTAGATCGTACCTTGCGCCAACCATTTCACATTAGTGAGTTTTTTCGATTCATCATCGAATACATCCACGAACACTTTACCGATAATTTTGCGTTTCGCTTCAGGATCAGATACGCCTGCAAGTTCGCCTAAGAAACGGCTTTCAGCATCAACACGGGTAATGTTCAAGCCGAATTTATCGCCAAACATTTCCATGACTTGGTCACCTTCGTGTAAGCGGAGTAAGCCGTTATCCACGAATACGCAGTGTAAGTTTTTGCCGATAGCACGGTGTAAAAGTAATGCAACCACAGAAGAGTCTACACCACCAGATAAGCCTAAAATCACTTCATCATCGCCCACTTGCTCTTTAATACGAGCAACGGCATCTTCAATGATGTTTTCAGCTGTCCATTTAGTTTCGCAGCCACAGATGTTCACTACGAAGTTGGTTAATAATTCCAAGCCTTTTTTAGTATGTGTTACTTCAGGGTGGAATTGCACACCGTAGAAACGACGATTTTCGTCAGACATTGCTGCAATTGGGCAGGTTGGAGTTGTACCGGTAACTTGGAAGTTTTCAGGTAAGCGCGTTACTTTATCACCATGGCTCATCCAAACATCTAAAGTCGGCTCATTTGCTGTCAAGTTATCATTAAGATTTGCAAAAAGTGCGGTGGAATTTTCAAGAGAAACTGAAGCATAGCCGAACTCCCTATGATCTGACGTTTCGGTTAAGCCGCCAAGTTGCATCGCCATAGTTTGCATTCCATAGCAAACGCCTAATACTGGCACACCTGCATTAAATACATATTCAGGTGCACGTGGGCTGTTTTCTTCAGTGGTACTTTCAGGACCACCAGAAAGAACAATACCGTCTGGGTTAAATTCACGGATTTGTTGTTCGGTTACATCCCAAGCCCAAAGTTCGCAGTACACGCCAATTTCACGTACGCGACGTGCAATCAGTTGAGTATATTGTGACCCAAAGTCGAGGATCAGGATTTTATGATTGTGGATGTTTGTCATTTTTTGCCTTATTAAAATTAACGAGTTAATTTGTATAGATTATTGATACGTCATGGTGACAATTATATTGAATGCTATTTAATCAGATTCTATTACACCTCTGATATCGAAGATGATGGCTTTGAGCATCGAAGCTCTGTTTTTTTAGTAGAAAGATTTGTTAAAAAAGTTTACATTCCTAGTTCATGTCTTATTTCGTTCATTAAATTATTAAATTGTTCATCTTGTTCATATATATGATTAAGTAATGCGTAGATATTGTCTTTATCTTCCAAACTATCAGGAGAAAATTTTATTTGATATATTATAAATTCAGTTTGTTTTACTAAATCAATAAAACCTTCTATTTTATTTATCATGAAATTAGATAAAAAAGGTTTTATTTTTTCTAGCGAAGAAATAAGTTTACTTGAATTGGGATTAGCTTTATGTATTTTTTCTATAACTTTGGTTCTATAAAAATCAGCCTTTTTTTCTTTCAATTCATTAAAATCAATGTCTTTAGGGAAAGATTCAATAAATTTACTAAGTTCCTTATTTCTAGATAGCTGATTTAGATTAATATCTTTAATTGACGTGAAGGTATGATGCATCTCCAAAGTTATATCTCCAATAGCTATTGAAGGAATAAATATCTCGTAATATGAGTCAATAATATTATCTGTTTTAGTTATGAATCTAGCATCTTGCCATGTTTTATATGCAAAAAATGCAGTAATAAATGCAGGAATAGCAATAATAATATTTATTAAGTTAGGTATTAAAGATTTTTTTTTAGAATTATGTGAAGTTCCATCTTTAAATCCTTTAGTATATCCCTTGTAATAATTATTTTTATTGCAAAACATATTTATTTCCTATTTCATAAGAGATCAACTCTGCCAAAACTTTTATAAAATCAACCGCACTTTAAAACAACAAAAGGTGGACTAGAGCCCACCCTACGGATTACCCCATACGATAGTTTGGCGCTTCTTTAGTAATGGTTACATCATGAACATGGCTTTCTTTAATACCAGCACCACTGATGCGAACGAATTCTGCTTTTGTACGTAATTCTTCGATGGTTGCACAGCCAGTTAAGCCCATGCAAGAACGTAAGCCGCCCATTTGTTGGTGGATGATTTCTTTTAAGTAACCTTTGTATGGAATACGGCCTTCGATACCTTCTGGTACGAGTTTGTCTGCAGCGTTATCAGATTGGAAGTAACGATCTGATGAACCTTTCGCCATGGCACCTAATGAACCCATACCGCGGTAAGACTTAAATGCACGACCTTGGTAAAGTTCGATTTCACCCGGTGCTTCTTCAGTACCAGCAAACATAGAGCCAACCATTACACAGCTTGCGCCTGCAGCGATGGCTTTTGCAATATCACCAGAGAAACGGATACCACCGTCTGCAATAACTGGAATACCACGATCTTTTAATGCCGCCGCTGCATCAGCGATAGCGGTGATTTGTGGAACACCTACACCGGTTACGATACGAGTTGTACAAATTGAACCTGGGCCGATACCTACTTTCACTGCGCTTGCGCCTGCGTCTGCAAGTGCGATAGCACCTTCAGCAGTCGCTACGTTACCCGCAACGATAGGCAAGTTTGGATATTTTGCACGAGTTTCACGAACACGTTGTAACACGCCTTCTGAGTGACCGTGAGAAGAGTCGATTAACAACACATCTACGCCGGCTTTCACTAATGCATCAATACGTTCTTCGTTACCTGGGCCAGCACCTACAGCGGCACCCACGCGTAAACGACCGAATTCATCTTTACATGCATTTGGTTTTTGTTCCGCTTTTTGGAAGTCTTTAACGGTAATCATACCTTTAAGTTTGAAGCTATCATTAACCACTAATACTTTTTCAACACGGTGTTGATGCATTAATTCCAAAATTTCTTCGCGACTAGCTCCTTCTTTTACTGTCACCAACTCTTCTTTTTTCGTCATTACTTGTGAAACAGTTTTGCTCAAATCTTTTACGAAACGGGTGTCGCGTCCAGTAATGATACCGATTAGGTTATTTTCACTATCGACAACAGGGTAGCCAGCGAAGCCGTTTTTCTTCACCATTTCAGCAAGTTCGGCAAGCGTTAAATTTGGTGAAACAGTTACTGGTTCAGAAACGATACCACTTTCGAATTTTTTCACTTTACGAACACGATCTGCTTGGCGTTCGATCGCCATATTTTTATGAATAAAGCCAATGCCACCTTCTTGTGCTAAAGAGATCGCTAATTTGGTTTCTGTGACTGTATCCATCGCAGCAGAAAGCATCGGAATATTTAAGCGAATTTCTTTGGTGAGTTGAGTTGAGAGGTTGGCAGTGTTCGGAAGAACAGTTGAATGTGCTGGGACGAGTAGAACATCGTCAAAAGTAAGAGCTTCTTGTTTAATGCGTAATGACATTGCAATATTCTCGCTAAGTTGAGGTTAAAAAATATTGCGGCGGGATTATACAGATTTTACTTGATTTTGAAAACGAAATTTTTGGATTTGTGCTATGATTTTCGCTCCGTTTGCTACAAGGAATAAATGATGAATTTCGCTTTATTGACATATTTATCTGATTGTCAGCCGAAAGTGCGGTTTGAATTGGAAAAGTTTTCTCCAGATATTGAAGAGGACATTAAACAATTACGTGAGCTAGGCTTGGAAATTGTCGCTGATGACCAAAATTATTGCTTAGTGCCTAGCCTTCCTTTATTAAATCCTCAGCAAATTTCAACCGCACTTTTTCCTTATAGTATCCATTATCAGCCGATTATTTCCTCTACAAATGAATGGATACTACAAAATATTCCTTCCTTAAAAAAAGGCGATCTTTGTGTGGCAGAATATCAAACTGCAGGACGCGGTCGACGTGGACGTCAATGGTTATCACCTTTTGCAGGGCAAATCATGTTTAGTTTTTATTGGGCGTTTGATCCGAGAAAATCTATCGAAGGCTTGAGTTTGGTCATTGGTTTGGCGATTGCTGAGGTGTTAAACGTGCAAGTGAAATGGCCAAATGACATTTTGTTTGATGGAAGAAAGTTAGGTGGCATTTTAGTTGAAATTGCTAACCATAAAAATGGTATGCTCAATTTAGTGATTGGCGTAGGTATTAATGTGTCGTTGCCAAAACAAACAGAAATTAGTCAGCCTTATGCGGAAGTATGTGAAATTGATCCTAATGTAGAGCGACAAACTTTATTACCAAAACTCATACAACATTTATATACACGTTTAAATATCTTTGAGAAAAATGGTATTAATACGGAATTTCAACAGGCATGGCAATCATATAATGCGTTTTCAAATAATGAAGTAAATGTGCTTACTGAACAAGGTGCTATTTCAGGCATTGAACAAGGCATAAATGAACGTGGTTATTTAAAAGTATTATGTGGCAATAAAATCCAGATGTTTAATGGTGGTGAAGTTTCATTGCGTAAGAAATTATAGCGGTCAAAATTTGAGCACTCCAACCGCAATTTTTGATGAGATGTTTATATTTCAATCAAAAGATCATTTTTTTAAATATTTTTACAAAAAAGTACTTGCAAGGGATTTGAAAATCCCTATAATGCACCGCACACAACGACGCACTGTTGTGAAGTATTTAAGTTTCCACGTGCGTCGTTGTTTTTTGCTCTTTAACAATGTATCAGACAATCTGTGTGGGCACTTGTTGATTGACTTGTTTTAAAATATTTTAATTTTGAAGTCTTAATAGGTGCTTAACTGAAAATTCATAATTACTTTTTAAGTAGTGTTTTATTTATAGCTAAGCAGTTTATTGAGCGATTGAACTTGAATTGAAGAGTTTGATCATGGCTCAGATTGAACGCTGGCGGCAGGCTTAACACATGCAAGTCGAACGGTAGCAGGAGAAAGCTTGCTTTCTTGCTGACGAGTGGCGGACGGGTGAGTAATGCTTGGGAATCTGGCTTATGGAGGGGGATAACTACGGGAAACTGTAGCTAATACCGCGTAGAATCGGAAGATGAAAGTGCGGGACCGCAAGGCCGCATGCCATGAGATGAGCCCAAGTGGGATTAGGTAGTTGGTGAGGTAATGGCTCACCAAGCCTGCGATCTCTAGCTGGTCTGAGAGGATGGCCAGCCACACTGGAACTGAGACACGGTCCAGACTCCTACGGGAGGCAGCAGTGGGGAATATTGCGCAATGGGGGGAACCCTGACGCAGCCATGCCGCGTGAATGAAGAAGGCCTTCGGGTTGTAAAG
>NZ_QQGD01000001.1:0-450725 GCF_003490935.1 Haemophilus haemolyticus | reverse complement strand
CTTTACAACCCGAAGGCCTTCTTCATTCACGCGGCATGGCTGCGTCAGGGTTCCCCCCATTGCGCAATATTCCCCACTGCTGCCTCCCGTAGGAGTCTGGACCGTGTCTCAGTTCCAGTGTGGCTGGTCATCCTCTCAGACCAGCTAGAGATCGCAGGCTTGGTAGGCCTTTACCCCACCAACTACCTAATCCCACTTGGGCTCATCTCATGGCATGCGGCCTTGCGGTCCCGCACTTTCGTCTCTCGACACTACGCGGTATTAGCTACAGTTTCCCGTAGTTATCCCCCTCCATAAGCCAGATTCCCAAGCATTACTCACCCGTCCGCCACTCGTCAGCAAGAAAGCAAGCTTTCTTCTGCTACCGTTCGACTTGCATGTGTTAAGCCTGCCGCCAGCGTTCAATCTGAGCCATGATCAAACTCTTCAATTCAAGTTCAATCGCTCAATAAACTACTTAGCTATAAAATAAAACACTACTTTAAAAGTAATTATGAATTTTCAGTTAAGCACCTATTAAGACTTCAAAATTAAAAATATTTTTAAAACAAGTCAATCAACAAGTGCCCACACAGATTGTCTGATATATTGTTAAAGAGCAAAAAACAACGACGCACTTGTAAACTTAAAAATTTCACAACAGTGCGTCGTTGTGTGCGGTGCATTATAGGGATTTTCAAATCCCTTGCAAGTACTTTTTTGTAAAAATATTTAAAAAAATGATCTTTTGGATAAAGTTAATACAAAAAGGTCTATTTAACATCAATTTTAGTCTATTTTTATTACATCTAAAGATTCAAATCCCCATAAGTGTAAAGCTTTTTTAAATTGAGATTCTTCAGGAAAATGTTCGGTGCAAAACATTTGATTATGTTTTTCACCTTGAGCACGTATACTTTTACCATCGAGCAAATATTTTATCCGCTTAGCAATCGCTGCTCCAGGATCCATAAAATATTTAATTTGTGGCAAGCACAACTGAATTTCATCTTTGATGAGTGGAAAGTGAGTACAACCTAAAACTAATGTATCCAAATCTGCCATGTCTGCCCACGGAGATAACTCATCTTTTAAACCAATTAGATCAACGGAATGACCACGAATTTTTTGTTCCGCAATTTCTACTAATTTTGTTGTTCCCAATCTCTCAACAACACAATCTTGCGCAAATTTATTAATTAAATCATCGACATAATGACGCTTTACAGTACCCTTTGTAGCTAATAAACCAATATGTTTTGTCTTTGTTATTTCTGATGCAGGTTTAATAGCTGGTACAGTCCCAATGATAGGAATATCAAAAGCAGCTCGCAAAGGCGGAAGCACAACAGTACTCGCTGTATTGCAAGCTATCACGATGGCATCTAATGGATAACGTTGATTAATAAGTTGGCAAACCGCTAAAGTGCGCTGAATAATACTTTCTTCTTCGCGTTCTGAATAAGGGAAACCAGCATTATCAAAACAATAGAGATAATGCCAATTTGGTAATAATTTTTTGGCTTCACGATATACGCTAAACCCACCCACTCCAGAGTCAAAAAAAAGTACAGTTGGGCGTTTTTCTTTTTTATCCATTTAAAACTCTTTGAAAATTGACCGCACTTTTAAGCGTTCGAGTAAATCTCTTTATTATTTAACCAACGACGAATCAGACTTTCTGCTAGATCTGGGTATTTTAGGATAAGTGATTTTGCATAAAATTGCACCGTTGGTATCATTTTTCTATCTCGCATTAAATTTGCTACTCGCAATTCAGCAATGCCTGTTTGTTTCGTTCCAAGCACTTCACCAGGCCCGCGAATTTCTAAATCTTTTTCCGAAATAACAAACCCATCTTGGCTATCTCGTAACACTTGCAAGCGTTTTTGCGAAACTTTACCGAGCGGAGGTTTATACATTAGTACACAAAAAGAAGCCGTACTGCCTCGACCGACCCGCCCTCGTAACTGATGAAGTTGCGATAAACCTAAACGCTCTGCATTTTCAATAATCATCAAACTTGCATTCGGAACATCAACACCCACTTCGATTACTGTCGTTGCCACCAATAAATCCAATTCTGCATTTTTAAAACGCATCATGACATCTTGTTTTTCTTGTGGTTTCATCCGCCCGTGTACTAACCCAATATTTAACATAGGCAATGCCTTAGTTAGATCTTCCCAAATCGCTTCTGCGGCTTGAGCTTCTAAAACCTCTGATTCATCAATTAACGTACACACCCAATAGGCTTGGCGTTTTTCATTAACACAAGCGTTTTTTACACGCATCACAATTTCAGCGCGACGTTCTTCAGAAACCACCACTGTTGTTATAGGCGTACGACCGGGAGGCAATTCATCAATAATTGATGTATCCAAATCGGCATAGACAGTCATTGCTAACGTTCTTGGTATCGGCGTGGCCGTCATAATTAACTGATGGGGATAAAATCCCGCTTTTTCGCCTTTCTCACGCAACATTAATCGTTGATGCACCCCAAAACGGTGCTGTTCATCAATAATCACTAATGCTAAGTCAGAAAACTCGACTTCTTCTTGGAATAAAGCGTGCGTCCCCACCACCATTTGCACCGCACCAGTTTTAATTTTTTCAAGCTCTGCTTGTCTTGATTTTCCTTTTACTTTACCGGCTAACCAACCAACTTCGATACCGAAAGGCTCAAACCAACGTCGAAAATTATTCGCGTGCTGTTCTGCAAGAATTTCTGTTGGTGCCATTAAGGCGACTTGTTTGCCATTATCAATTGCCGTTAAAGCAGCCAGTGCGGCAACCAATGTTTTTCCCGAACCGACATCCCCTTGCACTAAACGCATCATCGGATAATCTTTGATAAGATCTTGTTCAATATCCGACACTACTCGCTTTTGCGCATTAGTTGGCTGAAATGGCAAGGTGGCTAAAAATCGCTGTTTCAAATCTGTTTGATAATGTAGCGGTAAGGCAAAAAATTGCTGCGTTCCTAACCGCACTTTTTGCATAGCTAAATTATGCGCCAGCAGCTCTTCAAAGATTAATCGTTGTTGGGCAGGATGCTTACCTTGCTCTAACATTTCTAATGAAATATCTGGCGGCGGACGATGCAATAATCGCAATGCCTCTTTTAAGCTATATTGATGTGGATTAAATTCATTAGGCAAAATTTCTGCAATCTGAACTTTGTCGAGCAATGCCAAAGCCTGATCCGTTAATTTTCGTAATGAATTTTGTTTAAGCCCTTCCGTTGTGGAATAAATCGGCGTTAGGGTTTCTTCCAATACAATAGGCGCATTATCTCGCACAATTTGATATTCTGGATGATGAATTTCTGGCATGTGACGCCCACGTTTCACTTCGCCAAAAGCCTTTACTCGCACACCAACTTGAAAACTATTACGCATTCCCGCATTAAAATTGAAAAAACGTAACATAATTTTCGATGTGCCGTCTGACAAACTGACCGATAAAATCGGGCGACGGCCAAAAGCGATTTCACAAGTTTGTACAATTCCTTCAATGGTAAAATATTGTTCGGGGCGAAGATTAGCGATTGGTGTAATTCGCGTACGATCTTCATAGCGAATAGGTAAATGAAAGAGTAGATCTTGCAGGTTATGAACGCCGATTTTAGCCAGTTTATTAGAAATGGCCGCACCAACACCAGAGAGGCTGGTCAAAGGTACGGCATCGAGAAGTTCAATGCTCATAGCTCATTAATATTGCGTTTAACATTAACGACGCCAGTGATGCCTTTAATACGATGAACGATATTGGCAAGGTGTTTGATATCTTTTACACAAACCTGCAAAATCACAAGCAATAAATTGTTCTCTAATTCTTCCGTCCAAATATTTTGAAGACTGCTTTCGCTCGCAGAAATTGCGGTCATTAAACTAAGCAAGGCATTCTGCTCATTCAATATTTCTATTTGTAATTCAGCCTCAAAATTCACCGCACTTTGAACATTATCCCATTTAGCCAGTGATTGGCAACAAGCATTTTTCAAACTGGCACAATGTTGATGGTGTACCACCACTGTGTTTTCTTGTGTACTACATCCCACGATAGGATCACCAGGGATTGGATGACAACATTGAGCAAATTGTGTTTTACCAACTTGCATTGGTGCAATAGTGAGAATTTTGGATTCAAATTCAAAATTCTGAGTATTAGAAGATTCTAACGGCACGCCCACAAATTGATGCGCAATGATGGCGGCAGACTGATTGCCTAAACCAATTTCTCGTAATAATTCATCTAAAGAAGAAAGTGCTAAAGCATCTAATACCGTTCTAATTTGTTGAATAGAAAAATCGCCTAAATTATGTGGTTGTAATGCCGCATTAAGCTCAACCTCACCTAATTTTACCGCATCCTCTTCACAACGCTGTTTGAGATAATGGCGAATCCGTGTTTTCGCACGAGCAGTTACCACGAAATTTAACCATGCGGCTTCAGGATGCGCATTTGGATCGGTGATGATATTGACCGTTTGCCCAGACTCAAGAGCTTGCGAAAGCGGGTAAGGTTTATGCTCAACGGTTACGCCAACACAAGTATTCCCCACATCTGAATGCACGGCATAAGCGAAATCCACTGCCGTTGCGCCCATTGGCAGCTCAACAATTCGACCTTTTGGCGTAAAAACATAAATTTCTTTCGGGAAAAACTCTGATTTTACATTCTCAATAAACTCAAACGAGTTCCCTACACTTTGTTGAATTTCGACCAAACTTTGCAACCAGCGTTGTGCGCGGATTTGTGCGGTTGTACTGTCGTTTTTACCATTTTCTTTATAAACCCAATGCGCCGTAATGCCCATTTCGGCGACTTGTTCCATATCCTCAGTATGGATATGAACTTCTACGGGAACACCTTTCGGCCCAATCATTGAAGTTTGCAAAGACTGATAGCCATTTGCTTTAGGTACGGCGATATAATCCTTTACTCGACCAGGGCGTGGCTTATAAAGATTATGCATTTGCCCCAAAACGCGATAACAATCATCCACATTTTTTACAATCACACGGAACGCATAAATATCCATAATAGAGTGGAATTCTTGATCCTTTATGCGCATTTTTTGATAGATCTTGTAAAGGTGTTTTTCACGTCCCCACACTCGGGCAAAAATGCCTGCGTTTTCTAACCGCACTTTAATCTCTTGTGAAATTCGTTCGATTAAATCTTGTCGGTTACTCCGCGCTACATCAATGAGTTTTTTTAACACCTCATAACGGTGTGGATGCATTGCCTGAAAAGATAAGTCTTCTAATTCATTTTTGATATGCTCAATGCCTAAACGATGAGCAAGCGGACAATAGATTTCAAGCGTTTCTTTCGCAATACGGCGGCGTTTATCTGGTCGTAACGAACCAAGCGTGCGCATATTATGCGTGCGGTCAGCAAGCTTTATTAACACAACGCGAATATCACGCGTCATCGCCAAAATCATTTTGCGAAAATTCTCGACTTGTGCTTCTTGGCGAGTACGAAATTTCAACTTATCGAGTTTTGATACACCATCCACAATTTCAGCCACACTGGCACCGAACTCTTCTTTCAGTTGTTCTTCTGTATAAGGTGTATCTTCGATAACATCGTGCAAAAGCGCAGCCATTACCGCTTCGTGATCTAAGTGTAGTTGAGCAATAATGGAGGCTACCGCCACTGGATGGGTAATGTAAGGTTCGCCACTGGAGCGAAATTGTCCTTCGTGCGCATCTCTTGCAATCACAAATGCACGCTTGATGAGCTCAATTTTATCTGCGGGCAAATACCCTTGAATAATTCGATCTAAATCCGCAAACAGTTCCAAAGGAGACCTACTTATCGTTGAAAGAGAAAGTGCGGTTAAAATATCGTGATTTTTTACCGCACTTTTAAAAGATTATTCTGTAATTAATGCAACAGCTGCTTCTTCAGTTTCTTGCACTTTAGCCATTTCTTGGAATTCTTGTGCATCCATAATATCTTGATTAATCAAACCTTTTTCGATTTCACGCAATGCGATTACTGTTGGTTTGTCATTATCTTCTGGCACTAACGGCGCACTTTGGTTAAGTTGTAATTGTCTTGCACGACGCGCAGCCGTTAAAATTAAATCAAAACGGTTACCAATTTTTTCTACTGCATCTTGCACAGTAACACGAGCCATAATTTACTCCGATTTGTCAAAAATTACTCTATTGAAAGGGCGTTATAATACTCAATTTCGCCCTATTTTGCTAGTAGCTGTTGAATTAACATTGCATTTTGTTTTTGTTGATAATCTTTAGTTAAGCGTTCCGACTGCAAAATACTTTGTAAATCTTTTAATGCTTTCTCAAAATCATCATTCACAATAACATAATCATATTCATCATAATGCGAAATTTCACTTATCGCTTTTGACATTCGTTCAGCGATAACCTCTTCACTATCTTGCCCACGACCAATTAAACGATGTTCTAATTCTGGTAATGAAGGCGGTAAAATAAAAATGCTTTTTACCGAAGGCACTTTTTTACGGATTTGTTGAGCGCCTTGCCAATCAATATCTAAAAATACATCAATACCTTTTGCTAAATTTTCTTCAATCGCAGGTAAAGAGGTTCCATAATAATTTCCACCAAAAACTTTGGCATATTCTAGAAATAAATCTTGCTCAATGAGCGATTCAAACTCTTCTTTTGATACAAAATAATAGTGTACGCCTTCAACTTCACCCAGACGTGGAGCACGAGTCGTATGTGACACAGAAACCATTTTTTGAGTTGAGCTATCTGATGCCAATAATGCTGAAATTAATGAAGATTTTCCCGCACCACTTGGTGCAGACAAAATATAAAGATTACCTTGAGACATAGAACATTTAACCTTCTCTAACAATTTCAGTATATTATGCAGATTTCTCTATAAAAAATCATCAAAAGTGCGATGATTTTTTACGGTACTTTTTCATTCTAATGATGATTTGATATAGATCACAAAAAAGTAGTAGGGTTTATAGTTTTATAAAAATGCTCGTGCTATACTCTGTGCGCTGTCTTACTGAGTGAGCAGTATTACTCAAAGCAAACAGATTTGTTTAACTTAAATAAAAGGTGAAAATCTTATGGCAATTAAAATTGGTATCAATGGTTTTGGTCGTATCGGCCGTATCGTATTCCGTGCAGCACAACACCGTGATGACATCGAAGTTGTAGGTATTAACGACTTAATCGACGTTGAATACATGGCTTATATGTTGAAATATGATTCAACTCATGGTCGTTTCGACGGCACTGTTGAAGTGAAAGATGGTAACTTAGTCGTTAACGGTAAAACTATCCGTGTAACTGCAGAACGTGATCCAGCAAACTTAAACTGGGGTGCAATCGGTGTTGATATCGCGGTTGAAGCGACTGGTTTATTCTTAACTGATGAAACTGCTCGTAAACACATCACTGCAGGTGCAAAAAAAGTTGTATTAACTGGTCCATCTAAAGATGCAACGCCAATGTTCGTTCGTGGTGTAAACTTCAACGCATACGCAGGTCAAGATATCGTTTCTAACGCATCTTGTACAACAAACTGTTTAGCTCCTTTAGCACGTGTTGTTCATGAAACTTTCGGTATCAAAGATGGTTTAATGACCACTGTTCACGCAACAACTGCAACTCAAAAAACTGTGGATGGTCCATCAGCTAAAGACTGGCGCGGCGGCCGCGGTGCATCACAAAACATCATTCCATCTTCAACAGGTGCAGCGAAAGCAGTAGGTAAAGTATTACCTGCATTAAACGGTAAATTAACCGGTATGGCTTTCCGTGTTCCAACTCCAAACGTATCTGTTGTTGACTTAACTGTTAACCTTGAAAAACCAGCTTCTTACGATGCCATCAAACAAGCAATCAAAGACGCTGCTGAAGGTAAAACTTTCAATGGTGAATTAAAAGGCGTATTAGGTTACACTGAAGATGCTGTTGTTTCTACTGACTTCAACGGCTGTACTTTAACTTCTGTATTTGATGCAGACGCTGGTATCGCATTAACTGATTCTTTCGTTAAATTAGTATCTTGGTACGATAACGAAACTGGTTACTCAAACAAAGTATTAGACTTAGTAGCTCACATTTACAACTACAAAGGCTAATTAAAACTTTGAAAAAATTAACCGCTCTTCGGAGCGGTTTTTTATTATCTATAATTTAGTTTACGATCTAAAAATGAACAAGGGATCACTAAAAATAATTTAAAACAATCAATATTCTTCTAGCTTTTATTCCTATTTAAGATTATATTAGCGCACAACTGTTCGCTCAATAAAATCAAAAAATAGGGTTAATATGAATCTCGATCTCCATTTTGTTCATCGTATTCAACAACAAGCCAAAACTCGTGCAAATATGACCGCACTTCGCTATAAAGAACACGGCTTGTGGAGAGACATCTCTTGGAAAAACTTTCAAGATCAACTCAATCAACTTTCTCGTGCATTACTTGCTCACAATATTGACGTACAAGATAAAATCGGCATTTTTGCCCATAATATGGAACGTTGGACAATCGCTGACATTGCGACGTTACAAATTCGAGCAATCACAGTACCTATTTACGCAACCAATACAGCCCAGCAAGCAGAATTTATCCTAAATCACGCCGATATAAAAATTCTATTCGTCGGCGATCAAGAGCAATACGATCAAGCATTAGAAATCGCTCATCATTGTCCACAATTACAAAAAATCGTGGCAATGAAACCCACCATTCAATTACAACAAGATCCTCTTTCTTGCTCTTGGGAAAGTTTTATTGAAACAGATTCAAACGCCCAACAAAATGAACTAACCCAGCGCTTAAATCAAAAACAATTATCGGATTTATTTACGATTATTTATACCTCTGGCACAACGGGAGAGCCTAAAGGTGTCATGTTAGATTACGCTAATCTCGCTCACCAATTAGAAACACATGATCTTTCACTTAATGTGACAGATCAGGACGTTTCACTTTCTTTCTTACCATTCTCTCATATTTTTGAACGGGCCTGGGCGGCTTATATTCTTCATAGAGGTGCAATACTTTGCTATTTAGAAGACACCAATCAAGTGCGGTCAGCTTTAATGGAAATTCGCCCAACCTTAATGTGTGCCGTACCGCGTTTTTACGAAAAAATTTATGCCGCCGTGTTGGATAAAGTTCAAAAAGCACCAAAACTTCGCCAAATAATGTTCCATTGGGCAATTTCCGTAGGACAAAAACATTTTGATTTACGTGCGAATAACAAAACTATTCCGTTCTTGTTGAAAAAACAATTTGCTTTGGCAGATAAATTAGTGCTCTCAAAACTTCGCCAATTATTGGGGGGGCGTATAAAAATGATGCCTTGCGGAGGAGCAAAATTAGAACTGGCTATTGGGCTATTTTTCCATGCTATTGGTATCAACATCAAATTAGGCTATGGCATGACAGAAACAACTGCGACCGTTTCTTGCTGGCATGATT
Source organism: Haemophilus haemolyticus (assembly GCF_003490935.1). GTDB lineage: Bacteria > Pseudomonadota > Gammaproteobacteria > Enterobacterales > Pasteurellaceae > Haemophilus > Haemophilus haemolyticus_M. The sequence continues at coordinate 441,275 of NZ_QQGD01000001.1, read as the reverse complement.
TCCAATTTAACCCAAATTCAATCGGCACACTCATGCCAAAAGCGGAAGTTAAAATTGGGGAAAATAATGAAATCCTCGTGCGTGGCGGAATGGTGATGAAAGGCTATTACAAGAAGCCAGAAGAAACGGCTCAAGTCTTCACAGAAGATGGTTTCTTAAAAACTGGCGATGCAGGAGAATTTGACGAACAAGGCAATTTATTTATTACCGATCGTATTAAAGAATTAATGAAAACCTCAAACGGCAAATATATCGCACCACAATATATCGAAAGCAAAATCGGTAAAGATAAATTTATCGAACAAATTGCGATCATCGCCGATGCGAAAAAATATGTATCTGCACTTATTGTGCCTTGCTTTGATAGTTTGGAAGAGTACGCTAAACAGCTCAATATTAAATATCATGACCGCTTAGAATTACTAAAAAATTCTGAAATTCTAAAAATGTTTGAGCAGCGTATTAATGCAGTACAAAAAGAATTGGCTCATTTCGAGCAAGTAAAAAAATTCACGTTACTTTCTCAAGCATTCAGCATCAAATTAGGTGAAATTACACCAACATTAAAATTACGTAGAAAAGTGATTTTAGAACGTTATCGTAAGCAAATTGAAGATATGTATAATTCAAAAGAATCAAAAAATTCATAACTAAAAGGCTCTCGTTTGAGAGCCTTTTTCTTGCCAATTATTCAGGAAATTTTTCTTCCAAAATTAATGCTAACCCATCTTCATTATTGGTCGCGGTGACTACATTTGCAGCTTGTTTAATTTCATTAGGTGCATTTCCCATTGCCACCCCAAGCCCCGCATGTTCTAGCATATCCAGATCATTAAAGTTATCACCAAACGCAATCACCTCACTGGTTTGTACGCCAAAATAATCTTCCAAAAAACACACCGCACTTCCTTTGGTAGCACTCTTATGCATCACCTCTAAAAAGTTAGCATGAGAACGACAAATGCTCAGATGTGGAAATTTTTCCTTTAAAATAATTTCAATCTCGATGATTTCTTGTGCTTCTCCAATAATTTGAATTTTATGTGGCGAACGTGTCTCCACTTCATCAAAAGGATGAATCTCAATTTTGGTAACACTGCGTTCATAAATCACCCATTTATTTTCTACATCGCGAGCATGGCAATCATTATTTGTATAATAATTCACGCCAAGAAAAGGATGATCCGCCAAAACGGTATTAATGTCTAAAATATCTTTTGGATCAATTTGTACGCTATAAATTGGTTCAAGATATTGATTCAAAATAAGCGCGCCACTAAATGCAACAAGCACATTATTCGTTTCAAGCTGTTTCCAATAAGGCAAAATACCCAAAGGAGAACGCGCCGAAATTGGCACAAAAGGAATACTATTTACCGTTAAACGCTTAATTGCTGCAATAGTTCGAGGGGAAATGGTATGTTGAGAGGTTAATAAGGTGCCATCAAAATCACTAAATACCGCTTTATACATCATTACTCCGAATAAAATTATTTCTCAGCTAGATAAGGGTCATCAAAGCCTAATCCTTGCATAATTTGAGTTTCTAAGCTTTCCATTTCTTCCGCTTCATCGTCTTCAATATGATCATAACCGAGTAAATGTAAGCTACCATGCACGACCATATGAGCCCAATGTGCCATTAATGGTTTCTCTTGTTCTGCGGCTTCTCGCTCCACGACTTGACGACAAATAACGAGATCCCCTAACAACGGCAACTCCACCTCATCAGGGCATTCAAATGGAAATGAAAGCACGTTAGTCGGGCGATCCTTGCCGCGATAAGTTAAATTTAATTCATGGCTTTCGGCTTCATCCACAATACGAACCGTCATTTCGACTTCATCCCCTTCAGGTTGAACAGCCGCTGTTGCCCACTGCACAATTTGCTCTTCTGTTGGCAAACCCTCTATATTTTCTGTGGCAATTTGCAGATCAACGAATATACTTCCCATTCTACTCTCCTAAATTCTTTTCAATTTCTGACCGCTCTTTTTCACGTTCGGCTTTACGAAGCTCCGCTAATTCTTTGCGACGAATTTCATCTTGCACTTCCCATGCTTCGTATGCTTGCACGACTTTAGCCACCACCGGATGGCGCACAATATCTTTGCTATCAAAATAGTTAAAACTTAATTCTGGTACTTTTTCCAACACTTCAATAGCATGGCGTAAACCAGATTTTGTGCTACGAGGTAAGTCAATTTGCGTAATATCGCCCGTAATCACGGCTTTAGAATTAAAACCAATGCGGGTTAAAAACATTTTCATTTGCTCAACTGTCGTATTTTGGCTTTCATCTAAAATAATAAAACTATCATTGAGTGTACGTCCACGCATATAAGCCAAAGGGGCAATTTCAATAACATTACGTTCCATTAATTTTTGCACACGCTCAAAACCTAGCATTTCAAATAAAGCATCATAAAGCGGACGTAAATAAGGTTCGATTTTCTGACCTAAATCCCCTGGTAAAAAACCTAGCTTTTCGCCCGCTTCCACCGCAGGCCTCGTCAGTAAGACACGACGAATTTCTTGACGTTCTAAGGCTTCAACTGCAGCGGCAACCGCTAAGAATGTTTTCCCCGTTCCTGCTGGGCCAATACCAAAACTAATATCGTGAGTTAAAATATTATGCAAATATTGAACTTGATTTTCACCTCGAGGCTTAATCACGCCTCGTTTAGTTTTAATCGTTGTACTGAAAACATTATTTTCAGCACGGTTCGGTTCAACTTGAGATAGCATTCGGCTTTCTTGTAAAGCCATATGCACATCTTCCAAATCTAACTCTTTCACTTTACCTTTTACGGGCGCAGTTTCAACATATAAATCTTGGATTAATTTCACCGCACTTTTTATCAATTTTGCATGATAAGGTTTTGGATCCTCTTCCACTGTATCAATATTAAAAGTGAAATTATGACGAGCAATGACAAGATTAAATTGTTTTTCGATAAGTTTTAGATGATCATCAAATGCACCGCATAAAGATTGCAAACGTGCATTATCTTGAGGTTCGAGAGTAAATGAAAGCATGAGGACACTAAGCTGGTGAAAATTGCGTTTATTCTAGCGTAATTATCACTTCATGGGAAATAATCATCGCTTTGTTTTCATCCCTATTCCCTCTATAATATGTGCCCTCAATTATGTGACAAACTGGATAGATTATGACCGAACAAAATAACCGCTACGACGAACTTAGATACTACTCAAAACCCTTTTCTTACACGAGCATTGCGCTTTTGGAAGGAAATGCAACATTATGGGGATTAACACCACCAGCACTCAAAGGTGCTAAAGTATTAGAATTAGGTTCTTCTTTTGGTGGAAACTTAATTTCTCAAGCGGTTTATTATCCAGATACTGAATTTGTGGGCATTGATTTATCAGATAGTCAAATTACTCAAGGTAATGAAATCATCAAATCAATGGGATTAACAAACGTTCGTTTAGAAACAAAAAATATTCTCGATATTACGCCTGAATTTGGTATGTTTGACTACATCATCATACATGGTATTTATTCTTGGGTGCCTGAAAATGTTAAAAACAAAATTCTTGAAGTTTGCCGCAAAAATTTAACGACAAACGGTATTGCTTATATTTCTTACAATACCTATCCGGGTTGGAAAAACCGAGAAGTTGCACGAGATATTATGCTCTATGCTAATAAATACACACAAAATTTACCGCTTTCTGAGCAAACTCGTCGTGGTAAAGCCGTTGTTCAATTATTCTCAGATGCAATTAAATCGATTGAGTCTGAAAAATCTAAAAATCAAAGTAGAATTGAGAACTTTGATGGAATTCAAACAAAAGGCGAGCATTATGTTGCTCATGAATATCTCGAATATCATAACAATCCACTCTATTTAAATCAATTTGTTGATAGTCTACATCAGCATCAATTGGCTTATATTGGTGATACGGATTTTCAACTTTCATATATTTCTTGGATGCCGCAACATCTCCGTGACATGATCAATCAATTATCCGAAACAGATTATGTTGCACGTGAGCAATGCCTAGATTATCTTTACGATGTAGCATTTAGAAGAAGTTTACTATGCCATGCTCATTTACAAGATAACATTAACCGCACTGAGAACATAAAGACAGATTTATTAAATAAACTAACGTTCATTAATCAAGGCAAAGAAAATAATCTGAGCAATATATTTAATAATCAAGATGTAGAAAAATTACTTGAACACTTTATCTATCAAGTAGGTCATTTCACTATTCAATCATTAATTGATTACGTTGCTGAACATAAAGAATTTGAAAATCTCACCGAGAATCAAATTTATTCTTCTGTATTGTTAGCTATAGTCTTAGGCTATATCAATGTATTTCTTACACCATATCAAACATATACATTTGAAGATAACAAAACCTATATACCAAAACGCTTTAATCAATATTCTCAAGCTTTATTAGAAGGTGCAAATCAATATATAGGAGCAGGCAATATGTATAACTGTGGAGTTGAAAATTTAAATGAACTGCATGTTTATATGATGTCTCAAATGAAAACACCGACCACTAAAGCGGCCCTCAATGTGTCACTCAAAGCATATTTAATTGAAAATGGCTACAAAGATATGAACAACAACGAAAAACTCATTGATGAAGAGTTTGATTGTTCAGGATTATGTGATTCTATTTGTACAGTATTAGCAGACTTAGGTTACATTCAACCAGCCCCACTATAAACAAAATTCAAAGAAATCAATATATTGAAGGAGAGCTAACTGCTCTCCTTTTGTTTTGTTACAAATAAAAATTGAGAATTATTTGCATTTAAATGAGTTTGAAAATAGAATAAGGGTCATTCAGGCTTAATTAAAACATTCATTCTCATAAAACAAGGAGTTTTCAATGACATTCAAATCTTTCAAAATTGCTACACTCGCTGCCGCACTTACATTCTCAGCAAGTAGCTTTGCCGATATTACCGTTTATAACGGCCAACATAAAGAAGCTGCAAAAGCCGTAGCTGATGCATTTACGCAAGAAACCGGCATCAAAGTCACTTTAAATAGTGCTAAAAGTGAACAGTTAGCTGGTCAACTTAAAGAAGAAGGCGATAAAAGCCCAGCCGATGTATTCTATTCAGAACAAACTTCTCCATTTGCCGCACTTTCTGAAGCGGGTTTATTAGAACCACTTTCAGCCAATACGATCAAACAAACCTCTCACCAAGGTGTACCAGTGGCACCTAAAAAAGATTGGATCGCATTAAGTGGTCGTTCTCGTGTTGTGGTTTATGATCACACTAAATTATCTGAAAAAGATATGGAAAAATCAGTGCTTGATTACGCGACACCAAAATGGAAAGATAAAATCGGTTATGTACCAACCTCTGGTGCATTCTTAGAACAAGTTGTGGCCATTGTTAAACTAAAAGGCGACAAAGTTGCGCTTAATTGGTTAAAAGGCTTAAAAGAAAATGGTAAGCTTTACGCGAAAAACAGTGTTGCACTGCAAGCTGTTGAAAATGGCGAAGTGCCTGCAGCCTTAATTAATAACTACTACTGGTATGCACTAGCAAAAGAAAAAGGCGCAGAAAACTTAAAAACTCGTTTGTACTTTATTCGTCATAAAGACCCTGGTGCATTAGTCACTTATTCTGGTGCTGCAATCTTAAAATCATCTAAAAATAAAGAAGAAGCGAAAAAATTCGTGGACTTCTTAGCAAGCAAAAAAGGTCAAGAAGCCTTAGTTGCTGTACGTGCAGAATATCCATTACGTACAGATGTGACTTCTCCATTCAATATGGAACCTTATGCTAAATTGCAAGCACCAGTAGTTTCAGCAACTACGGCTCAAGATAAAGAACAAGCAAATAAATTAATTGAAGAAGCTGGTTTAAAATAAGCCCGCTAACGTCGCAACTGTATTTTCACCCAAAGTGGAGATACAGTTGCCACATATAAAGGACTATCTTTTGACCCGAACTCCCCCACTTTGGCTCACCATCATTATTTTACTTATTGGTTTACCGCTCTTATTACCATTTCTGTATATTCTTTTCCGTGCGATTGAAGTCGGATTAGGTCGTAGCCTTGAGCTTCTTATTCGCCCGAGAATGGGGGAATTACTGAGCAACACAATGCTTCTCATGGTCTGCGTAACCATTGGTTCCATTTTTCTCGGTACGCTTTGTGCATTTTTACTTGAACGATATCGTTTTTTCGGCAAATCATTTTTTGAAGTGGCGATGAGTTTGCCACTTTGTATTCCTGCATTTGTAAGCTGTTTTACTTGGATCAGCCTCACCTTTCGAGTAGAAGGTTTTTGGGGAACAATTGGCATCATGACATTAAGCTCTTTCCCACTCGCTTACTTGCCTATTTCAGCCACACTTAAACGACTAGATCGCTCTCTTGAAGAAGTAAGCCTTTCATTAGGAAAAAGCCAAACTTACACCTTTTGGCACGCTATTTTCCCGCAATTAAAACCGGCAATAGGTAGTAGTTTGTTACTGATAGCATTACATATGCTCGTGGATTTCGGTGCAGTTTCAATTTTAAATTACCAAACATTCACCACAGCTATTTTCCAAGAATATGAAATGTCTTTTAATAACAGCACCGCAGCACTACTTTCCGCTGTATTAATGGCAATTTGTAGCATTATTGTGCTGGGAGAAACATTCTTCCGAGGTAAACAAACGCTTTACAACAGTGGCAAAGGTGTCACTCGTCCTTATCCAGTAAAAACGCTTTCTTTTGGCAAACAATGTTTAACTTTCGTTTTTTTCTCTAGCATATTCATCTTAAGCATTGGCGTGCCTGTGATTATGTTAATTTACTGGCTTATTGTGGGAACTTCACTCGAAAGTGCGGGTGATTTTTCAGAATTTTTATCGGCATTCAGCAATTCATTTATCATTTCAAGCTTAGGCGCACTGCTTACCGTAATTTGTGCCTTGCCGTTAGTTTGGGCCGCCGTACGCTATCGTAGCAAATTAACCATTTGGATTGATCGATTACCTTATCTATTACACGCCGTACCCGGCTTAGTTATCGCATTATCGCTGATCTACTTTACGATCAACTATGCTAACAGCTTATATCAAACCTTTTTAGTTATTATCGTAGCTTACTTTATGCTCTATTTACCAATGGCACAAACCACACTTAGAGCCTCACTTGAGCAACTTTCTGATAATATTGAGAAAGTAGGACAAAGCCTAGGACGAAGCCCATTCTATATTTTCCGAACTTTAACATTACCTGCAATGCTACCAGGCATTGCGGCGGCATTCTCTCTAGTATTTTTGAATTTAATGAAAGAGCTTACTGCAACACTTTTGCTCACGCCAAACGACATCAAAACCCTTTCTATTGCCGTTTGGGAATATACCAGTGATGCACAATACGCTGCGGCAACGCCTTATGCCTTAATGCTCGTTCTCTTTTCAGGGATTCCTGTGTTTTTATTGAAAAAATATGCATTCAAATAAAATGATAAATAATCCTTTATTAACCATTAAAAATCTCAATAAATTTTTTAATGAACAACAAGTTCTACACGATATTTCCTTTACCTTGCAACGAGGTGAAATCCTCTTTTTGCTTGGTGCCTCTGGTTGTGGAAAAACAACCTTATTACGTGCAATTGCTGGATTTGAACAACCCAATACGGGCGAAATTTGGCTAAAAGAGCGGTTAATTTTTGGCGAGAATACGAATGTGCCAACGCAACAGCGCCATCTAGGTTATGTGGTGCAAGAAGGCGTTCTGTTCCCTCACTTAAATGTCTATCGTAACATTGCTTATGGATTAGGGAATGGAAAAGGGAAAACGGATGAAGAGAAAATGAGGATTGAGCAGGCAATGCAACTCACTGGAATTAGTGAACTGGCAGAACGTTTTCCTCACCAACTCTCAGGCGGACAACAACAACGCGTGGCGCTAGCTCGAGCACTAGCACCGAATCCAGAACTGATTTTATTAGACGAACCTTTTAGTGCCTTAGATGAACATCTACGCCAGCAAATTCGTCATGATATGCTAAAAGCACTGCGTCAAAGTGGTGCATCAGCGATTTTCGTCACCCATGATCGTGATGAAGCATTACGTTATGCGGATAAAATCGCGGTTATCCAACAAGGAAAAATTTTACAAATCGACACGCCTCGTACACTTTATTGGTTGCCTAATCATATTGAAACCGCAAGTTTTATTGGTGACAACCTCGTGCTATCGGCGAATCTGATTGATGAAAACACAGTTCAATGCCAATTAGGTAATATTCCAGTAAAAAATAAATCAATCTCGCTGAAACAAGGTAAGATTTTACTTCGTCCCGAACAATTCAACCTGTTTAAAACATCGGAAAATCCAACCGCACTTTTCAAAGGGCAAGTGAAACAAATCGAATTTAAAGGGAAAATTACTGCTATTCAAATTGAAATTAATGGCTACGCAATATGGATTGAGAACATCATTTTCCCTGATTTATCTATTGGCGATGAGCTGCCAATTTATTTGCATGGAAAAGGGCTTTTTTACTCCTAAAAATAAAGCCTTATCTTCACGATAAGGCTTTATTTTTAAACAATATATTCAGAAAAAATTTGTTCAAGATTTGATATTAAACAGTCTGCGCCTAAAATATTTTCCCCTTTCCACGCCTGTTGCAAAATGTCTGGAGAAAATTGCTGGCTTGCCAATTCAGCTAACGGCAAATAACTGATATGCCAAGGCTCCCGCCCCACTTTCTTATTGGAGTGCATATTTATAAAAGGCAAAGCAAAATCAAAGTGCGGTAAATTTTCGGTAAGAAATTCACTCAATTCAAAGAAATAGCCACCTTTTTCATATTCCCAAGGCTCCAGTTGTAAAGATTGCCCCTGTGGCAAAAGATCAGGATCGAAAATATCCACTTCCGTTCCCCAATGATGACGGCTCGCCCCTGGCAATGCAGACCAACGTAAAATCACCTGACATTTTTGCCAGTCATCTAATTGGCTCAAATCTAATGCCTTTCCTGTGTCATCATGGACTTTTCTCTCGCCCTTAAACTTGCTGTTCCAAATAAGCTGCTGGCGTTCAAAATCACGAAAACTACTCGCTGGCTGTAAATTAAAACCATTTTTCGCCGCACTTTGTTGCAGCCCTTGAAATGCTTGCACAGCTTGTGTTTGCAAAAAATGATTTGATGAATGAGTTGCGGGTAAATTGACTAAATGCTCACGGGACTTTCCTGTAAGCATTTCTGGCGTTAATTTCATTTTAGCTATCCAATAAATTCACTAACATTTTGTGATAAATTTCACCGCACTTTCCAAGATCTTCAACACTGACACATTCATTTACTTTATGAATTGTTGCGTTAAGCGGACCAAATTCCACTACTTCAGCGCCCATCAATGCAATAAAACGACCATCTGACGTGCCACCACCTGTTTCAGCCTTTGGCGTTATGCCTGTGATTTCCTCAATAGCGGAGGTTATCGAATCTAATAATTTACCTGGTTTTGTTAAAAACGGTTTACCTGATAAATTCCATTCAATACGATATTTCAAATTGTGTTTTTCTAGCATTTCAGCCACTTTTTGCTTGATGATTTCATCCGTTACTTCTGTGCAATAACGCAAATTGAACTGAATATATAACTCGCCTGGAATCACATTATTACTTCCTGTACCCGCATGAATATTAGCAATTTGTAGGCTTGTTGGAGGGAAAAACTCATTGCCTTCATCCCATTGGTAAGTTGTTAATTCTTGCAAAAATGGGGCTGCTTTATGGATTGGGTTTTCGGCTAAATGCGGATATGCCACATGTCCTTGAATCCCCTGAATATAAAGATTTCCTGTAATGGAGCCTCGGCGACCATTTTTGACAACATCGCCTAAGTTTTTAGCACTCGATGGCTCGCCAACCATACAATAAGTAACTTTTTCATCACGCGTCATTAAAGTCTCAACCACTCGCACGGTGCCGTCTTTTGCGGCTGCCTCTTCGTCAGACGTAATCAATAATGCAATAGTACCTTTATGGTTAGGGTTAGCTTTTACGTATTCTTCTGCCGCCAAAATCATTGCTGCAAGGGAGCCTTTCATATCCGCCGCACCACGGCCATAAAGCATGCCATCAATAATCTCAGCAGAAAACGGAGAATACGACCATTGATTTTCATCACCAGTAGGCACAACATCCGTATGTCCCGCAAAAGCAATAACTGGCTCACCCGCTCCATGTTTTGCCCACAAATTCAGCGTATCATTAAAAGGCATCCATTCAATTTGAAAACCTAACTTTTCTAAACGTTCAGCGATAATTTGCTGACAGCCTTCGTCATTAGGGCTAATAGACGGGCGACGAATTAAATCTCGCGCCAACGAAACCACTTTTTCTCTCATAAAAACTCCTAAAAAATAACCGCACTTTAAGCAAAAGCAGCCTGATATTCCTTTTCATTAAATCCAATTAATGCCTTTCCATCTTGTAAAATAATTGGGCGTTTAATTAAGGTTGGATTTTCCGCCAACACGGAAAGTGCGGTCGTTTTATCAAGAGAATTTTTAACTTGTTCATCCAAATTACGCCAAGTTGTACTGCGTTTATTCACCAATACATCCCAGCCAAATTTAGCTTCTGCTTGGACTAAAAAATTAGAATCTAAACCATCAACACGGTAGTCGTGAAGTTTGTGTTCAATGTTGTGATCCGCTAGCCATTTCAACGCTTTTTTTACTGTATCGCAATTTTTAATGCCATAGACTATTAGCATAATATCCCCTAATCTTTCATTTGTTGTTTTAATAAATTTACTATATCTCTTAAAATTTCTAATTCATTTTCTCTTTGTTTCAATAATTCATCTTTATGTTTTAATTCTAACTTTAATTTTTCTACTTCTAACTCAGCTGCTTGATTACCATAATAGTTATTACGAAAATGATTTTGATTATTTTCTCCACCAACTAAAATAACGCCGCTATCATGGGTGGATACCAAATCCAAAAGATCTATTTGTAGGACTGATGCTATCTGTTTCAATTTATGAAGGCTTATATTCGTTTCACCTCTTTCAATTTTTGCATATCCAGCCACAGACATATTCATTCTTTCAGCCATTTCTTCTTGAGACCATTGATTTAACTCTCTGAATAATCTTACTTTCTCATTAACGCTCATTTTAGACCTCATATTTTGTCAAGTAACAAATAGTATAGAACATCATTACAACTACTATCTTTTGTATAATATCCATAGAATTATAATTTATAAGAATATACACCGCATGAAGATTTTAACCTAAAGTCAATTTAGTGTCGTGTTTTATTCATACTATGTTTAATTTACATTGGAGTATATATGAAAAAAATTGTAATGATTTTATTAGCAACATTTGCTTTAGGTACATTTTCATCTTTTGCTAACGCAGGAAGATGTGATCATTATTGGCAAACCGCAAAAGATGGCTCAGCCTGTGGAGATCGTGCCGCTGATCGTCGCCCAGGCGGACAATAAAAAAAAGAAAAGACTACATTTATCTTATTTACAACTAAGTGATGAAAATAAGTTAGGTGGTGAAATAAAATAATCTATTCAAAAATAGATTGAAACTAAAAACGCCTTGGAACTACACCAAGGCGTTTATTTATTATGCCAACAACTTATTAATGCGCTTAATAAACACAGCTGGATTTTCCAAAGATCCGCGCTCTGCTAACATAGCTTGTTCGAGCAACAATTCCACCCAATCAGCAAATTCAGTTTCATCGGCAATATCAGCCACTTTTTTCACTAAATAGTGTTCTGGATTAAGTTCAAAAGTGTATTTTACTTCTGGTACAGGTTGCCCTGCAGCTGCAAACAATTTCGACATTTGGGTCGTCATTTGATCATTATCTGTAGAAACCACCGCTGGTGTATCCGTTAAATTGTGTGTTAAACGCACCGTTTTTACCCGTTCGCCAAGTAAGTTTTTCACACGTTCAATAAAACTACCAAAAGCTTCATCTTGTTGTTTTTGTGTTTCAGATTCTTTATCCGCTAAATCGCCTAAATCTAAATCTGCTTTTGTAATACTTTGTAATTGTTTACCATCGAATTCAGTTAAATAGCTTAACATCCATTCATCAATGCGATCGGAAAGCAATAAAACCTCAATGCCTTTTTTATTGAATAATTCCAAGTGCGGGCTATTTTTCGCTGCGACATAACTATCCGCTGTAATGTAATAGATAGCTTTTTGCCCCTCTTTCATACGCGAGATGTAATCTTCTAAAGATACAGTTTGCTCGCTGCTATCATTATGCGTTGAAGCAAAACGCAATAACTTCGCAACAGTTTCTTTGTTACCAAAATCTTCTGCAGGGCCTTCTTTCAAGACTAAACCAAACTCTTTCCAGAATTGAAGATATTTTTCTGCATCATCTTTTGCTAATTTTTCTAGCATTTGTAATGAACGCTTAGTTAATGCTTTGCGTAGTGCAGCAGTAATTTTGTTATCTTGTAAAATTTCACGAGATACATTTAATGGCAAGTCATTGCTATCGATTAAACCATGCATAAAACGTAGATAATTAGGCATAAATTGCTCAGCATCATCCATAATAAATACGCGTTGAACATAAAGTTTTAAGCCGTGTTTATGTTCGCGATTAAATAAATCCCAAGGTGCTTTAGCTGGCACATAAAGCAAACTAGTATATGCTTGATTTCCTTCAACTTTGTTATGCGCCCAAGTCACAGGATCAGCAAAATCATGGCTTAAGTGTTTATAAAACTCTTTGTATTCCTCATCGGACACATCATTTTTAGAACGAGTCCAAAGTGCATCGGATTTATTAATTTTCTCCCATTTCTCACCGCTCTCTTTGCCTTCATCATCGTATTCTTTCGTTAGCATTTCCACTGGCAAGCCAATATGGTCAGAATATTTACCGATAATTTCACGTAAACGCCATTCGTTTAAAAATTCTTTTTCATCTTCGCGTAAATGTAAAATCACATCTGTGCCACGGGATTTTTTCTCAATATCCGCCACAGAATATTCGCCTTCGCCCACAGATTCCCAGAGTACGCCTTTATCAGTTGCCTCACCTGCCGCACGGGTTTTCACCGTCACTTTATCGGCAACTATAAACGCCGAATAGAAACCTACACCAAATTGCCCAATAAGTTGGCTATTTTTTGCTTGATCTTGGCCAAGTGCGGTTAAAAATTCTTTTGTTCCTGATTTTGCAATCGTCCCCAAATGATCGATGACTTGCTCGCGAGTCATACCAATGCCGTTATCGCTAATTGTAATAGTGCCTTTATCCGCATCAAAGCTAACGCGCACACGCAAGTCACCATCACCTTCATATAAAGCAGGGTTGGAAAGTGCTTTAAAGCGTAATTTATCTGCTGCATCAGAGGCATTAGAAATTAATTCACGTAAAAAAATCTCTTTGTTGGAATACAAAGAATGAATCATTAATTGGAGAAGTTGTTTGACTTCAGATTGGAAGCCACGAGTTTCTTGATTTTGTGACATAATTTTTTCCTTCATAAAGATAAAAATTGAACGTCACAGATATAAGAATAAAAAGAAAGATTTCAAGGGGAAAAGCAAAGCGCGGTGAATTTTCACCGCACTTTTATCAGGCTAACATCAATTACTCTTTTCTTTCCTTCACATTTTCAACCCAGCGTTCTATTAATCGCTTCGCTTCTTGATCCGAACCAAACTTGATGAAATCAATATCAAGTAATTTAAGTTTTGCTGGCTCTGAAAGATGTGGATGTGCTTTGGCATGAATATTTGTTGGCAGTTGGTAAGAATCCGCCTCACGCCAAGGAATTTCTTGAGCTTCAGCAGAAAGAACAAAATCGACAAAGCGTTTAGCATTATCTAAATTGCGTCCATTTTTAATGATACTGACCGCCCCTAACGTATAACCTGTGCCTTCGCAAGGTAAAGCCCCAATAACCGGTGCGCCTTTATCCTTTTCACGCACATAAGTATGCATAAAACCAATATCAACTGCGGCTGCACCAGTAGAAATATTAGCCGTTGCTAATCCAGTTTTCGTGTATTGAGCAATGTTTTTGTCAAGTTCTTTCAAATAAGCAAAGGCTTTATCTTCGCCCATAATTTCAATTAAAGTTGTAAGAATGGTGTAGCCAGTGCCCGATACTCGAGGATCTGGATATTGAATTAACCCTTTAAATTCTGGTTTTAATAAATCAGCATAACACTGAGGTTTTGCAATATTTTTTTCAGCCAGCAGTTTTTCATTCATCCCAATGCCAAGCTCCATAAGATAAATAATCGACGTAGTATCGCCGCGTTGTTCAGTGAGCTTTTTGAATTGAGGCATAATTTCTTTTTGCAGAGGAGAACGATAAGTTTCTAACAAACCAGCATCTCGAGCCTGAAAGTGCGGTTCCAATGTACCACCATACCACACATCTGCTTGTGGATTTTCTTTTTCGGCTTTGATTTTGCCTAATACAGTCCCAGTGCTATTACGCACAAACTGAGTGTCCACATTATATTTTTTGCTAAACGCGTGAGCGACTTTTTCACAAGTCGTATTTTGGACACTGCAATAAAGCACTAATTTGCCTTCCGCTTGAGCAGGGGTTGATAAACTTAATCCTAATAAGCCGCAACCAAGCACACTGGAAAGTGCGGTCAATTTAAAAGAATTTTTTAAAGAAAAAGAGAGTGTCATGATGCATCCTTACTTATATGAATACAGAAAAAAGTAAGTCAGCCCTTTAAGGAGGAGAGATTAGTTTCCTACGCCAGTGCTAACTGTTTCAGGTTCACGGGTATTTTCTCAGCGATGTCCGCACCCCGACTAACCGCGAATCAATATAAGTTGTAATACTATTTTTGTAAAGTCTGATAAGTTTATGATTTTCTTGATTGTGATATAAAAAAATTAGACTTATAATTCCTGTAAATTTGAACAGATAAAAATTTCATCATGGATATTTCTGAATTACTTGACGGACTTAACGATAAACAACGCGAAGCCGTAGCAGCTCCTCTTGGTAATCACTTAGTGCTAGCTGGTGCAGGCTCTGGCAAAACGCGTGTATTGACGCACCGTATCGCTTGGTTAATTGCGGTAGAAAATATTTCTGAAGGCAGCATTATGGCAGTAACGTTTACCAATAAAGCAGCAGCAGAAATGCGTCATCGTATTCAAGCTACCCTTGCCAAACACGCACAACATCAATTATTTGGTATGTGGATTGGTACCTTCCATAGCATTGCCCATCGTTTATTACGAGCCCATCATTTAGATGTAGGATTGCCACAAGATTTCCAAATTCTGGATTCAGAAGATCAACTTCGTTTAATTAAACGGTTATTAAAATTACATAATTTTGATGAAAAAGCTTTTCCTCCTAAACAGGCTTGTTGGTACATCAATAACAAAAAAGATGAAGGCTTGCGCCCAAACGATATTGAAGATTTTAATGATCGTCAAGAGCGTGAATGGATTAAAATTTATAAGATCTATCAAGACACTTGCGATCGCGCAGGATTGGTCGATTTTGCTGAATTATTAATTCGGGCCTATGAATTATTTGAGAAAAAACCATTAATTTTGCAACGTTATCAACAACGTTTTCAGCATATTTTGGTGGATGAGTTTCAAGACACCAATAAAATCCAATATAAATGGATCAAAATTCTTGCGGGTAACGCAGGCAAGGTCATGATCGTAGGTGATGATGATCAATCTATTTATGGTTGGCGTGGCGCACAAATCGAAAATATTCAAAAATTCTTGAAAGATTTCAAAGCCGAAACAATCCGCCTTGAACAAAACTATCGTTCTACCGCCAATATCTTAAACAGCGCAAATGAATTAATTGCAAACAATAGTGATCGTCTTGGTAAAAATTTATGGACAGAGGGTGAAAAAGGCAATCCAGTGGGCATCTATGCCGCTTTTAATGAATTAGACGAAGCAAAATTTATTGCCTCACAAATTCAGGATTGGGTAGAACATGGCGGAAAACTTGATGATTGCGCTGTACTTTATCGTAGTAATAGCCAATCACGCGTTATTGAAGAAGCCTTGATTCGTTGTCAAATTCCATATCGTATTTATGGCGGTATGCGTTTCTTCGAACGTCAAGAAATTAAAGATGCGTTAGCCTATCTTCGTTTGATTAATAATCGTCAAGATGATGCGGCTTTTGAGCGTGTAATTAATACGCCAACCCGTGGCATTGGTGACCGCACTTTAGATATATTGCGTAACTTAACACGCGAACGCCAAATTACCTTATGGCAAGCAGTACAAGTCGCAACACAAGAAAATATGTTGGCTGGGCGAGCCTCAACAGCATTATTGCGTTTCCAAGAATTAATTAATTCACTACAACTTGATACCGCAGAAATGCCGCTTTTCGCACAAACTGATTTTGTGATTAAACATTCAGGTTTATATGAAATGTATAAACAAGAAAAAGGTGAAAAAGGCGAAGTGCGGATTGAAAACTTGGAAGAATTAGTTACCGCAACCCGTGAATTCATCAAACCTGATGATGCAGAAGATATGACGGAGCTTACCGCCTTTTTAACTCACGCCTCTTTAGAAGCAGGTGAAGAACAAGCTTCTCCGCATCAATCTTGTGTAGAAATGATGACATTACACTCTGCTAAAGGCTTAGAATTTCCTCGTGTATTTATGGTTGGCGTAGAAGAAGGTTTATTCCCAAGTTTCCGTTCTTTTGAAGAACCTGGACGTTTAGAAGAAGAACGTCGTTTAGCTTACGTCGGTATTACTCGCGCGAAGAAAAAACTGACCATCTCTTATGCAGAAAGTCGTCGATTATATGCCAAAGAAGAACGCCATTTGCCATCACGCTTTATTGCGGAATTACCACGAGAATGTATCCAAGAAATTCGTTTACGAGGAACTGTCACGCGCGCAATGAATCTAGCAAAAGTCGGTTCATTGTCGAATACCTGTGCGGTCGAAAATGAATGGAAAATGGGTCAAAAAGTCAAACATGAAAAATTCGGTTTTGGCACCGTCATTAATGTCGAAGGATCAGATAACAATACTCGCCTCCAAATTGCCTTCCAAGCGCAAGGCATTAAATGGCTCATTGCACATTTGGCAAAACTGGAAAAAGTGCGGTAGAATCCAAGAGAGTTTTACTTCTACCGATTAATTTCTTTGAAAAGTGCGGTGAATTTTAACTGCACTTTTTTTGTATTTGAGTGATTGAATGTTTAAATTTTTCTTCAAGCGTATCTTAATGGTAATTCCAACCTTTATTGCCATTACTTTTATCACGTTTGCCCTTGTGCATTTTATTCCTGGCGATCCAGTTGAAATAATGATGGGTGAACGAGGCTTAACACCTGAAATACATCAACAAATGATGCATCAATTAGGATTAGATCTTCCTTTGCATGAACAATATTTCAATTATATTGCTAAAGTGCTACAAGGTGATTTTGGTGCATCATTCCGCACTCAACAACCGGTTCTTACTGAATTCTTTACACTTTTCCCTGCCACAGCTGAATTAGCATTTTTTGCGTTATTTTGGTCGTTATTAGGCGGGGTGATTTTGGGCACGATTGCTGCAGTAAAAAAGGACAGTTGGATTTCTCACACGGTTACAGCAGCATCGCTCACAGGTTATTCTATGCCAATTTTCTGGTGGGGATTGATTTTAATTTTATATGTTTCACCACAACTCGGTTTACCGCAAGGTGGACGTTTAGATAATGAATTTTGGATCGATACGCCGACTGGATTTATGCTCATTGACAGCTGGCTTTCTGGTATGCCCGGCGCCTTCGAAAATGCGATTAAATCCTTAATTCTTCCTGCAATAGTCCTAGGCACAGTTCCTCTCGCCATTATTACGCGTATGACACGCTCTGCGATGTTGGAAGTATTAGGAGAAGATTACATTCGTACGGCAAAAGCAAAAGGCCTAAGTTATACTCGAATCGTTATTGTGCATGCATTGCGTAATGCATTAATTCCTGTTGTCACTGTGGTCGGATTAATCGTTGGTCAATTGCTTTCCGGTGCCGTACTGACAGAAACCATTTTTTCATGGCCAGGAATTGGAAAATGGATTATTGATGCCATTCAAGCTCGTGATTATCCGGTATTACAAGGTTCTGTACTGATTATTGCAACAATTATTATCGTAGTGAATTTAACTGTTGATTTACTTTACGGCGTGGTCAATCCGCGTATCCGTCATTAATTGTAGGAGAAATTATGTCTGACACGCCTTCAACTTTCGCGCCGAAAACGCCCTTGCAAGAATTTTGGTTTTACTTCAAACAAAACCGAGGCGCGCTAATCGGTTTAACTTTCATTGTGATTGTTGCCTTAATCAGCATTTTAGCGCCTTATATTGCGCCTTTTGATCCAACAGAACAAAATCGTACCGCACTTTTACTGCCTCCCGCTTGGTATGAAGGCGGCAATCCTGCCTATCTACTCGGAACAGATGATATTGGGCGAGATATCCTTTCTCGCATCATTTACGGAACGCGAATTTCCGTCTTTGCGGGATTTGTCATTGTATTGCTATCTTGTGCCTTTGGTACTAGTCTTGGCTTGATTTCTGGTTATTATGGCGGTGTGCTAGATACAATTATCATTCGCCTAATTGATATTATGCTCGCGATTCCAAACTTACTTTTGACGATTGTAGTCGTCTCTATTTTAGAGCCATCACTCGCCAATGCCACTTTAGCGATCGCCGTTGTATCGATTCCTAGCTATGTGCGTTTAACTCGAGCAGCGGTGATGAATGAAAAAAATCGTGATTATGTCACCTCATCTAAAGTCGCTGGCGCAGGTGTTCTTCGCCTCATGTTTATTGTGATTTTACCCAACTGTTTAGCTCCTTTAATTGTGCAAATGACGATGGGTATTTCCAATGCGATCTTAGAACTCGCAACACTTGGTTTCTTAGGCATTGGTGCAAAACCGCCAACACCAGAACTTGGCACAATGCTTTCAGAAGCACGTGGTTTTATGCAAGCGGCAAACTGGTTGGTTACAATTCCTGGCTTAGTTATTTTATCTTTAGTGCTCGCCTTCAACTTAATGGGTGATGGCTTGCGCGATGCACTTGATCCAAAACTCAAACAATAGGAATAGGAAAACAGAATGGCATTATTAGACGTAAAAGAACTTTCTGTTCACTTTGGCGATAAAAATACGCCATTTAAAGCAGTGGATCGCATCAGCTATCAAGTCGCACAAGGTGAAGTGCTTGGCATCGTGGGAGAATCAGGATCAGGTAAATCAGTGAGTTCGCTCGCTATTATGGGACTAATTGATCATCCAGGACGTGTATCGGCAGAATCCTTGCAATTTGAAAACACTGATTTACTCACTTTAGAGAGTAAAGCCAAACGCCAGCTTATTGGTGCTGATGTCGCAATGATTTTCCAAGATCCGATGACAAGCTTGAATCCAGCTTATACTGTGGGTTTCCAAATTATGGAGGCATTAAAAACTCATGAAGGCGGTACAAAAAAGGCAAGAAAGGACCGCACTTTAGAACTTTTAAGATTGGTCGGTATTCCTGATCCTGAATCTCGGATTGATGTTTATCCCCATCAGCTGTCTGGCGGAATGAGTCAGCGTGTGATGATTGCGATGGCAATTGCTTGCAGACCTAAATTATTGATTGCAGATGAACCCACCACGGCATTGGACGTGACTATTCAAGCTCAAATTATGGAACTCTTACTCGAATTGCAGAAAAAAGAATGCATGTCGCTGATTTTGATTACCCATGATCTTGCGCTTGTTGCTGAAGCTGCAGATCGAATAATCGTGATGTATGCTGGACAAATCGTTGAAGAAGGCACCGCAAAAGATATTTTCCGAGAACCAAAACACCCTTACACGCAGGCCTTGTTACGTTCATTACCTGAATTTGCAGAAGGAAAATCTCGCTTAGAGTCATTACAAGGTGTAGTACCTGGAAAATACGATCGCCCAACAGGCTGTTTATTAAATCCTCGCTGTCCTTATGCAACCGAATACTGTCGCCAACTTGAACCTCAATTACATCATATCGGTTCACGTAAAGTAAAATGCCATACTCCGCTGAACGAGCAAGGCGATCCCGTTGAATATCAAGGAGCTTAATAATGACGAATGAAGTAAAAGAAAATGCGCCATTATTAAATGCCATTGGCTTAAAAAAATATTACCCTGTAAAAAAAGGCTTGTTTGCAAAACCACAGCAAGTAAAAGCGTTAGATGGTGTCTCTTTTCAGCTTGAACGAGGTAAAACTTTAGCTGTCGTGGGGGAATCCGGTTGTGGTAAATCAACGCTAGGGCGTTTGCTAACCATGATTGAACAACCAACCGAAGGCGAATTGTATTACAAAGGGCACAATTTTTTAGAAAATGATTCCGAAACAAAGGCGCTACGTCGTAAAAAAATTCAAATAGTTTTCCAAAATCCTTATGCGTCATTAAATCCACGTAAAAAAATTGGTTCAATTTTGGAAGAACCATTGATCATCAATACAAAACTTTCTGCCAAAGAACGTCGAGAAAAAGTTTTATCAATGATGGAAAAAGTGGGCTTGCGCACTGAATTTTATGATCGTTATCCTCACATGTTCTCAGGCGGACAACGCCAGCGTATCGCTATTGCACGTGGTTTAATGTTAGAGCCTGATGTTGTTGTTGCCGATGAACCTGTTTCTGCATTGGATGTTTCCGTGCGTGCGCAAGTACTGAATTTAATGATGGATTTACAAGATGAATTAGGCTTGTCTTACGTGTTCATTTCACACGATCTTTCTGTGGTAGAGCATATCGCAGATGAAGTAATGGTGATGTATCTAGGTCGTTGTGTCGAAAAAGGGACAACAGAGCAAATCTTCTCTAATCCTCAACATCCTTATACCAAAGCGTTACTTTCAGCAACACCACGTTTGTCACCAAACTTGCGCCGTGAGCGTATTAAGCTGACAGGCGAATTACCAAGTCCGATTAATCCGCCAAAAGGCTGTGCATTTAATCCTCGTTGTTGGAAAGCGACAGAAAAATGTCGTGAAAATCAACCGCACTTGAAGCAACATACTGATGGAAAATTAATCGCTTGTTTCCATATTGATTAAATTCATTTTGTCAGACTGATAAATAGGCTCATTTTTTCTCTCGCCAATAGGTTGCAAATCGAGGTTTTCCACTATTCGTAAGGCCTCGATATTTATAAGTAATCACGACTCCTATCTGAGGGGGATTTTCTCGTTCATTTAAATTAAAACCTGAACCAATTTTAAATTCTCCCCGATGATTTTTACAAGTTAAAGCCCCCATCACATTTTCAAATTGCCCTTTGCCTTTATGGTGTGTAATAACCGTACATTCTTCATCTTGAGTCGTTTTTAATTTTAAAATCCGATGGCTACGTTTTCGTTCATAAGGTGCATAAGGATCTCGTACTACGACACCTTCCCCCTTCAAAGATTCGATTTGATTAAGAAACTCATATAAATGCGCTTTATCTCTCACTGGAATTTGTTCAATAATTTCAATATAAGTTGTTGGATGTTCAAGTAAATACGCTTTCAATTTAGCTAAACGATCAAATAAATTGCCTTCTGCATCAGGCACATCAAAAACATACAATTTAAGTTTTTCCCAACCATCGCCTTTAAAAGATTTTGTGATTGATGAAATTTCCTCAAAATGATTCCGCTCACTAAATAATTCGCCATCAATAGTAAAAGGCGGAAAATCCTTAATGAAATAGGCTGGAGGAGATAAACGTTGCCCCTGCCGGGTTAATAATTGATTTCCATCCCAATAACCGCGTACGCCATCTAATTTTTCGGACATAACCCAACCTTCTATTGGTTGATTATCGTAGGTATGAAGAAGCATTAAGTCTGGGCTAGCCAAAGCGAAAGAGCTTACGAATAAAAGTAACAAAGTGCGATAAAATTTCATGGTATTTTTGTAAATCTTAGAACTGGTCATTTTTTTCAGAATAAGTGTATCTGAAATAATCTAAAAGCACGCAAATTCACTATTACGATCTAAATCGCAAAAAATCCTCACTTCATCAGAAAAAGATGAATTTTTATTTAGGCTAGCGGAGAATGTTTATCTGCTATACAATGCCATCGCGATTTTATTCCCAACAAGGAGCAATCAATGTATTTAGAGCAAATAAAAGCAGAACTTGTGGAAGCACAAGATGTGTTAAACAAATTCATTGCTGATAAAAATAACATTAAATTAATTCAAGAAGCGGCATTATTAATTTCCAACAGTTTCAAGCAAGGCGGAAAAGTGCTTTCTTGTGGTAACGGTGGTTCGCACTGTGATGCGATGCATTTTGCAGAAGAATTAACAGGTCGTTATCGTGAAAATCGTCCTGGCTACCCTGCTATTGCGATTTCAGATGTAAGTCATTTAAGCTGTGTAAGTAATGATTTTGGTTATGAATATGTCTTTTCTCGCTATGTTGAAGCGGTGGGTCAAAAAGGCGATGTGTTATTCGGTTTATCGACCTCTGGTAATTCAAAAAATATTTTAAACGCCATTGAAGCCGCAAAAGCAAAAGGCATGAAAGTCATTGCGATGACAGGTAAAGATGGAGGAAAAATGGCTGGATTAGCGGATGTTGAAATTCGTGTGCCACATTTCCGTTATGCAGATCGTATTCAAGAAATCCATATCAAAGTCATTCATATTTTAATGATGTTAATTGAGTTTGAGATGGCTAAAGAAGCCTAAAGTGCGGTTGATTTTAATCGAATTTCTAAAATCCCAAATTTTTTTGGGATTTTTTATTTATGCCACTTGCATAATTATGCATAAAAATGTAATATTTTTTCATCTTAAAAGACGAGAAAATTGAAATGACTATTCGTGTTAAAAATCTAAATTTCTTTTACGGTTCATCTCAAGCATTATTTGATATTAATCTTGAAGCTAATGAGGGTGATACCGTTGTATTGCTTGGCCCAAGTGGCGCAGGTAAAAGCACATTGATTCGCACATTAAATTTATTAGAAGTACCGAAGTCTGGTGAATTAAGTATTGCAAATAATGATTTTAATTTATCCAATGCAATAGCAAATCCCAAAGCAATCCGACAATTACGCCAAGATGTAGGAATGGTATTTCAACAATATCACCTTTGGCCACATTTAACTGTTATTGAAAACTTAATTGAAGCACCAATGAAAGTGCGCGGTGTAAGTGAAAATGAAGTCAAAGCAGATGCAATGGAGTTGTTAAAACGTTTACGTTTAGAACAACTGGCAGATCGCTTTCCATTACATTTATCAGGCGGCCAGCAACAACGTGTTGCAATAGCCCGCGCACTGATGATGAAGCCACAAGTTCTGTTATTTGATGAACCAACGGCAGCGCTAGATCCAGAAATTACTGCACAAGTGGTAGATATTATTAAAGAATTACAAGAAACCGGCATTACGCAAGTGATTGTAACCCACGAAGTCAATGTTGCACAAAAAGTAGCAACGAAAGTGGTATATATGGAACAGGGAAAAATTGTCGAAATAGGCTCGGCAGATTGTTTTGAAAACCCGAAAACCGAACAATTTAAACAATATCTTTCTCACTAGAGAATAAGGATTTTATTATGAAAAAAACATTATTAACTGCAATTTTATTAGGCGCATCCGTAGCAGCAAGCGCACAAGAGCTTACTTTTGCAATGGAACCTAGCTATCCACCATTTGAAACCACAAATGAAAAAGGCGAGATTATTGGTTTTGATATTGATGTGGCAAATGCAATTTGTAAAGAAATCCAAGCAACGTGTAAATTCAAAGGCGAAGCTTTTGATGCACTAATTCCAAATTTAAAAGCAAAACGCTTTGATGCATCCATTTCCGCTATTGATATTACCGATGCGAGAGCAAAACAGGTTTTATTCTCTGATGCATATTACGATAGCACTGCAAGCTATGTAACCCTTAAAGGAAAAGCAACGTTAGAAAGTGCAAAAAATGTCGGCGTTCAAAATGGAACCACATTCCAACAATACACAGTAGCTGAAACTAAGCAATATACAACTAAGGCTTATGCGAGCTTACAAAGCGCAATTTTAGACTTAAAGAGCGGTAGAATTGATATGATTTTTGGTGATACCGCAGTACTTGCAGATATGATTAGCAAAGAGCCAGAAATGCAATTTGTTGGTGAAAAAGTAGCAAATAAAAAATATTTTGGTAATGGTTTAGGTATTGCTATGCATAAATCAAATAAAGAATTAGCAGAGCAATTAAACAAAGGTTTAGCTGCAATTAAAGCAAATGGTGAATACCAAAAAATCTATGATAAATGGATGACAAAATAATCTATGAGTTATGATTTTCTTTCTTTAATGTTTACCGCAGCCCTAATGACTTTAGGGCTTGCGGTCTGTTCATTAATCCTAGGGTTATTTTTAAGCCTAATTTTTGCCGTACTTGAAGCAAATCGTTTTGTTGGTAAACCAACGGCAATACTCATTGCTTTATTGCGTGGCTTACCTGAAATTCTCGTTGTATTACTCGTATATTTTGGTTCTACTGAATTAGTAGAAATACTAACAGGAGAATACATTGAATTTGGAGCATTTGGCTGCGGTGTATTTGCACTTTCTCTCATTTTTGCAGCTTATGCTTCACAAACA
The DNA here is from genome assembly GCF_003490935.1 of Haemophilus haemolyticus. Lineage (GTDB taxonomy): Bacteria > Pseudomonadota > Gammaproteobacteria > Enterobacterales > Pasteurellaceae > Haemophilus > Haemophilus haemolyticus_M. Next base: position 416,615 of record NZ_QQGD01000001.1, on the reverse strand, counting down.
TTACGCGGTGCAATTCAAGCTATTCCGAAAGGCCAATGGGAATCTGGCGCAGCGTTAGGCTTAAGCAAAAGCTATACGTTCATCTACATTGTCATGCCACAAGTATGGCGCCATGCCTTACCAGGTTTAAGCAATCAATGGCTTGTATTACTAAAAGATACGGCATTGGTTTCATTAATCGGCGTGGACGATTTGATGCGCCAAGCGGATCTGATTAATACCAATACTCATCAACCCTTTACTTGGTACGGTATTGCTGCGTTAATTTATTTAGCGGTAACATTAATTAGCCAAGTTGGTATTCGAAAATTAGAGCTACGTTTTACTCGTTTTGAAAGGGGCGTGAAATAATGTTTCAAGAATATTTAAGCGTAATCGCACAAGGGATTCCAACGAGTTTGTTGCTTACAGTCGTATCGTTGTTGATTGCCTTCTGTTTGGCATTATTTCTCACCTTTTTGCTTTCAATGGAAAACAAATGGGTAAAAAGAGCGGTTAATTTATACCTCACTTTATTCACTGGCACGCCACTGTTAGTACAGTTCTTTTTAATTTATGCGGGGCCGGGCCAATTCCAGTGGATTATTGACAGCCCATTATGGTATCTCTTATCCAATGCCTGGTTCTGTGCTGCATTAGCTTTAGCGCTAAACAGTGCAGCCTACTCCACACAATTATTTCATGGTGCAGTGAAAGCCATTGCAAAAGGACAATGGGAAAGTTGTGCCGCATTAGGACTAAACCGCATACAAACTTTAAAAGTTTTAATTCCTTATGCCTTAAAACGTGCGTTGCCGTCTTACAGTAACGAAATTATTTTGGTATTTAAAGGAACGGCATTAGCCTCCACCATTACGATTATGGATATTATGGGCTATGCTCGCCAACTTTATGGTACAGAATATGATGCACTGACAATTTACGGCATTGCGGGCGGCATCTATTTAATTATTACGGGTATTGCAACTTTATTGCTACGTAAATTAGAGAAAAAAGTATTGGCATTTGAACGTTTTGAAATAAGCAAAGCATAAAGTGCAGTAAAATTTTTAGTCATTTTTAAATCCCAACCTAGGTTGGGATTTTTTATATTTTAATGTGATAGTTTTCTCAAAAAGCTATTGAAAAATAAGATTTCCGAGAATTTTAACCGCACTTTTAGTCAACTATTTTCTACTCTGCCCTAAAACGAATAACGGTGATCGCCTTAGACGATCACCGTTAAATTAAAGTGTTTTATAAAAAAGATTTTTGTATTCTAAAAATTAGAATCCGTAACCCACACCAACTTTCGCACCATAGTTATTAACTTTGGTACTATCAAAATTACCTAAACGATTGTACTCAATCCCACCATTAGCGTACCAGTTACCATCTAACTTATATTTTGCACCTGCTACAACGCCATAGCCGAGCTTAATTTCTGAGGAACTTCTATATGGTTGGTTAGCTCTGTTATCATATTTAAACTGGTTAGCTGCTACGCGAGCACCGACATAAGGCTGAACTTTAGAATTTGTATCAAAATCATATAATACTGACGCACCTAAACCGTGAATTTTCGCACCATCAACTTTTCCATGATGAGTATAATCACCCGCAACACGCGTATTTCCTAATTTATAACCAACCGCTACACGAGGTTCAATTCGAGTATTATTACTACCGTTTGCTTGAGTTTGAGATAAACCGATATCGCCTTCAGCATAGATATTCGCATTTGCAACAGAAGCAAAGGCAAATGCACCAACAATAACGGCTAATAAAGATTTTTTCATTGGATAACTCCTTTATTTATTGAATAAACTGGAAGAATATATCACAAAAATTATTCTATTTCATCGACAAAAACTAATTTCCCCTTACATTTTCTACATAAATATTCAATGTTTTCTTTCACGACTCTATTATGACGTCGAATACTTAGAAAATGAGTTTGACACGCACATCTATATTCAAAAGTTTTCCCTTGCACATTTTTTATATCAAATTGATGACAAGTATCCGCAGGAAGCTTAAAAATTTCATTCATTACAATCTGCCATTCCCGACCATGAGGTTTTACACGACCAAACATTTGATACACAATCAAATGCGCAAGCTCATGTGGCACAACTTGTCGAATAAATTCATCTGCATTTTCTAATAACAAAGTGCGGTTAAATTTTATTTCATTTTTTTGTAGGTAAGCTACTCCTGCCTTTATTCCACGTAACTCATAATTTACCTCAGGCATTGTAAATTTTCGCTTGAAGTACACCTCTGCAAGCTGCAAAGATTGACTCAATTTTCGTTGTACTTGCATTTTTAAATGACGAAATGGAATTTGCTCTATTGATGCCATGATTGAAAAGAAAAAACCGCTAGATAAGCGGCTTTTATATAATTTACTAAATTAAAAAATAAGATTATTTTAATCCCGCTGCAACACGTAATTCTGCTGCACGATCCACTTTTTCCCAAGGGAATTGCTCACGACCAAAATGACCATAAGCTGCCGTTTCACGATAGATTGGTTGGATTAAATCTAACATTTTAATTAAACCATAAGGACGTAAATCAAAGAATTCACGAACTAATGACACTAATAATTCATTCGCAACTTTTCCAGTTCCAAAGGTTTCAACCATGATAGATGTTGGATCAGCCACACCAATCGCATAAGAAAGTTGGATTTCACAACGATCTGCCAAACCAGCTGCCACAATATTTTTTGCGACATAACGTGCCGCATAAGCTGCTGAACGGTCAACTTTAGATGGATCTTTTCCTGAGAATGCGCCACCACCGTGACGAGCGGCACCACCGTAAGTATCTACGATAATTTTACGACCAGTTAAACCACAATCCCCCATAGGTCCACCAATAACAAAACGACCAGTCGGGTTAATGAAGAATTTTGTTTCTTTAGAAAGCCATTCACTTGGTAACACAGGTTTGATAATTTCTTCCATCACACCTTCATGTAAATCTTTTTGGCTAACTTCTTCAGAATGTTGAGTAGAAAGCACAACCGCATCCACACCAACAATTTTATTATCTTCATATTTTAACGTTACTTGGCTTTTCGCATCTGGACGTAACCATGCTAATTTACCGCTTTTACGCACTTCAGCTTGTTTTTCCATTAAGCGATGTGCATAAGTAATAGCTGCTGGCATTAATACATCCGTTTCATTGGTGGCATAACCAAACATAATACCCTGGTCGCCAGCGCCTTGATCTAATGGATTTTCACGATCAACGCCTTGATTAATATCTACAGATTGTTTACCAATCGCATTAAGCACCGCACAAGAATGGCCATCAAAACCCATTTCAGAATGTTCATAACCAATATCACAAATCACTTTACGCGTTAAATTCTCAATATCGACCCATGCTGATGTTGTGATTTCCCCCCCCACCAATGCCATACCAGTTTTTACGTAGGTCTCACAAGCTACTCGTGCTTTTGGATCTTGTTTTAGGATTTCATCAAGTACCGCATCAGAAATTTGATCGGCAATTTTATCTGGATGCCCTTCAGATACAGATTCAGATGTAAATAAATAGCTAGACATATTTTCTCTCTTTTTTAAATTTGGATGTATTGACGTATAGACGTCTATAATACGTATTTTAGCTTAATAAGCAAGCACTATTATTGATTTATCGTCGTAGGAATAGCCAACCAATTACGCAAAATTTGCTCACCAAAGTCTGACATATAAGACTCAGGATGAAACTGAACACCATAAATTGGTAACGATTTATGCTGCATCGCCATTACCACACCTTCATCACAAAGTGCGGTGATTTCTAGGCAATGAGGAAAATCGTCTTCCTGTACGCCCCAAGAATGATATAGCCCGATATTAAATTCGCTTGGAAGGCTAAAAAATAATGGAGAATTTGACCGCACTTTTAAAATTCGTTTCTGGCCATGACGAACATTCTCTAAGTTATACAATGTACCACAAAAAAATTCACATAAGGTTTGATGTCCTAAACACACACCTAAAATAGATTTTTGCTGATAATATTTTTCCAACATAGAAAAAAGTTGTGGATAAGCTCGTGGTACATCAGGCCCCGGTGAAATCAATATATGACTGTATTTTTCGGCTGTACTTTCCTTTAAATCTTCTACGTTTAAAACATCATAAGGCACATTTAATTTTCGAATTAAATCCACCAAGTTAAAAGTAAAAGAATCGTGATTATTAATGATGAGTAATTTCATAACCGCTCGGCATTCGTTATAATCGGGCAATTTTACGCAAAATGACACAAAGCACAATGCAACATTTTATTGAACAGTCTAATCATTATGGCAAACAACGCACGCCATTTTTCTTTCTGATTGATTTTGAAAAAGAAAAACCATTGATTTGTCCTCTCGAAAATTCTGCACAACAAGGCATTTATTTTGATATTTTAGGGAAAAGAAATAGCACTATTTCGCCACAATCTATCCCTCTTAATTTTACCAAACATCCAATGCCCTTCTCGCGTTATCAACAAGGTTTTAAACTTGTTCAAAGTGAATTACAGAAAGGCAATTCTTATTTATTGAATCTCACCTACCCCACTGAAATTTCAGGTAATATGTCACTTGAACAGATTTTTCATCAAACAAATGCACCTTATAAATTGTGGTTACAAGATCAATTTGTTTGCTTCTCACCAGAATGTTTTATCAATATTCATGACAACAGCATTTTTACTTATCCCATGAAAGGGACAATTAATGCGTCTCTGCCCGATGCAGAAAATCAGTTACTCACAAATGAAAAAGAACAACGCGAGCATTACACAATTGTTGATTTAATGCGTAATGATTTATCCATGGTGGCAGAAAACATTCAGGTGAAAAAATTTCGTTATATCGATAGCATCAAAACACAAAAAGGCGAAATACTGCAAACCAGTTCTGAAATTTACGGAAAATTGAATGAAAACTGGCAAAATCAAATTGGTGATATTTTAGCGAAACTCTTGCCTGCAGGTTCCATTAGTGGCGCTCCAAAAGAAAAAACCATGCAAATTATTCAACAAGCTGAAAAGCAAAAACGCGGTTATTACACAGGAGTTTTTGGCATATTTGATGGTAAAACACTACAAAGTGCGGTGGCAATTCGATTTATTTCTCAAGTAGATGAAAAATTTTATTTTCATAGTGGGGGCGGTATTACCATTCATAGCAATGTGCAAGATGAATATGAAGAATTGTTAGAAAAAGTCTATTTACCGATTGAAGGTGCTGATTAATGTATCCTCTATTTGAAACCCTTTGTATTGAAAATGGGAAAATTCAAAATATCGATTTACATCAAGCACGATATGAACGTAGTTTGCGTGAATATTATGGCAAAAGTGCGGTGAAAATTTTTAATCTTTTTTCACTTATTCAACCGCCTGCTCTCTTACAAAATCGATTAATTCGCTGCCGCATTAATTACAATGACAAAACCACACAAATTCAATATTTTGAATACCATCGAAAAATTTACCGCACTTTTCAACCTATAATTTGTGACGATATCGAATATGGCTTAAAATATTCTGATCGCAGTTTAATTAATAAATTGTTTGATCAGCGAGGCTATTGTGATGAAATTATTATTATCAAAAATGGAAAAGCGACAGATTGTTCCATTGGTAATTTAATTTTCCGCCAAGGAAAAAAATGGTACACACCAGACACGCCATTGCTCTTAGGCACACAACGAGAAAAATTATTACAAGAGGGGAAAATTCAAGAATGCACAATATTCCAAGAAGATATTGTCAATTTTGATGAAATTAAAATCATTAACGCAATGAATAGCTTATAAAAAATAAGCCGACTGATTCAGCCGGCTATTTTATTACAATTATTTTTCAGCGTTTTTCAACAATTTCGCATGCGCTTTTTTCTGACTTTTCATTTTCGCACTAATCTCACGACGTTGCGTAGAAAGCTCTGCATTACGAATCGTATAATCATCAACACGACCTTCATAGTCATCACGCATACTTTCAATAATTCCACGCACCTCTTCGATGGTCATATCATCACGAATGTATTGATTTAAGTTATCTAACAATAATACGCGTTTTTGATTGTCACGGATTTTACGATTATTGTCTTCCATGTCGCGTTTAATTTTGTTTTTCGAACGATACATACGCACGTATTCCAACACTTCTTGGAAAGATTGCTTGTTTACAGTTTCCATAATGACTCTCTTTTAGTAAGAAAATTGATGGCGGTAATGTAGCCTCTTTTTGGTAATTCGTCAAAAGCTGAAAGTAAATTTTGTGAGTCAGCTCAAAAAAATTTTTTATTTACCGAAAAAGCGTTTGATTCTCTGCTTTTCTAGTGATAAAACAGATCCAACTATCTACAAAAATAAGGAAACACAATGTCACAAGTCTTTAATTTTAGCGCTGGCCCAGCGATGATTTTTCCAGAAGTGCTACAAAAAGCACAAGGTGAACTGACAAACTGGCTCAATCAAGGCGTATCAGTGATGGAGGTGAGCCATCGCGGTAAATATTTCATGGAACTTATTGCTCAAGCAGAAAAAGATCTACGTGAGGTTTACAATATTCCTGATAACTATCGCGTACTTTTTTTACAAGGCGGTGCTCGCGGTCAATTTGCAGCCATTCCGATGAACTTAATCGGTAAAAAAGGTAAAGCCCTTTATTTAAATAGTGGGCATTGGTCAGCTACAGCGGCAAAAGAAGCAAGAAATTTTGCAGAAATTGATGAAATCACTATTGTAGAAAATGGCGAACAGACTCGAATTACCAATCTTGATTTCAGCCATATTGCTAATCAGTATGACTACGTTCATTATTGCCCAAATGAAACCATCAGTGGTGTAGAAATTTTTGATGTACCAAATGTGGGCGATGCCGTATTGGTCGCGGATATGTCTTCAAATATTCTTTCACGCCAGATCGATATCAGTAAATTTGGGGTAATTTATGCAGGTGCTCAAAAAAATCTTGGCCCTGCGGGCATTACATTAGTCATTATTCGTGATGATTTAATCGGTAATGCACGTAAAGAAACCCCATCTATTTGGAATTATGCAACTCAACGAGATGCAGACTCAATGATTAATACACCACCAACATTTGCTTGGTATTTATGTTCCCTCGTATTTAAACATCTTAAAGAGATGGATGGCTTAGAGGTGATCGCAAAACGTAATGCGCTAAAAGCACAAACCCTTTATGATTATATTGATTCGAGCAAACTTTACCGCAATGTGGTAGCAAAAGAAAACCGCTCAACAATGAATGTCACGTTCATCACAGGCAATCCTGAATTAGATGCCAAATTTGTCGCAGAATCCACTGCTGCGGGCTTGCAAGCCTTGAAAGGCCATAAGGTTTTAGGTGGAATGAGAGCATCTATTTATAATGCTATGCCACAGGAAGGTGTTGAGGCACTCATTTCATTTATGAAAAAATTTGAAGCTGAAAATCTTCCTCAATAGTTAAAGAACATTTTCAATGGGCGTATTTACCACGCCCAAATTTATTTAAAAATTCATTAACCCATATCAATATTTACAAATAATACTATGCAGTACATCAACATTGCCAATCGTGGCGTAAAATCCTTATCCCCTTATCAAGCAGGCAAACCCATTGAAGAATTAGAAAGAGAACTTGGTATTTCCAATATCGTTAAACTTGCCTCAAACGAAAACCCATTTGGTTTTCCAGAAAGTGCAAAAAAAGCAATTTTCGAACAATTAGATAAACTGACTCGTTACCCTGATGCGAATGGCTTTGAACTGAAACAAACTATCGCAAGAAAATTTGGTATTCAACCAAATCAAATTACGCTCGGAAATGGCTCAAATGATTTATTAGAACTTTTTGCTCACACTTTCGCAACCGAAGACGATGAAATCATTTATTCACAATATGCCTTTATTGTTTATCCTTTAGTAACTAAAGCGATAAATGCAATTGCAAAAGAAATTCCAGCTAAAAATTGGGGGCACGATTTACAAGGATTTTTGACCGCACTTTCTGATAAAACAAAGCTCATTTACATTGCTAATCCCAATAATCCAACGGGTAATTTTTTAACATCGCAAGAAATTGAAGATTTTTTAGCAGAAGTTCCCCAAAATGTAATCGTGGTATTAGATGAAGCCTACACTGAATTTACCAGATCTGAAGAACGAGTAGACTCTTTCAGTTTATTAAAAAAATATTCAAATTTAATTATTTCCCGCTCTCTTTCTAAAGCCTATGGCTTAGCAGGTTTACGCATTGGTTATGCGGTATCTAATCCTGAAATCGCAGATTTATTAAATCGAGTTCGACAACCATTTAACTGTAATTCGTTAGCATTAGCCGCTGCAGTTGCCGTAATGAATGACGATGAATTTATTGAGAAAGTAGCTAAAAATAATCGAGTAGAAATGCGACGTTACGAAGAGTTCTGCCAACATCATCAATTAGAATATATTCCCTCTAAGGGAAATTTTATAACGATTGATTTCAAACAATCTGCAGCCCCAATTTATGATGCATTATTACATGAAGGCGTAATTGTTCGCCCAATTGCTGGGTATGGCATGCCTAATCATTTGCGCGTAAGTATTGGTTTACCTGAAGAAAATGATCGATTTTTTACCGCACTTTCTAAGGTATTAAAACTTGCCTAGACTATTTGTTCAATAAAAAACAAATTTATTTGTATAAAAAACCCGCTATAAGCGGGTTTCATTTTTCTCATATCTTAAGCGTGTTTTGCTGCAACTTCAGCTAATAAAGTTTGTAATTCACCAGATTGATACATCTCTAAAATGATATCACAACCACCTATTAATTCTCCCTCTACCCATAATTGCGGAAAAGTTGGCCAGTTTGCATATACTGGTAATTCAGCACGAATATCTGGATGTTGCAAAATATCTACATAACCAAAAGGTACTTTACAATTCATCAATGCTTCAGATGCACGCGCAGAAAAACCACAAGATGGTAATTTTGGTGAACCTTTCATATAAATAAGAATTGGATTTTCACTAATTTGCTTTTTGATTTTGTCTAAGGTTTCCATAATGTTCCCTATAAATAAATGAAAGTCGCATTCTATCACAAGTTAAAACTTGATTGAAATGCTTGGGTTTAGATTCATATAAGACAAAAGGCCTAAACCGAAGTTTAAGCCTTTTGCTGTATTTAATCTTTCGTTAAACGAACACTAAAATTATTTAGTACCGTTAACTGCGATTTCTACACGACGGTCTGGAGCAAGACATGCGATAAGCGCTTTACGACCTTTAACTTGGTCACAAGTTGCGCCAGTCACTGGGTTTGCTTTACCATAACCAGTTGCAGAGATTGCATCTGCAGAAACACCTTTAGCTACGAAGTAGTTAGCTACAGTGTCAGCACGACGTTGAGAAAGTTTTAAGTTACCAGCATCAGAACCGATACGGTCAGTGTAACCAGCAACAGCTACTTTAGCGTTGTTAACTTGTGCGATTTCACCGTAGATACCATCTAAAGCTGCTTGAGCTTGTGGTTTTAAGTTTGCTTTACCGAACGCGAAAGTTACATCAGAGTTTAAGTTGAAAGTTTTGCTTACAACTTCAGGTGCTGCAACAACTGGCGCTGCGCCTTGACCAAAACGGTAAGAAATACCCGCGTTGATAGAACCAATCCAAGGGTTATAGTCAATTGCGCTATTTGGTTTATCTTCAGTGCGGAGTTTACCTACGCGAGTTAGCCATTGGTATTCTAAACGAACTGCTAATTCTGGTAATACTGCATATTCTGCACCTACAGCGAATAAACCAGAGGTACGTAAGCTGTGATGACCATTTTCATGCTCACGAACGCCATTTTGATCGTAGGATTTATAATCAGAACGAACTAAAGCAACACCTGCTTTACCATAAACATCTAAGCCATTTAACACTTCATAGCTACCTTTTAAGCTTAAGTGAGTACCGTGGTTAGTGTGTTTTACTGATACTTTACCAGCATCTTTGAATTTAACACGACCGAAATCATCGTAACCTAATTCAACCGCTAAACCTAAGTTATCACGATTTAAGATTTGGTAACCACCAAATACACCGTAAGTGAAAGAATTACGGTGATAACCCTCATTATTTTCACGAGCTTGAGCACGAATGCCATCGTGGAAAGATGCTTGACCAGCTTTAACGCCAGCGTAGAAAGTATTTTCTTGTGGAGCTGCTTGAGCTACTGAAGCAGCTGCTAAACCAGCAACTACTAATGCGATTGCAGTTTTTTTCATTTTGATGTCCTCTATTTAGTCATCGAATAGTAATAAAAAAGTGTCCTTGTTTATACTGAACTTTTAATTAAAGTTACACTCTAAACAGTCGCTTAACTAGGGTTTTGAATTTGCCCTACTTTTTACCTTTTGACAAATTCAATTCCTTTGTTTACGCCAAAGGAACGTTCAAAAGTGCGCTTATTATCCTATAAAAATCGAAAAGATCAAATTCTTTTGAACTTTTTGTTCATTTTTCACTCAATAATACACTATTCTTGACTAATTTACTCCATAAAAAGCTTCTTAAAATCACTCAAAATCTAATTCGACATTGTTCTCACCTTAAGATATTATCGAGAACATCCAGCTATTTATACCTTTAAATGAGTTAAATGCTATGTTGCCAAGTCTAAATCACACTCCACAAATTGAACAAGATGTCCTTAACTATCTCCAATCACTTAAAAAACAACATTTTGAAGGAGATATCGCTACAAATTATGCAGATAGATTAAGTCTTGCTACGGATAACAGCGTTTATCAACAGCTTCCTCAAGCGATTCTTTTTCCGAAAACTGTTGCTGATATAGTGCGTATAATAAAATTAGCAAATTTACCTAAATATCAATTGCTCACCTTTACTCCTCGCGGTGGAGGCACTGGCACAAATGGACAATCCATCAATAACAATATCATAGTGGATCTCTCTCGCCATATGACTGCCATTTTAGAACTCAATGTAAAAGAACGTTGGGTTCGTGTACAAGCAGGCGTAGTAAAAGATCAACTTAATCAATTTTTAAAACCACATGGTTTGTTCTTTGCCCCAGAGCTATCCACCAGCAATCGAGCGACTTTAGGTGGAATGATTAATACCGATGCCTCTGGGCAAGGTTCATTGCAATACGGTAAAACCTCTAATCACGTTTTGGCATTACGCGCAGTATTAATGAACGGTGAGATTTTAGATACAAGTGCGGTAAATTCTGTTGATATTTTAGAAAACATCGATGTGCTTGAATTAAGTGACTGTAGCAAAAGACTCCATCAAACCATTGCGCAACACTGTAAAGAAAAAAGAGCGGCAATCATTAAAGATCTGCCACAACTTAACCGTTTTTTAACAGGATACGATCTGAAAAATGTATTCAATGAAAATGAAAGTGAATTTAATCTCACTAGAATTCTCACTGGCTCTGAAGGTTCTCTCGCATTTATTTGTGAAGCCAAACTCAATCTACTGCCAATTCCTCAGTATCGCACGCTCATCAATATTAAATATCGTTCTTTTGATGCGGCATTGCGCAACGCCCCCTTTATGGTGAAAGCCAATGCGCTTTCTGTGGAAACCGTTGATTCCAAAGTCTTAAACCTCGCCAAACAAGATATTATTTGGCACTCTGTAAATGAACTTCTTACAGAAGATGAAACGGATCCAATTCTCGGTTTAAATATTGTGGAATTTGCGGGTAATAATAAAGAAAAAATAGACCGCCAAGTTACCGAACTTTCTCGCTCACTTGATGAAAAAATCGAACACAACCAAGATCACATTATTGGCTATCAAGTTTGTTCTGATTTACCTTCTATTGAACGTATTTATGCAATGCGAAAAAAAGCAGTGGGCTTACTTGGCAATGCAAAAGGTGCAGCCAAACCGATTCCTTTTGTAGAAGATACTTGTGTTCCCCCAGAAAATCTTGCGGATTACATCAGTGAATTTCGCGCTTTATTAGACAAGCACAATTTACAATATGGCATGTTTGGGCACGTCGATGCGGGCGTGTTACACGTTCGCCCTGCGCTTGATTTATGCGATAAAGAACAAGTGAAATTATTTAAACAAATTTCAGATGAAGTGGCAGAACTTACGATTAAATATGGTGGATTACTCTGGGGAGAACATGGAAAAGGCGTGCGATCCCATTACGGCGAAAAATTCTTTACGCCAGAACTCTGGCACGAACTTCGTTATATAAAAACCTTATTCGATCCAAACAATCGGTTAAATCCTGGCAAAATCTGTACGCCTTTAGATTCCAAAGATGAACTTTATTCTATCCTTTCGCCAATGCGGGCTGATAACGATCGCCAAATTCCTATCCAAATACGCGATGAATTTAAGGGGGCGATGAACTGCAATGGAAACGGTTTATGTTTCAATTTTGATGAACACAGCATTATGTGCCCATCGATGAAAGTCAGTAAAAACCGTGTATTTTCGCCAAAAGGTCGCGCAGCTATGGTTCGAGAATGGCTTCGATTGATGGCAAATGAAAATGTTTCGCCCGAACAATTAGACTTCCGTAAAACAGAAATAAAACTAACCGCACTTGTGAAAAGACTAAGCAATACGGTTCAAAAATGGCGAGGGAATTATGATTTTTCTCACGAAGTGAAAGCTGCAATGGATACTTGCCTTGCTTGTAAAGCCTGCGCGAGTCAATGCCCGATTAAAATTGATGTGCCAAGTTTCCGTGCGAAATTCTTTCATTTTTATCACAGTCGCTACTTACGACCGGCAAAAGATCACATTGTGGCAAATTTAGAAATTGCTGCGCCTTATATGGCAAAACAGGCAAAATTGTTTAATTATTTTACCAAGCTAAAAGTCACGCAAACATTAGTGGAAAAAACACTAGGCATGACTGATTTGCCCTTGCTTTCTGAACCCAATTTGCAACGACAACTTGTAGAAATCCGCTATCAAGGACAATCATTGGAAGAATTGGAAGGCCTAAGTGCGGTAGAAAAAAACGATATTTTATTTATTGTGCAAGATCCTTACACATCTTACTATGATGCCAAAGTAGTACGCGATTTTGTTCTGCTTACGCAGAAATTAGGCTTCAAACCAATTCTGTTGCCATTTAAACCAAATGGTAAAGCAATGCACATTAAAGGTTTCTTAAAACGCTTTAGCAAAACAGCACAAAACCAAGCCGAGTTTTTAAATCGAATGGCAAAATTAGGCATTCCACTTGTAGGCATTGATCCAGCCATCGTGCTGTCTTATCGAGATGAATACAAAGAAGCACTACAAGAAAAACGTGGCGATTTTCACGTTCTCACCGCACACGAATGGTTAAAACAAAGATTACAAAATGCGGAGTTACAAGATAAACTGAAAAACATCGTCAAAACTGACCGCACTTCCGATTGGTATTTATTCCCACATTGTACGGAATCTACCTTTATGCCGAACAGCCCAAAAGAATGGCAAGAAATTTTTGGAAGATTTGGACAACAACTGAATGTAGAAAAAGTAGGATGTTGCGGTATGGCTGGTGTATTTGGACACGAAATACAAAATCAAAAAATGAGCCGAGAAATCTACGATGTATCCTGGCATAAAAAACTACATGGAAAAGATCTGCACTTTTGTTTAGCTACCGGTTATTCTTGCCGCAGTCAGGTAAAACGTTATGAACATGTGGTGCTAAAACACCCTGTGCAGGCATTGTTAGAAATTTTAGCGTAATGAAAGGAACATCATGATTTGGCAAAAAAACTTCACACTCGAAAACTTAAATCAACTTTGCTCCAACAGTGCAGTTAGCCATCTTGGCATTGAAATTTCTGCTTTTGGCGAGGATTGGATTGAAGCGACAATGCCAGTGGATCATCGTACTATGCAGCCGTTTGGTGTCTTGCATGGCGGGATTTCGGTTGCTTTAGCTGAAACAATTGGTTCCCTTGCGGGTTCGCTTTGTTTATTAGAAGAAGGCAAAGCTGCGGTAGGATTAGATATTAATGCCAATCATCTTCGCCCAGTTCGTTCAGGTAAAGTGACTGCGAGAGCCACGCCAATTAATTTAGGCAGAAATATCCAAGTTTGGCAAATTGACATCCGCACAGAAGAGAATAAACTTTGTTGTGTTTCTAGATTAACCCTTTCCGTAATCAATTTATGACAAAACCAGCAAAAATCGGCGTATTACTTGCCAATCTAGGCACGCCAGATAGCCCGACACCGAAGTCAATTAGCCGTTATTTATGGCAATTTTTAACGGATCCTCGCGTGGTAGATTTACCGCGTTGCAAATGGTATCCACTGCTCAAGGCGATTATTTTGCCATTGCGTTCAAAACGTATCGCTAAAAATTATCAAGCCATTTGGACAGAACAAGGATCGCCTTTACTTGCCATTTCGCGACAACAAAAAGATGCATTACAAGCCTATTTAGATAATCAAAATATCGATACTCAAGTAGAAATTGCCATGACGTACGGCAATCCATCAATGCAAAGTGCGGTAAAAAACTTGCTTGAAAATCAAGTTGATCGAATTATTGTTTTGCCACTTTATCCGCAATACTCTAGCTCAACCACGGGCGCAGTATTTGATGCTTTCGCTAACGCCCTTAAAGAAGAACGAGGATTAGCGCCCTTTGATTTTATCCATTCTTATCATGTCGATGAGAATTACATTGATGCGTTAGTCAATTCCATAAAAGCGCGGTTAAAACCCGATGAGTTTTTGTTATTTTCTTATCATGGTATTCCTTTGCGTTATGAAAAAATGGGCGATTATTATCGTGAACATTGTAAACAAACGACTATTGCAGTTGTTAATAAGCTGAGCTTAACAGAAAACCAATGGGGAATGACGTTTCAATCTCGCTTTGGGCGTGAAGAATGGCTACAACCTTATACCGACAAATTTTTAGAATCTGCTGCAACACAGAATATTCAAAAAATTGCCGTTATTTGCCCTGGTTTTTCCGTAGATTGTTTAGAAACCATTGAAGAAATTGACAAAGAAAATCGAGAAAATTTCTTAACCAATGGCGGGCAATCTTATCAATATATTCCCGCACTTAATGTAGAGCATATACATATTGAAATGATGGGAAA
This sequence comes from Haemophilus haemolyticus, assembly GCF_003490935.1. Lineage (GTDB taxonomy): Bacteria > Pseudomonadota > Gammaproteobacteria > Enterobacterales > Pasteurellaceae > Haemophilus > Haemophilus haemolyticus_M. The sequence goes on along the minus strand of NZ_QQGD01000001.1, from coordinate 401,503 downwards.
ATTGATTCTAGAAAAACTTGCTTAATAATAGAAATGGTAAAACGTTTCTAAAATCTTCCGCACTTTGCTAAAATCAGCCATTATTTTTTCACAAGGATAAAACATGGCTGATTTTCCTTTTATCGTTGACATCAACGAACAAAATCTTACTGAAATACTGCAACAATCCTTAGAAAAACCACTTGTCATCAATTTTTACGCGCCAACACATAAAGAATCCGCGGATTTTTTGGCACAACTTGAGCAAGTTGCAGAACAATATCAAGGACAATTTGTTCTTGGAAAAGTAAATTGTGAAAAAGAGCAAATGATTGCCGCACAATTCCGCATCCAAGCATTGCCAACCACCTATTTGTTTAAAGAAGCACAGGCATTAGATGCATTTCCTGGTGCACTTGATAAATCTTCACTAATCCAACGATTAAGCATTATTTTACCTAAAGAGGAAGATTTAAAATTCCAACAAGCATTAGATTTCTTGCAAGTAGAAAATTATGAGGCTGCATTGCCATTATTGAAAGATTCATGGGAACTTTCTGATAAGAAAAATAGTGATGTCGCCCTGCTCTACGCTGAAACCTATATTGCAATGAAAAAAACGGAGCCAGCACAAGAAATTCTAAAACAAATTCCATTGCAAGATCGTGATAGTCGTTGGCACGGATTACAAGCACAAATTGAGCTACAAATTCAAGCAGCTGATACACCTGAAATCCAACAATTACAGGCCGATTATGCTAAAAACCCAACAGCTGAAATTACAATAAAACTTGCCGTACAACTTCATCAAGCTGGACGAAATGAAGAAGCGCTGACACTACTTTTCGGTATTTTAAAAACCGACTTAGGCGCGCAGAATGGTGAAGTTAAACAACAATTTTTATCCATTTTAAGTGCAATGGGCAATGCTGATCCGTTAACAAATAAGTTTCGCCGATTGCTTTATTCACTGCTCTATTAATCGAAAGATTTATAATTGATAAGGTGTATGGAACAATTCCATGCATTGCAATCATTAGAATAGACTTGAATTTAATTAATTCTCTCTTTACGAAAAACAAGGATTCTTTATGTCAGATATCAAACACGCAAAACTTTTAATTTTAGGCTCAGGCCCTGCTGGTTATACTGCAGCCATTTATGCGGCACGTGCAAACTTAAAACCTGTATTGGTGACTGGTTTGCAACAAGGCGGCCAGCTTACCACCACAGATGAAATCGAAAACTGGCCAGGTGATTTTGAGATGACTACTGGTTCAGGTTTAATGCAACGTATGTTGCAACATGCAGAAAAATTTGAGACAGAAATCGTCTTCGATCATATCAATCGCGTAGATTTATCTTCTCGTCCATTCAAACTTTTTGGCGATGTACAAAATTTCACTTGTGATGCGTTAATTATCGCAACAGGCGCCTCTGCACGCTATATTGGCTTACCTTCAGAAGAAAACTACAAAGGTCGTGGGGTTTCTGCTTGTGCAACCTGTGATGGTTTCTTTTATCGTAATAAGCCGGTTGGTGTCATTGGTGGTGGAAATACTGCGGTAGAAGAAGCGCTTTACTTAGCCAATATTGCAAGTACAGTGCATTTAATCCACCGTCGCGATAGCTTCCGTGCGGAAAAAATTCTTATCGAGCGTTTATACAAAAAAGTAGAAGAAGGAAAAATAGTTCTGCATACTGACCGCACTTTAGATGAAGTGTTGGGTGACAACATGGGCGTAACCGGATTACGTTTAGCCAACACAAAAACTGGGGAGAAAGAAGAACTCAAATTAGATGGCTTATTCGTAGCGATTGGTCACTCGCCAAATACGGAAATTTTCCAAGGGCAACTAGAATTAAATAATGGCTATATCGTTGTAAAATCTGGTCTTGAAGGAAATGCAACAGCCACCTCTGTGGAAGGCGTATTCGCAGCAGGCGATGTAATGGATCACAATTATCGCCAAGCCATTACCTCTGCGGGAACTGGTTGTATGGCAGCATTGGATGCAGAACGCTATTTAGATGCTCAAGAAGCATAAATTCTCTAACTAATTCCCCTCTTTTTAAAAGAGGGGAACTTTTTCTATATCACGATAAAACTATGAACAAACTTCGCCAAAAATATTTACAAAAATGGCTTCGCGCACAACAAGAACCTATCAAAAAATTAATGCGCGCAAACATTGTCCTAGCTACGCTTTCTGCACTAATTTTAGTCGCGCAAACTTATTTTCTTGCAACTTTGCTCGATAAACTGATTATGCAAAATGTGCCTCGTGATGAACTCATTCCTTATTTTATCGGACTAATTATCGGCTTCGGGATGCGTGCTATTATTTTATGGGCACGCGAAAAAATTGGTTTCCAAAGCGGACAGTTATTACGCAATCATATTCGTCAAAAAATTCTGGATAAAATCCATCTTGTTGGCCCTGCGACAATCAATCAAAAACCAGCTGGAAGTTGGGCAAGCATTATGTTGGAACAAGTTGAAAACTTACATAATTTCTATGCCCGTTTTCTGCCTCAACAAAGTCTTTCAGCCATTGTTCCAGTCGTTATTTTAATTGCTGTATTTCCGTTGAACTGGGCTGCAGGCTTAATCTTAATGATTACCGCCCCGCTTGTTCCTCTTTTTATGATCATTGTCGGTATTGCTGCGGCTGACAACAGCCAAAAAAATATGGATACCCTTTCTCGCCTAAGTGCCCAATTTTTAGATCGCTTACGCGGCTTGGAAACCTTGCGTCTTTTTAACCGCACTTCTGAACAAACTGAGCATATTGAAAACGCCACTGAAGATTTCCGTGAAACCACAATGGATGTGCTAAAACTCGCTTTTCTCTCTTCTGCCGTATTGGAATTTTTTACCTCTATTTCCATTGCACTGATGGCGGTCTATTTTGGTTTTAGCTACCTAGGTCAAATTGAATTTGGTACCTATAATGCACCGCTTACACTTTTCACAGGTTTCTTTTGTTTAATTCTTGCACCTGAATTTTATCAACCCTTACGCGATCTCGGCGCTTATTACCACGACCGCGCAGCGGGTATTGGTGCAGCAGATGCCATTGTTGATTTCTTAGAATCCGATTATTTAACCGTTCATCAAAACGAAAAAACAATTTCTTTAGAAAGTGCGGTTGAAATTTCTGCCGAAAATTTAGTGGTGCTTTCGACACAGGGTTCAGCATTAACCAAGCCGTTAAACTTCCAGATTCCAGCGAATCATAATGTTGCGCTTGTAGGACAAAGTGGCGCAGGGAAAACCTCATTAATGAATGTAATTTTGGGCTTTTTACCTTATGAGGGCTCGCTAAAAATTAATGGTCAAGAACTGCGCGAAAGCAATCTAGCTGACTGGCGCAAACATATTGCCTGGGTAGGACAAAATCCATTGTTATTACAAGGCACAATTAAAGAAAACTTACTACTTGGCGATATTCGAGCTAACGATGAAGAAATTAATCAAGCGTTAATACGTTCTCAAGCGAAAGAATTTACCGATAAACTTGGACTTCATCACGAAATCAAAGATGGTGGATTAGGCGTTTCTGTGGGGCAAGCTCAACGTCTTGCCATTGCGCGTGCCTTGTTACGCAAAGGAGATTTACTTCTGCTCGATGAGCCAACCGCAAGCTTAGATGCGCAATCAGAAAATCTTGTTTTACAAGCATTGAATGAAGCAAGCCAGCATCAAACTACGCTGATGATTACCCACCGAATTGAAGATTTGAAACAATGTGATCAAATTTTTGTGATGCAACGAGGAGAAATAGTACAACAAGGTAAATTTACCGAATTACAACATGAAGGTTTCTTTGCTGAACTACTCGCTCAACGACAACAGGATATCCAATAATGCGCACATTACTTCCGTTTATACGTTTATTTAAATTCGCCAAATTCCCGCTTATTTTAGGCTTGGTGCTGATGATTTTAGGTTTGGGCTCCAGCATGGGGTTGCTTACCGTTTCAGGCTGGTTTTTAGCTGCTACAGCCATTGCAGGACTAGGAACGCTATTTAACTTTTTCTACCCTTCAGCCAGTGTGCGAGGTTTAGCTATCGGACGAACCGTCATGCGCTATTTTGAAAAAATAGTAACGCATGATGCAACATTCCGCATATTGTCCAAATTACGCGTACAAGTATTTGAAAAAATCATTCCTTTAAGCCCAGCGGTATTAAATCATTATCGCAACAGCGATTTGTTAAATCGTTTAGTGTCCGATGTGGATACACTTGATAGCCTCTATTTACGTTTACTTGCGCCATTTTTCACAGCTGCACTTGTAATCATTGCCATGACGATTGGACTTAGCTTTGTCAATATTCCACTCGCTCTTGGTTTAGGATTATTTTTGTTAATTTTATTAATGATTATCCCAACTGTTTTCTATCGACTAGGAGAGGAATTTGGAGAACGCTTAATCCAAGCACGCGCAACCTATCGAACCCAGTTTTTAGAATTTATCCAAGCACAAGCTGAGCTTTTATTATTTAATGCAGAAGATAAATTAAAAGAGAAAATGTCAGTCACAGAAAAAACATGGCAGGAAGATCAAGCCAAAGAAGCAAAATTAAGCGGATTCTCTACCGCACTTGTTCTTTTTCTTAATGGTTTGTTGATTTCTGGAATGCTATGGTTTGCAAGTAACGCCGATTTTGGCACAGATGAATATCGCACGGCTTATATTGCACTTTTCACTTTTGCTGCACTTGCCGCCTTTGAGATCATCATGCCATTGGGCGCTGCTTTTTTGCATATAGGTCAAGTGATTGCGGCAGCAGAACGTGTAACCGAAATCATTGAGCAAAAACCGCTTGTTGAGTTTAATGGTAACGAGGAATTTGAAACAAAAGTGCGGTTAATTTCTGCGAAGGATTTAAGTTTTTCCTATCCAGGGCAAGAAACGCTTGTATTAAAAAATCTTACATTAGATTTAGAACAAGGCCAAAGAATTGCTATTTTAGGCAAAACTGGAAGTGGAAAATCTTCACTCCTTCAACTTTTAGTACGCAATTATGATGCGAATCAAGGAGAGCTTTTATTGGCAGAAAAACCCATTTCCGCCTATTCAGAAGAAACATTACGCCGACAAATTTGTTTTTTAACTCAACGTGTTCACGTATTTAGCGATACGCTTCGTCAAAATTTACAATTTGCAAGTGCGGATGAAATTTCTGATGAAAAAATGATTGAAGTGCTACATCAGGTTGGCTTAAGCAAATTACTTGAGCAAGAAGGAAAAGGTTTAAATCTTTGGCTTGGTGATGGCGGTCGTCCACTTTCTGGTGGGGAACAACGCCGTTTAGGTTTAGCACGTATTTTACTCAATAATGCGCCAATTTTATTATTGGATGAACCAACAGAAGGCTTAGATCGCGAAACTGAACGTCAAATTTTACGTTTAATTCTGCAACATGCTGAAAATAAAACCCTAATAATGGTCACTCACCGTCTAAGTTCAATTGAACAATTTGATAAAATTTGCGTAATTGATAACGGAAGATTAATCGAAGAAGGCGATTACAATAGCTTAATCACAAAAGAAAATGGTTTCTTTAAAAGATTGATTGAGCGAGTATAAGAAAAGGAAGTTGGGCGGAAACCTTCCCAGCTTCTTCTCGGCACACAGTAATTCCGACTTTGGCTGCTTCCTTCCGGACCTGACCGAGTAAACCCGACACCGTTGCGAGAGACCGAGAAGGTTTCCATTGATATCGCAATGCGATTTTGCGTTATTATGCAGAAATTACCGCCGTATTGCAAAGATTAATTCAAAAGCGCGGTGAATTTGGTGAGAATTTAAGCTTTAGGATTTTTATGAAATGAACTACCTCCAATACTACCCGACTGATGTTATCAATGGCGAAGGTACAAGATGCACTCTTTTCGTCAGTGGATGTACGCATGCTTGCAAAGGCTGTTACAACCAAAAAAGTTGGTCATTTTCAGCAGGGATATTATTTGATGACGCAATGGAACAACAAATCATCAATGATTTAAAAGACACTCGCATTAAACGCCAAGGTTTGACACTTTCAGGTGGCGATCCTCTTCATCCCCTTAACGTAGAAACATTATTGCCCTTTGTGCAACGCGTAAAACGAGAATGCCCAGATAAAGACATCTGGGTTTGGACGGGTTATAAGCTAGATGAATTAGATGAACAACAACGTGCTATGTTGCCTTATATTGATGTGTTAATTGATGGGAAATTTATTCAAGAACAGGCAGACCCTAGTTTAGTTTGGCGAGGTTCAGCAAATCAAATTATTCATCGATTTAAGTTATAAAAAGTGCGACTAAAAATTCATTTAAAATTTCAACCGCACTTTTCAATAAAATCAAATTATTCTTCTAAAACAACTTTACCGATGTAGCCTAAATTACGATGGCGTTGTGCGTAATCGATACCATACCCCACCACAAATTCATCAGGAATTTCAAAACCAACCCATTCAACAGGCACTTCCACTTCACGGCGAGAAGGTTTATCAAGCAAAGTACAAATTGCAAGGCTAGCAGGCTCACGCAAATTCAAAATATCACGCACTTTTTCCAACGTATAGCCCGTATCAATAATATCTTCAACAATTAAAACGTGTTTACCTTTTATATCGCCGTCCAAATCTTTAGTAATACGAACGTCGTGATTCGTGGTCATGCCTGTGCCATAACTTGAAGTAGTCATAAATTCAATTTCCACAGGTAAATTTATCTGACGAACGATATCCGCCATAAACATAAAGGAACCACGTAAAAGCCCCACAACAACAAGGCTATCAATCTGTTTTTCTTGATAAAATTTTGTGATTTGAGCACCTAATTCAGCAATACGCGAATGAACATCGTTCTCTGAGATTAAAACGTCAACGTGGTGTTTTTTCATTGTGTTTCCTTATGAAATGACAGGGGATAAAATCGTTTGCTATTTTACAAAAAAAAGGCTGAAGTTTAAACCTTCAGCCTTTTTGAACCCTAACGAATTTACTTTCTACTCTACCTGTTGGAGCAACCTGCAATCGCTTAACAGATGTGCGTATAGTAGCAGACATTTAGTTAATGTCAATAAGAATAATTCTCAATTTTAAAAATATTTTTTAATTTCCTGAAATTTTCATCTTATCTAACAAAATAGAACCAGTTTGGATGTTAGAACGATGCTCTATATCATCCGCTACAGCAACCATATTCTTCAACATATCTTGCAATTGCCCCGCAATAGTAATTTCGGCGACTGGATATTGAATTTCACCATTTTCCACCCAAAAACCCGATGCACCACGCGAATAATCGCCTGTAACAATATTGACACCTTGTCCCATGACATCCGTTACTAACAATCCAGTTCCCATTTGACGTAAAAGTGCGGTCAATCCACCAGCCAAATTTGGCTTAACAAGCCAGTTGTGAATTCCACCAGCATGACCAGTGCTTGGCATACCGAGTTTTTTACCACTGTAACTTGTCACTAAATAAGTTTGTAATATCCCACCTTCAACAATTTCACGATCTTGGGTACGAACACCTTCACTATCAAAAGGCGTTGAAGCCAAACGGCGTAATAAATGTGGTCTCTCACTGATATTGAACCAATCAGGTAAGACCTGTTTACCTAAATGATCGAGCAAGAAACTCGATTTTCTATATAAACTGCCACCACTTATTGCAGCGGCAAAGTGAGAAATAAGACCAGTTGCAACATCATTTAAGAAAATAACTGGCACTTCTCGTGTACTAAGTTTTTGAGGATTTAAACGAGAAACGACCTTCTTTGCACAATTTTCGCCAACCCAAATTGGCGATTGAAGTTTGTCAAATTCACGAGAAATTGTGTATTCATAATCATTTTCTAAGGCATCTTCTACTCCACCAATAACCGAACAAGATAAGGAATAACGGCTTGATAAATAACTTTGCAACATGCCATGGCTATTTCCATACACTTTCACGCCTGTATGTGAATTAAAACTTGCACCATTACTGTTTATAATGCGTTCATCCACCTCTAAAGCCGCCTTTTCAGCCTGAAGTGCAAGTTCTGTTGCTTTATCAACATTCACATCAGCAGCATGATAAAGCTCTAAATCAGGCGCATCAAAAGCCATTAAATCCTTATCCGCAAGACCTGTGCAATCATCGGGTGAAGTGTATTTTGCAATAGCAAGTGCGGCTTCCACTGCGTTTCGAATTGCACCTTCACTTAAATCTGATGTTGATGCATTGCCTTTTTGTTGTCCCACATAAACGGAGATCCCCAATGCACCATCATTAGTAAATTCAACATTTTCAATTTCTTGCAAGCGTGTAGATACTGACAATCCGCTCACTTTAGTGACAGCGACTTCTGCACTTGCGCCCGATTTTGTTGCTAATTCAATAGCAAAGCTGACTGCTTGACGTAATTCTTGTTCTTGAGCTTTCAAAAGTGCGGTTTGATTTTCGGCTATTTTCATTATTTTTTCCCATTAAAAATTTGTCACATTTTATATTATTTTGAAACTTTGTGCTAAAATACGCGCCAAATTTTAGTTGAGAGAAATTATGGCGAAACGTAAGAAAAAAGAAGCTTTCGATTGGGAAAATGAAGACCAAGAAGAAATTATTTGGGTAAGTAAAAGCGAAATCAAACGAGATGCTGAAGACTTAAAACAACTTGGTGAAAAGATTGTAAATTTAACCAAAGCTAATCTTGCGAAAATCCCACTTGATGAATCCTTACTTGATGCCATTGAACTTGCACAACGTTTACAAAAAGAAGCTCGTCGCCGTCAATTACAGTATATCGGAAAATTATTTCGAGGAATTGATGTTGAGCCTATTCGTGAAGCATTAGATAAAATCGAAAATAAACATAACCAACAGCAGGCTATGCTGCACAAAATCGAAAAAGTGCGGGATGAATTAGTAGAAAAAGGTGATGTGGCGCTAACCGATTTATTCAATGATTATCCCGATGTAGATCGTCAACAACTACGTAATCTTATTCGTTCAGCACAAAAAGAACGTGAGCAAAATAAACCATCGAAAGCCTATCGAGAAATTTATCAAATGCTCAAAGCATTGATGTTAGAAGATTAAAAAATATTAAATTTTTATCCGCACTTTTCGAGTAACAAATTTAAAAATATGAATATTCGTTGGAATGTAATTTTAGGTCTTATCGCTATCGGCTCTCTGGGATGGTTTTATTCTTTAAATAGCGATAAACCTGATTTGTCAAACTTAGTAAAAAAAACAGATAGTCCAGATTATATCGGAAATAAAATGGAAACTACGGTGTTTTCCCCTGAAGGTAAGAAACAATATCTTTCGACCGCAGACAAAGTAAAACATTATACAGCTGATGGCCATACTGAGTTTGAAATACCTTTGGTGTACTTATTCGATGTCTCTACATCTAATAATGCTGAAAAATCAAATAATTCAGCAAAATTATTAGAATCACAAAGTTGGAAACTTAGCGCAAAAAAAGCCAAATTGACGAAAGATGAAATGCTTTATTTAGAGGGTGATGTCATTGCTGAAAGTTTAGAACCGACTTCTCGTTTACAGCGAATCGAAACACAAGTTGCAGAGGTTAACTTAAAAACTCAAGATATTTCATCAGATACAATGGTGAAAATAAACGGACAAAATTTTAACTCAACAGGCTTAAAAATGGTTGGCAATCTACGTCAACAAATTGCAACATTAAAAGAACAGGTAAAAACATATTATGAAATTAATAAACAATAAAATTATTTTACTCGCGGCATTAATCATGACCTCTTTCTCTGCTTTCGCATTGAAAGATGATACGAATCAACCAATTAACATTGTTTCCGATAATCAATCATTAGATATGGAAAAAAGTGTTGTCACTTTTACTGATAACGTTTCAATTACTCAGGGTTCAATTTTAATCAAGGCAAATAAAGTTGTCATTACGCGCCCACCTGAAAATTCAGGTAAAAAAGAAACCGTAGAAGCATTTGGTACTCCAGTGACATTCCATCAACAGCTAGATAATGGTAAGCCAGTGGATGGGAAAGCAAACAAAGTTCACTATGATCTTGGTACTGAATTTTTGACATTAACTGACAATGCTGAATTAAAGCAACTTGATAGTAAGATTAATGGACAACTGATTACCTACGATGTGAAAAAACAGCAACTTAAAGCTAATGGCAATGGAAAATCACGTGTAACAACAGTCCTTATTCCATCGCAATTACAACAAGCTAAAGGGAAGTAATTTATGTCAATTCTGACTGCTGAAAATTTAGCGAAGAGCTATAAAAGCCGTAAAGTTGTTTCGGATGTAAGTTTAACTGTAAACTCTAATGAAATTGTCGGTTTGCTCGGACCAAACGGTGCTGGGAAAACAACAACCTTCTACATGGTTGTCGGGTTAGTTCGCCAAGATCAAGGCAAAATTATTATTGACGGAGAAAACATTAGTTTGCTCCCAATGCATAATCGTGCGCAACGTGGAATCGGTTATTTGCCACAAGAAGCCTCTATTTTTCGCCGTTTGACTGTATACGAAAATCTAATGGCTGTATTAGAAATACGCAAAGATTTAACCTCTCAACAACGTAGAGAAAAAGCTGATGAGTTGATTGAGGAATTTAATATTGGCCATATTCGGGATAGTTTAGGTCAGTCATTATCTGGAGGTGAACGCCGTCGAGTTGAAATTGCACGAGCATTAGCTGCAAATCCCAAGTTTATTCTATTAGATGAGCCATTTGCTGGTGTAGATCCAATTTCTGTGAGCGATATTAAGAAAATTATCACCGACTTACGTAACCGAGGATTAGGCGTTTTGATTACCGATCATAATGTACGTGAAACACTTGATGTATGTGAACGCGCTTATATTGTTGGCGAAGGTAAAATTATCGCAACAGGCACACCAGAACAAGTTATGAACGATGAACACGTTAAACGCATTTATCTTGGCGAACAATTCAAATTATAAAAATGAAAATAACTGAACTATTAAGCCCTGAGAATATTCGTCAGGGCGTTAGTTTTTCTAGCAAAAAACGATTATTTGAATCTATCGCACATTTTGTAGAAGAAAAACTTCACTGTGATAAAGGTGAGCAAGCGTGCTTTGAATCCCTTTTTGAGCGCGAAAAGCTGGGGAACTCAGGACTAGGCAATGGCATAGCAATGCCTAAGGCGAAAATTCCTCTTGAGGTATGTGACAAAGCAATTGCCACGTTTATGCAATTGAATACCCCCATTAATTATGATTCGCTTGATGGTAAACCTGTAGATTTAATTTTTGCTATACTTATTCCAGAGAATCAGTGCGAAACATACATCCCTATATTGGCATCATTAATCGAAAAACTTACCGATAAAAATATGTTAAAACAATTACGTTCAGCCAAAAGTGCGGATGAAATTTGGCAAGTTTTTGAGATTGCAGATAGAGCCGAAAGTTCGCCTGAAGAAACCCAAGAATAATTTAAAGGGAGGAATTATGGAAATTATCATTATTAGTGGACGTTCTGGTGCAGGAAAATCCGTAGCCTTACGGGCATTAGAAGACGCTGGATATTATTGTGTTGATAATATTCCTCTGGATTTACTTCCTCAATTGACTGATATTCTATCCCAATCCCAATCTTCGGTCGCAATCAGTCTTGATATTCGTAATATTCCTAATTCAGTCAATACTCTTGAACAAACTCTAAATACCTTACAAAAATATCATCAATTAAAGATTATTTTCCTTGAAACAGATCGTGGCACATTGATTCGTCGTTATAGCGATTCACGCCGTCTGCACCCACTTTCCTTGAAAGATCTATCTCTTGAAGCAGCAATAGATGAAGAATATCGCTACCTTGAGCCATTAATTCAACACACAAACTTTATTATTGATACCACTCATCTTTCTACTCATACCCTTGCGGAACGCCTACGCGAATTTTTACGAGGAAATAGTGATAAAGAACTAAAAATCGTTGTTGAATCTTTTGGCTTTAAATATGGAATTCCTTTAGATGCTGATTATGTTTTCGATGTACGTTTCTTACCTAACCCGCATTGGGATCCAACATTACGCCCAATGACAGGATTAGATGCGCCAGTAGCAGAATTTCTGAATAGTCACACGCAGGTAAATGAATTTATCTACCTCACTCGTAACTATATTGATACTTGGTTGCCTATGTTAGAAAAAAACAATCGTAGCTATTTAACCATTGCCATTGGGTGTACAGGGGGAAAACACCGATCCGTTTATATTGCACAGCAGTTAGGCGAATATTTTCAAGCTAAAGGGAAAATCGTCCAGATTCAGCATAAATCTTTAGAACGAAATAAAAAAGCATAAAAAAAGTGCGGTCAAACATAATTTTATTGACCGCACTTTCTTATAAATTAACTGGTTTTACAATCTCGCTAGGATAGCAACCTAAAATCTTTAAATAATTACTACAATTCTTTAACTCTTCCAACGCTTGCTGAATATCAGGATGATGGATATTCGCTTCTATTTCGAGATAAAACATTTCTTCCCAAGGTTTCCCATAAATTGGACGAGACTCTAATTTCGTCATATTAATTTGATGTTTTTTGAAAACTAAAAGTGCATCAACTAATGAGCCAATTTGCTGTGAAGTTGTCATTAGCAATAATGTTTTTGCCGGTATCTGTGGTGAAACCTCACGCTGTTCTCTAGCAACGACAATAAAACGCGTAATATTGTTCTCTTGATTAGCAATATTAGTTTTTAATACACTAAGTCCATACAATTTACCACCATCTTCATTCCCTAATGCCGCAATATTCGGCTTATTTAAACTTGCAATAAGTTGCATTGCATGGGAGCTACTTTCACAATACTCAATATGTACTCGATCAAGACTATGTATAAATTGACTACATTGTTGAATCACTTGAGGATGACTATATAAAGTATCGATTTCACTTAATTCAGTCGTGCCATTTACCAAAACACAATGCTGAATTGGATAAGCGAGCTCGCCTACCAATGATAAGTCAGTATGCTGGAGCAAATCATAGACCTCATTAATAGCGCCTGATGTTGTATTTTCTAAAGGCAATACGCCAAAATCTGCTTCACCATTTTGCACTTTTTCAAATACTTGCTCAAAAGACTGACATCCTAGTTCTACAAATTGTTTTTGATAACGAGCAGCATAATTACGTGCAGCTAAATTTGAATAAGAACCTCTCTTACCTAAAAAAGCAATATGTAAATTTTGATTACGTTGTTCATTAAGTTTATTCTGCAAATAGACTTGCTGTGTCAATACTGAATCTTCAATGATTTTTTGGAAAATTGAAGTGATATATTGTGGTTCAAGTTGATAATTCTCATTTTCTGAAAATTGAACTAATTCTTGTAAAAGTTGCTGCTCTCGCTCTACATCACGTAAAGCTTTTTGCGAGATCTCTTTACTTCTCACTACATCGAAAGCTAAACGATGACGCTCAGAAAGCAATTTTAATAAACTACGATCTATTTGCGTAATTTGTTGGCGAATTTCAGATAATTCTAGCTTCATAGCATCCCCTTATAAAAAATAAGAAAAATAAACCGCACTTTAAGGCATTAGTCATTTAAAGTGCGATGAAAATAAAAAAGCTATACTTCTTAGCAGAAATATAGCTTTTTCAAAAATAAAATGATTAGATAAATACTTGAACAGGCGCAACATATCCTTGCGGTACTTGTTCTTTATCTTCGAAAGTTACGAATTCCCACGCTTCTTGATTTGCTAATACAGCACGTATTAACTTGTTATTTAAACCATGACCAGACTTATAAGCCTTAAAATCACCAATAATGTTATAACCAGCCATATAAAGATCGCCAATTGCATCTAACATTTTATGACGAACAAGTTCATCTTTAAAGCGTAAGCCATCTTCATTTAAAATTCTATAATCATCAAGAACAATAGCATTATCAAGACTACCACCTAATGCTAAACCTTGAGATTGAAGATATTCTATATCTTTCATAAAACCAAACGTTCTTGCTCGGCTAATTTGATGAACAAATGCTTGAGCAGAGAAATCCATGACATAATTACAAACATTTTTGCCAATAGCAGGATGATCAAAATCAATAGTGAAATCTAAACGGAAACCATTGTAAGGTTTAAATTCAGCCCATTTATCACCATCTTCAACTCGAACATATTCTTTAATACGAATAAATTTCTTAGGTGCATTTTGTTCTTCAATTCCTGCATCTAACAACAAATAGATAAACGGACTCGCGCTACCATCCATAATAGGAATCTCAGGCGCATCAACCTCAATAATGATATTATCAATACCAAGGCCCGATAATGCGGCATTTAAATGTTCAACAGTAGAAATGCGCACACCTTGCTCATTAATTAATGCAGTGCAAAGCATTGTATCACGTACGGAATTAGGATCAGCAGGGAATGCCACTGCAGGATTTAAATCTGTACGATAGTAAACAACACCAGTGTTTGGCATAGCTGGACGTAACGTTAAAGTCACTTTCTTACCGCTATGTAAACCAACACCTGTTACTTTAATACTTTGTTTTAATGTTCTTTGTTTAATCATTCTACTACCTTAATATTCCAGGTATTTCTCAAAACCAATTAAATTAATTCTCTTCACGTTGCGCAGGATTAAAGAAACTGTTTTTCTTAAATGCTTCTAAACGATCTGTGATAGGTTTATCCAGCGGGCGATGATATTCTTCTGCTGGAGTTTTTTGAGTTTCTACTGGCTCACGAGTATGTATATCAGGCACAATATTTACGCGACCTGTACCTTCTGGCTCAACTGGACGAGAAGGACGCAATACTTGAACAGACTCAGTTGGGGCGATTTCTCCTAATCCTGTTGCCACAATAGTCACTCGAATTTCATTACTCATCTCAGGCACTAGACTCGTACCAACAACAACTGTCGCTTCTTCAGAAGCAAAACTACCTATTGTCTCACCTATAATGTTAAACTCATCAAAAACTAAATCCATTCCAGCAGTAATATTAACTAAAATACCTTGAGCGTTAGAAAGATCTATTTTTTCTAGAAGATCGTTACGTACCGCAAGACGAGCCGCATCTTCTGCTCTACCCGTACCGGGTTCTCCCACAGCTGAACCAAAACCAATCATGGCTTGTCCTTGAACGGACATCACTGTTCTTACATCAGCGAAGTCCACATTAATTAAACCAGGAGAGGTAATCATATCTGAAATTCCCATCACGGAATTACGCAACACGTCGTTTGCAGCAGCAAAAGCCTCAATTAATTTAGCATTTTTAGAGAGAACTTTTTGGATTTGTTGATTCGGAATAATAATCATTGAATCAACATATTGGGATAAATCTTTAATACCGAGCTCTGCAAATTGCATACGCTTCTTGCCTTCAAAAGCAAATGGTTTGGTCACAACAGCAACAGTTAAAATACCTAATTCTTGAGCTATTTTTGCGACAACAGGCGCTGCACCAGTACCAGTACCACCGCCCATACCAGCTGCAATAAAGACCATATCCGCACCTTCAAGCATTTTGCGAATTTCTTCCTGATCATCTTCAGCAGCCTTACGACCAATATTCGGATTTGCCCCAGCACCTAAACCTTTGGTAGTTTCTCCACCAATTTGTACAGTTTGTTGAACTTGGCTTTTACGTAATGCTTGAGCGTCTGTATTTACAGCATAAAAAATAATACGGCCATGCTCTTCTGAAGTTAATGAGCTTTCACCTAAATAAGTTCCACCCATTTCTTGCTTTACCATACTCATAACCATATGATTTACAGCATTACCGCCACCGCCGCCAACGCCTACGACTTTGATCAGTGCGCCGGACTCATTAAAATTATCGTACTCAGGGTACTCTGGGTATAACATCGATGTTCTCCGTTAAGGCCAGATAAGCTGGCTCAATATAAAACCTAAATTCTCTCTATTGTAGATGAAAAATCAAAATAATCAAAATTCTGACCGCACTTTATTTACAATTTTTTTAATTCCATTCCAAATTGGTTTTAGTATTCCGTCATCAGATTCATCATTTCCTGAAATCAAATCATCATCACTGTTACTATGGTTATACTGCAATAAGCCGACAACTGTTGAATATTGAGGACGATTCACGTAATCAGTCAATCCAGTAATATTCAGCGGGCTACCAATACGTACTTGGCAATTAAATACGTCAGATGCACATTCTTTCAAATCTTCTATTTGCGCCCCACCGCCAGTAATCACTACGCCAGCAATAAGCTCAAACTTCACATGTTTTGTTTCCAACTCAGCCTTTAATTTATCTAATTCATCTTTTACAACACCTAGAAGTTCCGTGTAGCGAGCTGATGTAATTAAGGATAAATCACTCTTGGTTAATGAACGAGGAGCTCGTCCACCAATACTTGTAACTTCAATTTTTTTATCACCGTGCAAACGAGCTGGGTAAAATGCACTTGCATAATTAACTTTAATTCGTTCAGCTTCTGCACGCGAAATAGTACAAGCGTGGGCAATATCGTTAGTCACAATATTTCCTGCATAAGGAATAACCTTACTGAAACGTAATGCGCCGTTTGTATAAACCATCACATTCATTGTGCCTGCGCCGAAATCGATCAAGCAAACACCAAGATCTTTTTCATCTTCGGTTAATACTGAATGTGTTGCTGCAAAACCAGAAAAAACCACTTTATCCACTTGTAAACCACAGCGCTCAACCGCTTTTTTCAGGTTGTTTTGCCAATCTTGATGACAGGCAATTAAATGTACTTGCGCTTTTAAACGGACACCTTGCAAACCCAATGGATTTTTAATATTCAACTGGCGATCCACCGCATATTCTTGCGGAATCACATGCAATAAAGATAAGCCTTCAGGCAACTTAATAGAGCTCGCTGTATGCAGTGCGGAATCAATTTCATCTTGTGTTACTTCACCATCTGAAATTGGAACAAAACCACTTTCATTTAAACTTTGAATATGTTCACCAGTAATTGCCAAAGTTACACTCATAATCTGACAATCAGCCATAGATTCCGCTGCTTCAATGGCTCTTTGAATAGAATTTACGACAGCTTCAAGATCTGTGATACTGCCACGATCAATCCCTTTAGATGGGCAACTACCGACACCTAACACATTCACTACGCCATCAGGAAATACCTCACCAACTACGGCAACAACTTTTGACGTACCGACTTCTAATCCTACAATTGTTTTAGCTTCCACACCTTTAACCATTTTCGCACCTAGTTTTTATTTATCAGCCATACCCACAGCAGCACCTGCCGCATATCGTAAATCTACATAATCTATTTTTTTATTTTCTGGAACATCAACTTGCGGATAAATCGTGACAAATCGTTCAAGCTTAGATTTCCATTCTCCACGACCTAACTTTAACACAATGTCATTATCAAGTGTTACTTGCCATGCACCGCGTTCATCAATATTCATGCCTTTTGCAATTAAATTTTTTGATTTAAAATCGGCATAAATCTGATTCCATGCTTCCAATACTTTTAAACTTTGATAATCTGGCCCACCTAAATAAGGCAAAGTATTTTCTTTTAATCGTTCAATTGGAAGTTGGAATACAACGCCATCCTGAGTAACAAATTGATTCTGATTCCAAAATGCCACTGGTTGATATTCAGTAATCCAAATACTTAAACGATTTGGCCATATTTTTCGCACAATTGAGCTTTTAACCCAAGGTAAAGCTTCTATTTGCGCTTGAATTGGCTCAACATCTTGCCCCCAAAAGCCTTTAAGAGCGCCCATTTTTAATAAGCTTTCCTTAATATCGGCATCCGTAGTAAAAACCTTTTGTCCAGCCAGAGCAAAACCACTAATAGGCTTATCATCCATTTTCTCTAGCAGAGTTTGCCAATTAAAATAGATACTAAGAGCAAAAAGTATACCAAGCAAAGCCAAGAAAGCCCGAATATGAAAATAATATTTAGGCTTTTGTTCACCAAAACGAATATTCTGTGGAGTTTTCCTTTTCAGAATGTTCATTACGCACTTAGCTCCAAAATTTTCACAACAAGCTGTTCAAAAGAAATACCCACGCTTGCGGCAGATTTTGGGAATAAACTGTGGCTCGTCATTCCTGGATTCGTATTCACTTCAACTAAACGAAAATCACCTTTTGCATCGCACATGACATCAATACGGCTCCAACCGCGACATCCCACTGCATCATAAGCGCGTTTTACTAATAGAGCTAACTCTTGCTCACGCTCAGGCGTTAAACCTGCTGGGCAGAAATATTGAGTATTATCAGAAATATATTTCGCATTGTAATCATAGAACTCACCTTCAGGAACAATACGAATAGCGGGAAGCACTTGGCTATCCAATACAGGCACTGTTAATTCATCGCCAGCTAACCATTCTTCAATCAGAATCGTATTATCAAATTTAAGTGCATATTCCACCGCACTTTTTAGCTCATCCACTGCTTTAACTTTAGTTAATCCAACACTAGAGCCTTCTAAAGAAGGTTTCACCATTAACGGCAAACCCAATTTATCTACTACAACCTGAGCGTCTAAATCAGCGAAGGTTTCACGGGTAACAACCTCCATATCTGCTACAGGTAATCCAAATGCTTTCCACAACATTTTTGTACGCATTTTATCCATAGTTAATGCGGAAGCCATCACTCCACAACCAGTGTAAGGTAAACCAATTTGCTCTAATAAACCTTGCATTGTGCCATCTTCACCACCTCGTCCATGCAAAATATTAAACACTCGATTAAAGCCATCCTTTTTAAGATTAGCAACATTATATTCTTTAGGATCAATAGGATGAGCATCATAACCTTGGTTTAATAAAGCCTCTAATACCGCTTTACCTGAATTGAGAGAAACTTCACGCTCAGCTGATGTCCCACCCAATAACACTGCAATTTTTTCTTGTTTTAAATTCATTTTATCCTACTTATATATCTTATTCTGATGGCCTTAGTTAATAGATAAGACCATCTCAAATTTCTAAAATCTATTTATAAAAGTCTTAATTTTTCCAAGATTGAGCTAAGCCACGAGAGATTTTACTTACGCTACCCGCACCTTGTGCCAAAATCAAATCACCGTCTTGAATAATTTGATCAAGAACGTCGCCTAATTGTGATGTGTCAGAAACCAAGATTGGATCGATTTTTCCTAAATTTCTAATTGAACGACAAAGAGATTTACTATCAGCTCCAACAATCGGCATTTCTCCCGCTGCGTACACATCAAGCATAATTAATGCGTCCACTTGCGAAAGCACTTGTACAAAATCATCAAATAAATCACGAGTACGAGAATAACGATGAGGTTGAAAAACCATAACAATACGTTTATCTCCCCATCCTTCTCGTGCGGCTTTAATCGTTACGCCCACTTCTGTTGGGTGATGGCCATAATCATCAACTAAACGAACCTTACCATTTGGACGAATAAACTCACCTAACTGATCAAAGCGACGACCTGCACCTTGGAAATCAGCAAGGGCTTCTAAAATAGCTTCATTGCCAATACCTTCTTCTTTTGCTACAGCAAGTGCAGCCGTTGCATTTAACGCATTATGTTTTCCTGGCACGTTTAACAGCACATTAATACGTTCATTATTTGGGCAAATCACTGTGTAATGACCTTTAAAACCAATTTGTTCATAATCTTCAATGCGATAATCTGCATGTTCACTAAAACCATATGTAATCACTTGGCGACCAACTTTTGGCACAAGTTCCATTAATACAGGATCATCTGCACACATCACTGCTAAACCATAGAAGGGCAAATTATGCAGGAATTTCACATAGGTGGCTTTCATTTTTTCGAAATCACCTTCGTAGGTGTCCATATGGTCTGGTTCCATATTGGTTACAACAGATACCATTGGCTGCAAATGTAAAAACGAAGCGTCACTTTCATCCGCTTCGGCAATTAAATAACGGCTAGCACCTAAATGTGCATTTTTACCTGCAGATTTCACCAAACCACCATTAACGAATGTTGGATCGAGTTTTGCTTGGGTGTAAATCATGGAAATCATAGCAGTTGTCGTCGTCTTCCCATGTGTTCCTGCAACAGCAATGCCATGACGGAAACGCATGATTTCAGCCAACATTTGTGCTCGCTGAATCACTGGAATGCGTTTTTGTTTCGCTGCAACTAATTCAGGGTTATCATCTTTTATCGCACTGGATACGACAACAACACTTGCACCTTCAATATGTTCTTCTGCATGTCTGATGTAGATTTTTGCTCCAGCTTGGGCTAAACGTTGAGTTACTAATCCGTCAGCAATATCTGAGCCAGAGATTTGATAGCCTTCATTTAATAAAATCTCAGCAATACCACTCATTCCCGCTCCACCAATTCCAATAAAATGAATTTGTTGCACTCGACGCATTTCAGGGATAATTTTTCTAATTTCTTCGTGGGAATGTTTCATTTATTTTTCCTTTTTGACACATTGGCAAAATATTGGTGCCTATTCTAAAAGTGCGGTTGAAAATCGCAATGTTTTTCTTATTCTTTGGAATATCAATTAGTTTGAGTTTTCTATAATAACCTCAGCAACTCGCTGTGCAGAGAGAGGGGTCGACATAGCTTTCGCTTTCTCAGCCATTTGTAATAAATTTTCACGAGTAAAGTTTTTTAAATAATTCACCAGAATTTCAGGCGTTAAATCTGCCTGTTCGACAATCTTTGCCGCCCCCACATCAGCCAAATATTTCGCATTCAAATATTGTTGACGATCTTTATGTTGGAAAGGTACAAAAATAGCTGCAGCACCAACTGCCGCAATTTCACATACAGTTAATGCGCCAGAACGGCAAATTATCACATCAGCCCAAGCATAAGCTTCAGCCATATCATCAATAAATTCTGTTATTTTAACTTGTTCTGAATTCTCGCCATAAAGTTTGCTAACTTCTTCTACCGCACCTTTACCTACTTGATGACGAACGTCTATTTTATCTGCAAGCTGGGCGACTACTTTAGGTAAAGTATGGTTAAGAACTCTCGCGCCTTGGCTACCACCGACCACTAAGACACGTAATTTTTTCTCACGCTCCGCAAAACGAACTTCAGGATATGGCATCTTAAATAAATCTTCTCGAACTGGATTTCCTACAACTTCAGCATGAGGAAAAGCACTTGGAAATGCTTGCAATACGCGAGTAGCAATTTTAGCTAACCATTTATTCGTTAAACCCGCTATCGCATTTTGTTCATGCAAAATTATCGGGACACCACAAAGTTTTGCAGCAATACCGCCAGGGCCTGAAACATAACCACCCATTCCAAGTACAGCGTCAGGCTTTTCTTCTTGAATAATTTTTTTTGCCTGCAACACGGCACGGAAAATAGCAAAAGGAGCACTTAATAAAGCTTTTATACCTTTACCACGCAAACCGGAAATTTGGATAAATCTAATCGGGATTCCATGTTTTGGTACAAGGTGAGCCTCCATTCGATCTTTGGTACCTAACCAGCAAATATCCCATCCTTGTTTTTGTAAAAATTGGGCCACAGCTATCGCTGGAAAAACATGACCGCCAGTTCCACCAGCCATTACTAATAATTTTTTATTTTTCATCTTCTTTATCTCTAATCATCGTGTAGGCGTGCTTGACCTGCGCGAAGTAAACGATTTTCGTGATCAATACGTAATAAAATGCCAATAGTCGCTGACATAATAATAATACTCGAACCACCATAACTCACGAGTGGAAAGGTTAAACCTTTAGTCGGTAACATTCCAAGAGCCATACCTAAATTAACAAAGCCTTGGAAGAAAATCCAAAAGCCAATGCCTAAAGCTAAAAATCCTCTAAAACGTTGTTCTAACATTAAAGATTCCTTTCCAATCTTCAAAGCACGAAATACAAGTAAACCGAGCAAAATAACAACAATTAAAATGCCTATAAAGCCAAACTCTTCACCAATAATCGCCATGATAAAGTCAGTATGCGCTTCAGGTAAATAATCTAGTTTTTGAATTGAATTACCTAACCCTTCCCCCGTTATTTCTCCACGACCAAATGCCATAAGAGAATTCGTTAATTGGAATCCTGTACCATAAGGGTCTTTAAATGGATCTAAAAAACCAGTGAAACGTTTTAAACGATAAGAAGCAGAGATGATTAACCAAGAGCCAAGAATTACACCTGTTGCACCAAGCAAAATAAATTGGAAAAAGTGAGCGCCAACGATAAATAGCATACCGAAAGTAATCACAAACAGCACAACTGTACTTCCCATATCAGGCTGAACTAAGAGGAACATCCCCATCACGCCCATCACAATAAAGGGTTTTATCGCACTAAATTTTCTACCTCGAACCTCATCATAACGACGAGTAAAATAGCTTGCCAAGAAACAAGTCAGTGCTAGCTTCGCAAATTCAGCTGGCTGAAAATTCAAAATTCCCAATGAAATCCAACGTTTAGCACCATTTACTGATGTACCGATAAATAATACGGCTATCAATAAAGCCACTGCTGCCCAGAAAATATTTACATTCCATTTTTCCAACTTTTCAGTTGGAATATACAACATGGCATAACAAGTCGCTAAAGAAAGAAATACATAAAAAGCATCTCGTTTTGCAAAGTAAAAAGGATCATTAAATAAACGAGAGCTATAAGGAATAGATGCAGATGTTACCGAAACTAAACCAATTAAAAGTAAAATAACAAATAACCAAAATAGCGCACGATCATACAACAAACCTTGCGGTGTGATACGTGTCCATTCATCGTAATTTTTTTTGATGTTCTGTAAAAATTCCATCTTATTTTTATTAATGACTAAATTAGGCTGAATATTGAGCTAAACGAGTAAATTCTTCACCGCGCTTTTCAAAAGAGGTAAACTGATCGAGGCTTGCACAAGCTGGCGACAATAACACCATATCTCCGCTTTGCAATGTTGGGCGTAAAAATTCTATCGCTTGTTCCATTGTATCGAACAAATAGCTTTGCGATGAAAGCTTAGCGAGTTGCGCACCATCTCGACCAAAACAATAACAAATAATGTGTGGTTGATTAATTAATTCAGCTAATTCTGAAAAATCAGCCCCTTTTCCATCACCGCCTAACAATAAATGTAATTTGCCTTCAACATAAAGGTCTGCTAATGCGGCAACTGTACTCCCCACATTTGTTGCTTTAGAGTCATTAATCCAACGAATACCATTGGCTTGATGTGCTAATTGAAAACGATGCTCTAACCCTTTGAAATGACGAAGTGCGGTACGAATTGAATCTAAATTAATACCGACAGCTTGTGCCAATGCCGTTGCCGCCAAAATATTCATATAATTATGGCGACCGACTAATGTTGCTTCTTCACAAGGCAAAATTACTTCATCTTTTGCCATTAAGTATTGCTTGCCGTTTTCCGTTTTTAGCCAATAATCTGCGGTATTTTCCGCAAAAGAAACGTTTTGTTTCGCTTGATTTTCACCTTCACCAAAAGTCAACGTATCCTCATTATTCAAAACGCCGACCTCAGCATTATGATAAATGCGTAATTTTGCTTGGCGATAATCTTCTAAATCCACATAGCGATCCATATGATCTTCAGTCACGTTCAAGACCGTTGCAGCCGCAGCTTTTAAGCTGTAAGTTGTTTCAAGTTGAAAACTAGACAGCTCTAATACATAAAGTTCACAATCTTCATTCAACAATGACAAAGCGGGAATCCCAATATTTCCACCCATACCAACTTTCACGCCAGCAGCTTTCGCCATTTCATAAACTAAAGTAGTAACAGTACTTTTTCCATTTGAACCTGTAATCCCCACAATTGGCTTTGTCGCCGCGCGGCAGAATAATTCAATATCACCGATTACTTCTACGCCGGCTTTAAGTGCAGTTTGAATTTCAGGTGTTTTTACCGCAAGCCCAGGACTAATAACAATCATATCGCTTTCGAGTAACCATTCCTGATTTAAACTACCAGTATGAAGAGGGATATTTTGAGGAAGTTTATCAACACCAGTAGGATTTTTTCGGGTGTCAATCACACGAATATTAGCCTTTTGGGATAAGAGATAATCCACGCAAGAAAGACCTGTTTTGCCAAGCCCGATGATAGTAATATTTTTGTTTTGATAGGCGTTCATTTTCTTTCTTCTTAATAGCTATAAATTTTAAAATTATATTATCAATGGAAATATAAATTTCCTTTACTAACGTAAAAAAGGTCACCCTTTCAAAAACTGAAAGAGCGAACCTAGCTATATTCATTAACGCAACTTCAAGGTGACCAATCCCATCAACACCAACATTAAGGAAATAATCCAAAACCGAATAATCACTCTTGGCTCTGGCCATCCCTTCAATTCAAAATGGTGGTGAATCGGTGCCATTCTAAAAATGCGTTGTTTGCGTAACTTATAAGACCCTACTTGCAAAATAACAGAGAGCGCTTCAACAACAAATACTCCGCCCATTATCACAAGTAAAAATTCCTGACGAACTAGGATCGCCACTACACCAAGTGCTCCACCTAATGCAAGAGAACCTACATCGCCCATAAAGACTTGCGCGGGATAAGTATTGAACCACAAGAACCCTAACCCTGCACCAACGATGGCGGTACAAAACACAACCACTTCAGAACTATATTTAATGTATGGGATGTGCAAGTATTCTGCAAAATTCACGTTACCCGTTGCCCATGCAATTAACGCAAATGCACCTGCGACAAGCGCTGTTGGCATAATTGCCAATCCATCCAAGCCATCTGTTAAATTCACCGCATTACCGGTTCCAACAATCACAAAGTAAGACAATACAATATAGAACAAACCTAACTGGGGCATAATGTCTTTAAAGAATGGAATCACTAAACGAGTTGCATCAGTGTCGTGTCCAAGCCAATAAAGCCAAAGTATTGCCACTAATGCCACAACAGACATCCAGAAATATTTCCAACGAGCAATCAAACCATCCGTGTTTTTACGAGTAATTTTGCGGAAATCATCCACAAA
The DNA here is from genome assembly GCF_003490935.1 of Haemophilus haemolyticus. GTDB lineage: Bacteria > Pseudomonadota > Gammaproteobacteria > Enterobacterales > Pasteurellaceae > Haemophilus > Haemophilus haemolyticus_M. The sequence continues at coordinate 376,498 of NZ_QQGD01000001.1, read as the reverse complement.
ACCAATTGCACCGTATCCAAATAATACAAATAAGCAAACCCAAATATAAGGATTAGCAAGATTTGCCCATAATAACGTACTTACGCCAATAGAGAATAAAATCATCACACCGCCCATAGTGGGTGTGCCTTTTTTAGCAAAATGACTTTCAGGCCCATCATTTCGCACTTCTTGGCCAAATTTTAAGATCTGTAAACGTTTGATCACTTTAGGGCCAATCCAAAGTGAGATAAAAAGTGCGGTTAATAATGCAAGAATTGCACGGACAGTGATATAAGAAATCGCATTAAACGCGGTTTCATAACGAACAAGATATTCAGCAAGCCAAACTAACATTTAATTTTATCCTTTAATGAATAGATCACATCTTCCATTTTCATTGAGCGCGAGCCTTTTCCTAGCACCACAACTTTGTTATTTTGTTGTAATTGGGTTTCAATCAATGGCACAAGAAAATCAACCATTTTCGCCTTATCAGTAAAATGCTTACCCGAAACAGCCTCAGAAATAACCGCACTTTCATTGCCATAAGAACAAACTAAATCTAAATTTGCCGAATTAGCATATTGTCCAACTTCACGATGAATAGTGAGAGAGTTTTCACCTAACTCTTTCATATCGCCGACACACAAAATACGGAAAGCATCATAACTTTTTAGGACATCAATGGCAGCACAGAGAGAATCTTTATTTGCGTTATAAGTATCATCTAATAACAATAAATTAGGTGTTACTTGAATTGGGAATAAACGCCCTTTCACTTGTGAACGTTGTTCTAATCCAGCTTTTACATCCGTCAGAGTTGCACCGACATTCATGGCAAGTGCGGTAGCAGCCAAGGCATTTTTTACATTATGTTCACCAAGGTAAGGTAAGTTAATCTCAATTTCACCTTGTGGGGAAACAACTGTAAAAGTAGATCCTTGGGTAGTATGATGAATATTTTTTGCAGAATAATCTTTACCGTTGAAATATTGAATCTCATGTTCACCGATTTCTTTTTGCCAAACATTTAAATGATTATGTTCTGCGTTAATAATCGCCACACCATTCGATGTTAAACCACTATAAATCTCACCTTTAGCTTGTGCAACGCCCTCTAAAGAACCAAAGCCCTCTAAATGCGCGGGTGCAATATTATTAATCAATGCGGCATCAGGTTGAGCTAATTTTGTAGTGTAATCAATTTCACCTTGATGATTTGCACCAAGTTCGATCACTGCGAAACGATGTTTTTCTGTTAAACGAAGAAGGGTTAAAGGCACACCAATATCGTTATTAAAATTCCCATTGGTAAAAAGTACCGCGTCTGAATCACCAGCAGTATGTTGCAAAATACTCGCCGTCATTTCTTTCACCGTGGTTTTACCAGAAGACCCAGTCATCGCAACAGTACGCGGATTAATTTTCTCGCGTAACCATTTTGCAAGTTCGCCTAAAGCAATTCGAGTATCCTTAACCACCAGCTGAGGAACAGAAATGGAAAAATTTTCTTGCTGAACAACCACGGCTACCGCACCTTGTGCTACCGCTTGTTCAAGATATTGGTGAGCATCAAACTTTTCGCCTTTCAACGCAAAAAATAAACTATTTGATACGCTTTTTCGGGTATCTGTATTAATTTCCTCAACTTGCACATTTTTATCGCCAATTAATTTAGCTTGAAGAATCTGTGCTAATTGTTCAGTAGAGAGTTTAATCATAATTTAATTGTTATTATTTTAAAAAATCATGGGCAATTTCTTGGTCTGAAAAATGCACGATCTCAGTGCCAATAATTTGATAATTTTCATGCCCTTTGCCAGCAATTAAAATCACATCATTTTCAACCGCACTTTCAATCGCAAACTGAATAGCCTGTTCACGATCAGGAATAATGCCGACTTTATCCATATTTTTAAAGCCGGCGATAATATCTGATTCAATTTGGCTTTGTGATTCTGTTCTAGGATTATCTTTTGTCACAATCACCTTTTCAGCAAACTGTTCTGCAACTTGTGCCATTAATGGACGTTTACCTCTATCGCGGTCTCCACCACAGCCAAAAATACACCATAACTCACCTTGGCAATGTTCACGCGCTGCCATCAAGGCTTTTTCTAGTGCATCAGGTGTATGCGCATAATCTACAATAACTGTTGGTTTATTTGGATATTGAATCATTTCCATTCTTCCACATACTCCTTTCAAAGATTTCGCCGTAGCGAGTAAATTTTCCAATGGGTAACCAAATGATAATAACGTGGTCATCACTAATAACAAATTGCTTACATTGAAAGCACCGATTAATGGACTATGCAATACGCCATTACCCCAGCTAGATTCAAAGGTAATATCAGCACCTTTAGCATGATAGTGGATATTTGTTGCCTTCATCCATTGATGTGAGTTTGATTGGAAATCAGGGCTCGTACTTACCGCAATAGCATCGGGCAATTCACTTAACCATTGGCATCCAATCTCATCATCAGCGTTAATCACTTTAATTTGCGTATCTAATTCGGTGAACAAACGTTTTTTAGCGGAAGCATAATTTTCCATGGTCTGGTGATAATCTAAATGATCACGCGTTAAGTTGGTAAAAATCCCTGCTTTAAAATGCAACGCCTCCACGCGATGTTGTGCCAGACCATGCGATGAAACTTCAATAGAGGCAAAATCAGCGCCAGCTTGCTTAAAACTGAAAAGTGATGATTGAATTTCCACAGCTGATCCAGTTGTATTTTTAGCTTCTACAACTTGACCTAAAAGGCCATTACCAATAGTTCCCATCACAGCCGCACGATGACCTAATAATTCCGCCCATTGCGCTAATAATTGAGAAATAGTGGTTTTGCCATTTGTCCCTGTTACACCAACAAGCGTTAATTTTTTAGAAGGCGAATCATAGAAAATATCCGCCAAAGACGAAAGATGGCGTGCAAGTTGATAATATTTAACGACTGGTACATTCCCAATAAACGCCACAGTTAAATGCTCGCTAGATAATTCTGTCTCAGACAACACCGCTCTCGCACCAGAATGAATAGCAGAATCAATAAATTGATTTCCATCGACTTGATGCCCTTTTATCGCTACAAAAAGATCACCAGCTTTAACTTTACGGCTATCCAACACCATATTATGGAGTTCTATATCATCCTTTAATTCAGGCAAATTAAAAAGTGCGGTGAGTTTTTTCATAATTTTTCCTTAATTCACTTTTTGATTCTTGTGATCACCAACATATACGATACGTTTTGCGCTTTTCGTTGCTGTTTTTTCAACAGGTTCAGCATCTTGTGGAATAGCATTTGCACGCAAAGCATAGCCCATAATGCTAGAGAATACTGGCGCAGAAACTGCACCACCATAATATTCACCGGCTTTTGGATCATTAATCAAAATCACTAATGCATAACGAGGGTCACTAATCGGTGCAATACCCGCAGTAAATGCCACATATTTATTTACATAATGTCCATTTTCAATCTTACGCGCTGTTCCCGTTTTCACGCCAACACGGTAGCCTTCCACCATTGCGCGTTTATTTTTAATTGCTACTTTCTCTAAAATCCCCACAATATCTTTAGTTATTTTTTCAGAGAAAACACGTTTTCCAATGACTGGCGGATCGACTTTAGTGATAGAAAGCGGGCGATACACCCCAAAACTACCAAGGGTTGCATATGCTCTAGCGATTTGTAAAGGTGTCGCAGTAATACCATAACCATAAGCGACTGTTGCACGTTCAATATCTGCCCAGCGTTTACGGTTTGCATTCAAAATCCCAACTTGTTCACCAATCAAGCCTAAATCTGTCGGTTTACTTAAACCTGCATTTTGATAAGTTTCCATCAATGCACTAGGTGGCATACGCAATGCAAGGCGACTCACACCACGGTTACTAGAATTAATTAAAATCTCATCTAAAGTTTGTTGTGCGCGAGGTGCAACGTCCACAATTTCTTTGCCACTCACTGTGAATGATCCCGTGTTGATGATTTCATCACGGCGCACTACTCCACGTTGAAGTGCGGTTAAAACTACGAAAGGTTTTACAGTAGAACCAGGCTCAAACGTATCAGTGATTGCTCGGTTACGCATTAACTCGGATTTCACACCAACACGGTTGTTTGGATTGTAAGATGGTGCAGTAGCCATAGCCAATACTTCACCAGTTCGAACATCAACTAACACAGCAGTACCAGACTCAGCATTATTGTCAGACACCGCCTTTTTAATCTCACGATATACCATGGATTGTAATTTTTCATCGATACTTAAAGTGACATCTTGCGCATCATATTTTTTCTCATCCGCAATATGTTCAACAATATTTCCGCGTTTATCTTTACGAACAGTACGTGAACCATCTTTACCCACAAGCATAGAATTAAAGCTTTTCTCAATGCCCTCAATACCATTTCCATCAATATCGGTATAACCCACCACATGCGCAGCTTCTTCTACGCGAGGATAAAAACGACGATGTTCAGTTTCTAAATTAATACCTTTAATCTTAAGTTTACGAATATAGTCTGCTTTATTAGATTCTACTTGACGGGCCAAATATAAATAACCGGATTTGGAGTTCTTCTCGATTTTTTTCACCAAATCATTTTCGCTCATACCCAATTCTTGGGCCAAAGCAGTAATCCGCTCTTTATCCTCAAGTGCATTTTCTTTTAACATGGTTTTCGGATCTGCAACCACCGCATTCATCGGTACACTTACAGATAAAAGCTGACCATTACGATCTAAAATTGAACCACGCACAGATAACACTTCATCTTTACGCAAAGAACGTTTATCAGCCTCTCCAGATAAAGTGCTTGAATCAACAGACTGCACATAAGCCGCACGAGCGACTAAAGCACATAAACCAGCCAAAATAAAAAAAGCAGAAACCCAATAACGAACACGCATAAAACATTTTTCAAACACAATTTTCGGTTTGTTATGTTTTACGGCTTCAGGTGCGGTCAATTTTCTAATTGTTTTTTTTGCTTTACCTGATTTACGAGAAGAATTGAACTTAACCATCTTTTCTACCTATTATTCTCTAATTTCAACTTCTTGTTCTGGGGATAATGTTTTCATTTTTAAGGTGCCAACAGCAATAGACTCGACTCTAGTACTGTCTCCTTCTGTTGCTTCTTGCACTTGCAAATTTCGATATTCACTTTCAAGCGCTTGGCGCTGTAAAATCAATTGACCATTTTCAGAAATTAATCGACGTGTCTGATGAGTTACCCAAATCACGCTCATTGATGAAATCAAAATTGCAACCAATAACAACACAATTAATTTATTTGAAGAAAATAGATCTTCAACCAAAATCTGCTGTAACGGATAACGAGGTTTATTATTTTCAGACATCACTAAATTCTCTCCGCTACACGCAATACTGCACTTCTTGAACGAGGATTTGCTTGAATTTCTGCATCACTTGGTTGAATTGCTTTACCAATAGTTTTTAATTTTTGATTACGTTGAATTTGGTCTTCTCGCAATGGCAAACCTTTAGGGATATCCTCACCTTTACTTTGTTTTTTCATAAAATGTTTTACCATTCTATCTTCTAAAGAATGGAAACTAATAATTGATAAACGCCCTTCCGGCGCTAACATATCTAAAGCAGAATTGAGTACACTTTCCAATTCATCTAATTCTGCATTGATGAAAATACGAATAGCTTGGAAACTGCGAGTCGCAGGATGTTTATGTTTATCTTTGAAAGGTACCGCTTGTGAAATAAGCTCAGCTAATTGACTAGTACGCGATAAAAATTCAGTGCCATTTTTAGCCGCACTTTTGTTGTAATCAACAATAGCGGTGGCAATACGTTTAGCGAAACGCTCTTCGCCAAAAGTTTTCAAAACCCAAGTTAAATCCTCAACCGATACTTGTTTTAACCATTCTTCTGCGGATAAACCTTGAGTCGTGTCCATACGCATATCAAGTGGGCCATCTTTCATAAAACTAAATCCACGTTCAGCTTCATCAAGCTGTGGGGATGACACGCCAAGATCAAGTAAAATGCCGTCAATTTTGCCAACCAAATTTAATTTTTCACAAATTTCAGAAATATGGGAAAAGCTGTTGTGTTCAATCTGAAAACGTGAATCTTGAATTTTTTGAGCTTCAGCAATGGCTCTGGGATCACGGTCAATTCCAATGAGACGACCATTTGAGGATAATTTAGAAAGAATTAAGCGAGAATGACCACCACGGCCAAAAGTTCCGTCAATATAAATTCCATTTTCCTTCAATGCCAAGCCATTCACGGCTTCGTGAAGTAAAACTGTGACATGTTCAGGTGAAGAAAAGGAATTTTCGGTATCCATAAATACAATATAAAAGTAAAAAACGGTGAATCATTTTCTATAATGAGAAATCTTTCAAAGCCTCAGACGCAAAGTCTGCACTTGAACCAATTTCCATATCTTCTTCAATTTGGGCATGCCATTCTACAGCACTCCAAATTTCAAATTTATTAAGTTGTCCCACCAACATTAAACCTTTTTCTAATTTTGCATGTTGGCGTAATGGCCCACTAAGCAAGATACGGCCCTGTGCATCCATCTCACATTCAGTGGCATGACCAAGCATTACTCGTTGCAAACGGCGTTGGGTAGGATCAAAGTTAGAAAGTGCGAGAAGTTTTTGTTCGATTTTTTCCCATTCATCAAGGGGATAAAGTAAAAGACAGGGTTGGCGAATATCCACAGTACAAACCATTTGCCCTTGGTTCTTTTCAAGAATTTCAGAGCGATAGCGGGTTGGGATCGCTACGCGTCCCTTAGAATCTAAATTAACCGCTGTTGCACCACGAAACATATTACGCCTTAAAAATTGAACTTATTTTGAGAAATTTTTCTAAAAATCTCCACAAAACACCACTTTTCCCCACATCAGCGTAAGTTTATAATTTGTTTGCTTAAGTTGCAAGCAATTATCCCTGAAACAACCCTATTTTTTATCAAAATAAAAAGCCGTTTGAGACAATATCTCAAACGGCTTTTTTCAACCAAATTATCTTGATTAATTATTCACATACGCTTCTTCATCGCGCTCGCCTAGTGGCTTAAGCATAGTGAAGAATAACACGATACAAACAATTGTTGTTGCAAAACCAAGATAAACTGAAAGTTGATAATCTAAACCGAAACCGATTTTGTTGTAGAACAAGTAAGTTGCACATACTGTTGTAATAAACCAAGCCGGAATAGACGCAACCCAGTGGAATTTATGGTAGCGATATAAGTATGCTGCTGCAGTCCATAACATTACCATTGCTGTCATTTGGTTTGCCCAAGTGAAATAACGCCATAATACGCTAAAGTCAATGGTTGAAACGAAATAGCCTAATACGAATAGTGGTACAGCAATTAGTAAACGTTTAGGTAATGAACGTTGGTCGATATGGAAAATTTCCGCTAATTGTAAACGAGCTGCACGGAATGCTGTATCGCCAGAAGTAATAGGTAAAACCACCACACCTAACACAGCAAAAATACCACCGATAAAGCCTAAGAAGTGTAATGAACTGTCATACACAACTTTAGACGGAGAACCTGCTGAAATCGCATCTTGTAATGCTTGTGGATTTTCATAGAATGAAAGACCAACCATACACCAGATTAACGCAATTACACCTTCAGCAATCATTGCACCGTAAAAGATAAAACGACCTTCTTTTTCATTTTCAGCACAACGCGCCATTAAAGGAGTTTGAGTTGCATGGAAACCAGATAATGCACCACAAGAAATAGTTAAGAACAATAATGGCCAAATTGGAACATCACCCTTCACTTGGAAGTTTTGCGTGAATTTCTCTAAAGTTAAACCTTGGCCATCTGCATTGATAGTACGGAAGAACTCAATAGGATCAACAGCACTAAAGTGTGCAGAAACTAAACCATACACCATACCCACAGACATAAATAGCAACAACGCGCCAAAGAGCGGATAGATTCGACCGATAATTTTGTCGATCGGTAATAAAGTCGCAAGAATATAGTACGCAAAGATAATAATCGTCCAAACTGCAACAACAGTTGCTTTATCCATTCCCCATACTTTGATACCACCGGCTTCAACTGCATGATGAACAGCTTCAGCATCACCTAATTGTAACGCACCTTGAGATGCACCCAATAAATCCATGGTAATCGTACCCATTAATTGAGCTGGGCTTGATACAAACACAACACCTACTAATAATAAAAGTACAAGTGCTAATGTGTTAATAAATACTTTTACAGGACGACCTAAGAATTTACCAGCTAAATGTGGCATAGTTGCACCGCCATGACGGATACTCAACATACCACAGAAATAGTCATGTACTGCACCGGCAAAAATACAACCGATTACAATCCAAAGCATTGCCACTGGTCCGTATAAAGCACCAAGAATTGGACCAAAAATAGGACCAGTTCCAGCAATGTTTAATAATTGAATTAACCAAATTTTGGTTTTTGACATTGGCATATAATCCACGCCATCATTTACCTGGTAAGCAGGGGTCTGACGTTGTGGATTAATCACAAAGATTTTTTCGATAATTTTTCCATAAACAAAGTAACCAAGAATCAAGATGGCTACACAAAAGAAAAACCATAACATAGAAAGGCTCCTCAAAAGATAAACAAAAATATTTAGTGTATGCCCTAAACAAGCCGCGGTATTCTATTTCAAATTGTTCTAAATCAAAAATTGAATTTTTAGATTTTTATAGATTTGTGACTTATATCACATTTGTAAAATCTAAAAATTCAATTAATATACTAATAAATAAGTAATTTTATAGATTATAGAGAAAATATGGCCTTAACTCGATGCCCTGAATGCAGAAAAAAGATTAGTGAAAATGCAGAAAACTGCCCTAATTGTGGTTTTTCTTTCAAACACGCAGATTTAGAAATTTATAAACAACAATTAGAAAAACGACGCCTGCATAATGCTGACATCAATCGTAAAAGTGCAAAACTCCACATAATTTGGTTTTGCATCTTTGCAATTTTTATCGCGTTGGCTAGTTGGATTACAAATAAATAGAAAAAAATATCTCGTATGTATATAGAGTGACCTCAGATATCAACCATTAATTCGTTCATATCCACTATAGATATTTCCTTTACCTTCTCTTGCAAAACCAATCAAAGTCAAATTATGTGCTTCAGCCATTTTCACGGCAAGATCAGTTGCCCCAGAAATCGTGACTAACATTTCCACCCCACAAGAAATAGTTTTTTGAACCATTTCATAACTTGCACGACTCGAAGCAATAATAATTCCATTAGGCTTACCTGATTTTGCATGCCAGCCAAGTAATTTATCAAGAGCGACGTGACGACCCACATCTTCAAAAATAACAAGCATATTACCTTCTAAATCAAAAAAACCACAAGCATGAGTCGAACCTGTTTGCTGACCTAATCGTTGATTTTTATGAAGCTCTGACAAACATCCATCGAGTAAATTCAAATCAAACTTAAAAGTGCGGTCTAATTTTGGAAAATTTTTATACACTTGATTAAGCTGCTCCGTTCCACAAATGCCACACCCAGTACGTCCTGTAAGATTACGACGATGCTCTTTTAATGCCATAAATTTTCGGCTAGACAGTTCGATTTGCACTTCAATACCATTGCAAACTTCCACAACATCGATGCCGTAAATATCCGAAGGTTTTTCAATAATTCCTTCCGTGAGAGAAAACCCTAGAGCAAACATCTCTAAATCTTTCGGTGAACACATCATCACCGCATGAGAAATACCGTTATAAACTAATGAAACTGGCATTTCGACAGCTAGAAAATCTTCTTTTGATTGTAAAAGTGCGGTTGAATTTTCTATACTTTTATTTCTTTTAAAAAAGTTAATCGTTTGTTTAATCAGCCAATCCATTCTTTACCTACCCATCACTTAAATGTAAAAAAAATGTTAATTTTTTTATAAAATCATGATCTAGATCACAATATTTCTGCGTTATAATGCCATTTGATTATAGATTTATCGTTAAAAAATCGTTATCCTAGGCGCCCATAAATTGGCCTACTTTGAACCAATTTGCGATGTTGAATAACGTTATTCTAACGGAATCAACCAAATTATCTAGTTACACTAGACGAATTTATTACTATCTAAATATCTCAACAACTTGTTGTTGAAAGGAGTGATTATGCAGATCTCAAGAAGAAAATTCTTTAAGGTCTGTGCAGGTGGTATGGCGGGAACATCGGCTGCAATGTTGGGTTTTGCTCCAGCAAATGCATTAGCTGCGCCGCGTGAATATAAATTATTACGCGCATTTGAATCTCGTAACACTTGTACATATTGTGCCGTAAGCTGCGGTATGTTGTTATACAGCACAGGCAAACCTTACGATTCATTAAGCAGCCATACTGGCACAAATACTCGTTCAAAACTCTTTCACCTTGAAGGCGATCCAGATCATCCAGTCAGTCGTGGAGCACTTTGCCCGAAAGGTGCTGGCGCACTAGATTATGTCAATAGTGAAAGCCGTTCTTTATACCCTCAATATCGCGCACCTGGTTCTGATAAATGGGAGCGAATTTCTTGGAAAGATGCAATTAAACGCATTGCTCGCTTACTGAAAGATGATCGTGATGCTAACTTTGTTGAAAAAGACGCAAGTGGCAAAACTGTGAACCGTTGGGCAACTACAGGTATTATGACTGCATCTGCTATGAGTAATGAAGCAGCACTTCTTACTCATAAATGGGTGAGAATGTTAGGCATAGTGCCGATGTGTAACCAAGCGAATACTTGACACGGACCAACGGTAGCAAGTCTTGCTCCATCATTTGGTCGCGGTGCCATGACAAATAACTGGGTTGATATAAAAAATGCCAACCTTATCATTGTTCAAGGCGGTAATCCTGCTGAAGCTCACCCTGTTGGCTTCCGTTGGGCAATTGAAGCGAAGAAAAACGGTGCGAAACTTATCGTCATCGATCCACGCTTTAACCGTACAGCCTCTGTTGCAGATTTACATGCGCCAATTCGTTCTGGTTCTGATATCGCATTTTTAATGGGTGTCATCCGTTACTTATTGGAAACAAACCAGATTCAACACGAATACGTTAAACACTATACCAATGCCTCATTCTTAATTGATGAAGGTTTCAAATTTGAAGACGGTTTATTTGTAGGTTACAACGAAGAAAAACGTAACTACGATAAATCTAAATGGAACTATCAGTTTGATGAGAACGGACAGGCTAAACGTGATATGACCTTACAACATCCTCGTTGTGTCATTAACATCTTAAAAGAGCATGTTTCACGTTATACTCCAGAAATGGTTGAACGCATTACAGGTGTAAAACAAAAACTTTTCCTACAAATCTGTGAAGAAATTGGTAAAACCTCTGCACCAAATAAAACGATGACGCATCTGTATGCGTTAGGCTTTACCGAGCATTCAATCGGTACACAAAATATTCGCTCAATGGCGATGATCCAATTACTTTTAGGTAATATGGGTATGCCTGGTGGTGGTATTAACGCATTACGTGGACACTCCAATGTGCAAGGTACAACAGATATGGGCTTATTGCCAATGTCTTTACCAGGTTATATGCGTTTACCAAACGATAAAGATACCTCTTACGAGCAATACATTAATGCGATTACACCAAAGGATATCGTTCCAAACCAAGTGAACTATTATCGTCATACTTCAAAATTCTTTGTTAGTATGATGAAAACCTTCTATGGTGATAAAGCAACCAAAGAAAACGGTTGGGGTTTCGATTTCTTACCAAAAGCAGATCGCTTATATGATCCGATTACTCACGTTAAATTAATGAATGAAGGCAAATTACACGGTTGGATTTTACAAGGCTTTAACGTATTAAACTCATTACCGAACAAAAACAAAACTGTTGCAGGAATGAGTAAGTTAAAATTCTTAATCGTGATGGATCCGCTTCAAACTGAATCTTCCGAATTCTGGAAAAACTTTGGTGAGTCAAACAATGTAAATTCTTCAGAAATTCAAACTGAAGTCTTCCGCTTACCAACAACCTGTTTTGCTGAAGAAGATGGTTCGATTGTAAACTCAGGGCGTTGGGCTCAATGGCACTGGAAAGGTTGCGATCAACCAGGTGAAGCATTACCAGATGTTGAAATTCTTTCTATGATTCGTGAAGAAATGCATCATCTTTACCAAAAAGAAGGTGGTCGCGGTATTGAATCATTTGAAGCAATGACTTGGAATTATGCTCAACCACACTCACCAAGTGCGGTAGAATTAGCCAAAGAATTAAATGGTTACGCGCTTGAAGATCTTTATGATCCAAACGGTAACTTGATGTACAAGAAAGGTCAATTACTCAATGGATTTGCACATTTACGTGATGATGGTACAACAACATCAGGTAACTGGTTATATGTTGGTCAATGGACTGAAAAAGGTAACCAAACCGCAAACCGTGATAACTCAGATCCATCAGGTTTAGGCTGTACCATTGGTTGGGGCTTTGCATGGCCTGCAAACCGCCGCGTACTTTATAGCCGTGCATCATTAGATATCAATGGTAATCCTTGGGATAAAAACCGCCAATTAATCAAATGGAACGGTAAAAACTGGAACTGGCATGATGTAGCAGACTATGGTACACAGCCACCGGGTTCAGATACAGGTCCATTTATTATGTCTGCTGAAGGTGTAGGTCGTTTATTTGCGGTTGATAAAGTTGCAAATGGTCCAATGCCTGAACACTATGAGCCGATTGAAAGCCCAATTGATACAAATCCATTACACTCTGCAGTGGTAAGTGATCCAACTGTGCGTATTTATCCTGAAGATAAAGAATTTATCGGTTCAAATAAAGAGTTCCCATTCGTGGCAACAACTTACCGATTAACAGAACACTTCCATAGTTGGACTGCACAATCTGCATTAAATATCATCGCACAACCACAACAATTTGTGGAAATTGGTGAAAAATTAGCGGCAGAAAAAGGTATCCAAAAAGGCGATATGGTAAAAATTACTTCTCGTCGTGGCTATATTAAAGCGGTTGCCGTGGTTACAAAACGTCTTAAAGATCTAGAAATTGATGGACGTACCGTACACCATGTAGGTCTTCCAATTCACTGGAATATGAAAGCCTTAAATGGTAAAGGTAACCGTGGATTCTCTACTAATACCTTAACACCATCTTGGGGTGAGGCAATCACGCAAACACCAGAATACAAAACATTCTTGGTGAATATTGAAAAAGTTGGAGAGGCATAATATGGCTGGAACTGCTCAAGGCGTTCAAACGCAAGACATTATTAAAATCTCCGCAACTTCAGGCTTAACGCCTGCACCACAAGCGCGAGATCATAAAGTTGAAGTGGCAAAATTAATCGATGTCAGTACATGTATCGGTTGTAAAGCTTGCCAAGTTGGCTGCTCAGAGTGGAATGACATCCGCTCTGATGTAAATGCACAGTGTCATGGTATTTACGATAACCCTGTAGATCTAAATGCCAAAGCATGGACTGTGATGCGCTTTAACGAAGTAGAAGAAAACGATCGTTTAGAATGGTTAATCCGTAAAGATGGTTGTATGCACTGCGCAGAGCCAGGTTGTTTAAAGGCTTGTCCTGCACCAGGTGCTATCATTCAATACGCCAATGGTATTGTAGATTTTCAATCTGATAAATGTATCGGATGTGGTTATTGTATTGCCGGCTGTCCATTCAACATTCCACGTATGAATCCAGATGATAACCGTGTGTACAAATGTACTCTTTGTGTGGATCGTGTTTCTGTAGGTCAAGAGCCTGCATGCGTGAAAACTTGTCCAACAGGTGCAATTCGTTTCGGTTCTAAAGAAGAAATGAAAGTGTATGCTGAACAACGCATTGCTGAATTAAAATCTCGTGGTTATGAAAATGCTGGACTTTACGATCCTCCAGGCGTAGGCGGAACACACGTAATGTATGTGTTACATCACGCTGATAAACCAGAGCTTTACAATGGTCTTCCAAAAGATCCACAAATTGATTTAAGTGTGACCTTATGGAAAGATGTATTGAAACCAGTAGCAGCAGTTGCAATGGGTGGCTTGGCATTAGCTGAAATCGCTCACTACTTAACTGTAGGTCCGAATATTGAAGAAGATGTGGAAGATCATCACCACGAATTTGAAGAAGAAAAACCATCTAAGGGGGAAAATAATGAGTAAAATTGAAATCAACAACGATACTCGAATCGTCCGCCATAGAACGCCAGCGCGTATCAGTCACTGGATGTTGGTTATTTGCTTTTTTATGACGATGTTCACTGGTGTTGCGTTTTTCTTCCCTGATTTCGCATGGTTAACAGAAATTTTAGGTACACCACAAATTGCACGTGCAATTCACCCATTTACTGGGATTTTAATGTTCTTTGCCTTCATCTACTTGGCATTATTGTACTGGGATCACAATATTCCAGAGAAAAACGATATTCGCTGGGCAAAAGGTGTCGTTGAAGTTCTTAAAGGGAACGAACACGCGGTTGCGGATAATGGCAAATATAACCTTGGTCAAAAAATGCTCTTCTGGACATTAAATTTGGCAATGGTAACGTTATTAGTCACTGGCATCATTATGTGGCGTCAATATTTTTCGCACTACTTCTCAATCTCTGTATTGCGTTTTTCGATTCTGCTCCATTCTTTGAGTGCATTTATGTTATTCACTGGTATCTTAGTGCATATGTATATGGCATTCTGGATTAAGGGTTCGATTCGAGGAATCATTGAAGGTTGGGTAACCGTTCGTTGGGCGAAGAAACACCACCCGAAATGGTATCGCGAAGAAATTTTACCTGAGCTTGAAAAAGATTTACTCAACGAGCAATCAGGTAAAAAAGGCAAAACCAAAGTATTATTTAAAGGATTTGGCAAATAAGCTGAAATCCTGAAAAAGAAAAAAGTGCGGTTAAAATTGACCGCACTTTTTATTATGAAAGTGAGAAAAGAACATGAGTATCAAAATCTTATCAGAATCAGAAATCAAACAAGCAGCGAATTCCTTCCAAACGCCTGCTGTGTTATTTGCCAATCCTAAAAATCTTTATCAACGCAGGGCAAAACGTTTAAGAGACTTAGCGCAAAATCATCCACTATCAGATTATTTATTATTTGCTGCAGACATAGTTGAAAGCCAACTTTCCACGTTAGAAAGAAATCCCTTACCGCCACAACAGTTTGAACAGCTAAATGATATCGAGCCACTAAATGCAAAAACCTTTAAAAGAAACCGCATCTGGCGTGAATACTTAACTGAAATTCTTGATGAGATTAAACCAAAGGCTAATGAGCAAGTCGCCGCGACAATTGAATTTCTTGAAAAAGCATCCTCTGCCGAATTAGAAGAAATGGCAAATAAGCTCTTAGCACAAGAATTTAATTTAGTCAGCAGTGATAAAGCCGTCTTTATTTGGGCCGCACTTTCCCTTTATTGGTTACAAGCAGCTCAACAAATTCCTCATAATAGCCAAGTTGAAAACGCCGAAAATTTACATCACTGCCCTGTTTGTGGCTCATTACCTGTTACAAGTATTGTACAAATTGGTACATCACAAGGTTTACGCTACTTACATTGTAATTTATGTGAAAGTGAATGGAATTTAGTACGCGCACAATGCACCAACTGTAATAGTCATGACAAACTTGAAATGTGGTCGTTAGATGAAGAACTTGCACTTGTTCGTGCTGAAACCTGTGGTAGCTGTGAAAGTTACTTGAAAATCATGTTTCAAGAAAAAGATCCTCATGTAGAGCCAGTAGCCGATGATTTGGCTTCTATTTTCTTAGACATTGAAATGGAAGAAAAAGGTTTCGCACGCAGCGGATTAAATCCATTTGTTTTTCCTGCAGAAGAAGCATAAAAATATAGCCTAGGACGACATCCTAGGCTATATCATTTGTATCTATAAATAACAGGCCATTACTACGGCATTTTCTCGTCCACCACTGGGTTTCGGATAATAATTTTTTCGAATATCGACTTCATTAAAACCAATTTTTTCATACAAGAAACGAGCTGGGTTAGACTCTCTGACTTCTAGCCATAAGGTCTGAACACCTTTTTCTTTCAATTGGATGATTAGCTCATTCAACAATAATTTCCCCAATCCATTACCTTGATGAGACGGTACAATAGCAATATTAAACAAAGTCGCTTCATCCAATACTGTTTGGCAAATAGCAAAACCAATAATCTTATTATTCTCTATTAATTTTAAATTGAGATAACGCTCACCTTGATTATTTTTTAACGTACCAAATGACCAAGGCACAAGATGTGCTTGCTGCTCGATTTCATACAATCGGTCGAAATCACTGGCTTCAATTTGAGAAATAATAGACATAATTAAGGCTGCTGAATTTGTTGCCACAACTCTCGTTTGGCTTGGTGATTAAATTGAAATTGTTGCCAACTTGGTGAGCGATAAACACGCTCAGCCTCCATGCAAAATGATAAAGTGCGGTCAATTTGGTCGTTATTTTCTGATAGTAACCAGTAACGAATAGGCTGCTTACATTCGATATGCTGGATTTGATCGTAATTCAAACATAAGCAATCTTCTTTTTTAAGATCAAGGCTGAGTAGCACATCAGCCAACAAGGACGAGCCATTTATATTTTCATCAGAAACAGTGATAAAGCGGATATTCTCAGCAACACTAATTCCTACTGAACCTTGTAGCACCTCTGGGCGATATAACGTCCACTGGGAAATGCCCATTTCTTGTAAAAGAAGATCGCGTCTATTCATATTAACGAGCAATACTATCAAATGGATAATCGACTAATGCCTTAATAATCGCACGTTCTTCAGCCTGTGTAGGTTCCACTTGATATGAGGTATAACTACGATAAGCAATAATATTTTTATCTTTATGTACTAAAGCAACATAACGTTTAAATTTATCACTGGCACAAGTATAATAATCATGAATATCTGATTTCACAGCTTGTAACTGGCACGTCTCTTTATTTTTTGCAAAATAACGTTCCGTAATAGCTTTCTCATGAGAAACATCAGTTAAATAGAATGTATCACTTAGCACAGCTTTACGAGCCTCACTGTTTTTACTTAATGCCAAACTCACAAAACGAGGATCATCACCTTTTACTGCTTGTGTTTGTTTCACATATTTCTCGCCATTGAATTCAATTTCGATACCTTGAGCTGAAATACGCTGAAACTGCGCATCTAACTTTTGTAATACTTCAGTTTGAGCTGGAGTTAATACCGGCTTTGATACTTTAGATGCCTTTTGAGGCGTACCTTGAACAAGGTCGAGAACTTGACATCCAGATAATAACGTTGTCATTAAGGCTGCAGAGAGAATTTTTTTCATAAAGGATTTTCCTAAAATAGTTTTAATCAATTTTTATTAATAATTTTGCTAAAATAGCGCGTAATTTTAACTAATAACCCACAGGATTCAAAGCGTGATTTCTCTAGAGAGCCAAGTTTTAGAACGACATCTTTCATTTTTTGATGGAAAATCTGTATTATTTGCTGGCGGTATTTCTGATAATTTTCCTCAAACATTAGCCTCTAAATGCCCATCAATCCAAATTTGGAGTTGCTATTTTGACTATGCAAGAACGCAAAGTGCGGTCAATTTTTCCGTTGAATTTCAAGGTCAAACTGATTTAATCGTTTATTATTGGACTAAAAACAAACAAGAAGTCAATTTCCAACTGCTTCAACTATTAGCTCAAGCACCTATTGGCCAAGAAATATTAATTATTGGAGAAAACCGTTGTGGCGTGCGTTCAGTAGAAAAAACATTAGAACCTTATGGTGAAATAGCGAAAATTGACTCCGCTCGTCGTTGCGGTTTATATCATTTTTCACTACAAAATAAACCGCACTTTGAACTTAAAAATTTCTGGAAAACCTATCAACATTCTACGCTACAAGACTTAACGATATATAGTTTACCTGGGGTATTTAGTGCAGCGGAATTAGACACAGGCACAGAACTGTTACTTTCAACCATTGATAATAAAATAAAAGGAAAAGTACTCGATCTTGGCTGTGGAGCAGGAGTAATTGGATCTATGATCAAAAAACGTTCTCCTAACGCACAAATTACCATGACTGATATTCATGCAATGGCATTGGAATCAGCGCGTAAAACACTTTCTGAAAATCAATTACAAGGCGAAGTTTACGCCAGTGATGTCTTTTCTGATATAGAAGGAAAATTTGATTTGATCATTTCTAATCCACCATTCCATGATGGTATTGATACCGCCTATCGAGCAGTGACAGAACTCATCACTCAAGCAAAATGGCATCTCAATCAAGGTGGAGAATTACGCATCGTCGCCAATTCATTTTTGCCTTATCCAGAATTACTTAGACAACATTTCGATGATTACGAAGTGCTTGCTCAAACAGGTAAATTTAAAGCGTATTCAGTGAAAAATTAGAAACAAAAAAATCCCCATCGCAATAATGGGGATTTTTCTATTTATTACTTATGGATTTCACTGCACTTTATTCATCCATATATCCTAAACTACGCAGTGCACGTTCATCATCAGCCCAACCTGATTTCACTTTTACCCAAAGTTCAAGATGGACTTTGTTATCAAATAAACGTTCCATATCAGCACGCGCTTCCATACCAATAGTTTTAATTTTTTGACCGCCCGCACCAATTACCATTTTTTTCTGCCCCTCACGCTCAACCAAAATTAATCCATTTATTTCATAAGTGCCACGTTCATTCACTTTGAACTGTTCAATTTCAACAGTCACAGAATAAGGCAATTCTTCCCCCGTAAAACGCATTAGTTTTTCACGGATTATTTCCGATGCCATAAAACGTTGCGAACGGTCTGTGACATAATCTTCTGGAAAATGATGCACACCTTCGCGTAAAGATTGGCGTACAATTTTCTCTAATTCATGAACATTATTACCGCGCTGTGCAGAAATTGGCACAATATGAGCAAAGTTAAATTTACTGCTAAGATCTGTAATAAACGGCAACAAATCATCTTTATTTTTGATGTTATCTACTTTGTTAATAGCTAACACAACTGGTGCCTTTGCATTGCGTAATTTGTTTAGCACCATCTCATCATCTGCATTCCAGTGTGTGCCATCTACGACAAAAATAATTAAATCAACATCGCCGATAGCACTACTTGCTGCGCGGTTCATCAAGCGGTTAATAGCACGTTTCTCTTCAATATGAAGTCCCGGCGTATCCACATAGATTTCTTGATATGCCCCTTCAGTTTTAATCCCAACAATACGGTGACGCGTGGTTTGTGCTTTACGCGATGTAATTGAAATTTTTTGCCCTAAAATTTTATTTAAGAGCGTTGATTTACCCACATTTGGGCGACCTACGATAGCAATAAAGCCGCAATAGGTTTTGTCGAATTGTTCGGTCATTTGATGTCCAGTTCTTTTAAAATTTGTTCTGCTGCCGCTTGTTCAGCTTTACGACGGCTAGATCCTTTTGCCACAAAAGTGCGGTCAATTTTATCCGCACTTTTCACTTTGCATTCAACAGTGAAAATTTGGCAATGGGCTTCCCCTTGAATATTTACCACTTCATAAGTTGGCAATGGCAGATGTTTACCCTGTAAATATTCTTGTAACCGAGTTTTCGCATCTTTTTGGTTGTCACCCGGTTTGATTTCAGCCAATAATTGTTGATACCAATTTTGAATCACTTGGGTCGTCACTGCCAATCCTTGATCCAAAGACATTGCGCCAATAATCGCTTCTACACAATCGGCAAGAATAGATTCGCGGCGAAAACCACCGCTCTTTAGCTCGCCAGAACCAAGAGACATATAATCTCCCAATTCAAATTGACGCGCTAAAATCGCTAAAGTGGGCTCTCTCACCAAAGTAGCTCGCATACGGCTCAGTTCACCTTCATTACAACGTGGAAACTGATGATAAAGCGCCTCAGCGATAGTAAAATTAAGAATAGAATCGCCTAGAAATTCTAGGCGTTCATTATGTTGAGTCGCCGCACTTCGATGCGTAAGTGCCTGCTTTAAAAGCGCAATATCATTAAAACGATAACCGATTTTACGCTCAAGTCGATCTAAATGATTCATCTTATTTTATTGCTGTAAAGAAACGATCAAAGCGGAAACCGGTTGGCCATTCATTCGCTTCTTTTTCTAAGCTCATCCAAATATAAGTGGCTTTACCCACAATATTTTTTTCAGGCACAAAGCCCCAGAAACGGCTATCATCGCTGTGATCACGGTGATCCCCCATCACAAAATACTGTCCTTCTGGCACAAGCCACTCTGCAGTTTGCATACCTTCTTGTGGGAAAAATTCAGGGCCTGAATAACGACGATATTCACTAATTAACACGTTATGTGTTACATCGCCTTTTTCAGTCAATTCTAATTCATTCGGAAAAGCAGGATTTGTTGGATTTTGTGTATATTCAAACGCCTTGGTTTCGCAATCAACTTCACAAGGTTTGCCTTCTTTGCCATATACCACTTTTAGCGTTTTTTGTTCCGCATCAAAAATGACGCGATCTCCGCTCTTTCCAACAATACGCTTAATATAATCAACACCAGACATATTATCTTTTGAGCTTAACGCAAGATTTTCCGCAAAAGCAGCTCGAGTTGCACCTAGGCCAGTACGAATTAAAGCTTGTTGTGGAGCTTTAAACACAATTACATCACCTCGTTGTGGTTTTTCGCCAGCAATAATGGTGTTTTGGAAAATCGGATCTTTCACACCATAAGCATATTTGTTCACGACCAAAAAGTCACCAACTCGTAAGGTTGATTCCATTGAACCTGATGGAATTTGAAATGGTTCAAATAAAAAAGAGCGTACTAAGAATACGACAGAAAGCACTGGGAAAAGAGATGATAAAAACTCAGAGGCTTCGGAAATCGGTTCAATTTTTGCTTTTTCTTCGTCAGTTAATACTTGGCCTGAACGCTGTTCGACACGTGCGATTTTACGATGACGTTTTGGCGTTACCACAAAATAATGGTAGCACCATAATACGCCTGAAAGTGCGGTCAAAATTAGCAATACAATACTGAATGTGTTTGGTAATTGAAAATAATCTAAAACTTTCCAAACACCAAAACCCACAGCCAGTAAAATCACAAAAAATAAATTTGACATAATTTCCCTTATTTATCTTTTCCTACATGTAAAATTGCTAAAAACGCTTCTTGTGGTACTTCTACGTTACCCAAAGACTTCATACGTTTTTTACCTTCTTTCTGTTTCTGTAAGAGTTTTTTCTTACGGCTCACGTCGCCACCATAACATTTTGCTAATACGTTTTTACGTAATTGTTTTACGGTTGAACGCGCAATAATATGGTTTCCAATCGCTGCTTGAATCGCGATATCAAATTGTTGACGTGGAATCAGCTCACGCATTTTTTCAACCAATTCACGACCACGATATTGTGAATTATCTTTATGAACGATTAAAGCCAAAGCATCTACTCGTTCACTGTTAATCATAATATCTACGCGAACCATATCTGCAGCTTGGAAACGTTTGAAACCGTAATCTAACGAAGCATAACCACGCGATGTTGATTTTAAACGATCAAAGAAGTCTAGAACAACTTCGCCCATTGGAATCTCATAAGTCAGCGCAATTTGATTACCGTGATATACCATATTGGTTTGCACGCCACGTTTTTCCACACAAAGTGTAATGACGTTACCTAAATATTCTTGCGGCACTAACATATTACATTCAGCAATCGGCTCACGGATTTCAGCAATATTATTAAGCGGAGGCAATTTCGATGGACTATCGACGTAAACAACATCACCATTCGTTAATTGCACTTCGTAAATTACCGTTGGCGCAGTAGTAATAAGATCTAAATCATACTCACGCTCTAGACGCTCTTGAATGATTTCCATGTGCAAAAGACCAAGGAAACCACAACGGAAACCAAAGCCAAGTGCGGTTGAAGTTTCTGGCTCATAGAAAAGTGAAGCATCATTTAAGCTCAATTTACTCAACGCATCACGAAATGCTTCATAATCATCTGAGCTAACGGGGAAAAGGCCTGCATACACTTGCGGTTTTACTTTTTTAAAGCCTGGTAAAACCTCAGTTGCGGGATTATGTTGAAGAGTTAAAGTATCCCCAACTGGTGCCCCTAAAATATCTTTAATCGCACAAACTACCCAACCAACTTCACCGCATTCTAAAATGGTAGTATCCTCTTGTTTTGGCGTGAAAATCCCTAAACGATCTACATTGTAAGCTTGTCCTGTAGACATCACTTTAATTTTATCGCCTTTACGTAATACCCCGTTTTTAATACGCACTAAAGACACCACGCCCAAATAGTTATCGAACCAAGAATCAATAATCAATGCTTGTAATGGCGCATTAGGATCGCCTTCCGGTGCTGGAATTTTTGCAACGATTTCTTCTAATACATCTTCGATACCTACACCCGTTTTAGCAGAGCATCGAACCGCTTCCATCGCATCAATTCCAACAATATCTTCAATTTCTTCAGCTACGCGTTCGGGATCTGCGGCTGGCAAGTCGATTTTATTTAAAATCGGTACTACTTCTAAATCCATTTCGATTGCGGTATAACAGTTTGCCAAGGTTTGTGCTTCTACACCTTGTCCTGCATCCACAACTAACAATGCCCCTTCACAAGCAGCAAGAGAGCGAGATACCTCATAGGAAAAGTCCACGTGTCCTGGTGTATCGATAAAGTTTAATTGATAAGTTTCGCCATCTTTGGCTTTATAATTTAAAGTAACACTTTGTGCTTTGATGGTAATTCCACGCTCACGCTCAAGATCCATTGAATCGAGCACTTGCGCTTCCATTTCACGATCCGAAAGGCCACCACAAGTTTGAATCAAACGGTCAGAAAGCGTCGATTTACCGTGGTCAATATGGGCAATAATAGAAAAGTTACGAATATTCTTCATAAAAGATAGTTTTTCTCAAAAAATCAATAAATTTAACTGCCAAATTGTACCTGAAAAGCGTGGAAATCGCTAGAAAATAAAAGGATGAGTGTGATGAGTTTTTTATTTAAAAATTAATTCTATAATCCCCAATATAGCTCAATCAATTCCCATATCCCTAGAGGATCCTATGAAAAGATTTGTAACTCTCACATTAATCAGCTTGTTTTGTATTGGTTGTTCACAACCAAAACTATTACAAAATCAAGAATTACAGCAACAAGATAGATACTTAAAAGTGCTAAATGGCCAAAATCCTATTTATCTAGATAAATCAAGCATCCGTGTTAATTCTGATAACTCCAATGAGCTGTCATACTATTTGATAACCAATATAAGCTCATCTGATCGAGCTCTAAAAGGCACGTCGATGAAAAAACTAACAAAGGTAAATTGTGCAGATAAGACGGCTATACTCAGCGCAAACAATCAGTTTGAAGTATATACCCAGTTCTTTGCTCAAGGTGAAAAACTTTTTGACATCCCCGAAAAGGCAGAAAAAATAGAAATGCAAAATACCTCTCTTTTATCTCTCATATCAGCAACAGTTTGCCAATATGCTGGAAAAAAATTTGGAGAAAAAGAAAATGCACTCATCGAAATGCAGAAAAATTTAGAAAAACAATCAGAAACTAAACATTAATATGTAACCGCCTCTTATTAAGAGGCGGTTACATTACTTGACTTTAAATATTAGTTTAAGAGCCTCTAAAAAGCCATTAAATTTATTATCAGCCTTATCTTTACGTACACACTCGCCGTCGTATGTTTTAGTAAAATGCTGAACTACCGTGAATCTATCTCTTGAGAATTTAGTTACCCTCAACTCGATACTATCCTCTTTACCAATATTGTCTGAATAAAGGCTAAAAGCACTTTGCTCAATGTTCTTTAAGCTCTTTATCCGTTGTATTTTCTCAAATATATCAGGATAAATTAAACGGTGTGCACTTTGTTTTCTTAATTTGTATATCAAATAATTATCATTAAAACTCCAAGTGCCATTACTAATAGTTAAATATGTTAATGGTGAAGAGAAATAGTCTTTAATTGGTAATTCACCATATTTACTTAAGCTATGATCAAAAATGAAATTCTCATCTTTAAGAGAACCGTCAGATTTAAGATAAATTAGATCAATAGTTCCCACTCCAATATCTTCATATTTGATTGAGCAAGACCATTCTCCCACAAAATCTTGTTTCGTTAGGTTTGATGGAGTTGATGAACAACCTACTAAGGCAAGAACTAGACCACTAAAAAATAACTTTTTCATAAATACCTCTTTGTGTAAAAACATTAGGTTATTTTACACAAAATAAAACGAAAGTGCGGTCAAATTTTCAGAACTTTTAGATAAAACAAAACCCCGAATAACTTCGAGGTTTCTTTTTTCATTCAAACTGAAATTATAGGCTTTCAGTGAAAGTACGAGTGATAACGTCGCGTTGTTGTTCTGGCGTTAAAGAGTTGAAACGTACTGCGTAACCAGAAACACGGATAGTTAATTGTGGATATTTATCTGGATTGTTTACCGCATCTTCTAAAGTTTCACGACGTAATACATTTACGTTTAAGTGTTGGCCACCTTCAACTTTAACAGTTGGCGCTACGTTTACTGGTAATTCACGGTATTCGATTTGACCTAATTCGCTAACTGCAACAACTTGGTCTTCAGCGAATTCGCCTTTTGCACATAAGCAACGCGCTTCATTTTTTTCGCTGTCTAATAACCAGAATGAATTAAGCAAATTGTCATTTGCCGCTTGAGTAATTTGAATACCTTTAATCATAATAGCCTCCTAATTGGCATTAGAATAATCATAGAAACTGTACAAATTTTATCAAATAATTTGAAGATTTCAAATTATTTTGGATTTTTTTGATAAAGAACAGGTTATCTTTTTAGGATAATTTTACAAACTTGATCTAAATTAAACTTTGCTCATTTATATAGCTATTTACCCAAAATAATTTAACATTAATTTAACCTTTTAAACTTTTTATTGACTTAAGCTTTTTGTTTATAATAAGAGCAAACTTATTAATAGGATCAAAATAATGAAAACCTGGACAGATGTTATCGGAAAAGAAAAAGAACAACCTTACTTTCAACACGCACTACAACAGGTTCATCTTGCAAGAGCAAGCGGGAAAACGATTTATCCCCGACAAGAAGATGTATTTAACGCATTCAAATATACCGCTTTTGAAGATGTAAAAGTGGTAATCTTAGGTCAAGATCCATATCATGGTCCAAACCAAGCTCATGGATTAGCTTTTTCAGTAAAACCTGAAGTCGCCATTCCCCCTTCCCTATTAAATATGTATAAAGAACTCACACAAGATATTTCTGGATTTCAAATGCCATCTCATGGTTATTTAGTCAAATGGGCAGAACAAGGAGTATTGCTGCTCAACACAGTGCTTACCGTAGAACGTGGGATGGCACATTCACATGCTAATTTCGGCTGGGAAACGTTTACTGATCGTGTTATTACGGCTCTTAATGAATATCGTGAAAAACTCGTGTTTTTACTTTGGGGCAGTCACGCACAAAAAAAAGGGCAAATTATTGACCGCACTCGTCACCTTGTTTTAACGGCTCCACACCCTTCCCCACTTTCAGCCCATCGTGGTTTCTTTGGCTGTCATCATTTTTCCAAAACAAATTCATATTTGGAAAGCAATGGAATGAAACCAATTGATTGGCAAATCTAAACCATATATCTCTAAAAAAATAACCGCACTTTAATTTCTCAAAGTGCGGTTAAATATTTCAAAATTTCAATTAGCCGTGGTAACGCCCTACACCTAATTCATCTTCTTTACGTGTGCGATTCATCACTTCTTGTGGAGATTGCGCAATACGTAATCCCATTTCATCTTCAGTACGCACCACTTCACCACGTAGAGAATTAGTATAAACATCAGTGATTTTCACATCCACAAATTTACCAATCATTTCTGGAGAACCTTGGAAATTGACAATACGATTCGTTTCAGTACGTCCCGTCAATTCCATAATGTCTTTCTTCGATGGCCCTTCAACTAACACGCGTTGTTCTGTGCCAAGCATACGGCGGCTAAATTGTGCGGCTTGTTGATTAATACGCTCTTGTAACACATAAAGACGCTGTTTCTTTTCATCTTCCGTTACATCATCTGGCATATCTGCAGCAGGCGTACCTGGTCGGGCAGAATACACAAAACTGAAGCTCATATCAAAGTTCACTTGTGCAATCAAATTCATAGTTTGCTCAAAATCTTCAGCCGTTTCACCTGGGAAACCAACAATAAAGTCTGAGCTAATTTGAATATCAGGGCGCACAGCACGAAGTTTGCGAATAATAGATTTATATTCTAATGCTGTATGGCCACGTTTCATCATCGTTAATACACGGTCAGAACCTGCTTGGACTGGAAGATGTAAGAAACTCACCAATTCAGGCGTATCACGATATACATCAATAATATCATCTGTAAATTCTATTGGATGACTAGTTGTGAAACGTAAACGGTCAATACCATCAATTGATGCGACAAGACGAAGCAATTCAGCAAAGCTACAAATTTGACCATCATGTGTCGGCCCACGATAAGCATTTACATTTTGACCAAGTAGATTGACCTCACGCACACCTTGATCCGCAAGTTGCGCAATTTCAAATAAGACATCATCCACAGGACGGCTGACTTCTTCTCCGCGTGTATAAGGTACAACACAGAAAGTACAGTATTTATTACAGCCTTCCATAATCGAAACAAATGCCGTTGGACCTTCTGCACGAGGTTCAGGTAAGCGGTCAAATTTCTCAATTTCAGGGAAACTTACATCTACAACTGAGCTCTTACCACCACGAATTTGGTTAATCATTTCAGGTAGGCGGTGCAAAGTTTGCGGACCAAAAATAATATCGACATAAGGCGCACGATGACGAATATGTTCCCCTTCTTGAGAGGCCACACAGCCACCCACGCCAATCACTAAATTTGGATTATTTTTCTTTAATTCTTTCCAACGCCCAAGTTGGTGGAACACTTTTTCTTGTGCTTTTTCACGAATAGAACAGGTATTCAATAATAATACGTCTGCTTCTTCAGGAATTTCGGTAAGTTCTAGTCCATGAGTACTTAATAAAAGATCGGCCATTTTAGATGAATCGTATTCATTCATCTGGCAGCCCCAAGTTTTAATATGTAATTTTTGAGTCATTTTCTACAATATCGTCAGGTGTTATAAATAATTAGTCAAATAAAGCGGTCGGCTATTTTACAGGCTTGCAATAATTCTGGCTAGTAAATATTCGGTGAAAAAAAACATCAAAAATAAACCGCACTTTCGTGACAAGCAAAAAGTGCGGTTTAATTCAGAGCAGTTTTAAATTATTTCACTAACCCGCCACTGGCTTGTAAATCAGCGTGATAAGAAGAGCGAACAAATGGTCCACAAGCCGCATGTTCAAAGCCCATTTTATTGGCTTTTTCTCGGAATTCATCAAATTCAGCAGGCGGAACATAACGCGCAACCGGCAAATGATGACGGCTAGGTTGAAGATATTGCCCCAATGTGAGCATTGTCACACCGTTATCACGTAAATCTTGCATGACTTGTAAAATCTCTTCATTAGTTTCACCTAATCCCACCATTAAACCAGATTTAGTTGGGATATTCGGGAACATTTCTTTAAATTCGCGCAATAATTTAAGTGACCATTCGTAATCTGCTCCAGGACGAATCTCTTTGTACAGGCGCGGTACGTTTTCTAAATTATGGTTAAAGACATCTGGCGGATTATCTTTTAATTTTTCCAATGCCTGTGTAATACGACCACGGAAATCAGGTACTAAAATTTCAATCTTAATATTAGGATTAAGCTCACGCACAGCTTTTACACATTCTGCAAAATGACCTGCGCCACGATCAGGCAAATCATCACGATCCACCGATGTAATCACCACATATTTAAGTTTCATATCTTGGATAGTTTCAGCTAATTTTTGTGGCTCTTCAGGATCGGGCGGTAATGGTTTCCCATGCGCAACATCACAGAACGGGCAACGGCGCGTACAAATTGCGCCTAAAATCATAAAAGTTGCTGTTCCATGATTAAAACATTCGTGTAAATTTGGACAAGATGCTTCTTCACAAACGGAATGTAAACCATGACGACGCATTCCATTTTTGATGCTTTCAATTTTAAGTGAATTTGCCGGAAGTTTAATTTTCATCCATTCGGGCTTTTTCAATAGCTCTTGGTTTGGATCAATATTTTTTACTGGAATAATCGACGTTTTTGCCGCATCGCGATATTTTACACCGCGTTCCATTTTGAAAGGCGTTGACATAAGCGTTCCTAAATAAAAATGCCCAAACAGGGCATTTTTGATCATTAAATATTACAAATTTGTTACATTATAGCCTAAAAGCTCGGCAAAGTGTTTAATTAATTTTGGTGAAACCTTATCGCAATTAGCTTCATCTTGATTAACAAAATCCGCTAATTGACACATTTCAAGACTGGCATAGCCGCATGGATTAATATAATGAAATGGGTTCAGATCCATATTGATATTCAATGCTAACCCGTGAAAGGAGCAACCACGACGAATACGCAGTCCAAGAGAACAAATCTTTTTCCCATCCACATACACGCCTGGGGCATCAGGTTTTGGATAACTTTCAATACCATATTCAGATAAGGTTTTTACCACCGTTTGCTCAAGTGCGGTCACTAATTGACGCACATTTAAATTCTCATGACGCTTAATATCAATGAGTACATACATCACTTGCTGACCGGGTGCATGATAGGTTATTTGCCCGCCACGATCCGACTGCACCACAGGTATTTCACTACGTTGTAAAAGATGCTCTGGTTTACCTGCTTGCCCTTGGGTAAATACAGGAGGATGTTGCACCAACCAAATTTCGTCTTGCGTTTCCGCTGTGCGACTATCTGTGAAATTCTGCATTTTATGCCAAATTTCTTGATAATCTTGCAACCCTAACTGACGAACAATAAGGGAATTATTCATGCTAGATAACCATTTTTACGCCTTCAACTTTAGCAAGTTCTTTATAAAGTGTTTCTACCTGCTCAAAGTTTTCAGCAATAATGTCGATTGAAACCGAATTATAGGTACCTTTACTACTCCGTTTTTCCTTAGGAATATAATCGCCTTTAACATATTTTTGGACGACCTGAATTAGATCTTGCGCTAACCCCTCGCGATTAATTCCAGCAACTTTAAATGTCATTTTTGCTGGAAATTCCATTAATTCTTTAAGTTTTGCGTAATCGTTTTCTGTTGTCATATTATTTCCCAATAATAAAAATGATGTGTGAATGGTACACCACCCACACATTACGAATGCCTCAGTTAAAAATGAAAAAAGTGCGGTAAATTTCTGGCATATTTTATGCAAATAAGCCTTTTACAGTGAGCACGAGCCAATCCCAAGCTTTTCCGAAAATACTAGCTTCACCTACTTCATCCATCACTTGTAAGTTTACCGCTGCAATATCTTTACCTTCTAATTGATAAATGACTTTACCTACGACTTGGCCTTTTGCTAAAGGCGCTTGTAAGTTTTTACTTTCTAACTCATATCGAGCTTTAAGCTCATTTTGTTTGCCTTTCGGAACTGTGATAAAGCTATCTTGTAACGTGCCTAATTTCACACTACCTTTATTACCGTAATAAACTGGTTGTTCTGAAATTTCTTTGCCTGCCTCTAAAGTTTTAAATGTTTCGAAATTAGCAAAACCCCATTGTAAAAGTTTTTTACTTTCTACTTCACGACCTTTGTAAGTTGGCACACCCATTACAACAGAAATTAAACGCATATTGTTCGGTGTAATCGCTGAAGCAACTAAGTTATATCCAGCTTGGCTAGTATGCCCTGTTTTCATTCCATCAACATTGATATTTTTATCCCACAATAAGCCATTGCGGTTAGGCTGTTTAATTTTGTTAAAGGTAAAATCTTTTTCTGAGTAAATTTTATATTCTTCAGGTAAATCACGAATAATATGCGCACCAATAATTGCCATATCACGCGCGGAAGAATATTGATTTGGATCGTCTAAACCATGCGGCGTAGTGAAATTTGTATTTTTCAAACCAAATTGTTGAACATATTTATTCATGGTTTCTACAAAGTTCGGTACATTGCCAGAAATGTGTTCAGCTAATGCCACTGTCGCATCATTACCAGAAACAACAATCACACCACGATTCAAATCTGCTACAGATACTTGTGTATTTAAATCTAAAAACATTTTTGATGAGTCTGGGAAATTACGCCCCCATGCACTCTCACCAATGGTTACCATATCGGTATTGTGAATTTTGCCCTGTTTTAAAGCGCTCCCTACCACATAACTTGTCATCATTTTTGTTAATGATGCAGGATATTGACGCTCATCAGGATTAAGTGCGGCCAAAATTGCGCCTGAATTGTAATCCATCAATACATACGTTTGAGCAGTAATTTGAGGCGGAGTTACTCCAAACTGCATATCCTCTGCAGATACCGAAAAAGCACTAAGTGCCACAAAACTTGATAAAAATGCGATTTTTGTTGTTCTTTTCAACATAGTGTGTTCCTACAATTAATTTTTATATGTGTAAACAATTAGTGGCTTGTTTACTGCCATTTTTTGTAATTTAGCTCTCACTTGTGCCATTTGTGCTTTATTATCAAAGGGCCCTATGTGAATTTCATATTTATTTCCCGAGCGATTTACTTCAGTTTGAATATTCGCTAACGCAAGTTGCGTAATTAACTTATTTGCTTGGCTACGAGAGGTTAATTCAAGCATTTTCAAACGGTAAAATTCGGTTCCTTTTAGAGCATTTATTGACTTAGATGCGTTATCAAAAAGCGTATTAGATTTTAATACTAAACGATCAGCTGCTTCTTGAGTTTTTGCATGCTTAGCCAGCGTTCTTGTCGCTGCGCCTGATAAATTCCCATTTTTGGCAACGTGCAACGCCTCAATTCTAACATGCCCCATACCGCGAGAAATTAATCCAATTTCTTTCGCCGCTGCATGAGAAAGGTCAATTAAACGTTTATCACTAAAAGGCCCACGATCATTAATACGTACGATAACTTTACGATTATTATGTAAATTAGTCACCAAAGCATAAGAATTTATTGGCAATGTTTTATGTGCCGCAGTAAATTGTGTTGAATTATAAACATCACCACTTGCAGTTCTACGCCCATTAAATTTGAGATGATAGTAACTTGCCATCCCTTCTTTCGTATAGGATTTAGCATCATCTTCAGCTTTTGTCGTATAAGTTTGCCCTTTCACGGAATAAGTACTAGGAGAAGGTACTTTGGTTATAATCGAAAGTTTATCCCCTTGGATACCATACATTTGGTGAGTGTCCGCATGGGCTGAAAAGCTAGTAATTATAGCAAATAAAGCAAGTGCGGTCAGATTTAATAATGTTTTTAATTTCATAAGCGTTGACTATTTTCATTTATTTACCCTTTTAAGAAAAGCAAAAATGAAATTAGTTCCCTTTCATAAATTTTACTTGATGTGTATGAACTGACATCACCAAGCCAAAAGCAGCCATAATAGCAACGTAAGACGTACCGCCATAGCTGAATAAAGGTAATGGCACACCCACTACAGGCAAAATACCACTTACCATGCCTATATTAACAAACACATAAACAAAGAAAATTAACGTCGTTGCTCCAGCAAGAATTCTCCCAAAAGAAGTTTGAGCGTTCACGGCAATAATCAAACCACGTACAATAATGAACATATAAATGGAGATTAAAATAAGAAACCCAACCATTCCATGTTCTTCACTCATTACAGCAAAAATAAAATCTGTATGAGGCTCAGGTAAGAACTCAAGCTGGGATTGCGTACCCTGCATCCAGCCTTTTCCCCAAAGACCACCAGAACCAATCGCAATCTTTGATTGTAAAATATGATAGCCAGCACCGAGAGGATCTTTTTCTGGGTCCAATAATGTGAGAACGCGAGTGCGTTGATAATCGTGCATTAGATATAGCCACATGATCGGAATAAATCCAGCTAAGCCAATCACTGCAGCTAAAATCAACCACCAACTCATTCCAGCTAAAAATACGACAAATAAACCTGACGCACTTACCAAAATTGATGTGCCTAAATCTGGTTGTATAGCCACAAGTAAAGTCGGAATCATAATCATTGCAATCGCAATAAATGTTTCACTTAATTTAGGTGGAAGTGGTCGATTACCTAAATACACCGCGACCATTAATGGCACCGCAAGCTTTACAATTTCAGAGGGTTGAAAACGAATAAATCCAAGATCAAGCCAACGCTGTGCACCTTTACTGGTTGTTCCAATCGCATCCACTAAAATCAACATGATAAAGCCTATCAGATAGAGATAAGGCGCAATGCGTTGATAAAATTTAGGTGGAAATTGCGCCATGACGAGCATAACAGTAAATCCAAGAAAAACCTGAATAATCCGGTTGTTAAACATAGTTTCACTCGCACCAGTGGCACTATAAAGCACAAGCATGCCATAGGCTGTTATTGCAACTAAGCCAATAAAAAGCCAAAAATCAATATGCAAACGTTGCCATGCGCGCAACCAGAAAGGGATTTTATCTTCCATTTATTTGCTCGCTCTCTTGTGGTAAATCTTCTTTTTGCTGAATGGTTGCATTATATTTTTCAACTTGAGGTAAACGCTGATTTAAATAATAATCCATCACTTTACGTGCTAATGGTGCGGCATTACTTGAACCACCACCCGCATTCTCTAAAATAACTGTCACAACCAATCTAGGATTTTCATAAGGCGCATATGCGGTAAACCATGCGTGATCATGTAGTTCTTTTTTCAATCCCGCCGCATTGTATTTTTCATTTTCTTTTAAACTAAATACTTGAGCAGTACCAGATTTTCCTGCCACACGATAATTTGCTCCAGCAAAAGCCTTTCTCCCCGTTCCTAAAGCTGAATTGACAACATTATACATTCCACGTTTTGCGGCATCCCAATAGCTTTGTTTAGCCTCTGTAATATCAGGATAAAGCAAAGGATCTTCATAAGGTTTTAGTGTGGATACTTCAATTGCTTTCATTAAATGTGGGGTATTCACCTTTCCATTGTTCACCAATACAGCTGTTGCTTTTGCTACTTGTAACGGGGTTGCAGTCCAATACCCTTGGCCAATTCCCACAGAAATAGTATCACCTTGTACCCAAGGGCGTTTATAGCGTTTTTGTTTCCATTCGCGCGTTGGCATATTGGCTGCTGTTTCTTCTTGAATTTCAATCCCAGTTGGCATACCAAAGCCAAATCGTTTCATCCAATCAGAAAGGCGATCAATGCCCATACTATGAGCGACTTGGTAAAAATAGGTATCGGATGATTCTGTAATTGCTTTATTTAAATCTGTATAACCATGACCACTCTTTTTCCAATCTCGGAATCGCTTAGTCGTATTTGGCAATACCCAATAGCCTGGGTCAAAAATCGTCGTATTTTGGCTAATCACATTTTCAGTTTGTGCGGCTACTGCAATAAAAGGTTTTACCGTAGAAGCAGGAGGATACACACCTTGGGTCGCACGACTATAAAGTGGACGAGATGGATCATTTAATAGGCGCTTATAATCTTCTGACGAAATACCATCAACAAACAAATTATTGTCATAACTTGGCGTAGACACCATAGCCAGCACACCACTATCTTTAGGATCCAATACAACAATCGCGCCTTTTTGCCCAGCCAAAAGATCTGTTATGTAACGCTGCAATTCTAAATCGATAGTAAGATAAATACTTTTTCCTGCTACTGAAGGTTGTTCACGTAACTTACGAATAACTTTACCGCGATTGTTGATTTCTACTTCTTCAAAACCTGTGGTGCCATGTAACTCATCTTCATAGTAGCGTTCAATCCCCAATTTGCCCATATCATTGCTACCAGAATAATTGGCAAATTTTTCATCTTTTTTCAAACGCTCAACGTCTTTATCATTGATTTTGCCCACATAGCCTAAAATATGCGTCATAATCTCGCCATATAAGTAATAGCGTTTGAAATAAGGACGTACATCTAAACTCGGATATTGATAGCCACTCACTGCAAAACGTGCGATTTGTTCTTCCGTTAAATTCGGTTTCAATAAAATAGGCGTGTAACGCGTTCCGCGGCGACGTTCCTTTTTAAAATTTTCAATATCATTATCCGTCAATCCCACAATGTAGCGTAATTCATCTAAAGTGCGGTCTAAATTTTCAGTTTTTTCTGGCACAATATATAAACCAAAAAAAGTAAGATTTTCGGCTAATAATTTACCGTAACGATCATAGATTAAGCCACGCGTTGGAGGTAAAGGTAATAATTTAATTCGGTTACCATTAGAACGCGTTTGGTAAGTATCGAAATTAACAATCTGTAGCTGATAAATATTGGTGAATAACACGCCTGTTAGTAGCAAAATCCCCAAAAAAGCCACTAAAGTTCGGCGAGCAAAAAGGTTACGCTCCGCTTTTTTATCGCGGAACGGCTCATGAGTTGGCGTATTGAAGAATCTTTTTAAATTCATCTGACTAAAAATGAGGATTTACTATTCTCGATGATAAGGATGATTCGTCGTGAGCGACCACGCACGATACAAACTTTCAGCAACCACAACACGAACAAGCGGGTGAGGTAATGTCAAGGGTGAAAGCGACCAGCTTTGCTCTGCGGCAGCTTTACATTCAGGCGAAAGCCCCTCAGGTCCCCCGATCAACAAACATACATCACGGCCATCGTTTTTCCACGCTTCTAGTTGCTCGGCTAATTGCGGGGTGGTCCAAGGTTTACCAGGAATATCTAACGTTACGACTTTACCTTTTCCACAGACGGCTAACATCGCTTTACCTTCTTGTTCTAAAATACGTTTAATATCAGCATTTTTTCCACGCTTGCCTGCTGGAATTTCAATCAGTTCAAAAGGCATATCTTTTGGAAAACGGCGTTGATATTCCTCAAAACCCGTTGTAACCCAAGAAGGCATTTTTGTTCCGACAGCAATTAACGTGATTTTCACAAGTCATCCTCATCTAAAAAGTGCGGTTATTTTTCACCGCACTTTACTAAAATTTACGCCCAAAGTTTCTCTAATTGATACATTTCACGCGCGTCACGTTGCATGATATGTACGATTGCTTGACCAAGATCCACCACAATCCAATCTGCAGTATTTTTACCTTCTTCACCAAAAGTTTCAAAACCTGCTTTTTTACATTCTGTAATTAAATTATCTGCCATTGCAGAAACTTGTCGGCTCGATGTACCCGTGCAAATAATCATATTATCCGTAATCGATAATTTTCCACGTACATCAAAATGTACAATATCTATTCCCTTTAACCCATCTAAGGTTTCCATCAAAAATTCAACTAATGCCATTTTGTTCTCGCTTCGCAATAAAAGTGCGAGATTCTATCATTGAATACCCTCTCGCGCAAAATCCACACAAAAAATAAGCGCGAAATTAACCGCGCTTTTGTTTGTATAAATTGAACTATTTAAACTATGCAGCCCACAATAACACTGCTAATAATTGTGGAGACATTATCCGCAAGAACATCACCAATGGATACACAGTGGCATAAGAAAGTGCTGCTGCACCGTTATCTTCTTTAATTTCATTAGCAAATGCTAAAGCTGGCGGATCTGTCATGGAACCTGCAAGTAAACCACAGATTGTAAGGTAATTCAGTTTGCCATATAGACGAGCCAAAATACCGGTAATCATTAATGGAATAAAGGTGATAAAAATACCGTATCCCATCCATTCAAGGCCTGAGCCATTCAACAAGGTATCAAAGAAACTTCCGCCTGATTTTAAACCTACCACAGCCAAGAAAAGAACAATCCCTATTTCGCGCAATGCCAAGTTAGCACTAGGTGGCATAAACCAGTAAAGTTTACCAATCGTGCCAATTCTCGCTAAAATCAACGCAACCACCAATGGCCCACCAGCAAGCCCTAATTTTAACGCAACTGGGAAACCTGGAATATAGAATGGAATAGAACCAACGAGTACCCCTAAACCAATACCGATGAATACAGGTAACATCTGCACTTGAAGCAATTTTTGTTGTGCATTACCAATTACGGAAATCGCTTTATTTAGCACATCAGTATGCCCCACCATATGAAGTACGTCACCAAATTGCAAAGTTGTATTCGCTGTTGGCACTAATTCAATACCGGCACGATTCAAACGAGAAATCACCACACCATATTTTTGATGAATCCCCAACGTGCGGATCTTTTTACCTAAGACTTTTTCATTAGTAACCACTACGCGTTCGGCACGAATCTCTCCACTATAAGAGGATGTTGGCGCATCTACCTCATGACCAATAATCAAGCGCATTTTGGATAGAGCCGTATCATCGCCGACTAATTGTAAAATATCATTGATACGAATTTCTGTGCTAGCCTTTGGAACAATTTCCATGTCCTCGCGTTTTAGGCGAGAGCAAACCACTTCCTCATCACTAAATCCTGGCACTTCAATCAGCATCAAACCATCTAAATTTTGGTTGGTCACTTTTAAAGAAATATTATGTAAACTTTCCTTATCTTGACCACTCTCTGCATTAAAACGAGCGGCTTCATCGTCTACTTTGACTTTAAAAAATAAGCGGATTAACCACATTGCAAGCAAAATACCACAAATCCCGAATGGATAAGCCATCGCATAAGACATCCCCATTGTCACTGTAGTTTGTTGCACGCCAAGTTCAGTCAAAATTTGCTGACCAGCACCAAGGGCTGGCGTGTTAGTTACCGCTCCCGCATAAATACCAAGAGCGATTTCCAACGGAACATCCGCAACCTTATGCACAATCACCGCTGCAATAGAACCCAGAACAACGATTAAAATAGCAAACGCATTCAGTTTTAAACCTGATTTTCTTAAAGATGCAAAAAAACCAGGCCCAACCTGAATCCCAATCGTATAAACGAACAGAATCAAGCCAAATTCCTGCACAAAATGCAACGTATGTGCATCTAATTGCAAACCATATTGATTGGTGAAATGAGCCACAATGATACCACCAAACAGCACACCACCGATGCCAAGCCCAACCCCACGGATCTTCCAATGCCCGATCCATAAACCGATTACGGCAACGAGGGCAAGAAGACTAATCGTGATTGCAATATCACTCATATTGACCCCTTAAAAATGAAATCTAACTCCTTCGGATTATATCCAAGTTGTTTTTTGAAAACCTTAACCAAACTCAAAAAATGCTACGTTCGTCACATTTTTTCTTGCGAAATTGAGCATAGACTCTACAATACCGAAAATTTTTGACCCTTTTACAAAAAGTGCGGTTATTTTTCACCACACTTTTATCTCGGATGGAATATTTATGGATTACGGCCAAGAAGCCATTACTTCTCTTATTTGGATTTTACAAACGTTAGCCATCACCTCTGTCGTCTTTAGTTTTGGCATTTTTCTTTTGGTGCGTTTTACTCAATGGGGAAAACAATTTTGGATGTTTGCAGGTGGCTATCTTTCACCTAAACGCAGCATAAAACCTATCCTCTTCTTTCTGCTTATTGTTGCAATGACATTACTCAGCGTACGTATCAGCCTTGTACATTCTGAGTGGTACAAAAATATGTACACATCATTGCAAGAATTTAATGAACATGTATTTTGGCAACAAATGGGCTTGTTCTGCGTCATTGCCACAAGTTCTGTTTCAGCAGCATTAGTAGGCTATTATTTAGAGCAACGTTTCGTCATCAACTGGATTGAGTGGCTTAACGAACAGCTTGTTGATAAATGGATGGCACATCGCGCCTATTACAAAACACAGTATTTATCCGAAAACCTAGATAACCCCGATCAACGTATTCAACAAGATGTCCAATCTTATGTAAAAACCACGCTTTCTTTAAGCACTGGAGTCATTGATGCGGTCACCTCAATGATCTCTTACACGATTTTGTTATGGGGATTAGCAGGTCCAATGATGGTACTTGGCGTGGAAATTCCACATATGATGGTGTTCTTAGTGTTTGGCTATGTCATTTTCACTACCCTCATTGCATTTTGGCTCGGTCGTCCATTAATCTCGTTGAATTTTATTAATGAACGCTTAAACGCAAACTACCGTTATTCTTTAATTCGCATAAAAGAATATGCCGAAAGCATTGCTTTTTACGCAGGTGAAAAAGTAGAAAAAAATCAGCTTTACCAACAATTCAATGCTGTCATCAATAACATGTGGGTAATAGTATTTAGAACGCTAAAATTTTCAGGATTTAACTTAGTTGTCAGTCAAGTTTCTGTTGTTTTTCCATTATTAATTCAAGTTGGACGTTACTTTGAAAAACAAATAAAACTCGGTGATTTAATGCAAACTTTACAAGTATTTGGAAAATTGCACAGCAATCTTTCATTTTTCCGTAATACTTATGATAGTTTTGCAGGATATAAAGCGACGCTCAATCGTTTAACCGGTTTCAGCTACGCCATTGAAATGGTGAATCATGAATCGCAAGTACAAATCCACAATCACCCTACGGATGTTATTTTCAACAACTTAAGTGTTAAAAATCCATTAGGTCACACTCTGGTAGAAAATCTCAACATTACGCTACCGCAAGGAACGAGTTTACTCATTCAAGGAAAATCTGGTTCAGGAAAAACGACACTTTTACGAACAATCGCTGGACTCTGGAGCTACGCAGAAGGTGAGGTGATTTGCCCAACAAACAGTCAACTTTTCTTATCGCAAAAACCCTATGTACCACAAGGAAATTTGATGTCGGCATTAACTTATCCCAATAAGCCCGACAATATTTCACATACACAAGCGGTAGAAATATTAAATAAAGTGCAACTGGGACATTTGGCTGAACAATTAGAAAAAGAACAAGACTGGACGCGTATTCTTTCGCTTGGTGAGCAACAGCGTTTAGCATTTGCTCGTTTGATTCTACACAAACCTGCCGTAGCCTTCTTAGATGAAGCCACAGCAAGTATGGACGAAGGTTTGGAATTTGCGATGTATCAACTATTAAAACAAGAGCTACCAAAAACCACGCTAATCAGTGTTGGCCACCGTTCAACGCTGAAAGCTTTACACCAGCAACATCTAACTCTGCAAGATAAAGGTCAGTGGCAACTGATGTAAAAAACACGAAAAACAACTGTAATTTCAACACATTTTTTGGTACATTTAGCACAATTTTTTTGTGTGCTTGGCGATGAGATAATTTCACTTTTTCAGCCAAGCAAAATTAACTCTGATTTTAGA
Organism: Haemophilus haemolyticus; assembly: GCF_003490935.1. Classification (GTDB taxonomy): domain Bacteria; phylum Pseudomonadota; class Gammaproteobacteria; order Enterobacterales; family Pasteurellaceae; genus Haemophilus; species Haemophilus haemolyticus_M. The sequence continues at coordinate 337,158 of NZ_QQGD01000001.1, read as the reverse complement.
ATAGGATAATTATGTTATTTAAAAAAATTCGTGGACTTTTTTCAAACGATCTTTCTATCGACTTAGGTACTGCAAACACGTTAATTTATGTGAAAGGCCAAGGTATTGTCTTAGATGAGCCGTCGGTTGTTGCCATTCGACAAGATCGCGTTGGTTCACTAAAAAGCATCGCGGCTGTCGGTAAAGAAGCAAAATTAATGCTTGGACGTACACCAAAAAGCATCGCAGCCATTCGCCCAATGAAAGATGGCGTAATCGCAGACTTCTTTGTTACAGAAAAAATGTTGCAATACTTTATTAAACAAGTTCACAGCGGTAATTTTATGCGTCCAAGCCCTCGTGTACTAGTATGTGTGCCTGCTGGCGCAACTCAAGTAGAACGTCGCGCAATTAAAGAATCTGCAATCGGTGCGGGTGCGCGTGAAGTATATTTAATTGAAGAACCAATGGCAGCCGCAATCGGCGCTAAATTACCTGTTTCTACTGCTGTTGGTTCTATGGTAATTGATATCGGTGGTGGTACAACAGAAGTTGCTGTTATTTCCTTAAACGGTATCGTATATTCTTCTTCAGTTCGTATCGGTGGTGACCGTTTTGATGAAGCGATTATTTCTTATGTTCGTCGCACTTTTGGTTCTGTTATCGGCGAACCAACAGCGGAACGTATCAAACAAGAAATCGGTACAGCCTATATTCAAGAAGGTGATGAAATTAAAGAAATGGAAGTGCATGGCCACAATCTTGCTGAAGGCGCACCTCGTTCATTCACCTTAACCTCACGCGATGTTTTAGAAGCTATTCAACAGCCATTAAATGGTATCGTAACCGCTGTGCGAACTGCACTCGAAGAATGTCAACCAGAACACGCTGCCGATATTTTTGAACGAGGTATGGTGTTAACTGGTGGTGGTGCACTATTGCGTAATATTGATACACTTCTCTCTAAAGAGTCTGGCGTTCCAGTCATTATCGCAGAAGATCCGTTAACCTGTGTTGCTCGCGGTGGTGGTGAAGCGTTAGAAATGATCGATATGCACGGTGGCGATATTTTTAGTGACGAAATTTAATTTAGACCAAAATAAATAAAAAGTGCGGTTAAAAATGACCGCACTTTTCCTTTTAATCTTTTTATCTCAACGTAGGACGCTTAATGAAGCCTATTTTCGGTAAAGCTCCCCCGCTTGGCATTCGATTATTATTAGCTGTAGCGGCTTCCCTTTCTTTAATCTTAGCTGATGGTCAAACTAATTCAATGACTAAAGCTCGCAGCGCCATGGAAACTGCAGTGGGTGGACTCTATTATCTTGCCAATAGCCCTCGTACAGTATTAGATGGGGTATCAGATAATTTAGTGGATACCAGTAAATTACAAATCGAAAATAAAGTGTTACGCGAACAATTACGTGAAAAAAATGCAGATTTACTCTTACTAGATCAACTCAAAGTCGAGAATCAGCGTTTACGTTTATTGTTAAACTCCCCTTTACGCACCGATGAATACAAAAAGATTGCGGAAATTTTAACTGCAGAAACCGATGTTTATCGTCAACAAATTGTTATTAACCAAGGCGAAAAAGACGGTGCGTATGTAGGCCAGCCTGTAATTGATGAAAAAGGCGTTATTGGTCAAATTATTTCTGTGGGTGAGAATACCAGCCGAGTATTACTCTTAACTGATGTCACTCATTCTATTCCAGTACAAGTTCTACGTAACGATGTTCGCGTCATTGCAAGTGGAACTGGGCATACTGATGAGCTAACTCTTGATAATGTACCTCGTTCTGTGGATATTGAGAAAGGCGACTTACTTGTAACGTCTGGTCTTGGTGGCCGTTTCCTTGAAGGCTATCCAGTAGCGGTTGTACAAAGTGTTTCACGAGATGGTTCCAATTACTTTGCGACTGTCAAAGCTAAACCTCTCGCCGCCCTTGAACGCTTGCGCTATGTATTACTTCTTTGGCCAAGCAATTTAGATATGTCTAAAGTAAAATCGATGTCTCCAGAAGAAGTGCGTAATTTAGTGCAAAAACGTTTAGAAAGCCAAGCAAATGAAGCTGATTACAAAGTAAAAAAAGCCCCATTAACAGACGATAATCTTCAAGAAAATAAGGATAAATCAACGGTTGAACCTGAAATTCCAACCGATGCACCACAAAATGAAGAAGCTGTACCGTCAGAACAACAAGAACATAGGGAAGAAGACTAATGCAAACTCGCTTTATTCTACAATGGCTCACAATTTTAAGCTTCTTTGTCGTGGCATTAGTGCTAGAACTCGCACCCTGGCCACTTGGTTTTCAGGCATTTAAGCCGGCTTGGTTAATTCTCGTTTTGCTTTACTGGGTTCTGGCTATTCCAAATAAAGTCAGTATTGGATGGGCATTTTTATTAGGACTTGTATGGGATTTAATCCTAGGTTCCACATTGGGTATTCATGCCCTAGTCCTTTCTGTGACAATTTATTTTGTGGTAAAAAACTATCTGGTACTAAGAAATTTATCGCTTTGGTTTCAAAGCCTTTTAGTAATTGCGTTTGTGTTTATTGTCAGATTAGCTATTTTCTTAGTCGAATTCTCCCTGCATACCGCATTTTTTAACTGGCAAGAAATCTTTGGGGCTTTAGCGTCGGGAATACTATGGCCATGGGTATTTTTACTAATGCGTAAAATGCGCCGAAAAGTTAAATTACATTAAAAAAAGAGAGATAAATATCTCTCTTTTTTATGACTTGCGAGTATCTAAAAACCTAATTCAACTGCTTATTAGCATCCATCAAAGAATCACATTCCCAGCCGATATACTCTCCCCCAAATTGTCCAGCCAGTTTTTCAAACCATTCGACTTGTTCAAAAATTTCACCATTATCTAATGAAATTTCTTGCTCTAATTTCACCAAGAAATAAGGTTCATCATCTTCATTAAACTGAATAGCTTGTGCGGAATATTGTAATGTCGTGAAAGAATAATCCCCCAAACTAAGCTCATCCATAAAAGGGAACATTTTCTCTTCTTCATCAAAATGAAAACTATGCTCCACCAGATACGTATCACTTAAATCACGACCTTTATTTTTCAGTAAATCAAGTAACTCTTCCGTTGCATTTAATTTAATCTCTAATGGAGAAGCAAGCAAAAAGTCAAAATAAGTATCCCAACTTAAATCTTTTTGTACATTAATATCTTTAACAAAATCAATTTGTTGTAAAGTTTCTACAATAAGATTTTCATGCTCACAGTAAAAATGCATTTTAGCTTGGGAATTACAAATAAAATGTCCCGCAAAAAATACATTCGGAAGTGCGGTTAATTGCGCCAGAATTTTAAATACACGATTAATTAACTTATCGTACTCAACTTCTGAAGGCAAACCGGTTTCATCATCTGCTTTATAAGCGATAGTGAATTGCACTATTTTATCAAGATCTTTACCGTGATATTTTTCAACATCTTCAATATTTGCGGTAAACACGGCAGGCATACCATTCACGGTAGAACGATAATTCTGCCAATTTGCCATATCCATTTCGCTTTCCTATTTAAATTCAGCCCAAATCGGTGCGTGATCAGAAGGTTTTTCCATTGCTCGAATATCCAACGCAATGCCCACATCGACACAGCGTTCAGCCAATTTTTGACTTACTAAAATATGATCAATTCGTAAACCTCGATTATCATCAAAACCTTTCGAACGATAATCAAACCACGAGAATTTATCATTTGCTGTTGGGTTCAGCTTACGGAAACTATCTTCTAATCCGTAATCATACAAACGTTGATACCACGCTCGTTCTTCAGGTAAGAAAGAACATTTACCTGTGCGTAACCAACGTTTACGATTTTCATCTCCGATACCAATATCTAAATCACTTGGACTAATATTCATATCACCCATAATTAAAATAGGATTCGACTTATCATGTTCTTTTTCTAAATATTGTTGAAGATCTGCATAAAATTTCTCTTTAGCTGGAAATTTAGTCTCGTGCGTACGGCTTTCCCCTTGAGGGAAATAGCCATTAATTACGGTCAACAAACCAAAATCAGTTTCAAGATCAGCCATAATAATGCGTTTTTGCGCATCCTCATTGTCTGTTGGAAAACCACGAAGAACCGCTTTAGGTTCTTGTTTAGTCAATAATGCTACGCCATAGTGACCTTTCTGACCGTGATGAAATACGTGATAACCTAAGTTTTCTGTAATTTCATAAGGAAAAGCTTCATCAGCGACTTTAATTTCTTGCAAGCCGATTACATCTGGCTGATATCTTTCAGTAATGGCTTCAAGTTGATGTGGACGAGCACGTAAACCATTTATATTAAAAGAGATAAATTTCATTTTTGTTCCTATTAAAGAGTAAAATTGTCTTTATTATACAGAGATTTCTATTTTGATAAAAACGGCTTTGCCAGATAAGCCTTAATTTGCTCAAACACACTGGATTTAATCCAAAATTGACCTTGAGAGGGTAAACAAGTTACCGAAATAAAATCATTCAAATAATCAAATTCCAATTGGGCAGCATGCAAATAAGTGCGGTCAATTTTTTCAATGTTTTTACCATAAAGTCCATCGCCCAAAATCGGGCTACCTAAACTTTTCATCGCAACACGTAATTGATGCGTTTTCCCCGTTTGTGGTTTTAAAATAAATAAACGTAAATTAGGCTCACAGCTTACGCTTTCAAAACGCGTAATTGCTGGATTTTCTTTTGTTTGACAAAGTTTCCATGCGCCATCTCGGGCTTTCTTCATATCCCCGATAATCAAACCTTGTTTCTTTTTAGGTTTTTGGTTACTTAATGCCAAATACGTTTTATGAATTTTATGTTCAGAAAAAAGTCGTGAAAATTCAGCCGAACTTTCAGCATTCAGCGCCAAAATTAATAGCCCCGACGTCACTTTATCCAAGCGATGAACGAGCCATACTTGAGGCATATTGAGTTGTTTTGCAACAAGTTCTGTTAAACCTTGTTCTTCTTGATCTTTATGAACGCTAATACCTTCAGGCTTATTGATAATAATAAAATCGCTATGTTGATAAACAACCTCGATTTTCATCAGACTTGCTCCTTTTTGTAAATTTTATTTTTACCGAGAACAATATCTTTCACCGAGCTAAGTAATTCCTGTTGAATATGTGAGAGCTTTGGTTTTTCATTTAATTGAAATGCTAACGGGCGACAAAGCTCCATTGCTTTCACGCCTAATCTAGCAGTGAGCAATCCCACGCCGATTCCTTGAGCTATACGCGCAGAAAGTTTTGCAGTCATATCTTGAGAAAGCCAATCCATTCCAATATCTTGTGCCACTTCGGTTGCTCCAGCAAAAGCAATATTGACCAATACCATTCTTAACAATCGAATACGTGAAAAATACCCTAATTCAATTCCATAAATCTCAGCAATCTTATTCATTAATCGAAGATTTCTCCACGCAATAAAAAACATATCCACCACAGCAAGCGGACTAATCGCGACAATTACTGCTGATTCAGCGGCCATTTTACTAATCAATTTTTTAGCTTGTATATCAAAAGAAGACAAAACATTACGACTGAATAAATGCGTAATTTCTTGCGCTGAATAAGCTTCATTTAATTGGTGTTGCCATTGAATTACCACTGGAGAATCATTTTCCAAACGTAGAGATTTTGCAATATCTAAGCAAAGAACTTTACTTTTTTCTGCGTTATGAACAGAAAAAACATCACCATTTTTTACCGCACTTTCCAACCAGATCTGCTGACTTTGTTGTTGCAATTGCTCACGTTTTTTTAAACGAACTAAACGTCGCCACTCACCAATAATCTCTTTAATCCCCAATAAAATGACAATTAAACTGACTAAAGCAAAAGCAAGATAAATCCATTGATGTTGTTGATAGCTATCCCAAATCCACTGCACGGATTGCGCAACCGTCGCCGAGCCAAATAAAAATGCGGTAAATTTTAATAAAGTTTTTCCAAAACCTGATTTTGGTTTCAATGCCTGTTCAAGTTGAGCATCAAGTAATTCCCCTTCCAAGGGTTCATCTAGTTTTGTTTCTACATGATGAAACTCTTGCTTAGGCTGATATTGTTCTTCCTCAACGTTGACTGCATGTTCAAAAATTTGTTTTTCCATTGCCTATTCCCAAAAAATAACCCCACTGAAAAGTGGGGTCACAACGTCAAAATTCAATCATTATTCATCGCTTGAGAAGATAGAAAGTAATCTTAATAAACTCAAGAATAAATTGTAGATTGAAACATAAATATTCACGGTTGCTCGAATGTAATTCGTTTCACCACCGTGAATGATATTACTCGTTTCATACAAAATAGTCATTGTAGAGAACACAACAAATAATGCACTAATTGCGACTGATAACGCAGGAATTTGGAAGAAGAAACTTGCCACCATACCAAGCAATAGCACAATAAATAATGCGAACATTGCGCTTGATAAAAATGACATATCTTTTTTCGTAGTCAATACATAAGCAGAACACGCAAAAAATACGATAGCAGTTCCTGCGAATGCAAGCATAATCAAATCTTCCATTCCACGTGCCACATACATATTTAAAATTGGCCCGATGGTGTATCCCATAAATCCTGTGAAAGCAAAGGCAGCCAAAATACCCGCAGGGCGATCAGCTAATTTATTTGTTAAGAAAAGTAAGCCATAAAACCCCACTAATAACACAATAATATTTGGATATGGCAAGTTTAGACTCATTGAAATAAATGCAACAACCGCTGAAAATGCCATTGTTAATCCCAATAAAAAATACGTGTTACGCAACACTTTATGTGTGCTGAGTAGCGATTCCTGCTGAGCATCCACAATAAGACGTGATTGCATAAAAGCTCCTTGTAAAATAAATAAAAAGTCTCTTGTAAAATAAGGGTTGGGGGTAAAAAAGTCAATGGAATTAATGGAATTAATTTCATCAAAATGAATAAATTATCATCACCTAAACTTAAATCATTAGATTTCTGTTTACATCAATAAAATATTCATTATACTACGCCTATCAATCACGGAGGAATGGTCGAGTGGTTGAAGGCACCGGTCTTGAAAACCGGCGAGGGTTTACGCCCTCCTAGGGTTCGAATCCCTATTCCTCCGCCATCAGGATTAAAAAAATCCCTAAGTCAAAAGGCTTAGGGATTTTTACTTTGTATTACGTTATTTGGTCAATACATTCACCAGTGAAATAACAGCCTGAATATCACTATCAGACAATTTTCCTTCTTTCACAAATTTTATTTTTCCCGTTTTGTCTAACACTATAATTGCACTATCTTTAGGATTTAATCCCCAAGCATTTTTCACCGCACTTTTATCATCTAATACAACCTGGCTATGTGGATTTTCCTGTTTTCCTTTTTGTGCACTATTTTTTACAAACATACCTGTACCAACAATCGCATCATCCGCATTAATAATGGTCGTTGTTTGGTATTTTGCAGGATTAAAATGAGATGCTTTTATAGCATCAATCATTGGCTGATTTTTCTCTTTTGCTGCAGTTCTACCAGCCAAATGATGGACTACACGCACTTTACCCGCTAATCCCGCAGAACCCCAAGGTTGAAACGCGATATCTTTTCCAGAAAGTACAATTTCACCGTACTCACTCACTTTTACCGATGGTAAAGATTGCTCTAATTGCAAATTGTGTGCCCAAGTCGAACTACTAAACATCACGCCACAAACTAAGGCAAGAATTTGTTTTTTCATACATTTTCCTCAAAAATTCATCAAAAACTTTCACGCTTTGGCGAAAGACATCTTTTTTGCTATACTCGCGCGCCTATTATATGTAATCAAGAAGGAAAACCCAATGGATCAAATGCCTAATTGCCCAAAATGTCAAAGTGAATACGTTTACCACGATTCAATTAATTTTGTTTGCCCTGATTGCGGTAATGAATGGGACAATAATGAAATTCAAGAATCAGATGAAGATCAACTCATCGTAAAAGACAGCAATGGGAATTTGCTTGTAGATGGTGATGATGTACTTTTGATTAAAGATTTAAAATTAAAAGGTTCATCAGAAGTATTGAAAAAAGGTACAAAATTCAAAAACATCCGCTTAGTAAATGGCGATCATAATGTCGATTGCGGCAAAATCATGTTGAAATCTGAGTTTTTGAAAAAAGCTTAATCGAAAAATGCGGTCTATATAGACCGCACTTCTAATTTATTTCATCAATCTTCTCATTCGAATATTGATCATTTCGACTACAACAGAGAATCCCATTGCAAAATAGATGTAACCTTTCGGGATGTGAATATCTAAACTTTCTGCGATTAAACTAATTCCGACTAAAACTAAGAAGGCTAAAGCCAGAATTTTCAAGGTTGGATGCGTATCTACGAAATCGCCGATTGGTTTTGCCGCAAACATCATCACGCCAACGGCAATAATAATCGCCAAAATCATCACAGAAAGATGGCTTGCCATACCTACTGCTGTAATCACGGAATCTAAAGAAAATACAATATCTAGCACTGCAATTTGAATTAATACGCCAAGATAACTCACTTTATTTTTTCTTTCCGATTCATGATGGTCTTGATGATTGATTGCTTCTTTAATTTCGCCTGAACTTTTTACAATCAGAAATAAACCACCGATTAATAAAATCAAATCACGCCCAGAAATTTCTTGATTAAACACAGTAAATAACGGTGCAGTAAGTTTCATCATCCAAGCAAGTGACATTAAAAGTAAAATTCTTGTCAACATTGCTAAACCAAGTCCAACAATACGACCAGACTGGCGTTGGCTTTCAGGTAAACGCCCAACTAGGATACTAATAAAAATAATATTATCGACCCCTAAAACGATCTCCAAAGCAGCAAGTGTCGCAAGTGATATCCACGCTTCAGGATCGGTAATCCATTCAAACATAATTTTTCCTATAATAGAGTTAAATAAATCCGAAAGTGCGGATCATAATGGCTTTATGATGAAAAGCAATCGTTATTTACACTTAAGAGATAATTGATTAATCGTTTTTGAGCGTTTCAACAATCGTTTCGGCAAGTTTAAGAGAAATTCCAGGTACAGAGGCTATTTCATCTAAGGTCGCCTTTTTCACACCTTGTAAACCACCAAGATATTTCAGTAAAGCCTGACGACGTTTAGTGCCCACTCCTTCGATGGTTTCTAAACCACTTTGTGTAAAGGCTTTTTGACGTTTTTTACGGTGTCCGCTTATTGCATGATTATGGCTTTCATCACGGATGTGTTGAATCAAATGCAATGCCAAACTATCATCAGGCAAATGAATTTCGCGGTCTTGTTTGCTGATGATCAGTACTTCCTGCCCTGCTCGACGATCCACACCTTTTGCTACGCCAATTAAGTGCGGTCTATTTTTATCCCATTTTACTTGAAGATGTTGGAACACATTCAATGCACGATTTAATTGCCCTTTTCCACCATCAATAAAAATAATATCGGGAATTTTATCTTCTTCTAAATCTCGCTCATAACGTTTCTGCAACGCTTGTTCCATCGCAGCATAATCATCCCCGCCAGTAATGCCTTCAATATTAAAACGACGATAATCAGATTTTAGTGGACCTTCTTGATTAAAGACAACACAAGATGCTACTGTTTGATTTCCCATCGTGTGGCTTATATCGAAACATTCCATACGCTTAATTTCAGGAAGATTTAACAGTTCACACAACGCTTGATAACGCTCTGACATTCGTGAAGATTGTTTAAGTTGTACATTTAAAGCCGCTTTAGCATTAACTTGTGCAAGCTGTAAGTATTTACTCTTATCACCTTTTACACTTTCTTGAATCGTTACTTTTCTGCCCGCTTGATCAGTAAGAAGTTGCTCAAGCTCTGATTTTTCAGCTAATTGACGATCGACAATAATGCTATTCGGGATACTTCGTCCTTGATGGCCTTGTAAATAAAATTGCCCTACAAAAGTTTCTGTAAGTTCCGATAAATCCGTATTGGCGGGTACTTTGGGGAAGTAACTACGATTGCCTAGCACTTTTCCTTGACGAATAAACATCACCTGTACACAGGCTAAACCATATTGGTAAGCGATAGACATAATATCCATATCATCTAAACGCTCATTGGATACAAATTGTTTTTCAATAACTGAACGTACCGCCTGAATCTGATCACGATAACGCGCAGCCTGTTCAAAATCTAAATTTCTGCTTTCCTGCTCCATTTTACCGATTAAATAATCTAACACCTGTTGATCTTTGCCTTGTAAAAATAAGCGGGCTAATTCAACTTGCTGATTATATTCTTCATCAGAAACACATCCCTGTACACAAGGTGCAGAACAACGCCCAATTTGATACTGCAAACAAGGACGAGAGCGGTTGGAATAAACGGAATTTTCACATTGTCGAACAGGGAAAAGTTTTTGCAAAAGCGATAAAGTTTCACGCACGGCTCCCGCGTGAGGATAAGGCCCAAAATATTCACCTGCAAATTTTTTAGAACCACGATAAGAAGTGATTCTTGGATGACGTTCTTTGGTTAATAAAATAAATGGATAGGATTTATCATCACGCAATAATACGTTATAACGAGGCTGATAAAGCTTGATAAAATTATGCTCTAGCAGTAAAGCTTCTGTTTCAGATGAAGTTAGCGTGGTGTCAATATGATGAATTGACGCCACCAACGCTTCTGTTTTTTTACTGCTCAGATTTTTACGAAAATAGCTTGAAAGACGTTTTTTTAAATCCTTTGCTTTCCCAACATAAATAACCTGATCTTTATCATCATACATACGATAAACACCAGGTTCGTGAGAGACATCCGCTAAGAACTTTTTAGCATCAAACATTTTAATTCGCCGCTAAAATTGCTCGCACTTTTTCCAAATCTTCAGCAGTATCCACCCCCACTGCAGGCACTTCTTTCGCAAGCTCCACATGAATGCGTTCGCCGTTATATAACACACGAAGCTGCTCAAGTTTTTCTAGATTTTCAAGTTGAGTTGGTGCCCATTGCACATATTGTTTTATGAAACCAGCACGATACGCGTAAATGCCAATATGACGTAAGTAAGCGTCCGCAAGCTGTAACTTCTGAACATCCTGTAAATTCATAAACTGATCACGATCGTAAGGAATAACCGAACGGGAAAAATACAGTACATAGCCCTCTTTATCTGTTAATACTTTCACTGCATTTGGATTAAATAATTCCTCAGCATCGTGAATTTTTACCGCAAGGCTTGCCATATTGACATTAAATTTTGCTAAATTATCTGCCACTTGTCGCACGATAACGGGAGGAATCAAAGGCTCATCCCCTTGAATATTGACAATGATTTCATTGTCAGGAATCGCTAATTTTTCTACCACTTCCGCTAAACGTTCTGTACCAGAATTATGATTAACCGAAGTCATACAGACTTCAGCACCAAAACTTTTGGCAACATTAGCCACATTTTCATTATCGGTGGCAATAATCACTCGGCTCGCACCAGACTGCAGAGCTTTCTCAAATACATGTTGAATCATTGGCTTGCCTGCAATATCAGCAAGAGGTTTTCCAGGTAAACGACTTGATGCAAAACGAGCGGGGATAATCACGGTAAATGACATAATTTATTCCTTATTCTTTAATATTTCAGCTTTATCGGCAAGCAATCAAAACAACTGAGGATTAATCTTTTCAGACATTTCTATATTGCTCCACAAGTTTGTCTATTTTGGCCCAAAAGAGCGGTAAATTTTCACTTTGTTTTTCAGCCTCAATAATCTCCGCATCGACAGGGACATACCACCAATTATCTTTGGCAAAAGATTGGCATTTTACGGCATCTTTTTCCGTCATAAAGAGCGGTTGATTTTCAGCAAGTTTTTCTAATTGAGAGGCTTCAAAATGTTGATGATCTTGAAATGCTTGAGTTCGCTCTAATTGAATCCCTAAGTTTTCTAACATAGTAAAAAAACGCTGTGGATTGCCAATCCCTGCGATAGCAACGCCTGCTTGAAATTCCTTTAATTGGCGTTTTTCATTGGTTTTTAAATTAATCGCGAAATGGGGCACGAGACGCATAACCGCATCTGAATACTGATTTTTTCCACCATTAGTGATCACAAAATCTACGGATTTTAATCGACTTGGTAATTCACGCAATGGGCCTGCTGGCAATACAAAACCATTTCCCAATGCGCGCTCAGCATCCATTACGACAATTTCTAAATCACGTTGTAATTGATAATGCTGTAAACCATCGTCAGAAATAATAGTATCGCACTCTGCTTGGCTTAAGAGTAATTCAATCGCTTGCTGGCGATTCGGGGAAATCACAACTGGCGCATTAGTACGTTTCGCGATCAATACAGGCTCATCGCCACCTTCAATTGGATTCGTATTTTCAGTGACGCATAACGGATACGTTTTAGATTTACTGCCGTAACCACGAGAAATCACACCTACACGCAGACCTTGTTTTTTTAATTCTTCCACAAGCCAAACAACCACGGGCGTTTTACCATTTCCACCAACAGACAAATTTCCCACAATTATCACTGGTTTCGGTGCGCGATAAGAAGACTTGAGCCCCAAAGAGAATAAGGCGCGACGAAGTTGGCTAATCAACCAAAACAATAAAGAAAAAGGCGATAAGAGCCAAATAAGTTTGGAGTTGGAATACCAGAAGGGCATAGAAAATCCTTTCTAATAAGTGCGGATAAAATAACGCGAGTTTTTCAACTCGCGTTTTCGATAATCAATAAATTAGCCAGTAAACTGCATACTGTGTAGCTGTTTATAAGCGCCATTTTGTTCAAGCAATGCTTTATGGTTGCCACGCTCACAAATTTCTCCGTGATCAATCACAAGAATTTCATCCGCATTTTCAATAGTTGATAAACGATGGGCGATTACGATAATAGTACGATCTTTCTTTAATTCCTCTAATGCAGATTGAATTGCTCGTTCTGATTCTGTATCTAGTGCAGATGTAGCTTCATCTAAAATTAATACTGGCGAATTACGCAATAAAGCGCGAGCAATCGCTAAACGCTGACGTTGCCCACCGGATAGGCTTGCGCCATTTTCGCCAATTACCGTATCAAAACCTTGCGGTAATTTTTCAATAAACTCTAAAGCATAAGCCGCTTTTGCTGCAGCGATAATTTCTTCGCGAGAATACTTATCCTGCGCCGCATAAGCAATATTATTCGCAATGGTATCGTTAAATAAATGGATCTGTTGAGAAACCACCGCACAGTTTTCACGTAAATTGGATAAACGATAATCTTGAATATTTACACCATCCAGTAAAATTTCACCTTGCTCAATATCGTAAAAACGGGTCACTAAATTAGCAATGGTTGATTTACCCGATCCAGAACGCCCCACTAGAGCTACGGTTTTTCCAGCTGGAACGCTAAAAGAAATATTATTTAATGCAAGTTCCTCTTTTCCTGGATATGCAAAACTCACATTCTTAAATTCTAATTCTCCTTTCGCGGGTTCAGCTTGATAAGTGCCGTTATCTTTTTCTGGTTCTAAATCTAAAATGGCAAATAGCGTTTGACATGCTGCCATTCCGCGTTGGAATTGAGAGTTTACGTTCGTTAAAGATTTTAATGGGCGCATCATCGCCAACATAGATGAGAAAACTACCGTAAAAGAACCCGCACTTAGGTTATCTTCCGCAATCAACGGAGTCGTCGCTAAAAACAATACTGCCGCCAAAGCAAGAGAAGCAATAATCTGCACCACTGGGTCGGAAATGGAATCTGCGGTGACCATTTTCATACCTTTACGACGCATATTGTTACTCACTTTATTAAAACGTTCTTCCTCTACAAGCTGACCACCAAACGAAAGCACGACTTTATGTCCTTTCAGCATTTGTTCGGTCGTCGCTGTTAATTCTCCCATTGAATCTTGTAAATTCTTACTCAATTTACGGAAAATTTTTGACACGATAGTGATCAATACCGCAATAACTGGCCCGATAACAAATAAAACAAGGGTTAATTCCCAGCTTGTGTAAAACATTACTGCTAATAGCGAAATAATATATGCCCCCTCTCGCACAATGGTAATCAAAGATCCTGAAGAAGAACTTGCAATCATCTCAGAATCATAAGTAATACGAGAAAGTAATTTACCTGTTGAATTTCTGTCAAAGAAACTCACTGGCATAAACATCAAATGCTTAAACAAGCGACGACGCATTGTCATCACAACTTTGCCTGACACCCATGCTAAACAATAATTAGAAATAAAGTTAGAGACCCCACGCAAAAAAATCATTCCCACGACGACCACAGCCATCATTTTCAAAAATGAATGATCCGCCTTACCGAATCCATCATCTAGCAAAGGTTTTAATAAATAAATAAGACCTGAATCTGCCAAAGCATTAAGCACCAATGCGATAGCAGCCACCACTAAACCCGCTTTAAAAGATTTAATCATTGGCCACAAACGTTTAAAAGTTTGCAGGGTAGAAAAGTCATGATCTTGTAATTTTTGTTTTTGCATAATCGCTATCTAATAGTAAAAATTGCGCGCATTGTACCTTTTATTCCTTTGATAATCCAATTACACGCGCATACCAAGGGGAAAATTCTGCGCGTGCTTGTTGGATTTCTAATCGATCTTGAAAAAAATTTACCCGCACTAGCCCTGAAACAGCGGTATTTTCTACCGCACTTTTATAGCGTTGAAGCCTTTCTATAACCGAATAATAGGGGAATTTCCACGGATTCCAACGTCCGCTAGAAATAATCGCCACATCTGGTCGAACCTGAGAAAGTAAGTATTCACTTGTCGATGTTTTACTTCCGTGATGCCCCACTTGCAACACATCAATTTTGCCTAAAGTGCGAGCAAAAATTTGTTCATTTTTTGCTTCAGCATCGCCAGTCAGCAAAACTCGATGTTTTCCATCATCGACTAAAATTACACAAGAATGGGGATTATCTGCTCTCTCCACAATAGAATGCGGTGAAAGTATTTGAAAATGTAGCCCTTGCCAATGCCAATCACGTCCAGCAGTACAAAAAGTGCGGTGATTTTCCCCATAGTTTTTTCGTGAAGGGGTAATAAATTCCACATTGGGATACGCCTTTAAAATTGTCGAAGCACCACCTGCGTGATCGTTATCGTCGTGACTTAAAATCAATTTTTCCAAAACAATCCCTTCTCTTTGTAAATAAGGCAAAATTTCCAACTCAGCCATATTCCCCCCTCGCCAAGAAGAACCCGTATCATAAAGAATCCCTTTGCCATTTTTCACAATCAGCGTTGCCAGCCCCTGCCCCACATCTAAAGTATCTACCTGCCAAGTTGGTTTGCTCAATTGTTTAAACAACAAAATCATAAAACACAGCGAAATAATGCTGAAAGAACATCGCAAAACGTTGCTCCGATCATTTTTTAGCAAAGGTTTACTGAGATTTAATGTAAAAAATTTTGCTCGTTTTATTTGCCAGTTCGATGATGAAACCTCAGGTTCTCGGTAAATACTCCAAATAATTAACATAAAAACTCCCGCACAAAGTGCGGTTAAAACCAGCGCTAAATTAAATGAAACATTAAACCAATTTCCTTGAAAAACAGAAATTAACCAAGTGATTCCTTCGGCTAGCTTATTTGCTAGTTGCCAAGAAAAAACCGCGCCGTTGGTAAAAACAGCAAATAAAATCAAGGGCACAAGAAAAAAGCTATAAAGTGGTACGGCAATAAGATTGGCTAAAAATCCACTCAGCGATAAGCCATTAAATAGAAAAAGTTGCAAAGGCGTAAAAAAGAGCAATAACCCAAATTGCAAATGAAATAAACTCAAAATCCACCGCACTTTTGGGGAAAAGGGACGATTTTTCCATTGAAAAAGTGAAAAAGGCACATAACGATACCAGAGGATCAAACAACCAACGGCTCCACAAGAAAGCCAAAAACTGACCGAAAGCGGCATTAATGGATCACAGAAAAGCAAGAATCCGACAACCAACGTAAAAAGCTGAATGGGCGAATAATGTCGCCGCATTATTTGAATGAAGAAAACGAAAACAAGTGCTGAAATGGCACGAAAAGTCGGCACGCTAAAACCAGCCAAATACGCATAAATTAAAGCAAATAGAACACCAAAAACTAAAGGAAAATAAGGATGAATAAAACGGGTGGGGAAAAATACTTGCACAACACGCGCCAAGTAAAATCCAATTCCCATAGCCAACCCAATATGTAAGCCAGAAATAGCAATAAAATGTGCGGTATTCGTTTGTTGGTAAATTGACCAAATGTTTTTATCTAGCCAAGCCCGTTCGCCAAAAGCTAATGCGATCAATAAACCTTGTAGAGATAATCCTTCCGTTTGCTTCTTTACTTGTTGCAATTTTTCTGCACGCAATGATGAAACATCAGCACTTTTCGCCGCACTTTTTACGGTTCCAACAGCTGTAATTCCTTTTGAAAAATACCATTGTTGCCGATCAAACCCACCAAAATTTAATCGCGCTGAAAGAGGACGTAAAGAAATTTCAGCTTGCCAAATTTCCGATAGTTGAGGCACCTCTTTCGCTTTCCAATTTAAGAAAATTCGTTGTTCTTGCAAATTATTTGCCAATGTTGCTGTGGCAATGAGAGTTTGATAATCCTGTTGATGCAAAATTTCTTGAATCTCAAAAGTTACCATTTGCTTTTGAGCGGTAATACGTTGAGCCTGTTGTAACAAGCTAAGTGCCGAATGGTGTGTATAATCTAGAGAAACAACAAAAAAGGCAAGATAAACTAAAACGTTTCTACGGAAAAAAATAAAAAGAAAAATCAAAGCAAGCGCAATAACGAAAGCAACTTGCCAAGGCAATAGAAATGCTTGCGGTAGAAATAACAAGGTTAAATCCGCAACAATTAACAAGACAGCTAAAGTTATTAAGTTTAATTTCATTTTTGTAAAAGATTAATCCTAATCTCTCTAAGACTAGGCTAGTTTTATTTAAATATGCAAACGGTTGCTTCAAATTTTGCGATCCATATCGTAAAAATAAATATTTCAGGAAAATTTACTTGCTAAAACAAACAACTTCTGATATTTATACCGCCCGCAAAAATTGGGTTCCTAAAAGAGCAGTCAGGAACAAACTAAAATAACAAGACAGGAAGTCGTGAAGTCCACGCTTAAATTCTGTATGTATTAGGAGTGAGAGATGTCAAGAGCGTCATTGAGCTTGCTAGATTTAGCAGGCGTTAAGCCTTATCAAATGAAAAAAGATGAAGAATATATGAATGAAGAGCAAATTCTTCATTTCAGAAAAATTCTTAATGCTTGGCACGAGCAAATCGTGGAAGAAGCTTCTCGCACCGTTGCACATATGCAGGATGAAGTAACTAATTTCCCCGATCCCGCAGACCGAGCAACTCAGGAAGAGGAATTTAGTCTAGAATTGCGTAATCGTGATCGCGAACGCAAACTAATGAAAAAAATCGAAACAACCTTGAAAAAACTTGATACCGATGATTTCGGTTACTGCGATTGTTGTGGCGAAGAAATCGGTATCCGCCGTTTAGAAGCACGCCCAACAGCAGATCTTTGCATTGATTGCAAAACGTTAGCTGAAATCCGCGAAAAACAAGTCGCTGGTTAATTCATTCTATTGAAAAATACCAAAGTGCGGTTAAAATTAGCCGCACTTTTTTACATTTAAAAATGCGGAAAATTTTCCCTTAACTTTTCCTACAAGAAAATAGCTAAACCATTAATTTACAATAAAAAACGGAGTAAATTATTCTTACTTATATCAAAAATTTGTTTGGCAAAAAAACAAAAAAATCAAAAGAGGTTGCCAAAACAAGTGCTCATTCTAAACGAGTTGAGCATTCTAATAGTCAAATGCCAAAAGCGCGGGCAAAAAAATCAGAACAAACACACCGCTACGATAAAAATGTAATTAAAGCGGCTCAATTTGATATTTCACCGCGTGATTTTAGCCGTAATGCACTCACCGTAGTGGAAAAACTGCAACGTCAAGGTTTCGAAGCTTATATCGTCGGTGGATGTATCCGCGATTTATTGCTCGGTAAAAAACCAAAAGATTTTGATGTTGCAACAAACGCCCGTCCTGAGCAAATCCAAAATATTTTTCAACGCCAATGCCGTTTAGTGGGTCGCCGTTTCCGATTAGCACATATTATGTTTGGTCGAGATATTATTGAAGTCGCCACTTTCCGTGCTAATCACAGTGATGCTCGCAATGAAAATCAAGCGAAGCAAAGTAATGAAGGCATGTTACTGCGCGATAATGTTTACGGTACGATCGAACAAGATGCAGAACGCCGAGACTTTACGGTCAATGCGCTGTATTACAATCCACAAGATAATACGTTACGAGATTATTTCGAGGGCATTAAGGATCTCAAAGCGGGAAAACTACGCTTAATCGGCGATCCAGTGACGCGTTATCAAGAAGATCCTGTGCGCATGCTACGCTCAATTCGTTTCATGGCAAAACTTGATATGTTCCTTGAAAAACCGAGCGAACAACCAATTCGTGAACTTGCACCTTTATTAAAAAATATTCCGCCAGCTCGCTTATTTGACGAAAGTTTAAAATTATTGCAGGCGGGACAAGGGGTAAAAACCTATCGTTTATTACGCCAATATGGTTTATTTGAACAACTTTTCCCTGCATTAAGTGCATATTTTACCGAGAAAGAAGATAGTTTTGCAGAACGCATGATCGTCACCGCACTTACTTCTACGGATGAACGTGTTTCAGATAAATTGCGCATCAATCCTGCATTCTTATTTGCAGCATTTTTCTGGTATCCATTACGCGAAAAAGTGGAAATTTTGAAAAATGAAGGCGGTTTAAATAATCATGATGCTTATGCTTTGGCGGGTAATGAGGTTTTAGATTTATTCTGTCGCGCTTTAGCTGCACCACGTCGTCATACTGCGGTCATTCGTGATATTTGGTTCTTACAACTGCAATTATTAAAACGTACTGGATCAGCACCAATGCGAACCATGGAACATCCAAAATTCCGTGCAGGCTTTGATTTACTGGCTATGCGTGCAGAAATTGAAGGTGGCGAAACGATTGAATTGGCCAAATGGTGGCACGAATATCAATTCAGCAATGGTGAACAGCGTGAACAGCTGATACACGAGCAACAACGCTTACATCCCAAACCAAAGAAAAAATACTACCGTCCACGCCGTCGTAAAACAACGCGCTCCGCAGAATAAGGGAAAAGATGATTACTGTATATATTGCCCTTGGTAGCAATTTAAACACACCAGTGGAACAATTACATGCTGCGCTTAAAGCGATAAGTCAGTTACCAAACTCGCATTTGGTAACGACGAGCTCTTTTTATAAAAGCAAACCGCTCGGCCCACAAGATCAACCCGATTATGTGAATGCTGTTGCAAAAATTGAAACCGAGCTTAGCCCGCTTGCGCTATTGGATGAATTGCAACGCATTGAAAATGAGCAAGGTCGAGTACGTTTACGTCGCTGGGGTGAGCGTACATTAGATTTGGATATTTTGCTTTACGACAACGAAATCATTCAAAACGAGCGCCTAACGGTTCCCCATTATGATATGCATAACCGTGAGTTTGTCATTGTGCCGTTATTTGAAATCGCATCGGATTTAGTCTTACCTAACACTCAACCACTAGTAGATTTGGTCAAGCAATTCGATGACCATGAAATGATAAAATTAACTCCCTAGAAATTTCACCGCACTTTTATGAACCTCAAAAGTGCGGTAGAATCTGCCCACATTTTTCTTCATTCATGACCCGTTATGGAAAGCTTGACTCAATATATCCCCGATGAATTTTCTATGCTCCGCTTCGGCAAAAAATTTGCGGAAATTCTTTTAAAATTGCATACAGAAAAAGCAATTATGGTTTATCTTAACGGTGATCTTGGTGCAGGAAAAACAACGCTAACACGCGGAATGCTGCAAGGTATCGGCCATCAGGGTAATGTAAAAAGCCCAACTTATACGCTGGTTGAAGAATACAATATTGCAGGCAAAATGATTTATCATTTTGATTTATATCGTTTAGCAGATCCTGAAGAGCTCGAATTTATGGGCATTAGAGATTATTTTAATACGGATAGCATCTGCTTAATTGAATGGTCTGAAAAAGGCCAAGGCATATTGCCGGAAGCGGATATTTTAGTAAATATTGATTATTACGATGATGCACGAAATATTGAATTAATCGCACAAACAAACTTAGGTAAAAATATTATAAAAGCATTCTCTAATTAATTTATTTATGAAAACAAAAATTTTATTTTTTCTTTTTTTCTCAACGTTTAGCTTCTCTCTTTTTGCAGCACCTATTACGATTGCGATTGACCCAGGTCATGGAGGAAAAGATCCCGGTGCAATCAGCCGAAACTTAGGCATTTATGAAAAAAATGTCACCCTTTCGATTGCAAAAGAGTTAAAAGCCTTACTCGATAAAGATCCAAATTTTCGCGGCGTATTAACACGAAGCGGTGATTACTATATTTCCGTGCCTGAGCGTTCAGAAATCGCACGTAAATTTAAAGCGAATTATCTCATTTCCATTCATGCGGATTCATCCGAATCACCTGAGCGTCGCGGCGCATCAGTCTGGGTGTTATCAAACCGTCGAGCTAATGATGAAATGGGTCAATGGTTAGAAGACGATGAAAAACGCTCCGAATTACTTGGTGGCGCAGGAAAAGTGCTTTCGCACAATAATGATAAATACCTAGATCAAACTGTACTTGATTTACAATTTGGTCATAGCCAACGTACAGGTTATGAACTTGGCAAACATATTTTAAGTCATTTTTCAAAAGTGACGACTTTAAGCCGCAGTGTTCCTCAACATGCAAGCCTTGGCGTTTTACGTTCGCCCGATATTCCTTCCGTGTTAGTGGAAACAGGTTTTCTATCAAATTCTGATGAAGAACAAAAACTTAACTCTCAAACTTATCGTCGCCGCATTGCTTATATGATTTATGAAGGCTTGGTCGCATTCCGAGGTGGAAAAGTAAAACCCTTTGTTAATGATGATTTTGTTCAAAATATCAAACAAAATGACACAAAAAATTCAGAAAAAAATAACCGCACTTCCGAACAAAATACAAATGAAAATAACATAAAAGACAGTGGTATTCGTCATATTGTAAAAAAGAGGGAAAGTTTAGGAAGCCTTGCGAATAAATACGATGTCAAAGTGGCGGACATTGTGGCGTTAAACAAATTAAAACGCGAAGCGCTTTGGATTGGTGAAACCGTAAAAATTCCAGATAATGGAAAAACTCAGAAAGTACAAGATGACAAAGTAAATTCATCAAAAAATAAAGAAAGTGCGGTGAAAAAGACTGAAAAAACGACTGAAAAAACCAATACTGTAAAAGTAGAAAAATCAGAAAATAAAACGGATAAAAATACATCCTCAAATAAAACGAAAAAAGAGGAAACCTCATCCACTAAAAAATCGGATGAGAAAAAAGAAATCCCGCTTTACCATGTCATTCAAAAAGATCAGACAATCTATGCTGTATCGCGAGAATACAATATTTCAGTCAACCAAATTTTAAAGCTGAATCCAAAATTAAAAGATGGTAAAGCCCTAAGCGGACAAAAAATTAAATTAAGAGAAAAATAAATGCCAATTAAAATTCTTTCCCCACAACTTGCGAACCAAATTGCTGCTGGTGAAGTGGTCGAACGCCCTGCGTCTGTAGTGAAAGAATTAGTGGAAAATAGCCTTGATGCAGGTGCAAATAAAATCCAAATTGATATCGAAAATGGTGGGGCAAATTTAATCCGCATTCGTGACAACGGCTGTGGCATTCCCAAAGAAGAATTAAGCCTGGCTCTAGCTCGACATGCTACGAGTAAAATAGCCGATCTTGACGATCTCGAGGCAATTTTAAGTTTAGGTTTTCGTGGTGAAGCTTTAGCAAGCATCAGCTCGGTATCGCGCTTAACGCTCACCTCTCGCACCGAAGCGCAAACTGAAGCGTGGCAAGTTTATGCGCAAGGTCGTGAGATGGAAACCACAATCAAACCCGCATCACATCCCGTTGGCACAACAGTTGAAGTCGCCAATCTTTTTTTCAACACGCCAGCCCGCCGAAAATTTTTGCGCACAGATAAAACAGAATTTGCTCATATTGATGAAGTCATTCGCCGTATTGCTTTAACAAAATTTAACACGGCATTTACGCTAACGCATAATGGGAAAATCATCCGTCAATATCGTCCAGCTGAAGAGCTCAATCAGCAACTAAAACGTGTTGCAGCTATTTGTGGAGATGATTTTGTCAAAAATGCCTTACGAATTGATTGGAAACACGATGATTTGCACTTATCGGGCTGGGTAGCTACACCAAATTTTAGACGAACTCAAAATGATTTAAGTTATTGCTATATTAATGGTCGAATGGTGAGAGATAAAGTGATCAGTCATGCTATTCGACAAGCCTATGCACAATATTTACCAACCGATGCTTATCCTGCGTTTGTGTTGTTTATTGACTTAAACCCACATGATGTGGATGTCAATGTTCATCCGACCAAACATGAAGTGCGCTTTCACCAACAACGCCTCATTCATGATTTTATTTACGAAGGCATCAGCCATGCGCTAAACAATCAAGAACAGCTTAATTGGCACACAGACCAAAGTGCGGTAGAAAATCACGAAGAAAATACGGTGCGTGAGCCCCAACCAAATTATAGCATTCGTCCTAATCGTGCCGCTGCGGGGCAAAATATCTTTGCGCCACAATATCATGAAAAACCACAGCAAAATCAACCGCACTTTTCTAATACACCAGTGTTGCCAAATCATGTAACTACCGGTTATCGAGATTACCGTTCTGATGCACCGAGTAAAACTGAGCAACGTTTATATGGTGAATTGTTACGCACATTACCACCTACAGAGCAAAAGGATATATCACAACAAAATATTTCAGATACAGCTAAAATCATCTCAACTGAAATAATTGAGTGCTCATCACATCTGCGCGCCCTTTCACTTATTGAAAATCGCGCGTTGTTATTACAACAAAACCAAGATTTCTTTTTGCTTTCATTGGAAAAATTACAACGCTTGCAATGGCAACTAGCGTTAAAACAAATACAGATTGAACAACAGCCTTTATTGATTCCCATTGTGTTTCGTTTAACGGAAGCACAATTTCAAACATGGCAACAATATTCGGCTGATTTCAAAAAAATTGGCTTTGAATTTATCGAAAATCAAGCACAATTACGCTTAACCTTAAATAAAGTGCCAAGTGTATTACGCACACAAAATCTACAAAAATGCGTGATGGCAATGCTGACTAGAGATGAAAATTCATCACCATTTTTAACCTCACTTTGCGCACAATTAGAATGTAAAACCTTTGACGCTTTAGCGGACGCACTCAATTTATTGAGCGAGACGGAACGTTTACTCACGCAAACGAATCGCACGGCATTCATCCAATTACTCAAACCTGTTAATTGGCAGCCTTTATTAGACGAAATTTAGATTCTTCATGAAACCAACCGCAATTTTTTTAATGGGCCCTACAGCCTCAGGTAAAACAGATTTAGCCATTCAACTACGAAGATCGCTTCCAGTCGAAGTGATTAGTGTGGATTCGGCTCTTATTTATAAGGGAATGGATATTGGCACAGCGAAACCATCAAAAGAAGAACTTGACCTTGCGCCTCACCGTTTGATTGATATTTTAGATCCTTCAGAAAGCTATTCCGCAATGAATTTCCGCGATGATGCGCTACGCGAAATGGCGGGTATTACCGCACAAGGCAAAATTCCGTTACTAGTGGGCGGTACGATGTTGTATTACAAAGCATTAATTGAAGGGCTTTCTCCCTTGCCTTCTGCTGATGAAGATATTCGCGCCGAGATCGAACAAAAAGCAGAACAACAAGGTTGGGCAACATTACACGCAGAACTCGCCAAAATCGATCCCATGTCTGCCGCCCGAATTAATCCTAGCGATTCTCAACGAATCAATCGTGCTTTAGAAGTTTTTTACATCACAGGAAAATCACTCACAGAGCTTACAGAAGAAAAGGGCGAAGCCTTGCCTTATGATTTTGTGCAATTTGCGATTGCGCCGCAAGATCGCCATATTTTGCATGACCGCATCGAACAACGCTTTCATAAAATGATTGAACTGGGCTTTCAAGAAGAAGTGGAAAAACTTTATGCGCGTGGCGATTTAAATATTAATCTACCGTCAATTCGCTGTGTAGGCTATCGTCAAATGTGGGAATATTTGCAAGGCGATTATGATCACGAAGAAATGATTTTCCGTGGTATTTGTGCAACTCGCCAACTTGCAAAACGCCAGCTCACTTGGCTGCGCGGTTGGAAAACACCAATACAATGGCTGGATAGTTTGCAACCTAAACAAGCGAAAGAAGCCGTATTACGTCACTTAGATTCTTATCAAAAAGGTTAGAAAAAATGACCGCACTTTCTGCCCTCATTGAACAAAAATTACAATCCCTTGGCGCAATCCTGTGCCAATCTTTTCCAGACATTTCCCCAGAAAAAATTCACGACGCCATTCAACAAAATTCAAATCATCCTGAACTGCCTGTTTATCAATTAGGCTATTCTATGGCAATGTCTGACTTTGTGGAAAAAGTCTTGCAAAAATACCCGCACTTAGTGAAACAATGGTGGGAAAAATCCCCCTGTTTTGCAAATTGCTCTGCCTATATTGAACGTTTGAATAGAGAGTTAGCCAATGTACATGACGAAACCTCACTCTATCAAACATTACGCCAATTCCGTAACATTGAAATGGCAAAATTAAGTTTTTGTCAAAGTTTGAATCTTGCGACCGTTGAGGAAATTTTTGTTCAGCTTTCACAACTTGCAGAAAGTTTAATTATCGCTGCCCGCGATTGGCTTTATCATCAAGCCTGTGCGGAGATGGGCACACCAATGGATGAACAAGGTAATCCGCAGCATCTTTATATCCTAGGAATGGGGAAATTAGGCGGCTTTGAACTAAATTTTTCCTCAGATATTGATTTAATTTTTACTTATCCATCACAAGGGGAAACGTCCATTGAGAATACGAATGCTCGACGTTCTGTGGATAATGGAAAATTTTTTACGCGTTTAGGGCAACGCCTCATTTCTGCCTTAGATGAATTTACTTCTGATGGTTTTGTGTATCGAACTGATATGCGCTTGCGACCATTTGGTGACAGCGGTACGCTTGTTCTCAGCTTTGCGGCAATGGAACAATATTATCAAGATCAAGGTCGAGATTGGGAACGCTATGCAATGATTAAAGGGCGAGTATTGGGCGCACAAACAAAGGATCCCAACGTATCCAAATTACAAAAAATGTTACGCCCCTTTGTGTATCGTCGCTATATTGACTTTAGTGTGATTCAATCTTTACGCGAAATGAAAGGCAAAATTGAGCGAGAAGTACGCCGTCGTGGTTTGAAAGATAATATTAAACTAGGTGCTGGTGGTATTCGTGAAGTCGAATTTATCGTACAAGTTTTTCAACTCATTCGAGGCGGGAGAGAAATCAATCTGCAACAACATTCACTCTTAAAGATCTTGCCTGAAATTACCAAACTAGGATTAATTACCGAGCTACAATTCCACGATTTACGTGAAAGTTATATTTTTTTACGCCGCGTAGAAAACATTCTACAAGCCATTAACGATCAACAAACTCAAACACTGCCAACCGATGAAATAGATCAAATTCGTTTAGTCGAGGCATGTAAAACATTCACCTGTTTAAATGAAAATAATCAAACCATTGAAAAACATTATCCAATAGAAAATTGGGACGATTTTTACCGCACTTTACAACAAAAACAAGAAAAAGTGCGGGCTGTATTTACTCAATTAATCGGTGATGAACAAGATGAGCCTTCACAAACTGATAGCCAATGGCAAGATTTTTTAGAATCAGATTTTGAGGATATTGAACAGACATTATTAGAGAGCGGCATATCAGAAAATAATATTGATGACGTTTTAGAAAAGCTTGCTCAATTCAAAGACAGCCTAAATCACAGAGTGATTGGTTCGCGTGGACGTGATGTTTTGAGTCATTTGATGCCAACAGTACTTGCACTCATTTTTGAACAAGAAAATTACCGCACTTTGCTCCCCCGAATTCTGAACATTATTGAAAAAATTTCGAGTCGCACGACTTATTTAGAATTATTATTGGAAAATCCTCGTGCCCTTCAGCAAGTTATTGAACTTTGTGCGCAGTCTCAACTTATCTCAGAGCAACTGGCCCGCCATCCTATCTTATTAGATGAATTGCTTAATACAGAAGCGCTACGCCATCCGTTGCCATTTACCCAATATCCTGCAGAGTTACACCAATATTTGCTTCGTTTACCACCTGATGATGAAGAACAGCTTATTGATGCTTTACGTCAATTTAAACAAGCAACCCTATTAAAAGTGGCTGCGGCAGATATTTTAGGGGCATTACCGGTGATGAAGGTAAGCGATCATTTAACCTATCTTGCCGAAGCAATTATTGAAGTCGTTGTGAATCTAGCTTGGAAACAAGTTTCGTCTAAATTTGGTGTGCCTGAACATTTACAAAATGGTGAAAAAGGATTTCTAGTTATTGGTTATGGAAAACTGGGTGGTATTGAACTCGGTTATAAATCCGATTTAGACCTCGTATTTTTGTACGATGCCGTAGAAAGTCAAACAACAGGTGGCAAAAAAGTGATTGATAGCAATCAATTTTACCTGCGTTTGGCACAAAAGATTGTAAGTATTTTCAGCATAAATACTTCCGCTGGCGTACTTTATGAGGCAGATATGCGCCTACGCCCTTCTGGCGATGCTGGCTTAATTGGCTGCTCTCTTTCTGCATTTGCCCATTATCAATTAAATGAAGCTTGGACATGGGAAAAACAAGCTCTTGTGCGTGCTCGCCCTGTATTTGGTGAATCATCTCTTAAAGCTAAATTTGAGCATATCCGCCAACAAGTACTTTCTGCATCACGAGATATTGAGCAATTAAAGCGAGATATTGTGGAAATGCGAGGAAAAATGTTCGCGCATTTGTCCCATTCAAAAGATGGTGAATTTAACCTTAAAACAGATCGCGGTGGTATCACTGATATTGAATTTATTGCTCAATATTTAATGCTTGCCAATGCCCCAAAAAACCCACAACTAACAAAATGGTCAGACAATGTACGTATTTTCGATGATATGGCAGAGGCTAAAATTATTAGCCAAACAGACTGCGACACATTAAAACAATGTTATGTTGATTTACGCAATGCTATTCACCATTTAAATTTGATCGGCAAATCCCCTGTTGTAGATGAAACTGAATTTGTCAAAGAGCGGTCATTTATTCAAGCATTTTGGGATAAGCTATTTAGTTCATAAAATAGTAATGAAATCCCATTTTTAATGAACTAAATCTAACATTTCCTGTGCATTGGCTAAGGCTAATTCTGTAATTTCACTTCCGCCCAAGAGTCTTGCCAAGGCTGGTACACGTTCAGCTTGTGAAAGTGCGGTCATTTGTGTTTCAGTTTTATTATCCACAGTAAATTTTTCTACATTGAACTGATGGTGGCCATGACAAGCAACCTGTGGCAAGTGCGTTACGCATAATACTTGGCAGCGTTCACTTAATTGACGTAAAAGTTTTCCGACAACACTTGCTGTTTTTCCGCTAATGCCCACGTCCACTTCATCGAAAATTAACGTTGGAATAGCCGATTGATCAGAAGTTAAAACTTGAATCGCCAAAGAAATACGAGAAAGCTCACCACCAGAGGCAATTTTAGCTAACGCTTGAGGTTGTTGACCTAAATTACTACGCAAAGTAAAAATCACATTATCCGCACCGTTTGATCCTACTTTATCTAAATCCGTATTCAACTCTACATAAAATTCAGCATTTTCCATTGCAAGTTGTTTTATCGACTGCGTGACATTCTGCGCTAAGCGAGCTGCAGATTGCTGACGACTTACAGTTAATGCTTTAGCCGTTGATTGCATTTGTTCAAATGCGAGTTTTTCTTGCTCAATCAACATCTCTTCACTTTCAGAAAAATCTAAAAGTGCGGTTAATTCTGCTTTTAATTTTTTGTGATGTTCCACAAGATCTTCAGGTTTAACTTGATGTTTACGAGCAAGTTGTAAAGCCTGACTAATTCTTTGTTCTATTTCCTGTAAAAGTTGAGGATCTTGCTCGATATTACTCGATAAATTTCGCACTTCACTGGTTGCTTCTTGCACTTGAATCAACGCATCATTCAACATACTTTGCACTTCAGCATATTGCGGATCAAGTTCAGCTAATTCATCAATATATTGTGTCGCACGATAAAGCAAGCTATCGATATTTACCGTGTCATTTTCACTTAAAATTTGCAGGACTGATTGAGAAAGTTGAGTTAGCTGTTCGCTGCTAGATAAACGACGTTGTTCATCTTCTAATTCCAAATATTCATTTGGTCGAAGGTTAAATTCATCTAACTCATCCACTTGATACTGTAAAAGTTGTTTACGTGCTTCATTTTCTGCCACTTTTTGTTGAAAGGTTTTAACCTGATTTTGAAGATTTTTCCACGCCTGATACTCTTCACGCATTTTCACAAGTAATTCAGGATGTCTGGCAAAATTATCAACTAACTGAAGCTGATAGTCATTTTTTAGCAATAATTGAGAAGCGTGCTGCCCATTAATATGAACAAGATATTGACCAATTTCTTTTAATTGAGACGCGGATACAGGAGTACTATTAATAAAAGCTTTAGAACGTCCGTCTGCATTAATCACACGACGCAAAATACACTCAGTGGGATTATCTGGATCTTGTAATTCTTGATCATTCAACCATTGATAAGCAGGATTCTGGGATTCTAGTTGGAAAGTTGCACAAATTTCTGCACGTTCTTGCCCTTCGCGTACCATTGAAGTTTCTACTCTTTGTCCAAAACATAAACCTAAAGCATCAATGGCGATAGATTTACCAGCCCCTGTTTCCCCAGTAATAACAGACATTCCTTTCGCCAATTCGATATCAAGCTGGCGAACAATCGCAAAATTATTGATAGTAAGTTGAGTAAGCATAACAAAATCCTTTAACTGTATATCAATCATATTAAAACTGATTTAATTTACAGTAAAGGATTTTTTTACAGTATTTTAATGATGCGTTTCTACTATGCTTTTTTATAAAAACTAAAATGATTTCAACCAACCTAATTTGGTACTTAATACATTGTAATAATTATAATTTTTTAGGTGAAGCAATCGGAGTTTATGCTCGCTTTTTTGAATATGAACCACGTCATCAGGGGTAAAAGGTAAGGCTATTTGACTATCACAGCCCACTTCTAATTGAGATGTATTATGTTCAGCAAAACGAATCGATATTTTGCTATCACCATCAATAACAAGAGGACGAGAAGTTAATGTATGTGGAAACATAGGCACTAGCGCAATGGCATTAAGGTTTGGTGTCAAAATCGGGCCACCAGCGGAAAGAGAATAAGCCGTAGAACCTGTTGGAGTAGAAACAATTAATCCATCAGAACGTTGTGAAAATGCAAACTTATCATTGATATATACATGAAAATCAATCATGTGCGCAATTTTCGCAGGGTGAATAACCGCCTCATTCACTGCATTACCTGTCGATACAATTTCACCTGTACGCTCAATTTTTGCTTCCAATAAAAAACGTTCTTCGACGAAGAATTCACCGCGTTCTAAACAAGCTTCAAGTTGAGCATAGGCATTTTTCGGGTCAATATCTGTTAAAAATCCCAAATTACCACGGTTGATGCCAATCAATGGAATATCATATTTTGCTAATACGCGAGCACGCCCCAACATATTGCCATCACCACCAATCACGATAACCAACTGTGCTTGGCAACCAATTTCATCAAGTGTTGCAAGATTTTCTGCAGGAAGCCCAAGTTTTTCAGCAACATCTTTTTCCATCATTACTTGATAGCCGCGTTCCGTTAACCAGTGAAACAAATTTTTGTGCATTTGTAGGTTAATGTCATTTCTAGGTTTTCCTACAAGCCCAATGGTTTTAAAGGAACAATATAAATTATTCATAAAATAAACCGCACTTGAATTTAACATTTTCGTCATTATATAGTTTTTTGTTAGACTATAGCTAACGACTATGGCGAATTTTGTATTTACGGAGAAAAAAATGTCAGAACAAGAACAAAAAATTGAAACCCCAGAAGTAGAAAAGCAAGAAGACTCTGTTGTGGAAGAAACACAACAAACAGAGCCTTCTCAAGAACTTGATCCTTTAGAAGAAGCTATTGCACGAGTGCAAGAGCTTGAAGAGCAGCTAAAAACTCAAATAGAAGAAGCGGCAAACAAAGAACAGGATATTTTACTTCGCTCTCGTGCTGAAATTGAAAATCTTCGTCGTCGTACTGAACAAGACGTTGAAAAAGCACATAAATTCGCATTAGAAAAATTCTCAAAAGACATTTTGAATACTATCGATAACCTAGAGCGCGCACTTGCCACTCCAGCAAATAAAGAAGATGAAAGCGTAAAAGCGTTATTTGACGGCGTAGAACTGACCTTAAAAGAATTAGTTTCAACCGTTGGTCGTTTTGGTGTGGAAGCTGTAGGTGTTGTCGGAGAAGCATTTAATCCTGACTTACATCAAGCCATTTCAATGCAACCTGCTGAAGGCTTTGAAAGCAATCAAATTAGCGTCGTATTGCAAAAAGGCTACACCTTAAATGGTCGAGTCATTCGCCCTGCTATGGTAATGGTGGCAGCTTAATTTATATTTTGTCTAAAAAGCGGTCGGTTTTTCGGCCGTTTTTACCAATTACTCCATAAGGATCCGCAATGGTTGATTTCGATCTCACGCCTTTAAAAAAGGCTATTTTACGGTTAGAAGAGGGTCTAACTCGTTATCAAGAAGACATTTCTGATATTCAAATTCGCGATGGCTTGGTTCAACGCTTTGAATTTACGTATGAAATTAGCCATAAAATCCTTAAACGTTATTTAGAAAAAACATCCGCTAACCCTGATGAATTTGATGAAATGACTTTTCAAAATATCATCCGATTAGGAAATGAAAAAAATCTATTAATGAGAGATTGGACACATTGGCGAAAATTTCGAGATATGCGAAGCCGTACTAGCCACACTTACGATGAAGAAACAGCAATTCAAGTTGTTTCTGGCATACCTGAATTTTTACAAGAAGCCAAATTTTTACAAAAGGCTCTACAAGAGAAATTAGATGCTTATCATTTCTAGTCAAGAGCTTGAGATTATCAAAGCAATTTTACAACGCTATGTGCCCGAACATTCTGTTTGGGCATTTGGTTCACGTGTTAAAGGCACGACAAAACCCTATTCAGATTTAGATTTGGCCATCATAACAAACACCCCGCTTAATTTACAAACTCACGCCGATCTAGTTGATGCCTTTTCCGAATCTGACTTGCCTTGGCGCGTTGATCTTGTAGATTGGTCATTAACTAGCGAAAAATTTAAACAAATCATTTTAAATTGTCACGAAGTCATTCAGTAATCTATTCTCTCAATCAAAACTTTGATCTCGCTCACAAAATCAAAAAATATTTGAGAAAAGTTCTCAACAACTTAATTCGATATTTTTCTAATAAAATCAATCTTTAACAAAATTCTCTTACAATAAAATATCTAAAAACACTACATATTGTGTGTTGATTATCTTTTTAGATCTATATATAGTGCAATCCGCATTTCAAAAACACTATATATTGGAGCTATATTATGAGTAACTTTGGGGTCATCAAGCGCGATGGTTCTCGTGCAGAGTTTGAGATTCAACGTATCATCAATGCCATTAAAAAAGCCGCAAGTGCGGTCAATATTTCCGATGAATTTTATTGCCACCAAATTGGGCAAGAAGTAGGAAATGAAATTTTCACCCATCATCAAGGCGAGATTGATATTAATCAGATTCAAAAAATCGTTGAAGATAAATTGATGGCAAGTCGTTATCCCGAGGTTGCTCGTGCGTATATCGAATATCGTCATGATCGTGATTTAGCCCGTGAAAAACGTAGTCAGTTAACAAAAGAAATTGAAGGTTTGATTGAACAAAGCAACGTAGAATTACTTAATGAAAACGCCAATAAAGACGCGAAAGTGATTCCAACACAACGTGATTTGCTAGCTGGGATTGTCGCAAAACATTATGCCAAACACCATATTCTTCCACGCGATGTGGTGGAGGCTCACGAAAAAGGGGAAATTCATTATCACGATTTAGATTACGCGCCGTTCTTCCCAATGTTTAACTGTATGTTAGTTGATTTAGAAGGGATGCTTTCTCGTGGTTTTAAAATGGGTAATGCGGAAATCGAACCCCCTAAATCTATCGGCACCGCAACGGCAGTGACAGCACAAATTATCGCCCAAGTCGCCAGCCATATTTACGGTGGCACAACCATTAACCGTATTGATGAAGTGCTTTCCCCTTATGTGCAAATCAGTTACGAAAAACACCTCAAACATGCCCAAGAATGGAACGTGCCTGATATTGAAGGTTATGCAAAAGCATTGATTGAAAAGGAATGTTTCGATGCCTTCCAATCTTTAGAATATGAAGTCAATACACTGCATACTTCGAATGGACAAACACCGTTTGTTACCTTTGGTTTTGGTTTAGGTACAAGCTGGCAATCCCGCTTAATTCAGCAAGCTATTTTGAAAAATCGTATTCGTGGACTCGGAAAAAATCATAAAACGCCAGTCTTTCCAAAACTTGTTTTCACCATTAAAAAAGGCTTGAACCAAACTCAAGGCGATCCGAATTACGATATCAAACAACTCGCTTTGGAATGTGCATCAAAACGTATGTATCCAGATATTCTCAATTACGATCAGGTTGTCAAAGTTACGGGATCTTTTAAAGCCCCAATGGGATGTCGTAGCTTTTTAGGTGCATACGAAGAAGACGGACATGAAATTCACGATGGGCGTAATAATCTTGGTGTGGTAAGTTTGAATTTACCGCGTATTGCGTTGGAGTCTAAAAACGAAGAAGATTTCTACCGCACTTTAGATGAACGTTTGGCTATTGCGAAAAAAGCATTAATGACGCGTATTGCCCGCCTTGAGAATACCAAAGCTCGCGTTGCTCCCATTCTTTATATGGAAGGCGCATGCGGAGTGCGGTTAAAAGCGGATGAAAATGTGGCACAAATTTTCAAAAATGGACGCGCCTCTATTTCGCTCGGCTATATCGGTATTCACGAAACCATTAATGCGCTATATAACAAAGGACATATTTTTGATGATGAACAATTACGCGAAAAAGGCATTGCGATTGTTCGCCACCTTAGCGAGGCAGTTAAACGCTGGCAAAAAGAAACAGGCTATGCCTTCAGTCTTTACTCCACGCCAAGCGAAAACTTATGCGACCGATTCTGCCGTCTAGACACCAAAAAATTTGGCGTGATTGAAGGCGTCACGGATAAAGGCTACTACACAAATAGTTACCACTTAGATGTAGAAAAGAAAGTGAATCCTTACGACAAACTGGATTTTGAAATGGCATATCCCCCACTCGCCAGCGGCGGTTTTATTTGCTATGGCGAATATCCAAATATTCAACACAACTTAAAAGCATTGGAAGATGTGTGGGATTATAGCTACGATCGCGTGCCTTACTACGGCACAAACACACCGATTGACGAATGTTATGAATGTGGTTTCACCGGTGAGTTTGAATGTACCAGTAAAGGTTTCGTCTGCCCGAAATGTGGCAATCACGATAGCACAAAAGTGTCTGTCACTCGCCGCGTATGTGGCTATCTAGGCAGCCCTGATGCCCGCCCATTTAATGCTGGAAAACAGGAAGAAGTGAAGAGAAGAGTTAAACATCTTTGATTAACACGCTAGCAAAAGCACGCATTTTTTAATACGTGCTTTTTGTTTTTCCAACTTTGGCATTCCCCAAAATCTCCGCTAAAATAACCGCACTTTTTCTTATCTTAAAGGAAAGCAATATGTCAGATATTCTCAATAACCTCATTCATCTTCTTAAACTTGAAAAAATTGATGATTTAATCTTTCGTGGTGAAAGCCAAGATTTAGGTTTTCGTCAAGTATTTGGCGGGCAAGTTGTGGCTCAAGCATTATCAGCAGCAATGCAGGTCGCGCCAGAAGATCGCATTTTACATTCTTGTCATGCCTATTTTCTTGCCCCAGGAGACAGCCAATATCCGATTATTTACGATGTGGAAACCTTGCGTGAAGGGCGTAATTTTTCTGCATTACGCGTGAAAGCCATTCAACATAAAAATACTATTTGTCATGTAACCGCTTCTTTCCAAGTGCCAGAAAAAGGTTTTGAACATCAAAATACAATGCCAAATGTTGGTGCGCCTGAAGACTTTACGGATGAAAATGTGATGCTACAAAAAGTGGCTCAAACCTTGCCAGAACCACTCAATGAAAAATTTGCAGCAGAGCGTCCATTTGAGGTACGTACCAAATATTTGAATAACCCATTTAACGGGACAAAATTGCCAGCCGAGCAATATTCTTGGTTTAAAACCAATGGTGAAACGCCGCTTGATATAAAAATTCAGCAATGTTTATTGGCTTATTTTTCTGATTTTCACTGTATTTTGACCGCACTTCATCCGCACGAAAAAGGCTTTTTACAAAAAGGAATGAAAGTGGCAACCATTGATCACAGTATTTGGTTCCATCGTCCGTTTGATTTAAATCACTGGCATTTGCACGCAATTGAAAGCAATAATGCATTTGGAGGCCGAGGCTTAGCACGCGGACAAATTTTCTCGCAAGATGGTAAATTAATCGCGACAACACAACAAGAAGGCTTGATCCGTTTTAACGAATAAGAGAGAAAAAATGACCGCACTTATTACACAATTTTGGCAACAAGTTGAAACCGCACTAAAAACAGCGAATCCACAAGAAAAATGTAGTTTAGTTAATGACCTCTACGATAATCTTCTGCCACAAATTCAGTTGATTAAATTAGAAGATTTTCCCGAAGTCGTACCGCAAGATAATATTGCCGCTTTTCCTGAAAAACCACTCTTAGTTGCACCGAAAGATGTGCCAAAACGTTCTTTTGCTACAGAAGAAGGCTATGCAGCCACATTGCACGCTATTACCCATATTGAGTTTAATGCGATTAATTTAGGCTTAGATGCCGCTTGGCGATTCGGGCGTAATGCACAAGAAGAACTTGGTGAAGGTTTGGCTTTTGTGAAGGATTGGTTGCGTGTCGCTCGTGAAGAAAGCACGCACTTTTCCTTAGTCAATGAACATTTGAAAACATTGGGTTATCAATATGGTGATTTTGAAGCACATGCTGGATTATGGGAAATGGCGCAAGCCACCGCACACGATATTTGGGAACGAATGGCGTTAGTTCCTCGTGTATTAGAAGCTCGAGGTCTCGATGCAACACCTGTTCTGCAAGAGAAAATCGCACAACGTAAAGATTTTGCCGCAGTGAACATTTTGGATATTATTTTGCGCGATGAAATTGGACATGTGTATATCGGCAACCATTGGTATCACGCCCTTTCTAAAAAACGGGGTTTGGATGCGATGAAATGTTTTACAGAGCTGTTACACAAATATCGTATTGTGATTTTTAAAGGTGTCATTAATACCGATGCTCGTATTCAAGCAGGTTTCACTCAGCATGAGTTAGATTGGATTTATGAAGTGGAACAAACATTGAAATCCTATATTAAGAAATGATGAAAGAATAAAAAGACTAAGTTCTATTACATTCTGAACTTAGTCTTTTTAATGGAAGTGATTTAAGGTTTGAATTTATTGCTTACGCCAAGTTGTTCCATTCGCACCATCTTCTAATACGATACCCATAGCTGTAAGCTCATTACGCGCAGCATCTGCAGCTGCCCAATCTTTAGCTGCACGCGCTTCGTTGCGTTGTTTGATGAGCGCTTCAATTTTTGCCACTTCATCATCGTCGGAACCTGCTTGTAAGAATTTCTCTGGTTCTTGTTGAAGTAATCCTAAAATCGCCCCCAATTCACGCAAACGTGCGGCAAGGCCATTGGCTTTCTCAATATCTTCTGTTTTTAATTTGTTAATTTCACGCGCCATTTCGAATAAAACAGAAAGTGCATTTGGCGTATTAAAATCATCATCCATTGCCTCACGGAAAGTTTCTACAAAATTTTCTCCGCCCAAAACAACCGCACTTTGATCTGTTCCGCGTAAAGCCGTGTATAAACGTTCTAACGCACCTTGCGCTAAATTCAAGTTTTCTTCGCTATAATTGAGCTGGCTACGATAATGTGCCGTTAATAAGAAATAACGTACTGCCTCTGCATTATAGTGATTTAATACATCACGAATTGTGAAGAAATTGCCGAGGGATTTCGACATTTTTTCTTTATCCACCATAATCATGCCAGAGTGGATCCAATAATTGACATATTGGCCACCATGCGCACAGCAAGATTGCGCAATTTCATTTTCGTGGTGTGGAAACATTAAATCAGAGCCACCACCGTGAATATCAAAATGCTCACCAAGCTGTTTGCAGTTCATTGCGGAACATTCAATGTGCCAACCCGGACGACCTGCGCCCCAAGGGGAAGCCCAACTTGGTTCGTTTTCTTTCGACATTTTCCAAAGCACGAAATCCATTGGGTTTTTCTTGATTTCATTGATTTCAATACGTGCACCCGCTTGTAATTGCTCAAGATCTTGACGAGATAATTTTCCGTATTCTTTGAAGCTTTCTACATCAAACATCACATCACCATTATCCGCAACATAAGCATGTCCGCGTTTAATTAATTTTTCCACAATTTCAATAATTTCTGGAATATGATGGGTCGCACGAGGTTCAAAATCAGGGCGTAATACATTAAGAGCATCAAAATCTTTATACATTTCCTGCACCATACGATCCACTAACTGATCACAGGTTTCTTTATTTTCTAACGCACGTTTAATAATTTTGTCATCTACGTCCGTAATATTGCGCACATAAGTTAAATCGTAACCCAAAGAACGTAAATAACGGGCAATCACATCAAAACACACAAAAGTGCGTCCATGACCGATATGGCACAAATCATAAACAGTGACGCCACAAACATACATTCCCACTTTATTTTCGTGGATAGGTTTAAAGATTTCTTTTTCTCTCGTTAAGGTATTGAAAATTTTTAGCATTTTTAAGCTCGTAAAATGAAATAAAAACAAACCGCACTTTTATAGCACTTTTACCTCGATTGTGGAATAATACGACCCTTAATTTTTCAGAAGGAAAACAAAATGGTTACGTTACACACAAACTTTGGCGACATTAAAATTAAATTGGATTTTGATAAAGCTCCAGTTACAGCAGAAAACTTCTTAAATTACTGCAAAGATGGTTTTTATAATAACACAATTTTTCACCGTGTTATTGATGGCTTTATGATTCAAGGCGGTGGTATGGAAAGCGGTATGCGCGAAAAAGCAACCAAAGCACCTATCCAAAATGAAGCGAACAATCGTTTAAGTAACAAACGTGGAACCATTGCAATGGCTCGTACTTCAGATCCACATTCAGCGACCGCACAATTTTTCATTAACGTGGCAGACAACGATTTCTTAAATTATCGTTCAAAAGAAATGTTTGGTCGCGAAGTCGTTCAAGAATGGGGCTATGCGGTATTTGGTGAAGTGGTTGAAGGTATGGATGTTGTGGATAAAATCAAAAAAGTGAAAACAGGCAACAAAGGCTTTCATCAAGATGTTCCAACTGAAGATGTAGTGATTACATCGGTTTCAGTAGAATAATGGTGAATGGCGGATGAATTCCGCCATTTTTTATCGACCTAAAGGAAAATTCTCATGCCTTTCTTCGACACTCACACGCATCTTGATTATCTCCAACAATTTACTGGGGATCCTTTGTCACAGCTTGTTGATAATGCTAAGCAAGCCGATGTGCAAAAAATACTGATTGTGGCAGTGAAAGAAGCTGATTTTAAAACAATCCAAAATATGACCGCACTTTTTCCTAATAATTTGTGCTATGGGCTTGGGCTCCATCCTCTTTATATTCAAGAACACGCCGAAAATGATTTGATTCTGTTAGAACAAGCCTTAAAAAATCGTGATGCAAATTGCACGGCGGTGGCAGAAATTGGTTTAGAACGCACGATTCCTGATTTGCTCACCGATGAACTTTGGGCGAAACAATGCCATTTTTTTGAAAGCCAACTTTATTTGGCAAAGCAATTTAACTTACCCGTCAATATTCACAGTCGAAAAACCCATGATCAAATTTTTACTTTTTTAAAACGTATTCCATTATCTAAACTTGGCGTGGTACACGGTTTTTCAGGAAGCTACGATCAAGCAAAACGCTTTGTTGATTTAGGTTATAAAATCGGGGTTGGCGGCACTATCACTTATGAACGCGCCAATAAAACTCGTCAAGCGATTGCAAAACTACCACTTGATGCCTTAGTGTTGGAAACAGACAGTCCAGATATGCCTGTATTTGGTTTTCAAGGCCAACCTAATCGACCAGAGCGTATTGTGGAAAGTTTCAAAGCCCTTTGCACCTTAAGAAATGAATCTGCAGAATTGATTAAAAAAGCCACATGGGAAAATGCTTGCCAGATTTTTTCTTGATCCACGTCACATTACTGAAATTATTTTGAATTAAATACTAGAAAAAAGAAACTGAGCATAATAATATCCGCCTCGTAGAAAGTTTTTCTCAACACACAATAAGGATATATTATGTCGCAAATCTATACTCAGGTGAGAAAGTTAGCGGAACAGTTTATTGAGCCTTACGCCGACGAACTCGATCAAAAAAAAGAATTTCCTGTTCAGGCATTTAAGGAATTAGGTAAAGCCGGTTGGTTTTCACTTTTAATTCCAAAAGAATACGGCGGAATGGGATTAACCCTAAAAGAACACGCTGAAGTCTGTATGGCATTAGCTGAAAGTTCAGCCTCTGCTGGTCTCTGTTACATGATGAGTAACGTTGCAGTGAATTGTTTAAATCTATTCGGCAGCGCTCAACTCAAACAAAAAATCTTTTCTGACATTGTTCAAAATCAAACCTTTGCCGCACTCGCCTATAGTGAATTAGGCACTGGAACTCACTTCTATATTACCGATGCAACCGCACAATTTAATGCTGAACATGTAGTATTCAATGGCTTAAAATCCATGGTGACATCGGGCAATTATGCCTCTTATTATTTAGCACTTTTGCCTTCCGAAAATGGTGAAACTATTGATAACTGGGTGCTTCCACTTGGCACTCAAGGCTTAACTTTTGAAGCCGATAGCTGGAATGGATTAGGTATGCGTAGCAATGTCTCTTGCTTTATGCGCATGACCGATATGCCATTGGATCGTAGCTGGCGTATTGGTGAAGTTGGCGCAGGCGCAGAACAAGTATTTGGTGGCATTGCACCAGCCTTTATTTGCGGTTTGGCAGCTGTCTATAGTGGCGTCTGTAAAGCCGTGCTTACTGAAGCAATTAAACATTCAACACACCGTAAATACACATCGGGCACTGCATTAGCTGAAATCGAAACCGTGCAAATTCACTTAGCTAAAATCTATGCAAACACAAACGCTGCTGTATGTGCTACGCAAGATGCGGCTCGAGCAGCCACAGAAGGGGATACTGATGCCTTGGCTAAATTATTAGCTGCTCGTATTATCGCGAGCGAAAATGCGATTACTCTTGCACAAATTGGTATGCGTATTGGCGGTGGCAAAGCTTATAACAAAATGGGACCAATGGAACGCTATTTACGCGATGCATTAGCAAGCCAAGTGATGGCGCCAAGTGTCGATGTGCTAAATATTTGGTTAGGTAAAGCCATTACAGGTCAACAAATTCCATAAAGTGCGGTGAAAAATGAGTGAGAAATTAAAAATTGGGGCGGTAATCTACGCCCCACAAGTGACAGTGATTTGGGGCATTATTGCAGACTTTTTCGAAAAAGAAGGCTTCTCTATTGAACCCGTGTATTTCAAAGATTACAAAGGACAAGTTGATGCGTTACTCAATAATGAAATTGATGTAGCGTGGAACTCTCCCCTAGCTTGGTTAGATGGTTACTTACGTAGTGGCGGTAAAACCTTAAATGGTGCCATGCGTGATACCGACCAAGATCGTCAAAGCTATTTAGTTGTTAATGATCCAAACATCCAATCGATTGAAGATTTAAAAAATAAAACTATTGCTTTTGGTGCGATAGATTCTCCACAAGCGCGGTTAATTCCAATCGAGTTTTTACATCAACATGGCTTGGAATTTGGTCAAGATTATGTAGAAAAACGCTTTGATGTGGGTGTTGGTTTGCACGGCGATCATGTAGGCGGTGAATTAGATGCAGCCAATGCATTAAAAGATCGCCAAGTCGTGGCAACATGGATGTTAGATTTCAACTTTGAACGTTGGACAAAAGATGGCACACTCGATCCAGCAACAGTTCGAGTACTTGCAAAAACACCATCATTTGACCATTGTATTTTCAGTGGGCGCGTGGAATTAGATGAAACCAAATTCAATGCATTCACCGAAACCTTGTTCAAAATGGATTACAACAATCCAGAACATAAAGAAATGATGGATTTGGAAGGATTAAAACGTTGGGTTGCGGGTAGAACAGAAGGTTTTGCTCAATTACAAGCTGCCAATGAATATTTAAAATTCTTTTAAGATTGATATGTCATGATGGGCGTGTAATAAACGCCCATCATTGTGGATTTTCTATGGAACTTTTCACAACCTCCCTTTTAGGCTCAATGCCTCGTAGCCAAGCACTTTTGATGGCGCGTAAAAAGCACGCACTCGGCAAAATAACCACAGCAGAGCTTGTGCAAATCGTTGTTCAAGAAACGAAACAAATTGTCGAACTTCAACAACGAACTGGCATTGATATCATCACTAGCGGTGAATTACTTCGCGACAATTACCTTTCTTTTATTGCACAAAAAATTCAAGGCGCGACCTTAATGAGCATGAGTGAAATGCTCGATCACATTAAAGAAAAGCAAATTTTTGAGTCAATGCTAGAAACCTTGGATGTTCCCGCACTTTCCATAAAGAATGCTATTTGCGTGGGAAAAATCAGCTACAAACAATCTTTAGTCGCAGATGAAATGTTGCTATTGAAAAATCTAACTAAGCAGCTAATTAAAGCAACCTTGCCAGGGCCTTACTTAATGGCTCGCTCCATGTGGC
This sequence comes from Haemophilus haemolyticus, assembly GCF_003490935.1. Taxonomy (GTDB): domain Bacteria; phylum Pseudomonadota; class Gammaproteobacteria; order Enterobacterales; family Pasteurellaceae; genus Haemophilus; species Haemophilus haemolyticus_M. The sequence continues at coordinate 295,888 of NZ_QQGD01000001.1, read as the reverse complement.
TTTCGCCTGTGTCAGGGCAACATTATTCATCAAAAGAAGAAATGGCAAAAGATGTTGTTGCTATCTTAAAGCAAGAAATTGATCATTTGTGTGAGCTAGGCGTAAGCGTAGTTCAATTTGATGAGCCTGTTTTGACTGAAGTTATTTTTAGCCATCATCAAACACGTTCATTTATGTGTGCAGCATTAAGCGAAAAACAAGATTTTGCAGCAGAACTACAGTTTGCAAAAAGTTTAATTACTCAAATCTTTGAGTATTCAAGAAATAAAAATATCAAAACCGCACTACATGTATGCCGAGGCAACTGGAGCAAAGATGAAAGCGTATTACTGCGCGGGCCTTATACATCATTAGTGGATTTATTTGAATCGGCATTACCTGATATTTTAATGCTCGAATTTTCTACGCCAAGAGCGGGAGAATTAAGTTCGTTATTAGAAAGTGAAATCTTAAGACAAAAATGCATTTTAGGCTTAGGGGTCATCAATCCTCGTTCTGATGAAGTGGAAAGCGTAGATCAGATTGTTCAACGAGCGGAAAAAGCCTTAAATTACCTTCCACCAGAGCAAATTTGGCTAAATCCAGATTGTGGATTTGCCACTTTTTCTAACCGCCCTTTAAATGGTTTTGACATTATTGAAGCCAAACTTAAGGTATTAAATGAGGCAAAATCAATATTGAGGGAACGTTATGTATAACGTACCTGAAAGTGAATGTTTTACAGCGAAATATCGAGCCGTATTACGCGGAGAAGAAATTAAATTATTCACCCCGAATGACAGTATCTCGCTCTATTCACAAGTCAATTTTGATAACCAATCGTTACAAAAAAGTGCGGTAGATTATTTTGCTGTTTCTATTTTAGGTGGCATTTTGAGCAGTGTAAAAGCCCATTTTGCTCAACAACGAGCCGATATTGTAGAAATGGAAGGAAAAATTTGGCTCAACCTCGCCAATCCTTTAACCTTACTGGGTGTTCGCGGCTATAGTGAGCAGCCTGTCATTAATGACGGAAAAATTAAAATTTTTATTTCATCAGATTTAACCGATGATATCTTCACACAACTCACACAAAACGCATTACGCTGTTGTTTTGTTTACAACACGATAATCAAAGCCTTTCCTTTAAATATAGAATTTGAGCAAGTGCTTTGATTCTCATCAAGTCGTTCATCTAAATTTCAGACAAAAAAATTGCCCCATTAAGGGGCAATCTTATCAATACTCTAAAGTTACTTATAACTTTAAGCAACTATTAAATATGTTGGTTAATGAAGTTAGCCAATTGAGTTTTTGGTAATGCGCCAACTTGAGTTGCAACAACTTGACCATTTTTAATCAATAATAATGTTGGGATACTACGAATACCAAATTGTGCTGGCGTTGCTTGGTTGTCATCCACATTCATTTTCACGATTTTAACTTTACCCGCAAATTCAGGCGCAAGTTCATCTAACACTGGCGCAATCATTTTGCAAGGACCACACCATGGTGCCCAAAAGTCTAATAAAACGGGGATATCTGAATTAACTACAACACTTTCAAAATCTGCGTCATTAATGTGTAATACTTCGCTCATTTTGTTTTCCTTATTTTGTGAATGGAATCCCTATATAAGGGCTTTTTTTAAACTTACAAGTGGGGTGCAGAATAACACCGTTTTAAAAAATGTAAACTAATCGTTTTAATTGCCAAAAGCTAAGACGGCAAAATAATATTTTCACACACTTTACCAGACTTCAATTTATAAACGTTTGATAAAGTCACATCCGCAATATTGGTTAGTGCCTCTTCGGTTAAAAATGCTTGATGGCCTGTCAGCAATACATTATGGCAAGAAGATAAACGACGGAAAATATCATCTTGAATCACTTCGTTAGACTTATCTTCAAAGAACAAATCTCGCTCATTCTCATACACATCCATACCTAACGCACCGATTTTACGCTGTTTTAACGCATCAATTGCGGCTTGAGTATCAATCAAAGAACCGCGGCTCGTATTAACGATCATCACGCCATCTTTCATTTTGGCAAAAGCCTCGCGATTTAATAAATGATAATTTTCTGGCGTTGCTGGGCAATGGAGCGTAATCACATGAGATTTAGCATAAAGCTCATCTAATTCAACATATTGTCCACCCAGTTCTTCCACCACTGGATTTTTAAAAGGATCGTACGCCAAGATATTCATGCCAAAACCTTTCAAAATTCGCATCACCGCAATCCCAATTTTACCCGTTCCGATTACGCCGACCGTGCGTCCGTGCATATTGAAACCAATTAATCCCTCAAGAGAGAAATTCGCTTCTCGGGTACGCTGATAAGCACGATGAATTCGACGGTTCAGTGTCATCATCAAACCAATGGTATGTTCCGCTACCGCTTCAGGCGAATAAGCTGGAACGCGTATAACTTGAATGCCCAATTCTTGAGCGGCTTTTAAATCAACATTATTGAAACCGGCACAGCGCAAAGCCACGATTTTCACACCAAGTGCGGCTAATTTTTCTAATACTTTTCGGCTACCATTATCATTCACGAAAATGCATACTACTTCGCAATGTTCTGCCAAACGCGCGGTGCTCTCGTTCAACATAAAATCAAAAAATTCTAAATCGAAATTATATTTCGCGTTAATGAGCTCAATATATTTTCGGTCATAGCTTTTAGTGCTATAGATTGCAATTTTCATGGTTTGCTCCAATTATTTTAAGTTTGCAAAAGCCTGTAATAAGTCCGCTTTAATATCTTCTACATTTTCAATACCGACTGAAAAACGCAACAAGGTATTAGTAATCCCACGAGCTACACGCTCGGATTCTGGAATATCCATATGAGTTTGAGTAGCAGGATAAGTAATAAAACTTTCTGTGCCGCCTAAACTTTCTGCAAAAGTAATCAATTTGATGGATTTTAAGAATGTATTAACCCAAGCTTCATCTTGTAAACGGAAAGACAACATTCCACCTTTATTTGGATAAAGCACCGATTCCACTTGTGGTTGAGCTTTTAAAAATTCCGCAATAGCTTGTGCATTTTCTTGATGGCGTTTCATGCGTAAAGAAAGGGTCTTCATACCGCGAATAGTCAGCCAAGAATCAAAAGGTGAAAGTACTGCACCCGCACCATTTTGAATATAAGCAATGCGATCACAAAGTTCTTGCCCTTTTGCAACAATCAACCCGACAAGTGCATCATTATGACCAGCAATATATTTGGTCCCGCTGTGAATCACCACATCAGCGCCTAAATCTAATGGGCGAGAAAGCACAGGCGTTAAAAACGTATTATCCACGATCAACATCAAATTATGTTTTTTCGCAAGTTTTGCAATTTCAACCACATCACATTCTTCCATTAAAGGATTCGATGGGGTTTCAATAAAAATCGCTTTCGTATTTGGATTAATTGCCGCCTCAATTTCAGAAGCAGATGCTGTATTAACATAAACAGGTTTTACACTATTGTTATTTTTATAAGAAAAATCTAATAATCGATAAGTACCACCATACACATCGCTAGAAACAATCCATTCATCTGGGGCAGTGAAAAGCGTCATCAAAACTTGAATTGCAGCCATACCAGAAGAAAACGCAAAGCCACGATCTCCATTCTCTAATTTAGCTATCGTTTCTTCTAATACTGTACGAGTTGGGTTTTTGGTACGTGTGTAATCAAATCCCGTGCTTTCACCGATACCATAATGACCATAAGCCGTAGATAGAAAAATTGGTGTAGAAACCGCACCCGTACGCTCATCGCTGCGATTGCCTGCTTGAGCTAATAAAGTATCGATAGCATATTGTTGTGTCATAACATCCTCTAAAAATAATGAAAAAATTAATCGCACTTTACGTGCTAAAAAACGTTTAGCATTTTGGCACAAAGGAAAAAGTGATAAAAGTAGAAATTAGAAAATTACATAAAATTCCATTTTTCCATCATTTTCTGTGATTTATTTGAACAAAATGAACTTTTTTTAAACGGTTAGATAATTTTTTTAAATCTGTAATTGACAGTTATCTGAATTTCCGTAAAATGCGCACCACTAACAGCGAATGCGGGAATAGCTCAGTTGGTAGAGCACGACCTTGCCAAGGTCGGGGTCGCGAGTTCGAGCCTCGTTTCCCGCTCCAATTCGTGGCGTGTTAGCAAAGCGGTTATGCACTGGATTGCAAATCCATGTAGCTCGGTTCGACTCCGGGACACGCCTCCATAATGCGCAAATGTTAGTTGTCTATATGCCCGAGTGGTGGAATCGGTAGACACAAGGGATTTAAAATCCCTCGCCTTTCGAGGCGTGCCAGTTCAAGTCTGGCTTCGGGCACCATTTAAACACCAATCCAAAGATTTTAAAATTTACTTTAAAATCATCTAATTGGGTCGTTAGCTCAGTCGGTAGAGCAGCGGACTTTTAATCCGTTGGTCGAAGGTTCGAATCCTTCACGACCCACCACTTAAAAATAAAGCAAGCACCGAAAGGTGTTTTTTTATTATCTAAATTCCTGAAATTTACTATAAAAAAATCCCCGACTCAAAGAATCAGGGACTTTTACAACCAAATCTATTTGTTAATTAACGCTCATTCCAACGTTTAATAGACTCACGAATCACTTCTTTCGCTTCTTCTACATCGCCCCAATGAGTTACTTTCGTTGAGCCTGGTTTCTTAAGCGCTTTATAGTTATTGAAATGGAACTCAATTTGTTTAATTAAGTTTGCCGGTAAATCTACTAATGAATTGTACGCATTGCCTGTATCACGATCATCTGCTGGAACACAAACGATTTTGTCATCCACTTCACCATCATCAACAAATTTCATGACACCAATTACTTTAGCTTCAAGGAATACACCTGTTGCTAATGGTTGGCGAGTGATTAATAACACATCTAACTCATCGCCATCTTCATCTAAAGTTTGTGGAATGAAGCCATAGTTAGTTGGTTTTGCAAAAATTGCTGGCTCAACGCGATCTAACTGGAATGCCGCAACTTTACGGTTCCATTCGATTTTATGGCAGCTACCTTCTGGAATTTCATTTACTACATTGATAATGCCAGCATCTACATCGCCTGGCGTTAAAATTTGATTAAAATCAGCCATTTTGTTTCCTTCATTTTATCAAGTTAAAAAACGCGACAAGTATAGCAGTTTTTCTGCTGACTCACAGTCTCATTTGTAGAGAAAATAAGCAAATAAATTATTTCATAACTATTCATAATTTTGACCGCACTTTATCCTAAACAAAACTCACGCAAACGTTTACTTATCATTTTTATGATGTAAAATAGCGCACCTTATTCACTTCAATTTTTCACTCAACTTTAAGGAACACTATGCCAACTTTAGAAAAAACATTTGAGCTCAAGCAACGTGGTTCAACTGTTCGTCAAGAAATTATCGCGGGTCTAACCACGTTCTTAGCAATGGTTTATTCTGTAATCGTGGTACCCAATATGCTAGGTGCTGCAGGTTTTCCCGCTGAATCTGTCTTTATTGCCACCTGTTTAGTTGCAGGATTAGGCTCTATCTTAATCGGCTTATGGGCTAATGCACCAATGGCAATTGGTTGTGCAATTTCTCTCACTGCTTTCACGGCATTTAGCTTAGTAATTGGTCAAAAGGTTGCCATTCCTGTTGCTCTAGGCGCAGTATTCTTAATGGGGGTTGTGTTTACCTTAATTTCTGCCACAGGTATCCGTGCATGGATCTTGCGTAATTTACCATCCAGTATCGCTCACGGAGCAGGCATTGGTATCGGACTCTTTTTACTTTTAATTGCGGCAAATGGCGTTGGTTTAGTCGTCAGCAACCAATCTGGCTTACCAGTAAAATTAGGCGATTTCACCTCATTCCCTGTAATGATGTCCTTAATTAGTTTAGCGCTCATTATCGGCCTTGAAAAAATGAAAATTAAAGGCGGCATTTTATGGGTAATCATTGCTATTACTATCGTAGGTTTAATTTTTGATCCAAATGTAAAATTTGGCGGAGAGATTTTCAAAATGCCAACCTTTGGTGAAAATTCTCTTTTCTTACAATTAGACTTTATGGGCGCACTACAACCCGCAATCTTGCCTGTCGTATTTGCTTTAGTGATGACCGCCGTATTTGATGCAACGGGCACTATTCGCGCAGTTGCAGGTCAAGCCGACTTGCTTGATAAGGATGGTCAAATTATCAATGGCGGTAAAGCTTTAACTTCAGACTCAATCAGTAGCTTATTCTCAGGCCTATTCGGTACAGCACCAGCTGCTGTTTATATTGAGTCAGCAGCAGGAACAGCAGCAGGCGGTAAAACAGGTATTACTGCTATCGTTGTTGGGGTGTTATTCCTATTAATGCTTTTCTTCCAACCATTAGCTTTCTTAGTTCCTGGATACGCAACTGCCCCAGCATTAATGTATGTTGGTTTATTAATGTTAAGCAATGTAAGCAAATTAGATTTCGATGATTTCGTTGGCGCGATGAGTGGATTAGTCTGCGCAGTATTTATCGTACTTACCGCTAACATCGTAACAGGCATTATGTTAGGTTTTGCGGCATTAGTGATTGGAAGGATCGTGAGTGGCGATATTAAACGCTTAAATGTAGGTACTGTGATTATTGCAATCGTACTCGTTGCATTCTATGCAGGCGGTTGGGCGATTTAACAACAGAAATAAGAAAGGGGAAAATCCTTCCCCTTAATTGTAATCACAAAAGCGCGGTGAAATTTCACCGCACTTTTTTATACTTGGATTACTCTTTCTTCAATAAGAAAATACCGTGATCAGATAAATTGACATAGGCTTGTTTTAAATCGGCATTAAAATCTTCTGGCTTACAATTCACCAATAAATCTTTTCCTGCCCAATTTACGACCACTTCCCAATGGTTGCCCATATAGACCGCACTTTTAATCTCACAACGTTGAGCATCGCTGCCCTCTGCAGCAAGATAAATTGCTTCTGGGCGAATACCTACTAAACATTCACCATCGGGTAAATTAAACTGTGAAGCATTTTTTAAAGGCACATGATAACCATTAATATCCACCATACCATTTTCTAATTTTCCATCGAAAATACTGGATTCGCCCATAAAGTTTGCTAAGAACAAGGAGTTGGGTCGGAGATAAAGCTCTTTCGCTGACGCTTTTTGCATAATTTTACCTTTATGCATAACAATAACTTCATCAGATACAGCGAAAGCCTCTGTTTGGTCGTGTGTCACATAAAGCGAGGTAATGCCTAAACGTTGTTGCAATTCACGGATTTTTTCACGCATTGAACGACGTAAGTTTGCATCCAAATTACTTAATGGTTCATCAAACAATAGGACTTTTGGTTTCAATACCAAAGCACGAGCCAATGCAACACGTTGTTGTTGACCGCCAGAAATTTGATCCACGAAACGGTCTTCAAACCCAGCTAAATCCACCAACTCTAAAGCCTCTTTTACACGTTGAGCACGCTCTTCTTTGCCAACGCCCTGCATTTTTAAGCCGTAGCCCACGTTATCACCAATGCTCATATGCGGAAAGAGCGCATAAGATTGGAAAACGATACAAATATCTCGATTTTGAATAGAGGATTTTGTTACATCTTCTCCATCAATAAATATTTGACCTGATGTTGGATTTTCTAACCCCGCAACCAAACGCAATACGGTAGTTTTGCCACAACCTGACGGCCCTAACAATGTCACCATCGTGCCACGCTTGATCGTTAAATCTAAATTATCAATGACGACGGCTTTACCAAATGCTTTGGTGATATTTTTTAATACTAAGAAATCATTATTACTCATAATATTTACCTACAACTTAACGAGTTAATTCATTTTTTTCGCTTTAGAACGAGAGATACGTGTATCACCTACAATCCAGTCGAAGAATAAAATAATTGCCATCATGACAACAATTAAGATTGAGCCGTACGCAATAGCAACACCGTATTCACCATCTTCAACGCGATTTAGGATATAAGCTGTTGCAACCCGAGTATCTGCTGTCACTAAGAATATAATTGCACTTACTGTCGTCATTGCACGAACGAAACTGGTAACAAGCGCTGAAAGCAATGCTGGTTTTAGTAATGGCAAGACGATATACCATAAGGTTTTCCACGAACTCCCTTTTAAAGAAAGCGATGCTTCATCAAGAGATTTATCAAGCTGACCTAACCCAGCTATCGCTGCTCGCATACCGATTGGTAAGTCACGCATAACCATTGAAATAATCACGATAATGCCAGTACCCGTAATATAAAGCGGTGCATTGTTGAAGGCTAAAATGTAAGACACCCCCGCCACTGTACCCGGCACGGCAAAACAAAGCATGGTTAAGAACTCAAGGGATTTTTTACCTTGGAAATCTTTACGCACCACAATGTACGCAATCAATAATCCAAAGAATGCGGTTAATGGTGCGGCAATACCTGCATAGATTAAGGTATTGATTAGTGACGGCCACGCGCCATCGCTCAATCCTTGCCCGAATAACATGGCATAGTTTTTCAAGGTTAAAGTGTAATCTACGCCCCAGTTTACAGTGAAGCTTCCGTAGAAAATACTTCCGTAAAGCGCCATATTAAAGATCACCCAGAATCCAAGCATACCAATGATGGTATATTTCAAACCAGTTGGAAGATCTTGCACATCACCACGATAAGATTTACCTGAAACGGTGACATAAGAGCGGTTACCAATCCAAATGTATTGAATGATAAAAATCGCTAGAGAGAAAATTAATAATATTGAACCTAAGGTACTTGCTGATGCGTAATCTAATTGTGAACCCGCAATATAGAAATAGATCTGTGTTGCAATCACATCAAAGCTACCACCCAATACCAATGGATTACTAAAATCTGCAAGCGATTGGATAAATACAATTAAAAATGAGTTCGCCAATGCGGGGCGTAACAATGGGAAAATAATATTATAAAAAGTTTGATAGCGATTGGCTCGTAACGTATAAGAGGCTTCTTCAATTGAAGGATGAACTGATTTTAATGCGCCGTCTAAAATCATAAAAGAAATCGGAGCAAAAGCGAGAATTTGCGCAATCGCAATCCCATTAAAACCATAAAGCCAGTTATGATTGGAAAAACCAAAATATTCACTTAAAAATTCGGTTACATAACCAGAACGGCCAAGCATTAACGTTACCCCTAATCCCACAACAAATGGTGGCGTAACAATTGGCAAAATAGAGAAAATTTTTCCGATAAATGCCGTTCTACGAGCGATACGCGTGGTATAAAGCGCAAAGGCCAAACCAAACATAGTCGAAACGATGCCCACAAAGCCCGATAAGAAAAGCGAATTGGTAATTACGCGAACAATATAGCTCTGCGTTAAAATACGCATCACTTGTTGTGGAGAAAAGGTATCGCCGTCATAAAACATTGAAACGAAAATCGCCAATGTTGGATAAACGATAAAGAAGAAAATCAACAAAATAATGCAAAGTAAAGAAGTGATAATAAACTTATCCCCTTGCATTACTTTCAGTTTTGCCAATGAAAGTGTTGCTAATGCGGTATATCCCACAAGCAACACAATCACGGAATAGCCCATACTAATTTTGTACACCGTCGCACTGATAAACATAAACAGTACAGAAAGTGCGGTCAAAAATAGCTCTGTTTTTGCTTGGGTTTGCTGTGGCAATCTCAATAACGGCAAAGCACCATACACAATAACAGGCAGGAACCAAGCCCAAGTTAAATTGAAAGAAGCCCAGCCCATTGCCTCTAAATATTCATCTGAAGTACTTTCAAACAAACCGTAATCAAGTGCATTGGAAGGCAGAAGCACAAATGCCAATAAGGATAAAATAATCCAAAAATAAGCAGAATGCATTATGGAAAGTTTTTTTGCGTTCATACAACCTCGCATAAGGTAAAAAAACGAAGCGATATGCGACATATCACTTCGTTAATGACATCATTATTTGGCTAATTTTACTTCATCAACCCATTTTGTGATTAAGCGTTTACGTAAATCAGTCGCACCGTATTTATCAAAATCATAGTTAATTAAATTAATAGATTTAAAATCTAACGCATAAGGCGATTGTTGTGCGGTGGTGTTCGTTAAAATGGAATACGCCTCACCTTTTTGCCAAGTTAATTCTTGCGCCTCTTTGGATAATGCCCAATCAACAAAAAGTTTCGCATTATCTAAATTACGAGCACCTTTAATGACACTGACTCCGCCAATTTCATAACCAGTACCTTCACAAGGTACAACTAATTCTACTGGCGCGCCTTTCGCTTTTTCTAAAGAATATTCATGTAAGAAACCAATGCCAATTGCCGTTTCCCCACGCGCTGTATTGCGTGTTGCCGTATTACCAGATTTGGTATATTGCGATACGTTTTTATTCAACTCTTTTAAGAATTTAAACGCCTCGTCTTCTCCCCAAAGCTGCATATAAGTGGCTAGCTGAGTGTAACCCGTACCAGAACTTTGTGGATCCGCAGCTTGAATTTCATTTTTGTAAATTGGGTTAGCTAAATCCTTCCAGCATTTTGGAATAGGTAAATTCAATTTTTTCAAACGCTCTGGATTTACGCCAAAACCTAACACGCCTAAATAAATCGCCGAAGAATAATTCCCTTTCATTTTGGCTGGATCACGGAATTTTTCTACGATCTGAGGAAGATTGGATGATTTATAAGGTTCCAACAAGCCCATTTCTCCTGCTTGAGAATGAGGATCCATCGTTCCACCATACCAAACATCGCCTTGTGGATTATCTTTTTCAGCATCAATTTTTGCTAAAATGGTTCCCGTGCCACCACGAATAAAACTTGTTTTAACATCAAATTTTTTCTCAAATGCCATCGCTTCTTGCTCACACATCGTATTTTGCGCGCTGCAATAAATGACTAAACGCCCTTTTGCAAAAGATGGATTACTTAACACTAATCCACTTAGCATCACACCAGACAGGGTTACTGCGATTTTTGATAGTTTCATCTGACTTATAACTCCCTTATGAATGAAGGTTTTGCAATCTCTTAGAGGGAAAACGAAATCACATTAAAAATACGAAAAAGTGCGGTCAAAAACTTCAGTATTTTTTACCGCACTTATTCAGCGCTATTTCGCTAATTTAACTTCTTGTACCCATTTTTCAATTAAGGCTTTACGTTGTTCTGTTGCACCGTATTTTTCAAAGTCATAATTGATTAATTTGAGTTTATTTGGATCAAATGCAGTTGGTGATTGTTCTGCGGTTGTGTTAGTTAAGATTTGTAAAGAATCCCCTTGTTTCCAAGCTAATTCTTGACCTTCTTTTGATAAAGCCCAATCGACGAATAATTTTGCATTATCAATATTACGCGCACCTTTTAAGATACTCACTCCACCTAACTCATAACCAGTTCCTTCGCAAGGCACGACTAATTCTAACGGTGCACCATTGCGTTTTTCTAATGCATAATCATGTAAGAAACCCACACCAATAGTTGCCTCGCCACGAGCAGAGTTACGTGATGGCGTGATACCCGATTTGGTATATTGAGAAACATTAGGATGCAAGGCTTTTAAGTATTCAAACGCCTCTTTTTCACCCCATAATTGAACAAATGTCGCCAATGCAGTGTAGGCTGTACCCGCACTTTGAGGGTCTGCAATTTGAACTTCACCTTTTAAGCGTGGATCTGTTAGGTCTTTCCAGCATTTCGGCACTTCTTTAATGCCTAATTTTGCCAAACGTTCAGTATTCACACCGAAACCTAAGATCCCCATATAAATTGAGGAAACATAGTGACCTTTCGTTTTCGCTGGATCACGGAAACGTTCTACGATTTCATCAATGTGTTTGGATTTATAAGGCTCAATTAACCCTAATTCTGCAGCTTGAGCTTGAGGGTCAAAAGTACCGCCGAACCAAACATCCGCTTGAGGGTTATTTTTTTCAGCTTCAACTTTGGCAAAAGTACTGCCTGAACCATTGCGAATAAAGGATGTTTTCACATCATATTTTTCGCCAAACGCCTTCGTTGTTGCTTCGCATAGCGCATTCGTTGCACTACAATACACTACCAATCTACCCTTTGCACTAGCCGAACCAGAAATTGCTAAGCCAGCCGCTAAAAGTGTGGCAGAAACAGAAAGAGAAATCTTGTTGAACTTCATAATAAATACTCCTTATTGGATAAAAACGTCAAAATCTTACGTGAAACCCCAAAATAATACCGTGATGAAGTTCACAGTTTTAGAAATTATCAGAAAAAAAATAAACGTGAAATTCACCGCACTTTTACTTATAATTGCCGAAATTTCCCTTACATCAAAATACGATTATGTCAGATTCTTGTATCATCATCGCCATCACTGGCGCATCCGCATCAGGCAAAAGTTCTATCGCTTCTACCGTTCACAAAGAACTCTGTAATGAATTAGGCTGCCAAGAAATTGGGATTATTGCCGAAGACAGTTACTACAAAGATCAAAGCCATTTAGAAATGAGCGAACGCATAAAAACAAATTACGACCATCCAAGCTCAATGGATCGCGATTTGCTCATTCAACATTTAAAAGATTTAAAATCGGGAAAAGCGGTTGATGTGCCTGTTTATAGCTATGTTGATCATACTCGTACGGGTCAAACCACAACATTTACACCAAAACGTATTGTGATTTTAGAAGGGATTTTACTGCTTACTGATGAACGCGTTCGTCAACTTGCGGATATTTCCGTATTCGTGGACACGCCATTAGACATTTGTTTTATTCGCCGTTTACAACGTGATATGGAAGAACGCGGTCGTTCCCTACAATCAGTTATTGATCAATATCGTGCAACCGTGCGCCCAATGTTCTTACAATTTATTGAGCCATCTAAACAATATGCAGATATTGTCATTCCTCGTGGCGGGAAAAACCGTATTGCAATCAATATGTTAAAAGCTCAAATCCTTCATTTATTGAATCAAAAATAGGAAATCTTATGCGTCTTTGCGATACTGATATTGAACGCTATCTCAATGATGGCATTATTTCATTAACACCACGTCCAAATAATGACAAGATCAACGGTGCGACGATTGATGTTCGCTTGGGTAATTCTTTCCGTGTATTTCGTGAACATTCTGCGCCTTTTATTGATTTAAGCGGCCCGAAAGAAGAAGTATCTGCTCAGCTTGAATCGGTAATGAGCGATGAAATTATTATCCCAGACGGGGAAGCATTTTTCTTGCATCCTGGTACTTTAGCGTTAGCAACCACACTTGAATCTGTGAAATTACCCGCCAATATTATCGGTTGGTTAGATGGTCGTTCTTCTTTAGCCCGTTTAGGATTAATGGTACACGTAACCGCACACCGTATTGATCCAGGTTGGGAAGGTAAAATCGTGTTGGAATTTTATAATTCAGGGAAATTACCATTAGCATTACGTCCAAATATGGTGATTGGTGCATTAAGCTTTGAAATATTAAGTGGCGAAGCGAAACGACCATACAGTAGCCGCAAAGATGCAAAATATAAGAATCAACAAAGTGCGGTAGCAAGTCGTATTGACGAAGACAAGGAATAATCAATGAAAAAGTTCGCGCTTGTCGTAGGGATCGTCGCTTTGGCGATCTTTTCTTTTTTATATATTCAACTTTACCGAGTGCAAAGTGCCATTAGTGAACAACTGGCACAACAAAACCTTGCCGTTCAGTCAATCAATTTATCATTATTTTCTCCCGCACTTTCCTTTGAAAATATAAAAACTACGCGATTTTCAGCTCAAAAAATTGAAGCTAAACTTAATTTCTTGCCTCTTTTGTATGGTAATACCGCACTTCGTTCGCTCAATATTCAACAGCTTCAATTACTTCAAAATACACAAAATCCTGCCAATGTATCAATAGAGGTTTCGCCTTTTTCGTTAAAACAGCTTTTATCAAAAAAAGTAATATTGAATGGCGAAAACCATATTCGCATGGAATTTAACAAACCTATTTATGGAAAAACAAAAACTTTCCATTTTTCTTTCCATAAAGCGAATTTAGACTTCTCAACATCAGAATCAGCCCTACTTCAATTTGTAGATGCAAACCTAAATAATCAGCCTATCGGTTATATTGAAACTCACATAGCCCACCAACAAATGGTGACTTATATAAAACCACAATGCGATAACGATTGTTTAGCCGTATTGAAATATCAACAAATTGGCAACCAAAGTGCGGTAAATTTTTCAGGCAAATATTTCCCGGTTAAACGCTTATTAACGTTATTAAACATACCCGAAATATTAAGTGGACACGCAGATTTTAATATTGATTTCACATTTTTACATTCACAACTTATTCAAGGAAAGTTAAATATCCTCGCTCAAAATGGTGAAATTCTTGGTGTAAATTTATTGGATATGGTCAGTCAATATTTCCCTATCAATTACAACGGTGATCTGTTACAAAACAAAGAATTAAACACTCGCTTTGAACAATTTTACTTACAATTATTTCTCCAACAAAATCAACTTATTGCTGAAAAAATCGAATTAAAAACGCCCGCACTTTTAGGGCTTGGAAATGGCATCATTGATTTAAATCGAATGGAATGTAATGCAAATATCAATTTACATTCTACGGATCAACGCTATCAAAATTTGACACTACCAATCAATTTTTTTGGTAACTGCAGTTCACCACAATATAAAATTAATTTTACGAAGAAATTCCGCCATCAATTAATTGATGCGATTAAAGAAAAGTTACGTTAATGTCGTTATATTTAAAAGCTGAAAAAATTCAATCGTGGCGCGTGTTTATTATGGCTTGCGCAGGATTTATTTTTAATACTACAGAATTTGTGCCTGTCGCAATGTTAAGCGATATTGCACAAAGTTTTAATATGCAAACTGCTGATACTGGTTTAATGATGACAGTTTATGCTTGGACGGTACTAATTATGTCTCTGCCTGCAATGCTTGCTACTGGCAATATGGAACGTAAAAGCCTGCTAATCAAACTTTTCATTATATTTATTGTTGGGCATATTTTATCGGTCATTGCTTGGAATTTTTGGATATTACTTCTCGCTCGAATGTGTATTGCATTAGCCCACTCAGTGTTTTGGTCAATTACTGCCTCACTTGTGATGCGCATCGCACCTAAACACAAGAAAACTCAAGCATTAGGAATGCTCGCTATTGGCACCGCACTTGCCACCATATTAGGCTTACCGATTGGGCGAATTGTCGGACAGCTCGTCGGTTGGCGGGTCACTTTTGGCATTATTGCAGTACTGGCATTATCCATCATGTTTTTAATTATTCGATTATTGCCAAATTTACCAAGTAAAAATGCTGGCTCTATTGCAAGTTTGCCCTTACTTGCTAAACGCCCATTATTACTTTGGCTTTATGTAACAACGGCAATCGTGATTTCAGCACACTTTACTGCTTATACTTATATCGAACCATTCATGATTGATGTCGGGCACTTGGATCCAAATTTTGCCACGGCTGTATTATTAGTTTTTGGTTTCTCAGGTATTGCCGCAAGTCTATTATTTAACAGATTCTACCGACTTGCTCCTACAAAATTTATTATTGTTTCGATGAGTTTATTGATGTTCTCTCTCCTGCTACTCCTTTTCTCGACCGAAACAATGATAGCAATGTTCAGCCTTGTGTTTATTTGGGGGATTGGCATTTCTTGTATCGGACTATCTCTACAAATGCGCGTACTAAAACTTGCACCAGATGCAACCGATGTTGCAACAGCTATTTACTCGGGCATTTTCAATGCAGGAATTGGAGCTGGCGCATTATTTGGAAATCTTGCGACAACCTATTTAGGATTAAACGAAATTGGTTATACGGGCGCAGCATTAGGTTTAATCGGTTTCATCATTTTTATTACAACGCACTTAAAATATCGCCATACATTTCTTCTGCAAAACAAGTAAAAAAATAACCGCACTTTAGTTCTCCAAAAAGAGTTTTAAAAGTGCGGTTAAATCTTGCTAAGTTTTATTTATCTTGAATTTAACGTTTCGATTTCTTAATAAACTTCATCAAACGTTTACGTTTACGCAATTGGTTCGGAGTGAGTTTATTTTTGCGTCCTGCAAATGGGTTTGAGCCTTCTTGGAAAAGAAGACGAATCGGTGAACCAATAATTTTCAAACTCTTACGATAATAATTAGATAAATAACGTTTATAAGAATCGGGTAATTTATCCATTTGGTTACCGTGAACCACGATAATCGGCGGATTATAACCACCTGGATGAGCATATTTTAATTTAATTCGACGACCGCCAATCATCGGTGGTTGGTGCTCGTCCGTTGCCATTTGTAAAATACGAGTTAAAAGCGAAGTCGTCATTTTTTGAGTGGCACAAGCATAGGCTTCTTTAATCGAATCAAAAAGATTACCCACACCACTGCCGTGCAATGCGGAAATAAAATGCACGCGAGCAAAATCAATAAAATCTAAACGACGATCAAGTTCAGATTTAACGCGGTCTTTCACATCTTGATCTAAACCATCCCATTTATTCACGACGATCACTAAAGAACGCCCTGCATTTAAAATAAAGCCGAGCAAAGATAAATCCTGATCAGAAATATTCTCTCTCGCGTCAATAGTCAATAATACAACATTAGCATCTTGAATCGCTTGCAAGGTTTTAATTACGGAGAATTTTTCCACAGCTAAATGCACCTTACCGCGTTTACGCACGCCTGCCGTATCAATCAAGGTATATTGCTGCCCATCACGCTCCATTGGAATATAAATACTATCGCGTGTCGTACCCGGCATATCGTAAACCACCACACGATCTTCACCTAAAATACGATTGGTTAAGGTAGATTTACCCACATTTGGGCGGCCAACAATGGCAATCTTAATATTTTTATCTTGCTCTTCTTCCGATTCTTCTAACGCCTCATCAAGCAAGGCCGTATCTTCTTCTGAATCAAAATCAAATTCTTGTTTCCATTCGTCTTGTTCCTCCTCAGAAGTGCGGTCATTTTCATCGGAGTTTCCCATTTGTTCCGCAAACGGTGCAAGCACTTGTTCCATTAATTGAGTAACACCACGACCCTGCGAAGCAGCGATTTGCTCAATTTCCCCTAAACCTAACTGATAAAATTCAGCACAATGAGAATCCGCATCAATGCCATCGGTTTTATTCGCCACCACAATCGTCGTTTTGTTTTGACGTTGACGTAAGTAATTGGCAATACCAATATCAGCTGCCGTTAAACCTGCACGAGCATCCACAAGGAAAAGAACAATATCGGCTTCATCAATAGCAAGCAAAGATTGCTCCGCCATTTTCTCTTCTACGCCCTCTTCGGTTCCATCAATCCCGCCAGTGTCAATAACAATAAATTCATAGCCAGCAATATGAGCATGGCCATATTTTCTATCACGAGTTAAACCAGGAAAATCAGCGACTAACGCATCTCTCGTACGAGTAAGGCGATTAAATAATGTGGATTTTCCCACATTCGGGCGACCAACAAGGGCCACAACTGGAGTTGCCATAAAAAATCTCTTATTTTGTCAAAAATGGCGGCTATTATATCGGAAGTTAAAGGATTGGTAAAAAATGATTTCATAAAGAAAAGAAAAGCCACAGGATACAATCCTATGGCTTTCTAAACACTGTTTATTTATCTATAACTTAACGTTATAATAATCTCGCTTTCAAGGATCCAACTTGAAAGCGAGTGTTGCGCTTTTTCGCAACGTTTGAAGAGGATAAGAAAATGATGAAACTCATTATCCTTGTCGTACTACTATTATTAGTGAGTTTACCGACTTACTAATAACACGACATACTAGGGAGTAACAGCTCCCTAGTTCTTCAAATCTTAAAAGTTTGCTTTATTTTTGTCAAGGATGAAGCAAATTTTAGATGCAAAAAAAGCACCGTTAGGTGCTATCTTTATTTATCTTAATTGGCGGAATGGACGGGACTCGAACCCGCGACCCCCTGCGTGACAGGCAGGTATTCTAACCAGCTGAACTACCACTCCGAGATAAGATATTAATTTTAAATTGGCGGAATGGACGGGACTCGAACCCGCGACCCCCTGCGTGACAGGCAGGTATTCTAACCAGCTGAACTACCACTCCGCTAAGTGGTGCGTATCATAATGACGAACATAAATCTCGTCAATCTTTTTTTATGAAATTTTACTCACCTGCTTAAATTCCAAACGATTAATGCACATTATCATTGCCAAAGCGTTTATCCCAAATACAATTATTTCCACTTTTTTTATTAATCATCTTTAATAATTCTAAATGCGCTTGTAGCTCATCATCAGTAGGTTGAAGTAATTTTAAATTGTGCGCAAAATCCACCGCACTTTTTATTTCTTCCGCCGCTTTTTCTTGCACAACATGGATAACTTCAGACTCAACAGATTCTTCTTCATCGAATAAATTTGTTTGCCCCCCCGTCATCATCAAATAAACATCCGCCAAGATCTCGGCATCCAGTAACGCACCGTGCAAAGTACGTTTGCTATTATCAATACCTAAACGATCACAAAGTGCGTCCAAATTATTACGTTTTCCAGGATACATCTGACGCGCCATTTGCAAAGTATCTGTCACCAAACAAATATCGTTAGTTTTCACATTAAGGTTGAGTTTACGAAATTCATAATCCATAAATCCAACGTC
This sequence comes from Haemophilus haemolyticus, assembly GCF_003490935.1. Lineage (GTDB taxonomy): Bacteria > Pseudomonadota > Gammaproteobacteria > Enterobacterales > Pasteurellaceae > Haemophilus > Haemophilus haemolyticus_M. The sequence continues at coordinate 277,237 of NZ_QQGD01000001.1, read as the reverse complement.
AAAGGGGGCATTGTGAATAAGCAATTCCGCACCATTAATATAATCCAAAAAATCTTGGGCAACGTCTTTGAATTCAGGTTTATCTGCTAACATTTCATCGGTTATACCATGAACTTTAATCGCATCAGGATCAACGGGGCGATCTGGCTTAATGTAAATATGGAAATTATTACCTGTGTAACGACGATTTATTAATTCAACTGCACCAATTTCAATAATGCAGTGTCCTTCATAATGCGCACCAAGCTGATTCATACCTGTAGTTTCAGTATCTAATACAATTTGGCGATTGGGATTAATCATTTGTTCAACCTATCTCTTTCCATTAAAATACCTGTCATTCTACACAACAACCTTTTTGTTATGCAAAAACAGATTGAAATTTTTACTGATGGCTCTTGCTTAGGTAATCCTGGAGCAGGGGGAATTGGCGCCGTATTACGCTATAAACAGCATGAAAAAATGCTCTCCAAAGGATATTTTAAAACCACCAATAATCGAATGGAATTACGCGCTGTTATTGAAGCATTAAATGCCTTAAAAGAACCTTGCTTGATCACGCTTTATAGTGATAGCCAATATATGAAAAATGGCATAACAAAATGGATCTTTAACTGGAAAAAAAATAATTGGAAAGCAAGTTCTGGAAAGCATGTAAAAAACCAAGATTTATGGATAGCCTTAGATGAATCCATCCAACGTCATAAAATTAATTGGCAATGGGTGAAAGGGCATGCTGGACACAGAGAAAATGAAATGTGCGATGAATTAGCTAAAAAAGGGGCTGAAAACCCAACACAGGAAGATATTGGCTATATGGAAGAATAATATAGAAAACAGATATACCATCCTATTCCCCAATACCTAAAAATATTTATAGACGATACTTAAACCTCAAAAAAAGAACAAAAAACAGACAAAAATATACAAAAAATGTGATCTCGATCAGATTTCAAGAAAATTAAAATTTTGGAGAGTTGACATCAAAATGCGAATTTGTAATGATTCGCTATGTCTATTTAGGCGGTTGGACAATCTTATATGAAAAGAGTTCAATCATAGATAGTAAACAACCATAAGGAATACAAATTATGAAAAAAACACTTGCAGCATTAATCATCGGTGCATTCGCAGCTTCAGCAGCGAACGCAGCAGTAGTTTACGATAACGAAGGAACTAAAGTTGAAGTTGGCGGTTCTCTTCGTCTTATTTTAGAAAAAACTAACAAAGGTGGAGAAGCAAATAAACACACCCACTCAGGCTTAAGAAATGCAGGCTCTCGTTTAGAAGTTAAAGCAAAACATACTTTAGATAGTGGCTATTATGCATTAGGTTATTTACAAGTTCGTCTTGATGGAAAACAAGGTAATGGCGCTAAAGGCGATGGTTTCGGCGCTTTAGGTACTAAACGTGCAGTTGTTGGTTTGGGTCATAAAGAACGTGGTGAAGTTACATTTGGTCGCCAAGCAACATTCGCAGATTCTTTAAGCACCGCTAAAGATTATACTTACGGAATCATTGAGAAAAGCGATTATCTTCCAGATGAAGGTAACTCAGTTGTTCGTTATACTTATAAAGGCATTGAAGGTTTAGTAATCGGCGCAGATTACTTGTTCGCAAATGAACGTGATGAAAGTAATGAAGTATTAAGCGGTAAACTTCAAAATGGTTTCCAAGTTGGTGCATCTTATGAAAAAGACGGAATTATCGCTAAATTAGGACTTGGACGCACAAATTATAAAACTGGCACAGAAACTATTACTAAAGTAGTTCCTGGCGCAACAGACGGTGCCCCAGTTACAACTAAAATTACTCCTGTAGTCTATACTACTCAACATAAAGATGCAGTTCTTGCAAGCCTTGGTTATGAATTTGATGGTCTTACTCTTTCTGTAGATGGTGGTTATGCTAAAACTAAATTCATTAACACACCTAAGAAAGAAAAACGTTTCTTTGTATCTCCAGGTTTCCAATATCAAGTTACTGATTTAAGTAGCGTATATGGTAACTACAAATACGAACAAGTTAAAGATAGCGATGATTCAAAAACCAAACAACACGGTTTCTTGTTAGGTGTTGACTATAAACTTCATAAACAAGTCATCACTTATGTTGAAGGTAAATACCAAGTTACTAAAGGATATGATGCACAAGGTAATTACGAAGGTAGCAAAGTTAGAGACAAAGCTATTGGCGTAGGTATGCGTGTATTCTTCTAATTAAATGATTAGAAACTATGAAGGCGAATCGAAAGATTCGCCTTTTTGTTTGTTCTAAAATCGAATAAGACAATCTGAAGTTTTTTAAAATATTTAAGACCGACATATATTACAAAGTATGCGACGTTATTTTATGGTTATTCATTTCGATTTTTCTCTACGTTAAATCCTCACCTATATCTATTCAATAAGAGATACCACAAAATTCAGCTAAAGAAGATTTTGAGAATTATGAGAGAAATAAGATAAAGAATGAGTTATGTAAAATAAATACCTTGTGGAAGTTAAAAGAATATTTCATTGAATAAAAACGGTACAAACCTAAGCTTGTACCGTTTTTCAAAGAAGGGAAATTATCTTGTTTTAATTTTGCTATAAGCTAATGCAATAACAAAAAACACAGCTTGTAACAGAATAATACAAGCTCCAGTTGACGCATCAAAATGATAGCTCAATATTACGCCAATTAGGCTTGATGTAATGGAACTTACAATAGCAACCCATAACATTTTATCAAAAGATTTTGTGAGCGTAAGTGCGGTAATTCCTGGCGCAATTAACATTGCCACAACCAAAATAACGCCTACTACTTGCATCGTGCTTACAATGGTTAAAGCAAGCAACATTAATAAGCCATAATGTAAAATTTTAGGAGAAAGCCCTGCAACACGAGCATGACTTGGGTCAAAACAATAAAGCAAAAAGTCTTTACGTTTAAAGACAATCATACAAAAAATTATCGCAGAAATGACCGCACTTTGAATAAGCTCTTGATGACTTACGCCCAATACATTACCGAACAAAATATGCGTTAAATGCTGTTCTGTTTGAATTTTGGTAAACATAACAAGACCAATAGCAAACATTCCAGAAAATACAATGCCCATTGCGGTATCTTCTTTTATGCGACTATTTTCTTTTAAATACCCCACGCCAAGGGAGCAAAAAATGCCTGAGAAAAATGCGCCAATCGCTAAAGGAATTCCTGCCAAATACGCAAGCACAATACCAGGCAACACCGCATGGGAAATCGCATCGCCCATTAATGACCAACCTTTCAAGACTAAATAGCAAGAAAGCAGCGCACAAATAATTGAAACAATAAATGCGGTCAACAAGGCATTTTGCATAAACTCAAATTGTAGCGGTTCTAAAAGCCAATCAAACATTTTCTACCGCCTTTTTATTACGAGTGAGTAAGCCATATTTTGGTGAAAATAAGAAAGCTGCCAAGAATAATAATGTTTGCAATGTCACAATCACACCGCCAGTGGCACCATCTAAATAATAGCTAATATAAACACCAACAAAACTTGTCACCGCCCCTAAAATAATAGCGATGATTGACAAGGTTTTGAATTTATCTGTGAGTAAATATGCTGTCGCACCTGGGGTAACGACCATCGCAATCACTAAAATCGCGCCTACAGTTTGCAATGCAGCTACCACACAAGCACTCAATAATGTGAAAAATAAAATTTTATAAAATAATGGAGAAAGACCAACTGTAATCGCTTGAGTTTCATCGAAAAAAATCAGTAGTAAATCCTTCCAAAATAATAAAAGCAATACTAAACAAACACCGATGATAATTGCCACTTGGTAAATATCTTCGTCAGCAATGCCTAAAATATTGCCTAAAATGATGCTTTGCACATTTACTGCTGTTGGATTTAAAGAAATAATTAACAGACCTAATGCAAAAAAAGTACTGAAAATAAACCCGATAACGGCATCTTCTTTCAGTTTAGAAATGGATTTAATCCAAAGAATGGAAAGTGCGGCTAAAATTCCGGCAAAAAATGCACCAAGGGCATAAGGCAAAGAGAAGGCATAAGCTATCGCAACGCCAGGCACAACGGAATGAGAAAGCGCATCGCCAATCAAAGACCAGCCTTTAAGCATTAAATATGAAGACAAAAAAGCACAAATCCCACCAACTGCGGTACTCAAGATCATCGCCTTGAGCATATAATCATAGGAAAAGGGTTCTAATAATAATGCTAACATGCCTTAATCCTTCTCTTTTTTGACCGAATTTTTACAAGGACAGTCTTCAAAATGGCAATCCTGTGTTGTTGGTGCAGGTGGATCTTGTTTAGTTTCACCATAGAATACAACGGCTTTTTCATCATCCGTTAAGACAGTAACCGCACGTTTATCTTCATCATTATGTAAATTTTCGCCCAATAATTTAATATGGCGTAATACCCCACCAAACACAATTTCCAAATTATGTTGGTTAAAGGTATCTTCAGTTTTCCCTGCAGCAATCACCGTACGATTAATCATCACTACTTGATCACAGAAATCTGGGACAGAACCTAAGTTATGGGTTGAAACAAGAATAAGATGACCTTCTTCTCGAAGCTGTTGAAGAAGATCAACAATGGCATTTTCAGTTTTCACATCAACGCCAGTGAAAGGTTCATCCAATAAAATAATTGGACTTTGTTGTGCTAAAGCGCGGGCCAAAAACACGCGTTTTTTCTGCCCGCCAGATAACTCACCAATTTGACGATGCGCGAGATGCTCAATGTTCACCCGCTGCATCGCCTCTTGAACTTTTTGTTTATCAATCGCCTTGGGGATACGAAGGAAATTCATATACCCATAACGCCCCATCATCACGACATCATACACTGACACAGGAAATTGCCAGTCTACTTCTTCAGATTGTGGAACATAAGCAACCAAATTACGTTTCAGTGCTTGGGAAATTGGCAAATCACAAAGTCTGATTTCACCTTGTTGTGGCTTCACAAGCCCCATTATGCTTTTAAATAATGTGGATTTACCACTGCCATTCACACCCACTAATGCACAAATAGTTCCACTGTTTAATGAGAACGTCATATTGTGAATAGCTGTGTGGCCATTGTTGTAACGAACAGTTACATCATTAACCCAAATTGATGTCGAGAAAGAGTCCATTATTTTCCGAATCCTTTAACAATGGTTGATACAGTGACGTTAAGCAAATCAATATAAGTTGGCACAGGGCCTTTTTTCGCAGAAAGTGAATCAACATACAATACACCACCGTATTTTGCGCCACTTTCTTTTGCTACTTGTTGTGCTGGTTTTGGTGAAATTGTACTTTCACTAAACACAACAGGAATATTGTTTTTACGAACTAAATCAATCACTTTACGCACTTGTTGTGGGGTGCCTTGTTGTTCAGCATTAATTGGCCATAAATAACCTTCTTTTAAGTTGTAATCTTTCGCCAAATAACTGAAAGCACCTTCACTTGTCACAAGCCAGCGTTGAGCTTCTGGAATCTGTGCTAATTTTGCACGAAGTGGCTCATCAAGTTGTTTAATTTTTTGAGCATAGTCAGCAGCATTTTTTTCGTACACTGCTGCATTCTGTGGATCGTATTTCACCAATGCATTTTTAATATTTTCAATATAAATTAATGCATTAGATGGCGACATCCACGCATGTGGGTTAGGCGCATCTTTATACGGACCTTCATAAATAGACAATGGTTGAATACCTTCAGTCACCACTACTGCTGGTTTGTCTTTAATATTTTGGAAGAAACGTTCAAACCAACGTTCCAAATTTAAGCCGTTCCATAGAATTAAATCGGCAGATTGTGCTTTCACAATGTCTTTTGGAGTAGGTTCATATTCATGAATTTCAGCACCTGGTTTGGTGATAGATTCCACTGTAGCTGCATTGCCTGCCACATTTTGCGCGATATCTTGAATCACGGTAAAGGTGGTGACGACTTTGAATTTTGCATTAGCCTGCATTGCAAATAAACCAAGTGCAAGTGCGGTCATAATTTTTAATGAATTTCGCATAAGATGTCCTTATAAAAAAGTATTAGATTGGATGCCTGAATAATCGCTCAACAGCTCAACAATTATTCATCAAGGGTAATAATACTATTTTTATTACGCCTTTTAAATGAAAATAATTATCAAACATTAAAATTATTTTGATTTTTGAAAGCATAACAAAAAGTGAGATAGATTTTCCCTATGTTTTTAAGTGTTATATCATCGTGATAAGCTAAGTTTTAGGTATCTTTTACACTTATTGTTGATTGAATGATTGACGCAAAGTGAAAATATTTTTCTGCTATTATAATGACTTTTTCAAAAATTAAGTCTAGAATGAAAAAAACTTTAAATTTACTTTTCAAGGATAAAATATGAAGAAAGTACTTTGGTTAGTATTGGGTTCAGCCATGCTCTTAACTGCCTGTGATGATAAATCTAAGGCACCTGAACAAACTAAAACTGCGATGGAACAACCTGCTCAAAAGACGGTGTCTATAAACTATAAACAGATTGCACTAGATAAATCTAAACAAGCAAGAGATGCGTCTGCATTAGCGAAAGATAAATCGTTACAAGCTAAAGAAGCTGTAAAAATAGCAATGCAGAAGCAGGAAGAAGCACAAATTATCTTAAAACAAGGAGGTGAAGATGCAGAAAAACTTTCTAAACAAAAGATGGACGAATCCAATTCAGCTGCAGATTTGTCTCTAAAATTGTCAGAAGAATCAGAAGCAGCTTCAACGCTTTCAATTCAGCTTTCTAAAGAGGCTGAAGAAGCTGCCAATAAGGCTAATCAATAAGCTCAATCTTCCGAAAAATAGGGCAAGTTTCATTCTTCTCATTGCTATTTAAATCAAGCAAAAAACGCGAGATAAAACAAACTGTTATCTCGCGTTTTTATGTTTATGAACATTATTTTGATAATTTCTGAATTAGCGTATTAAATCCCGCTTCATCGTAACCATCTTCATATTGGGCTTCTCCTGCTACATCACGAATTGTTCTTCCATTTAATGCCGTGCAGCCAAATTTCTCTAATTTACTTTTAGTAAAACTAGAACGATACGCAGAGGAAGCGTTATTTAAACTAATTACGCCAATAGTTGCATTTTTACACGGGTGTTTATTGATGAAAACAAGGTTATAACCAGATTCTCGAATGTATCCTGTCTTATTTACTACAGCATCAAAAATTTCATCACGCACTAATTTATTTGTATTTTTCATTAATACGCTATGTCTTCCAGCTTGAATATTCGTAGCACTGATATTGGATAGTTGTCGAATTTCAGGTTTATTTAAAGAATGTTTAGCAAGTTTAACTAAATCCATAGGACTGGAGATATTGCTACTCGATAAACCTGAACTATCATGAAAACGAGTAGAATACATGCCTAATTGGCGAGCTTTTTCATTCATTTTATTAATAAATTGTACTCTGCTCATTCCTGCTGCACGAGAAAGCGCATGGGCAGCATAGTTATCAGAATGTACAAGCATCGCCTTTAATAATTCTCTGCAGGCCATCGGAACATTCATTGGTAATTTTGTGCTTGTACCTTTAATGTAATCACGATCGTCACTGGTTATCGCAATGGTACAATTAGGATTTGTATTATTCTCTAGAAAAACGTTCGCCGTCATTAATTTAGTTACAGAAGCAATGGGCTGAACGCTATCAGGCGCATGGCTTTCCAACACTCGATTATGCGTAAAATCATACACAACATAAGACTGTGCCACCGCAAAAGAAGGACACAAAGATAAAATAAATAAAGCTTTTTTAAACATTATTGGTCACCTTAGAAAATAGGCTTACATTTTACCGCACTTTTTACGCTGTAATTGGAAATATTTGCGATCTAGATCGCAAAAAAGTACGGTGATATTTTCCATCGTTTTTTAATTCCGCTAGATTATGCGGTGACAAATCTGTACAATCGCCGTTCATTTTTTAATTGCGAATTTTTCGTTGTGAGTTTTTAATAAAAACACCTGTACAACGCTATCGCCACAATGTGTAATAACGAGGCTAAAATGTCAGAATTATTGTCTGTGCAATCAGAGGCACCAGCTAAAAAAATTAATCTAATGGATTTAACGCGCCAACAAATGCGCGAATTTTTTAAAGAACTTGGCGAAAAACCATTCCGAGCAGATCAGTTAGTAAAATGGATTTATCATTTTGGCGAAGATAACTTCGACAATATGACAAACATTAATAAGAAATTGCGAGAAAAGCTCAAGGCGGTTGCAGAAATTAAAGCCCCAGAAGTTGCCGTTGAACAGCGTTCAGCCGATGGCACGATAAAATGGGCAATGCAAGTGGGTGAACAACAAGTTGAAACTGTGTATATTCCCGAAGCAGATCGCGCTACGCTTTGTGTATCTTCCCAAGTTGGCTGCGCCTTGGCTTGTACATTCTGTTCAACAGCACAACAAGGATTTAATCGCAATTTAACGGTTTCAGAAATTATCGGCCAAGTTTGGAGAGCCTCTAAAATTATTGGCAACTTTGGAGTTACTGGCATTAGACCAATTACAAATGTGGTAATGATGGGAATGGGTGAACCTTTGTTAAATGTCGCTAACGTTGTTCCCGCAATGGAAATTATGTTAGATGATTTTGCCTACGGTTTATCAAAACGTCGTGTCACTTTATCAACTTCTGGCGTTGTGCCAGCATTGGATAATTTGAGCAAAATGATCGATGTGGCTTTGGCTATTTCATTACATGCCCCAAACGATGAATTGCGTGATGAAATTGTGCCAATCAACAAAAAATATAATATCAAAACCTTGATTGACTCAGTAAATCGTTATTTGAGTGTATCAAATGCAAACCACGGCAAAGTCACGATCGAATATGTCATGCTCGATCATGTGAATGATGGTGTAGAACATGCTCATCAACTTGCAGAAGTATTAAAAAATACACCTTGTAAAATTAATTTAATTCCGTGGAATCCGTTCCCAGAAGCACCTTATGCAAAAAGCTCGAATACGCGTATTGACCGTTTCCAAAAAACCTTAATGGAATATGGCTTTACCGTGATTATTCGTAAAACTCGTGGAGATGACATTGATGCGGCTTGCGGACAGTTAGCTGGAGATGTTATCGATCGTACTAAACGTACGGCAATGAAACGCCAATTTGGACAAAATATTGGGGTGACAGAAATTAATTAATATTCTAGGCATGTGAATGAATCAAGTTCACATGCCCTATGTTTTCATACAAATTAAAGCATATTAACTATTTCTTCCCCCCCCCCCCCGTTAAAAGGAGAAAAAATGCAAACAATAAGTAAACAACTAAGTGCGGTTATTTTCCCTTTCATTTTTTCTGCTTGCGTTTCCCAATCAACCATTCAAGATTTCAATCAACAATCAGCAGCTAAAGCTCGCGTAGAACTTGCACTCGGTTACCTTCAACAAGGTAATCCTCAACTCGCTAAAATCAACTTAGATAAAGCACTTCAACACGATAAAAATTACTATCTCGTGCATTCAGCACTTGCGCATTATTATCAACAACAAGGTGAAATCGAGAACGCACATCGTGAATATGAAATAGCGTTAAAACTCAATAATCAACAGGGAGACTTACATAATAATTTTGGCACATTTTTATGTCGTCAAAAGCAATTTGAACAAGCCATGCAGCAATTTCAACTCGCACTGAATTCACCTAATTATTATCATCAAGCAGATACATTTGAAAATATGGCTCTTTGTGCTTATTCCGCTAAAAAAATGGATATTTATCAACAAGCATTACAAAAATTGCGACAAACTGATAGTAAACGAGCGGAAAAATTTAATACCCTCAAATAAAGCATTGCCAAATCAAGCGTTGGACTTTAAAATTTAGCCTTTATTTATCGCATATTATTTAATTGAATTTATGAATCCAACAACTGAGCAAGAACTTTCACCGGGTGAGATTTTTCGCCAAGCACGTGAAAACTTAAATCTTTCTCTCGAAGACGTCGCCAAAGAAATTTCGCTGCGTCCCTCCATATTACAGCAGCTTGAAAATAACGAATTTATTCAAAAATCTACCCCTGCAATCTTTGTAAAAGGTTATGTGCGTAGCTATGCCAAGTTCTTACGCTTACCTGATTCTGTATGGGAAAATATTACATTTGCAGAAAATGATAAAAACGATCTGAGTAAAAATGCTCGTTCAACTCGTGAAGTAAATCAATATTCATCGCACTCTCGTTGGGTCGGACGTTTATCTATCATTGTACTTATTTTAGTCCTTGGCATGACTGGACTTTGGTGGTGGCAAAGTTACCAACAAAATAATCAAGAACGTGATGACTTAGTACAAAGCTATGTTGCCTCTACCGAAAACAATCAGCCAGCCACAGCTCTTGTGACGACAGAAGAAAGTAATAAAACTGCACCAGAAACAACAGCAGCTGTCTCACAACCAGTAGAAATAACAAATAATGTGTTACCAGACATAGCACAAGAAAATGCCGTTCCACAAACAAAAAACGATGAAAAATCAGTTTCAGACACTCAAAGTGCGGTAGAAAATCCATCAATTTCTCAAGCATCTCCTACTGTAAAAGGAGACTTGATTGTAGAAATCTTAAATAATACGAGCTGGCTCAGCGTAAAAGATAAAAATCGCCGAGTATTAGCACAAAAAGAGTACAAAAAAGGTGAAGTATTAACTTTTAATGGAGATGAGTTTTCATTAATTGTTGGCGCACCAAGTAATGTGCGTATCACCTATAAAGGTGAAAATTATCCATTAAAAGTGGATGGCCGCATTGCAAAATTCAAACTTTCACAACCTTAATAAGGAAAAAGATGTCAGCTTTTCAACCAAGCATTAAGCGTCGTGAATCGACAAAAATTTATGTAGGAAATGTACCAGTTGGTGGTGATGCGCCAATTGCCGTGCAATCTATGACAAATACTCGTACCACTGATGTGGAAGCGACAGTTGCTCAAATTAAATCATTAGAACGTGTTGGTGCAGATATCATTCGTGTATCTGTTCCAACAATGGATGCTGCAGAAGCATTTAAACAAATTAAACAGCAAGTGAATGTCCCTCTCGTAGCAGATATTCATTTCGACTATCGTATCGCACTAAAAGTTGCAGAATATGGAGTGGATTGTTTACGTATCAATCCAGGCAATATTGGTCGTGAAGATCGCATTCGTGCCGTTGTTGATTGTGCTCGTGACAAAAATATTCCGATTCGGATCGGCGTAAATGCAGGCTCTTTAGAAAAAGATCTGCAAGAAAAATACGGCGAGCCAACACCAGAAGCATTATTAGAATCAGCATTACGTCATGTAGAAATTCTAGATCGTCTTAATTTCGATCAATTTAAAGTGAGTGTAAAAGCCTCTGATGTATTCTTAGCGGTGGAAGCTTATCGTTTATTAGCTAAAGCAATTAAACAACCTTTACATTTAGGCATTACAGAAGCAGGTGGCGCACGCGCTGGTGCAGTAAAATCTGCGGTGGGTTTAGGAATGTTATTAGCTGAGGGCATTGGCGATACGCTACGCGTTTCTTTAGCGGCAGATCCTGTAGAAGAAATCAAAGTCGGTTTTGATATTTTGAAATCTTTACGAATTCGCTCTCGTGGCATTAATTTTATTGCGTGCCCAACGTGTTCTCGCCAAGAGTTTGATGTAATCGGTACAGTAAATGCCTTAGAACAACGCCTTGAAGATATTATTACACCAATGGATGTATCGATTATCGGTTGCGTAGTGAATGGTCCAGGCGAAGCACTCGTATCTGATCTAGGGGTAACCGGTGGTAACAAAAAAAGCGGTTATTATCTTAATGGCGAACGCCAAAAAGAACGCTTCGATAACGAAGATATTGTTAACCAATTAGAAGCAAAAATTCGTGCAAAATTGGCACAACAAGATCCAAAAAACAGAATTATTTAAGGAAAGCTCGTGGCTAAAACTATTCAAGCAATTCGCGGAATGAACGATTGCTCCCCTACTGAATCTCCATTATGGCAATGGATTGAAGCACAAGTACGCCAAGTATTAAACAACTACGGTTATTCCGAAGTGCGTATGCCAGTTGTAGAAAGCACGCCATTATTTGCGCGTGCAATCGGGGAAGTAACAGATGTTGTTTCAAAAGAAATGTACACATTTTGGGATAACGATGAACAATTAACCTTACGCCCCGAAGGCACGGCAGGTTGCGTGCGTGCCGCTATTGAACACGGCTGGATCTATAACAATGAACAACGCTTGTGGTATATGGGACCAATGTTCCGTCATGAACGCCCACAAAAAGGTCGTTACCGTCAATTCCATCAAGCAGGTGTTGAGGTATTCGGTATTGCGAATCCAGAAATCGATGCAGAATTAATCATGCTTACCTACCGTTTATGGAAAGCATTAGGTATCGATCAACATGTGACACTTCAACTTAACTCAATTGGCTCTTTAGAAGCACGAGCAAATTATCGTTCAGCTTTGGTTGGATTCTTAGAAAATCATCAAGATTTAATGAGTGATGAAGAAAAAGATCGCTTGGTAAAAAATCCACTTCGTATTTTGGATACCAAAAACCCAGAATTACAAAAAGTATTAGATAACGCGCCAAAATTACTTGATTATTTAGATGATGAAAGCCGTGAGCATTTTGAACAATTATGTTCATTATTAGATGCAGTGGGTATTCAATATGAAATTAATCCTAAACTCGTTCGTGGCTTAGATTATTACAACAAAACTGTATTTGAATGGGTAACCTCCGCCCTCGGCGCACAAGGTACTGTATGTGGCGGCGGTCGTTATGACGGTTTAGTGGAACAACTTGGCGGACACGCAACACCGAGCATCGGATTTGCGATGGGATTAGAACGTTTAGTCTTGTTGGTGCAAGAAGTTAATCCAAATATTCCTGTGAAAAGTGCGGTGGATATTTATGTTGTTTATCAAGGCAAAGGCGCAACATTAGTCGCTTTTGAATTAGCGGAAAAAGTGCGTTCAGAATTACCGCACTTAAATACGATGTTGCACTGCTCTGGCGGTAATTTCAAAAAACAATTTAAACGTGCAGATAAATCTGGTGCAACATTGGCATTAGTTATCGGCGAAAGCGAAGTACAAAATAAACAAGTCGTTGTTAAACACTTACAAGGTGGTGCAGAGCAGCAAACCTTAGATTTAGTGAATATAATCGACTATATTCAAACTCAATTTTAATTTAAAAGGGGAAAAACATGGCTTATTCCATTGAAGAAGAACAAGAGATTAACCAGTTGAAAGACTGGTGGAAAGAAAATGGCAAAACAATTATTGTCGCTTTTATCTTAGGGGTTGGTGGTATGTTTGGATGGCGTTATTGGCAAGCTCACCAGGCAGAACAAATCGCTCAAGCTTCTGCTCAGTATGATGCGTTAATCTATTCTGCACAACAGGATGAACAAGCTAAAAAAGCCAATATAGAACAATTTGTGCAAGCTAACAGCAAAACGGCATACGCTGTCTTTGCTTTGTTAGATGAAGCGAAAAAAGCGACTGAAAAACAAGACTTTGCTGCAGCAGAAGCAAACTTAAATCAAGCATTAACCCAATCTCAAGATGAAGTATTAACATCTATTGTTGCATTACGTCTGAGTGCGGTGCAATTTCAACTGGGTCAATTAGACAATGCTTTAACCACCTTAAACCAAGTGAAAGGCGAAAGCTTTAATGCTCGTAAAGCAATTTTAACCGGCGATATCCAAGTCGCCAAAGGAGATAAAGTTGCGGCTAAAAACAGCTTTGAGCAAGCACAACAAAGTGGTAGCCAATTAGAACAACAAATGGCAAAAATGAAATTAAATAACCTTTAAAAAAATAATACCCGCACCAAAGTGCGGGTATTTTTTCAATCAAATTTCTGATTATTCAAATTCATCCAACCATTTCAATAAAATAGCCTCAAGAATCGCTTCATTTGACTTATTAGGATCATCATCAAAATCTTCAAGTTCACAAATCCATTTATGTAAATCGGTAAAACGAACGGTTTTTGGATCTAAATCTGGATTACGATCGTAAAGTTCTTCTGCAATTAACTGTGCATCAGTCCATTTCATTAGTGAGCAGCCTCATTGGCATGGTTAATGTTATATTTCGGAATTTCTACCACAAGATCTTCGTCTCCCACGACACATTGGCAAGATAAACGACTATCCATTTCTAATCCCCAAGCTTTATCCAGCATATCTTCTTCTTGGTCACTCGTTTCATTTAGAGAGTCAAAGCCTTCACGGATAATGACATGGCAAGTTGTACAAGCACAGGAGCCATCACAAGCATGATGGATTTCTACTCCTGCATTGTGGGCAACTTCTAATAAATTATCACCTGCAGCGGCATCAACAACCATACCTTCGGGACAAAATTCTTCATTAGGTAAAAAAATCACTTTTGGCATAACACTTTCCTCAAAATTATTTAATAATCTGACCGCACTTTTACGGTTTTTCAATATCTGACAAATTTTTGCCTGTCAAAGCTTTATTAATCGATGCATTCATTCGACGTGCTGCAAATTCTTGGGTAGCAGTATCCAAGGCTTTAATTCCTTGCGCGATTGCATCACGATCTGAACCTTGTTTTACATCCATTAATTGTTTTAACACACTTTCAATATGATGAAACTCTTCTGTGCTCAGCAAGTCAGCCCCATCTGCTTGTAACGCAACAATCACACTTTCAATCACACGATCCGCTTCTACTCGTTGCTCAGCTAATTCGCGAGCTTGTAAATCCTCTTGCGCATTATCAAAAGAAGATTTTATCATTGCGGTCACTTCTTCATCGGTTAAACCATAGGAAGGTTTAATTTGGATTGATGCCTGCACTTTCGTCGATTTTTCCATTGCAGTCACACTTAATAAACCATCCGCATCGACTTGATAAGTCACTCGAATATGAGCGGCACCCGCAGCCATTGCCGGAATACCTCGTAGAGTAAAACGCCCTAAAGAGCGACAATCATCTACCAGCTCACGTTCACCTTGTACAACATGAACGGTCATTGCTGTTTGGCCATCTTTGAAAGTAGTAAACTCTTGTGCACGAGCCACAGGAATTGTTGTGTTACGTGGAATAATTTTTTCCACTAATCCCCCCATCGTCTCAATGCCTAAAGAAAGCGGCACGACATCCAACAACAACATATCTGAATCAGTTTTATTACCGACTAAAATATCCGCTTGAATTGCGGCACCAAGTGCCACAACTTTGTCTGGATCAATGGAAGTGAGTGGTGTTTTACCAAAAAACTCGCCAACTTGTTCTCGTACGTATGGCACTCGAGTTGAACCACCAACCATCACCACAGCTTGCACTTCTTCAGATTCAACGTTGGCA
Source organism: Haemophilus haemolyticus (assembly GCF_003490935.1). Lineage (GTDB taxonomy): Bacteria > Pseudomonadota > Gammaproteobacteria > Enterobacterales > Pasteurellaceae > Haemophilus > Haemophilus haemolyticus_M. Next base: position 261,843 of record NZ_QQGD01000001.1, on the reverse strand, counting down.
TCTTTCAAAGCTCGGCGACAAGTTAGCAATGAACGTTTTACCAGTGAATGAATCAACGCATTAAATTGTTCTCGTGAAATTTCTACTGAAAAATTCTGCCAAGAAATCACCGCACTTTTCTCTGTAGTTAAAGCAATTTTGGCATGGCTCGCAAGGGTTATCAATTCGCGCTGTTGATTTGGGGTTTGTGGTTTTATTTGGGTTTGTTCAACTATCCAATCTGCAATTAAATGATCAAAATCATCACCACCTAGCGCAGTATCGCCCCCTGTTGCTAGAACTTCAAAAACACCTTTTGATAAGCGTAAAATTGAAATATCAAATGTACCACCACCTAAATCATAAACGGCAATAATCCCTTCCTGCCCGCTATCTAATCCATAAGCGACTGCGGCTGCAGTGGGTTCATTCAATAAACGTAATACATTTAGCCCAGCTAAACGCGCAGCATCCTTAGTACTTTGACGTTGAGCATCATCGAAATAAGCAGGAACCGTAATCACAACCCCCGAAAGCTCACCACCAAGGCGTTGTTCTGCAATGTGATTTAAGCGCGATAAAATATCTGAAGACACTTCAATTGGACTTTTTGGCCCCTGTGCCGTGACAATTAAAGGCAATCCATTTTCACTCGCCACAAATTCATAAGGCAAACTAGGATAACGAGACTGAACATCAGCAAGACTACGACCAATTAGGCGTTTTACCGAAATTATCGTATTTTTTGGATCAAGTGAGGCTTGTTCAAAAGCTTCTAAACCAACTTTCTTCTCTTTAACGCCATAATGAACAACTGATGGTAAAAGACTACGCTCTTTTTCATCATTAAGAATCACGGATTGCCCACTACGCACGGATGCAACCAAAGAATTGGTTGTTCCCAAATCAATCCCAACGGCTAAACGATGTTGATGCGGTGCAGCAGCTTGTCCTGGTTCTGCAATTTGTAATAATGCCATATGTTATCTTTCTACTGGTTATGCGACGGAATACGCCAAATCAAATTTATTTTTTTCTGCAAAGCTTGCTTGGTAATGTGTTTCAATATTGACTTCGTGTTTTTGACGTTCATCAATCGCTATTTTTCTCTCTTCGCTTAAGTCAGGCGAGAATATAAAAATTTGATTACCATCCAATTGTTTTACATCATCTTGCCAATTTTGCCAAAATAGACCTTGATAAAAAGCCTCTAAATCACCATTCAATGCCCAAGCTAAAAATTCTGTATAAGTAAAATTTAAATTATGCCAAGTGAGATCTTTTGGTGAAAAGTAATAAATTTTGCCAAGGTTATCGCCTAACGAACCACCATTTAATGCAAAGTAACCGCCTATCACATCATCTGCAACCAATAAATATTTTGGTTTTTCACCAGACTCACTAAAAGACTTACTAAAATTCCAATCCATCAATCCACGCGGTAATTTAAAACTTCCTGAACCTAAAATACGCAACCAACCATAATGAATTAAAATTCCACCTGTTTCATAAATCACAGCCCCCATTGGTGATGATGTTGGCATTTGCATGGTAAAAAGTTCACGTTCTGCACTTGATTGATCTTTTTTAATGACATAACAATGATTACGTGCACTTTCAATCCATTGGGAAAGTATAGGCCAAGCAGAATTTTCTGAAGAGATTAGTTGTTCGAGAGTTTGCATAATATCAAGGGATATTGAGATATAGATCTATTACAGTTCAACAAGGCGTTCTTCTACACGTTCAATTTCTTCAGAAAGCTTACGAGTAAAACGTAATTTATCACACTGTTGAGATGCTTTCGTCCATTGTTGGGATGTCAGACTCTCCGAAAGTGCGGTTAATAATGACTGAGTTTCTTGTTTAATTTCTTTTGTAAAAGCGTTTAATGCTTCTTCATCTTTCTGATCTTCAAGTTCTTCTAGTTGTTCTCGCCACTGTAACTGTTGCATTAAAAACGCCACATCTTGCGTACTTTTTTGTTCAAGATCTATCTGTTCACCCGTATTAAGCGCAATGATAGCTTCCGCTCGCAAAATTGGGTCTTTTAACGTTTTTAAGGCATCATTCACTTCGGTGGATTTTTGCATCGCAACGCGTTGTTCTAACGCACTACTTGATACAAAATTATCTGGATGTAGCGCCTTTTGTAATTCTAAATAACGTGTATTTAACACCTTCTCATCTAACTGAAAATCAACGGGTAAATCAAAAATTTGAAAAGGATTTAACATCAGATTATTACCTTAAACATGGAAACTTTCGCCACAGCCACAAGATTCTTTTACATTTGGATTATTGTATTTGAAGCCTTCATTTAAGCCTTCTTTCACATAATCCAACTCAATACCATTGAGATAAACTAAGCTTTTTGGATCGACAATAATATTCACACCGTACTGTTCAAAAACTTGATCTTCTTCATTTAAGACATCAACAAACTCAAGCACATAAGCTAAGCCAGAACAGCCTGATGTTTTCACTCCTAAACGCAAACCAATACCTTTGCCACGATTATCCAAAAAAGCTTTCACTCGTTGAGCGGCTTTTTCTGTTAATGTAATACTCATATATCCCCCAAAACCACTAAAAGTGCGGTCAAAACCGACCGCACTTTTTCATATTATTCGCCTTTTTTGGATTTGTAATCAGCAATTGCCGCTTTAATTGCATCTTCTGCTAAAATGGAACAGTGTACTTTCACTGGTGGTAATTCTAACTCTTCTGCAATTTGGCTATTTTTGATAGCACCTGCTTCTTCTAAAGATTTACCTTTCACCCATTCGGTAATTAATGAGCTAGATGCAATAGCAGAACCACAACCATAAGTCTTGAATTTTGCATCTTCAATAATGCCGTTATCATTTACTTTAATTTGTAACTGCATTACATCGCCACAAGCTGGCGCCCCCACCATGCCAGTACCAACATTGCTATCTTTTTTATCCATAGAACCCACATTGCGCGGATTTTCATAATGATCGATTACTTTTTCGCTATAAGCCATTTTAACTTTCCTTTTTTAAATCCTTGAGAAACGCCATTTAATAATAGCAGTTAAATCCTAGTGAGCTGACCACTCAATTGTACTAAGGTCGATGCCTTCTTTAAACATATCCCATAATGGCGATAATGCACGAAGTTTTTCCACCGCACCTTTTACTAAATTAATTGTATAATCAATTTCTTCTTCAGTGGTGTAACGACCAAGTGTGAAACGAATTGAACTATGTGCCAATTCATCATTTAAACCAAGTGCACGTAATACATAAGACGGCTCTAAGCTAGCTGATGTACAAGCAGAACCAGAAGATACTGCAATATCACGCAATGCCATCATTAAAGATTCACCTTCAACATAGTTAAAGCTAATATTTAAATTACTATCTAAACGGTGCTCCATTGAGCCATTTACGTAGGTTTCTTCAATATCTTTTAAGCCATTATATAAACGATCACGAAGAGCTTTTAAACGTGGCATTTCTGTTGCCATTTCTTCTTTTGCAATTCGATAAGCCTCGCCCATTCCCACGATTTGGTGGACAGGTAATGTACCTGAACGCATTCCGCGCTCATGACCACCACCATGAATAATCGCTTCTAAACGAATACGTGGTTTACGACGAACGTATAACGCACCAATACCTTTAGGTCCATAAAGTTTATGGCTAGACATAGATAATAAATCAACTGGCAACTCTTCCAAGTTAATCGCAACCTTGCCCACACTTTGAGTTGCGTCCACATGGAAAATCGTTTTATTTGCACGACAAAGCTCACCAATAGCTTTAATATCTTGCAACACGCCAATTTCATTATTGGCATGCATAATTGAAACTAAAATAGTATCGGGACGAAGTGCGGCTTTAAATTTCTCTAAATCAATTAAACCATCAGACTCGGGTGATAAATAAGTCACTTCAAAACCTTCACGCTCTAATTGACGACAAGTATCTAAAACGGCTTTATGCTCGGTTTTGCAAGTGATGATATGCTTGCCTTTAGTTTGGTAAAAATGCGCAGCACCCTTAATTGCAAGGTTATCTGATTCTGTCGCACCAGAAGTAAACACAATTTCACGAGAATCGGCACCAATAAGATCCGCAATTTGATTACGAGCCACATCAACCGCTTCTTCTGCTTGCCAACCAAATTTATGCGAGCGAGAAGCTGGGTTACCGAATGTACCGTCAATGGTTAAAAATTCCATCATTTTCTTCGCAACACGCTCGTCCACAGGACAAGTTGCTGCATAGTCTAAATAAATAGGTAATTTCATTTTTCACTCCTAAATCATTCTAAATTTGACCGCACTTTTAATGCATTTTGCACTGTACGGACTACTTTCCTTTATTGATTAACAATTAATTAAATTCTCAAAATCGCTATGAGTTTGGCGTTTTGACTCACGTTTACTCACCAATTCAGCCAAAGTAATTTCATTAAGAAAATTTTCAATGCGATTACTCAGATCTTCCCACAATGTATGAGTTAAACATTCTACGCCATTTTGACAATTTCCACGACCAAGACATTTTGTCACATGAATATTTTCATTTACCGCTGAAATAATCATTCCCACTGAAATTTGGTCACTTGGTAAACCTAGCTGATAACCTCCGCCAGGTCCACGAACACTTTTTACTAATCCATCACGGCGTAATTTAGCAAAAAGTTGTTCTAAATAAGATAACGAAATATGTTGACGCTCAGAAATATCTGCAAGGCTCACAGGACCTTTTTCTGCATTTAAAGCGATATCAAGAATCGCAGTGACTGCATAACGACCTTTTGATGTAAGTTTCATGAAGTATCCTTAAAAAGTGATGTTGCAATATTTACATATCCTACTAAATCAGTCAATTAATCTAAATCAAGATCAATCCATTTTTCGACCGCACTTAGCATGCCATTTAAAATATTTAATTCATTTTTTTCAAGTTGAGCGCGGTAATATAAGCGCTTCAATTTATGCATAACACCTTGATTTTGAATAAATCCTAGTGCTTGATATACACGCTCTGTGTGCTCAAAAAAATAAGTGAGTTGTTCTGCTGTTGGATAGTTTTGTTCTATTAAAGAAAGTGAATTTTCCTTCTTATCTTGTGCTAAAAACGCCATACGCAATTCGTAACTCACCAACTGCACAGCCATTGCCAAATTTAAAGAAGAATAATCAGGATTAGCTGGGATATTCAAATGGTAATGACATTTCAACAACTCTTCATTCGTTAATCCAATACGTTCACGACCAAACACAATAGCTATCTTGCCTTCATGCGCTACAACTTTCTCCGCGCATTCTCGAGGCTCGATCAATGTACTTTGCAAATGACGTAAACGAGCACTTGTTCCAATCACCAAAGAGCAATCATTGACAGCTTCATCAAAACTATCGACAACTCTTGCATTTTTTACAATATCTTCTGCGCCAGCTGAAAGAGCATAAGATTGTTCATCAACGGATTTTGGTGAAACAAGACAAAGCTGGGTCAATCCCATTGTTTTCATTGCTCTAGCAGCAGAACCAATATTACCGCTATGCGAAGTCTCAATTAAAACAATACGAATATTTTCCAACATAATGATGCCCGACTAAAATTTAAGGATATTCTACCACAATAACCGCTAAAAATAGTCAAGAATTTAAGCAAATTAAAGAAATTTAAAATATTAGAGATGAATAATAAAAATAAGAATGGTGGGTTGTGAGAGGTTCGAACTCTCGACCGACGGATTAAGAGTCCGCTGCTCTACCAACTGAGCTAACAACCCAACTGGACAACTAAATCAGAGAGTGGTGGGTCGTGAAGGATTCGAACCTTCGACCAACGGATTAAAAGTCCGCTGCTCTACCGACTGAGCTAACGACCCACTGTGTTGATGAATTAATGATAGCGCATTTATTTTAGAATCAAAAGAATAAATTCATTCTTTCAAACTAATTGATTAAATTACAAACGATGAAAACAAAACAGGATCCAATAAAATGGATCCTGTTTTTCAAGTATTAGAAATACTAAGAATTAGTATGCTAACACTGCACGACGGTTTTTAGAATATGCAGCTTCATCGTGACCTAATACTGCAGGTTTTTCTTCACCGTAAGATACTGTGCCTAATTTACCAGCATCAACACCTTTACCAGCTAAATAACCTTTAACTGCATCTGCACGACGTTGACCTAACGCGATGTTGTATTCTGGTGTACCGCGTTCGTCAGTATTACCTTCTACTAATACTTTAGCAGCTGGAGTTGCATTTAAATATGCTGCATGTGCATCTAAGATTTGAACGTATTCACCTTCGATGTTGTATTTGTCAAAACCGAAATATACGGTGTTGTAACGTTGTTGAAGATCAGAAACAGAGTAACCGCCAAAAGTTTGGCCTGCGCCATTGCCAGCAGCATCGTTGTTAGATGAACTACAAGCAGCTAATGCAGCTACAGAACCTGCAACTAATAATGATTTAACAAATTTGTTCATTAGATTTCTCCTCAATGAGTTTTCTTTATTTAGTTAAGTATGGCGACCAAGCAGGAAATTTCACTTGGCCATTACTTCCTGGAAGGCTCGCTTTGAAGCGACCATCTGCAGAAACTAATTGTAGCACCTTTCCTAAGCCTTGTGTAGAACTATAAATAATCATAATTCCATTTGGTGAAAGACTTGGACTTTCGCCTAAGAAAGACGTACTAAGTACTTCTGATGCACCAGATGTAAGATCTTGTTTAACAACATTATTGTTTCCATTAATCATCACAAGGGTTTTGCCATCAGCGCTAATTTGTGCACTACCGCGACCACCAACCGGTGTTGCACCACCACCGTTTGCACTCATACGATAAACTTGTGGTGAACCACTTCTATCGGATGTAAATAAAATTGAGCTACCGTCTGGAGACCAAGATGGTTCTGTATTATTACCTGCACCACGAGTTAATTGAGTTGGAGCTCCGCCGTATGAGCTCATCACATAAATATTTAATGATCCATCCTGTGAAGAGGCAAAGGCTAAACGTGAACCATCCGGAGAGAATGCAGGAGCACCATTATGTCCAGGGAAAGAAGCCACCACTTTACGAGCACCAGAATTTAAATCTTGTACAACAAGTTGTGATTTTTTATTTTCAAAGGATACATATGCTAAACGTTGACCATCAGGAGACCAAGCTGGTGACATAATTGGTTGAGAGCTACGATTTACGATAAATTGATTATAGCCATCGTAGTCTGCAACACGCACTTCATAGGGCTGTGAACCACCATTTTTTTGCACGACATAAGCGATACGAGTTCTAAACGCACCACGAATCGCAGTTAACTTTTCAAAAACCTCATCACTAACAGTATGAGCACCATAGCGTAACCATTTATTTGTCACTGTATAGCTATTTTGCATTAATACCGCCCCTGGCGTACCTGATGCACCAACGGTATCAATTAATTGATAAGTAATACTATAACCATTACCAGATGGAACAACTTGTCCGACCACAATTGCGTCAATGCCAATATTAGACCAAGCTTCAGGATTTACTTCAGCTGCTGAAGTTGGACGTTGAGGCATCTGAGACACCGCAATAGGATTAAATTTACCACTGTTACGTAAATCATCAGCAACAATTTTGCTAATATCTTCCGGTGCAGATCCGGCAAACGGCACAACAGCTATAGGACGTGCACCATCAACCCCTTCATCAATTACAATGCGAACTTCATCATCTGCGAATGCATTGCTTGCAACAGCAAGTACAATCGCTAATACGCTCACTAAACGTTTTAATAATTTCATTTTGTTACCTTTAAAATTTAACAATAAATTTTTCTAAAGAATTATCGAATATCAAAGTCAATAATTGGCGATTTATATTTTTCATAAATTTCATCTGATGGCGCAGCTGGAACTTTTTTCGTTCTAGCAACCGCACTTAATGCTGCTGTACAAATATCATCAGGGCCTGAAATTTTTTGATATCCCAAGATTGTTCCATCTCGACTTAATTGAATTTTAATACGACAAACTTTTCCTGCAAAACTTGGATCTTTTAAGAAACGACGTTGAATCTCTTTCTTAATCACTCCAGCGTATTGATCTCCTACTTTGCCACCATCGCCAGAACCAAGCGCAGCACCGCTACCTTGAGTTCCACCTTTATTCGCATTTCCGCCTTTAGATGCACTACCGCCACCAATATCTCCGCCATTTAAGAAATCATCTAAACTGGCTTGGTCCGCTTTTCGTTTTGCTGCATCCGCTTTAGCTTTAGCATCTGCAGCAGCCTTAGCTTTCGCCTCTGCCGCAGCTTTAGCCTCTGCATCAGCTTTTGCTTTAGCATCAGCAGCGGCTTTAGCTTTTGCATCAGCTTCTGCTTTCGCTTTAGCCTCAGCTTTTGCTTTAGCAGCGGCTTCAGCTTTTGCCTTGGCTTCTGCTTCTTGTTTTGCTTTTTGTGCTGCAAGTTCTGCCGCTTTAGCTTTCGCCTCTTCTTCAGCTTGTTTTGCAGCTGCAGCTAAACGTTTAGCCTCTGCATCTGCTTTTAATTTTGCAGCTTCAGCAGCTTGTTTAGCCTTAGCCTCTTCAGCTTGCTTCTGTTTTTCCAACGCTTCTTGACGAGCTTGCTCTTGTTGTTTTTTTATTTCTTGCTGACGTTGCTGTTCTTGCTGACGTTGCTGTTCTTGCTGACGTTTTAACTCTTCTTGTCGTTGAACTTCCTGTTGACGCTTAATCTCTTCTTGATTAGGTTGTGGCGGTTTTTCTTCAACAACGGGTTCTGGACGTTTCTGTTTATCCGCTTGCCCTTTTTTCTGTTGTTGAATTCTACCCCATTCTTGCGCTGCAGAGCCAGTATCGACCATTACTGCCCCCATAGCATCACCATCACCTTCTCCACCACCCATAATTTCAACTGTATGGTAGAAAGAGCTGACAATCAACAATCCAAACAAAACAAGGTGCATCACTATAGAAATAACAAATGCATTTGCGCCTTTTTTTTGTCGATTATTTTGCACGGTTACCTACTTAGTTAAATTGGGTTTGTCATTAAACCAACAGATTTAATTCCAGCGAGGTGGAGCAGATTAAGTGCTTTAATCACTTCTTCATAGGGAACTTCCTTAGCTCCACCCACTAAAAATAGTGTGTTATTATCTTTATCAAATTCTTGTCGAGATAACTGTGTCACCATTTCTTCCGTTAACCCTTCTTGACGTTCTCCGCCAATAGAAATCGCATATTGTCCAATCCCTGAAACTTCAAGAATTACCGGCACTTTATCTTCATTAGATACATTTTGACTTTGCACTGAATCCGGCAATTCCACTTGTACGCTTTGGCTAATAATTGGTGCTGTTGCCATAAAGATCAACACAAGCACTAATAATACATCCAAAAACGGTACAATATTAATTTCAGATTTAATATCTTTACGCTGACGACGAGCCATAATTCAAATCTCTCTTATTTTTCACCGCACTTAACGAAAGAGTGCGGTGTATTTTTTCTATATTTTAGTGCGGTGCTTTGCCGAAAGCTTGGCGATGTAAAATCGTCGTAAATTCATCAATAAAGTTACCGTAATTCTGTTCGATAGCATTCACGCGTAAACTTAAACGGTTATAAGCCATTACAGCCGGAATCGCAGCAAACAAACCGATTGCAGTAGCAATCAAAGCCTCAGCAATACCAGGAGCAACCATTTGTAAAGTTGCTTGTTTAGCACCACTTAATGCCATAAAAGCGTGCATGATACCCCAAACGGTTCCGAATAAACCAATATAAGGACTAACAGAAGCTACTGTAGCCAAAAACGGAACGCGACTTTCAAGACTTTCAACTTCACGATTCATTGTAAGATTCATTGCTCGAGTGGTTCCTTTAATAATCGCCTCTGGCGCATCAGGATTCACTTGTTTCAAGCGAGAAAACTCTTTGAAACCAACAAAGAAAATTTGCTCACTACCCGTTAAAATATCACGACGATTTGATAATCCTTCATATAGCTTATTCAAATCTTCACCAGACCAGAAACGGTCTTCAAAAGTATTCGCTTCTTTTAAAGCAGCCGTTAAAACTCGGCTACGTTGAATAATAATTGCCCAAGAAATAATTGAGAATGAAATCAAAATCACAATTACAAGTTGAACAACAATACTTGCTTTTAGAAAAAGATCTAAAAAATTCAATTCTGCAGTCATTGCATACTCCGAAAAGTTTATTTTAGGTTGTAAAACGCAGCTTTTACTTCTTTAGGAAGAGCCACAGGTTTCATATTGCCAAGATGAACACTGGCTACCTTGACTGTAGCCTTTGATAACATCACCGTATCACGCATAAGTCGTTGCTCAAAAAGGATTGTTGCACCTTTTATCTCTATGACATCTGTTTCTACCGTGAGTAAATCATCCAATTTTGCCGCAACGCAATAATCAATAGCGAGCGATTTGACAACAAACGCGAGTTGTTGTTCTTGTAATAAAGTTTGCTGCGTAAAATTTAACGCTCGTAAATATTCTGTTCTAGCCCGCTCAAAAAAATGCAAATAACGAGCATGATACACAACGCCACCAGCATCAGTATCTTCATAATATACTCGAACGGGAAGATAGAAGGTTTTTTCTGACATTATTAAGCTTTGCCACCGCAATAGGTCGGGTATTTTAGAACCTGTTTTTTAGATAAGCAATATGCCGAAGAAAAAAATCATCCTCGTAAATAAAAATGCTCTACAGCACTAATCAATATAATGATATAAGCGATATAAGGTAAGAAAATTAGTTTCCAAATTACGCTTTTAATTTCAAATCCGATTCCATGAATCCAAACCGTAATCAATCCCCAAAAGATCATCAAAATCCACCAAGGAGAATCATTTCGTAACAACGTTGAAAAATTATCAATATTAAAGAAAAATACAGCTGTTAGTCCTAGCGCTAAAATAAATGAAAGGGTTCGAAACGAACCCTTATTAATTAATTGATAGAGTGAACGAATCATATTACTCGTCAAATTTTCCTGCTTTTTCTTTGCCAATGGTTAATTTTGCACTGGCAAATATAGCTAATAACACACCCACTACCCAAATTACATATAACATATTAATCTCCTTAGTATAATGAGTGTTTATTTTCATCAATGAAATTCGCATCTAAGCGACCAAACATCTTCGAATAAGACCAAATGGTATAAACCAAAGAAATAGCCACAAAGATAAGCGCAAAAATCAACATTAACGTTAATGTTAATTCACTTGAAGTTGCATCCCACATTAACAAACTTTGTTCAGGATGTGAGCTTGAAGGCATCACAAATGGGAACATAGATACTGCAGCAGTAATAATTACACCAGCCATTGTTAATGCAGAGAAAAAGAATGCAAAACCACAACGATTGGCTTTAGAAAATGCCGCATTTAATAGCGCAGCAACTACGGCTAATGCAGGGAAAATCCAAAGAATTGGCATTTCATTGAAATTTCTAAACCACGCACCAGTTTCAACAGTAACTTCTTTATTCATTGGAGAAGATGGCGCGTAATGATCCACTACACTCGTTACTACATAACCCTCTTTAAAGTATAACCATGCTCCAGCTAATACGAATGCAATTAAAGTCACAATAGCACCGATTTGGCTTACTGAACGAGCGCGATCACGCAATTCTTCGGTTGTTTTCATTTGTAACCAGTTCGCACCGTGAGTCACAAGCATTGATAAGCTAATAACACCACACAATAATGCAAATGGATTTAATAATTCAAAGAATGAACCGGTATAAGTTACTTGAGTCAATTCGTTGAAATGGAATGGAACGCCTTGTAATAAATTACCAAAAGCCACACCAAATACTAATGATGGTACAAAACCACCTGCGAATAGTCCCCAATCCCAAACAGAACGCCAAGTCGGGTTATCAATTTTTGCACGATATTCAAAACCCAATGGGCGTAAGAATAATGCAGCTAAAACCAATACTAAAGCGATGTAGAAACCTGAGAATGAAACTGCATATACAATTGGCCATGCCGCAAATACTGCGCCGCCCGCAGTTAACAACCAAACTTGGTTACCATCCCAATGTGGGGCAATAGAGTTGATCATAATACGGCGTTCCACTTCTTTTTTGCCTGTTACAGGTAAAAGTGCGGTCACGCCCATATCGAATCCGTCGGTAACAGAAAAACCGATCAACAATACAATAACTAACACCCACCAAATAAAACGTAGAAATTCATAATCAACCATAATTCATCTCCTGCTTATTTAGATGATTGTTCAAAGTAGTATTTGCCGGTTTTTAACGCACTTGGACCCAAACGCGCATATTTAAACATCAAATACATCTCAACAATAATGAACGCAAGATAAAGCGCACAAATTAAACCAATAGAGAACCATAAATCACCAGTACTTAACTGAGACGCTGATACCCCAACAGGTAAAACTTCATAGATTGCCCAAGGTTGACGACCAGACTCAGCTAAGAACCAACCAAATTCAATTGCTAAGATTGGCAATGGGATACACCAAAGTAATGCTTTAAGCAATAAGCGAGAAGAAGTGACTTTGTTACGTAAATTTTGAACAAATGCGCCGAAGGTCAGTAAAATAATTAAACCACCGGCTGCTAACATCCCACGGAATGCCCAGAAGTTAGGACCTACGTTTGGAATAGTATCGCGAGCAGCTTGTTTAATTTGTTCATCTGTTGCATCTACAACTTTATCTGTGTAACGTTTTAATAATAAACCAAAACCTAAATCACCTTTTACTTCATCAAATTTTGCTTTAGTTTCTGGATTTACGTGGCCTGCTGATTTTTTCTCTGCTTTTAATTGCGTGAATAAATCGTAAGCTACCATACCGTTACGAACACGACCTTCATTTTTCGCTTGAATATCTTTCAAACCAACAATTTCAGTATCTAAAGAACGCGTTGCAATTAAACCACCCAAATATGGGATCTCAATCGCAAAATCATTTTTCATTTCTGCAGTATTTGGAATTGCAACTGGATGAAATGGCGCTGGCGCAGGATGAGTTTCAAACTCGGCTTCCATTGCAGCCAATTTCACTGGTTGTGCTTTACCTATGTCGTAACCTGATTCATCCCCCATAATTAACACCGCTGATGCCGCAATAAAACCAAAGGTTGCAGCAACAGAGAATGAACGTTTGGCAAAACCAATATCACGACCTTTTAATAAATAGAATGCACTAATACCTAATACAAACATTGCACCAGTCGAATAACCTGCTGTTAACGTGTGCAAGAATTTACTTTGGGCAACTGGATTTAGCCAAAGGTCTAAGAAGCTCGTCATTTCCATACGTACTGTCTCAAAATTAAATTCTGAGCCAGCAGGAGACTGCATCCAACCATTAGCAACTAAAATCCACATTGCAGATAAGTTCGAACCGAAAGCTACGCAATATGTAGCAAGTAAGTGTTTACCTTTAGTTAAACGATCCCAACCAAAGAAGAATAACCCCACAAAAGTTGATTCTAAGAAAAAGGCTAGTAACGCTTCAATCGCTAATGGCGCACCAAAAATATCACCTACATAATGAGAATAATAAGACCAGTTAGTACCGAATTGGAATTCCATAATGATACCTGTGGTCACCCCAAGGGCGAAGTTAATACCAAATAACTTACCCCAGAATCTTGTCATATCTTTATAAACTTCTTTGCCTGTCGCCACATAAATGGTTTCCATAATCACAAGGACGAATGACAAACCTAATGTCAGCGGCACGAAAATGAAGTGATACAACGCAGTTAAAGCAAACTGCAAGCGAGAAAGGTCAACAACGTCCAACATTCTCAACTCCTCTGTATAAACAACATTAGTTCCAACAATGATTAAAAAGGCAAAGCCTTAAATAATCCCTAATCACTCAACTCCAATTAGCTAAGTTTAAATTGGTTTATCTACATAATCATTCTCAAATGGTTAAAAAACACCAATTATTATAGAGATAAGCCAAATTGGCGGGTATTCTACTACTAAATATAAGTATAAAAAACAGTAAAAACGATATCTAGATCACATTTTTGACATAAGATATAAAATACCTATTATTTATTAAAAATAATTTAATTGATATAAATCAATTTTGCTATTTTTTGTACAAAAATATATGTTACACGTGATCCTTATCACAATTTACAACAATAAATGACTTCAAAAGCTAGACATACTAAGTATATTTTGCTATTTTCCCGCCTAGTTTAATTTTTAGATTTTATAATAAAGAGAAACAAGGACTTAAAATGAAAAAAACATTCCTTATTTTAACCGCACTTTTCTCTACTGTATCAACCTCTACTTTTGCATCAAATATTCTGCCACAACAATGTGAACAACTATTTAAAGAAACAGAGAATTTGATTGCGCAAGCAGAAAAACAACCTGGCACACATACACAGGTAGGAAAAATTAAAAATAAGTTAAACCAAAGTAAACAACAGATTCTTCAAATGGAATTAGCAACTCAGTTAAAAAGTTGTGAAGTGGGTTTAGCAAAATTAAGTAATTTGAAAAGTTATAGTGAGTAATTAAAAAAGCCTTATTGAATACAATAAGGCTTTTTTAGTGATTAAATTTATCTAGTCTGATAATTTCTGCAGACCGAAATGGCGATAAGTTTGCGATGTTGCAATACGGCCACGTGGCGTTCTTTGTAGAAACCCCTGTTGAATCAAATAAGGCTCTAAAACGTCCTCAATAGTATCGCGTTCTTCACCAATTGCAGCAGCAAGATTATCCAACCCTACTGGCCCACCGTCAAAACGTTCAATAACTGCAGACAATAATTTTCTATCTAAATAATCAAATCCGGCATCATCTATATCCAGCATTGAAAGCGCTTGTTTTGCCACATCTACCGAAATTACTCCCCCATTACGCACATCTGCATAATCACGCACACGTCGTAATAAACGGTTTGCAATTCGAGGAGTGCCTCGTGAACGACGAGCCACCTCAAAAGCAGCTTGCTGTTCTAATTCGAGATTCAAACACCCCGCACTTCTTGCAACGATATATGTTAAATCTTCTACAGAATAGAATTCCAAACGTTGCACAATACCAAAACGATCACGCAATGGCGAAGTCAAAGAACCCGCTCTAGTCGTTGCGCCAACCAAAGTAAAAGGAGGCAAATCTAATTTAATAGAACGAGCAGCAGGCCCCTCACCAATCATAATATCCAATTGATAGTCTTCCATTGCGGGATAAAGAACTTCTTCAATCGCAGGGGAAAGTCGATGAATTTCATCAATAAACAACACATCGTGCGGTTCAAGATTGGTTAGCATTGCAGCTAAATCTCCCGCTTTTTCCAATACAGGCCCTGACGTTGTACGAATATTCACGCCCATTTCATTTGCCACAATATTAGCAAGAGTTGTTTTTCCCAAACCGGGAGGGCCAAAAATTAACAAATGATCTAAGGCATCTTGACGGAGTTTGGCTGCCTTGATGAAAATATCCATTTGCTCGCGTACTTGCGGCTGCCCAACATAATCTGCTAATAGTTTAGGGCGAATAGCGCGGTCGATAACCTCTTCATCAACCTTAGCTTGCCCGCTAATAATTCTATCTGCTTCAATCATATTTTTCCTACAATGCGGCTTTTAAAGCTTCACGAATAACTTGTTCACTGGTTAATTCAGGTTTAGCTACGCGTTTTACCAATTTTTCGGCTTCTGCAGGTTTATAACCTAAAGCAATCAAGGCTGAGATAGCTTCATCAGATGAATTTTCTACACTCGGTTCAATAGATGGAACTGACGGAATATGAGTACTTTCTACAAAGAAATCGCTTTGTTTTACGCCTTTGAATTTACCTTTGAGTTCAACTAACAAACGTTCAGCTGTTTTTTTGCCAACTCCCGGAATTTTAGTGAGTTTAGAAAGTTCTTCTCTCTCTATCGCATAAGCAAATTGTTCGACAGACATGGCAGATAAAATCGCTAAGGCTAATTTAGGCCCCACCCCATTTGTTTTAATTAATTCACGAAATAAAGTGCGGTCTGTTTTCTGGGCAAATCCAAAGAGTAAGTGAGCATCTTCACGAACAACAAGATGGGTGAATAAAGTAGTTTCTTGACCAATTTCTGGTAAATCATAGAAACTCGTCATAGGCAAAAGCAATTCATAGCCTACGCCTTGCACATTAAGTAAAATTTCTGGAGGTTGTTTTTCTAAAAGAATGCCTTGTAAACGACCGATCATAATTCTTCCGAATGATAAAAAACATAGCACATAGCATAAAATAAAACTGGACGAACATCCAGTTAAATTTTTAATCTAAAGCGTCCTCGGCTATATCTGGTCTTTAAAAGTGCGGTCATTTTTTCTTGCGTTTCTGTCACTTTCACAGAATTGGCAATATGTAAAGAATGCTGAATAGAATGAGCGTGTGTAATTGCTATAGCCAATGCATCCGCGGCATCAGCTTGAGGTTTATCTGACAACTTCAAAATACGAGTCACCATTTCTTGCACTTGCACTTTATCTGCGGAACCAATGCCCACAACCGTTTGTTTTACTAAACGTGCGGCATATTCAAAAACAGGTAAATCATGATTTACTGCCGCCACAATCGCCGTACCACGAGCCTGCCCGAGTTTTAAAGCTGAATCTGCATTCTTCGCCATAAACACTTGCTCAATCGCAAACATATCAGGTTGAAATTGCGTGATGATTTCAGCCACTCCAGCATAAATCCGTTTCAATCGGGTTGGTAAATCTTCAACTTGAGTTCGAATTGCGCCACTGCCGAGATATTCTAAATGTCTCCCTGTTTGGCGAATCACACCGTAGCCAGTTACACGAGAGCCGGGGTCAATACCTAAAATAATGCTCATAATTTCTATAAAAAATGGGTAATTAAATTACCCATTTATTACATTATTAAAGTTGAGATGCCACTTCGTCACTGATTTCGCCATTGTGATATACGTTTTGTACGTCATCACAATCTTCCAACATATCAATTAAACGAAGTAATTTTGGTGCAGTTTCAATATCAAGATCAACCGTTGTTGATGGAATCATCGTTACTTCTGCTTCTTGAACTTTAAAGCCAGCTGCCTCAATGCCATCACGCACTGAACCTAAATCTTCCCAAGCAGTATAGATTTCAAATGAACCATCATCTTGTGGTTGAATATCATCAGCTCCAGCTTCAATTGCTGCTTCAGTTAACGCATCTTCGTCTGCTTCAGTAATTAGAATTAAACCTTTTTTACTAAACAAATAACCAACCGATCCCTCAGTCCCTAAATTACCCCCACATTTAGTGAAACTTGGGCGAACTTGTGAGATCGTACGGTTTGCGTTGTCACTTAGACACTCAACCATCACAGCAGTTCCACCTGGACCATAACCTTCATAAATTTTGGTTTCCATATTGGTGTCATCGCCACCACCTACACCACGATCAATGGCGCGGTTGATAGTATCACGAGTCATATTATTGCTAAGCGCTTTATCAACTGCTGCACGTAAACGAGGGTTAGCACTCACATCACCACCACCAATTTTAGCTGCAGTAACAAGTTCACGAATTAATTTAGTAAAAATTTTACCGCGTTGTGCATCTTGTGCTGCTTTGCGGTGTTTAATATTAGCCCACTTACTATGGCCTGCCATGTTGTTTTCCTTCTATTTAACTTTAAGAATATATTTTCTAATTGCTTCCGCATTATTAGAAGATTTCGTCATTTGGATCGCTTGTTCAGGTGAAACCCATTGATACGCCAAATGCTCACTTAATATCGGTTCAAATTCCTGCTCAACTGCCAATAAAAACCAATGTTCATGACATTGAGTCACATTCGGTGCGTATTTATATCGGAAATGTGGAAAAATTTCAAATTCTATGCTCTCTTTGCAATCAAAAAGTGTGGTGGAATTTTCCGAAATTTCTAACCGCACTTCTTCCCAAAGCTCACGAATTGCTGTGTTTTTTGGTGTTTCACCACTTTCAATGGTGCCAGTAACAGACTGCCAAAAATCAGGATCGTCTTGTCGCTGGAGCATTAAAACTTGGTTTGTATCTTTTGCGTAAATTACAACGAGAACAGATTGATTATTTTTGAACTTCATCACTTTTTGAAGTATTAAAATATTCATTTACTGCAGGTTGGTATAACAAAATAATAGAAACAATAAATAAAATTATTGGTGCAACCGTTCCAATTAATGCTGGTGGATATCCATTTGCATTATAAGCAGAGTAACCTATGGCAAATATTTCAAAAAAGATATAAAGAATCCGCCCACTGTTCTTACCTTTAAGCATTAATAAAGCTGGAATAGCCGAAACTATAACACCTATGTTCATCATGATTAAAGACTCTAATTCTAGATTCGTAAAACCTAAAAAATAATTCAATAAAATATTCGTTAAGATAATAAAAAGATTGATCAAAAAATAATAACTAACTACTGTAACAACAGCTGGTCTTTTCATTCCGTTTTCTCCACAAAAATGCGGCCAAATCTGACCGCACTTCATTCCTAATATTTCAAACTTATTCTGCTTTAACGACAGAAATTGCCAACTCTTCCAATGCTTGCGGATTCGCAAAGCTAGGTGCTTCTGTCATCAAGCACGCTGCCGCTGTAGTTTTAGGGAAAGCAATCACATCGCGGATATTTTCCGTTCCAGTTAAAAGCATGGTTAAACGGTCTAAACCAAATGCTAAACCTGCATGTGGCGGTGTACCGAATTTTAATGCATCCAATAAGAAACCAAATTTTTCACGTTGTTCTTGTTCATTGATACCAAGAATACGGAATACCGTTTGTTGCATTTTCGGATCGAAAATACGAACAGAACCACCACCTACTTCATAGCCATTGATCACCATATCGTAAGCATTTGCTACCGCATCGGTTGGATTCGCTTCTAATTGCGCTGGGCTGAAATCTTTTGGTGAAGTGAATGGGTGGTGCATTGCAGCAAGATTACCGTCTTCATCACGTTCAAACATTGGGAAATCAATCACCCAAAGCGGTTGCCATTCGTCTAAACGAGTTAAGCCAAGATCACGACCTAATTTCAAACGTAACGCACCCATTGCATCAGTGGTGGTTTGCCATTTATCTGCACCGAAGAATAAGATGTCGCCAGTTTGAGCTTTCACACGTTCAGCTAAGGTTTTCCATACCTCTTCATTTAAGAATTTCGCAATCGGGCTTTGTACGCCTTCAAGACCTGCATTAATGTCATTTACTTTCGCCCAAGCTAAACCTTTTGCACCGTAAATACCAACAAATTGTGTATATTCATCAATTTGTTTACGAGTGATTTCAGTACCATTTGGTACACGAATGACTGCCACACGGCCGTTTGGATTGTTTGCAGGCTCATTAAATACTTTAAATTCAACGTCTTTAACGATATCTGCCACATCGACTAATTCAAGCGGGTTACGCAAATCTGGTTTATCTGAACCAAAACGAGTCATCGCTTCTTGCCAGGTCATTTGCGGGAATTTACCTAAATCCACACCAATGATATTTTGCCATAAACCATGTACCATGAGTTCCATGATCTCACGTACTTCTGGTGCAGTTAAGAAAGAGGTTTCCACATCGATTTGAGTAAATTCAGGCTGACGATCTGCACGTAAGTCTTCATCACGGAAACATTTTACGATTTGATAATAACGATCAAAACCAGACATCATTAAAAGCTGTTTGAAAAGCTGTGGTGATTGCGGCAATGCATAGAATTTGCCTTTATGTACACGGCTTGGCACTAAATAGTCACGCGCACCTTCTGGCGTTGCTTTGGTAAGCATTGGGGTTTCGATATCAAGGAAACCATTGTCATCCATAAAACGGCGTACAAAACTGGTGATTTTCGCACGAGTTTTCAAACGTTGTGCCATTTCTGGACGACGTAAATCTAAATAACGATATTTTAAACGTTGTTCTTCTGTGTTGTTTTGGTTGAAGTCTAACGGTAAAACATCAGAAGCATTGTAGATGCGTAATTCTTTTGCTAACACTTCCACTTCGCCTGTCGCCATATTTTTATTAATTTGATTGTCAGGACGCGCGATTACTTCACCTTTAATTTGAATACAAAATTCATTACGTAAGCCTGAAGCTGCAGTTAACGCTTCTTGATATTTCGGGTCAAAACAAACTTGCACGATACCATCACGATCGCGCATATCAATAAAAATCAAGCCACCTAAATCACGACGGCGATGAACCCAACCGCTTAATGTTACGTCTTGTCCGATATTGTTACGGTTTAATGCTCCGCAATAATGTGTACGCATCATATTCAATTCCTTAACTCTCTATAAAAATGGAAAAATACCGCAGAATTATACGGAAAAAGGCGCGTCTTTTAAATCTTAAACGGAAATTTATTTGACCCTTTGAAAACTTTCCTTAAAATGACCGCACTTTTTAAATATTTTCTAATCCGTAGGGTGTGGAAAGTTAAAAAACACATCCCGCACACAATGTAAATCATGAAAGATACTATTTTTTCCGCGCCTATTGAAAAACTCGGCGATTTTACCTTTGATGAAAACGTTGCTGAAGTCTTTCCAGACATGATTCAACGCTCCGTACCAGGCTATTCCAACATTATTACGGCAATCGGTATGCTGGCAGAACGTTTCGTTACTGCTGATAGTCATGTTTATGATCTTGGTTGCTCACGAGGTGCGGCCACACTTTCGGCACGTCGAAATATTCATCAACCAAACGTAAAAATTATTGGCATCGATAATTCTCAACCTATGGTTGAACGTTGTCGTCAACATATTGCGGCATATCATAGTGAAGTACCTGTAGAAATTCTCTGTGACGATATTCGCCACGTTGAAATTAAAAATGCCTCAATGGTCATTCTCAACTTCACCTTGCAATTTTTACCGCCTGAAGATCGTATCGCATTGCTTACCAAAATCTATGAAGGTTTAAATCCAAATGGTGTATTGGTGCTATCTGAAAAATTCCGTTTTGAAGATGAAAAGGTAAATGAGCTACTGATTGATCTCCACCACCAATTCAAACGTGCTAATGGTTATAGCGAACTTGAAGTGAGTCAGAAACGCACCGCACTTGAAAATGTGATGCGTACAGATTCTATCGAGACACACAAAGTGCGGTTAAAAAACGTAGGATTTTCACAAGTAGAACTTTGGTTCCAATGCTTTAATTTTGGCTCAATGATTGCGGTTAAATAATTCATAACAAATTTATTTAATTAAACTTTTTTGTGGCATAATGCCCGCACTTTTATCAAAAAAGGATTAAACCAATGCGAATTTTACACACTATGTTACGCGTGGGCGATTTAGATCGTTCAATCAAATTCTATCAAGATGTTTTAGGTATGCGCTTATTACGCACCAGTGAAAACCCAGAATACAAATATACGCTGGCTTTTTTAGGTTACGAAGATGGCGAAAGTGCGGCAGAAATTGAATTAACATACAACTGGGGCGTAGATAAATATGAACACGGCACAGCATATGGACATATCGCTATCGGTGTAGATGACATTTATGCGACTTGTGAAGCCGTTCGCGCAAACGGTGGTAACGTTACTCGCGAAGCTGGGCCAGTTAAAGGTGGCTCAACCGTCATTGCTTTTGTTGAAGATCCAGATGGTTATAAAATTGAATTTATCGAAAACAAAAGTACTAAATCTGGTTTAGGCAACTAAAGTGCGGTCAATTTTTATTATATTTTGAATAACGTAGGGATTCCTACGTTATTTTATTTTTAAGAGATAGATTATGTCCGATTCTCAAGAAATCCCTTATCACAACCAATTAAAAAATCGCTTTCGTGGCTATTTCCCCGTCATTATTGATGTTGAAACTGCAGGTTTTGATGCAAAAAAAGATGCGTTACTCGAACTAGCCGCCATCACATTAAAAATGGATGAAAACGGTTATTTGCATCCTGATCAGAAATGCCATTTTCATATCGAGCCTTTTGAAGGAGCAAATATTAATCCAGAATCCTTGAAATTTAATGGCATTGATATTCACAATCCATTACGTGGCGCAGTGTCTGAACTCGATGCAATCACGGGGTTATTTCAAATGGTACGTCGAGGACAAAAAGATGCAGATTGCCAACGTTCTATCATCGTGGCGCACAATGCTGCTTTTGACCAAAGTTTTGTGATGGCTGCTGCTGAACGTACTGGCGTAAAGCGTAATCCCTTCCACCCTTTTGGAATGTTTGATACAGCAAGTTTAGCAGGTTTAATGTTTGGTCAGACTGTTCTCGTTAAAGCCTGTCTTGCTGCTAAAATCCCATTTGATGGGAAGCAAGCTCACTCCGCCCTATACGACACAGAACGCACGGCGGAATTATTTTGCTATATGGTGAATCATTTAAAAGATCTCGGGGGATTCCCGCATATTGCTTCTGAACTGGAACAGGAAAAAACAACTAAAAAAGAGACCGCACTTTAAAAAAATAAAAAAGTGGTTGCAATCGTTTTCTTTTTCCAGTAGTTTAAAAAGCAATTCTTATTTGGAGATTTGAAAATGAACATTATCCGTCGTCACCATCATCACCATTCAACTGAATAATCTTTCAGGTTTTTGGTGTGCTTGGAAGATTTCTTCCGAGCTGACAGGATAATAAAAATCTTACCCCTCGGAAGGCGACTTTCGAGGGGTTTTGTTTTATTTATGATATAGGAGGCATTAATTTAGCGTTATTATTTGTTCAACAAATACAAATTTTAAAGTAAAGTATTCATCATTTAATTTACAAGGAAAAACACAATGTTATCAAACCCTGTTGTTATCTCAATCATCGTTTTGCTGGCACTAAGTTTGCTACGCATCAACGTTATTATCGCACTGGTGATTGCTGCGCTTACCGCAGGATTTATCGGTAATTTAGGCTTAACTAAAACCATCGAAACCTTTACAGGCGGCTTAGGTGGCGGTGCTGAAGTAGCGATGAACTATGCAATGCTTGGTGCGTTCGCGATTGCGATTTCTAAATCAGGTATTACCGACTTAATTGCCTATAAGATCATCACTAAAATGAATAAAACTCCAAGTTCCAGCAATTTAACCTGGTTTAAATATTTAATTTTTGGTGTATTGGTATTATTCGCCATTTCTTCACAGAACTTACTTCCTGTACACATTGCTTTTATTCCAATCGTCGTGCCGCCGTTACTTTCTATTTTTAATCGTCTAAAAATAGACCGTCGCGCTGTAACCTGTGTACTTACATTCGGCTTAACGGCAACTTATATGTTACTTCCTGTTGGCTTTGGTAAAATTTTTATCGAAAGTATTTTGGTCAAAAATATCAATCAAGCAGGTGCTGCTCTTGGTTTACAAACAAATGTAGCTCAGGTATCCCTCGCGATGTTATTGCCCGTAATTGGTATGATTTTAGGGTTGCTCACCGCAATATTCATCACTTATCGCAAACCAAGAGAATATGATGTGACTATTCAAGAGCCAACCACAAAAGAAATTGAAGCACACATCGCAAACATAAAACCAAAACAAATCACTGCAAGTTTAATCGCCATTGTAGCGACCTTCGCAACACAATTAGTGACAAGTTCAACCATTATTGGTGGTTTAGTTGGGATAGTCATTTTCGCAATATTTGGCATTTTCAAATTGAAAGAAAGTAACGATATTTTCCAACAAGGTTTACGTTTAATGGCAATGATTGGATTTGTTATGATTGCGGCATCTGGTTTTGCTAATGTGATTAATGCAACAACGGGTGTAACAGATTTAGTTCAAAGCTTAAGTAATGGTGCGATTCAAAGTAAAGGTTTAGCCGCATTCTTAATGTTACTGGTCGGATTGTTGATTACAATGGGAATTGGGTCGTCATTCTCAACTGTACCAATCATTGCTTCTATCTACGTGCCACTTTGTTTATCTTTTGGTTTCTCACCATTAGCCACCGTTTCAATCGTTGGTGTTGCGGCTGCATTAGGAGACGCTGGCTCCCCAGCATCTGACTCCACCTTAGGTCCAACATCAGGTTTAAATATGGATGGTAAACACGACCACATTTGGGATTCTGTTGTACCCACTTTCCTACACTACAATATTCCATTATTAGCGTTTGGCTGGATTGCAGCAATGTACCTTTAACGATTATAATCCCCCGACTTGGGGGATTTTTTATGACCATTCAACAACTTATCCAGATCTTAGATCAAAAAGTTCAGCAACTTTATCAAGCTCATTTATCAAAACGAGAAGAAAAAATCTTCGCCAAATTTGACCGCACTTTGTTCAGTGAACATGGACAGAATGTTTCCTTTTATCTAAATGAAATCAATCAAACGCTAGATAGAATAAAGACATTAGAATCTAACGATCTTAATTACTATAATTTTCTGGCAGAGCGTTTACTCGCTCAATGTTCCGTTCTTTCAGAAGCTTTAACTCGCAAGAATACTCACCAAACAGCCCCCCAAACAACAACGAAACAAACCATTCAAAAATCTCAACATAGCATTCATAAATTACCACCAAGAGAACGGTTGGAAAAATACTATGAAGCATTAGAACGCTTGAATAAGCTTTATCAACAACATAAAGATTTAGCACAGGCAGAAAAAAATAATGATGAAAAAATACGTTATGCTCAACTTGCAGAAGGTTATAAAAAACGTCAACAGAAATGCCAGGATGCAATCGATCTTTTAGAAGAATATTTGGTGTTTAAGGAAGAATTAGAAAACCGTGAAAATACGGAAAATAGATGATTAGAAATAGAAAAACTAATTCTCTCGAGTTAGTTAACTTTGAAAGGTTGATGGCGGAGGAATAGGGATTCGAACCCTAGGAGGGCGTAAACCCTCGCCGGTTTTCAAGACCGGTGCCTTCAACCACTCGACCATTCCTCCGTGATTTAATGCGCACGCATAATACGTTTTTTGAGAAAGACCGTCAAGCAGAAATCATCTCGTTTTTATCAAGTGATTATTTTTACTGCACTCCAAAAATAAAAAGAATTGACGTAATAAACATCACGCCAATTCTAATTTTTTATTTTAGATTACTCTGATTTAGCTCGGGTAGGCTCAGAATATACATGGCTAATCGCACAATGATGTCCTGCTGCCCCTTTACCGTAAAAATAATAGCGAGAATCTTGCCATTCAATAATTGGGAAAGTTTCTGGCATTTCATCACTCGCTTTCGCCAAAGTCATCTCTGCTTTTGTATGAGCAACTGAAGAAATGGTACCTAAACGCCCATTAAACTCATAAGTACGAACAAAGGCTGGTTCATTTACAGTTTCAGACTCATTTACAGCAATCGTTGCTTCAATAGACTCAACAATCTCTTGAGGTTTATGAGAATTTAAACGCTCTAAAGATTCTTGTACTTTTTTCTGTACAGATTCGTTGGCTGGCTGAGTAATAAAATCTAATGCTGGTTTTACTTCAAGAGATTTTTCTTCAACCACAATCCCCATTGCTGGCGTGATAAAACCTTTTTTAGTTTTTTCTTGCTCAAGCAATTCATCCACAGATAAGAAATTATTTTCTTTCGGAGTGTTCACTGTTGAATAGTCCACCCAAGCTTTTCCACTTGCCAATTCAGGTGAAGCCACTGCAGCAAATAATGGCATTGGTGATTTTGGCTCTTGATGACGGCGACGACGTTGATTATTCGCTGCTCGTAAATGACGTGGAGTGCGACGTTGACGATCTTGACGTTCAGAACGTTCTTGGTTTTGACGAGCTGGTTTTTCATCATCTTGAACGGCTTGAACTGAGACAACATCCATTTCTGGCATTTGTTCAATAATGCTTTCGTTATTTTCAACAGCCATCTCATTATCTTCAACACGCACGCGTTTACGTAAATCACGACGTTGACGACGTTGAGTCACTTGCTCAGTTTTTTCATCTTGAGCCTCAAAAACCGGTGTAGAATTTACCGCACTTTCAGCGATACTTTCTTCCACTAAGTTACGGCGCGGACGGCGTTGATTACGCTCACGAATATTACGAACTTGTTCTTCGGTTCTTTCCGTTTCGTTATTTTCAGAACGTGGACGACGAGAAGTTCGACGATCCTGTGGACGACGTTGATTACGATTAGAATTGCGCGAAGTGCGGTTATTTTTTAGTTTATTTTCTTCGGATTCAGAAGCAAACAATCCTTTAATCTTCGCGATAATTTTCGCTAACAAAGACGGTTCATTCGATTTACGCTCAACTGGAGTCGGAGCAGCTTCAGAAATAGAAAGCGCCACTGCCGCACTTTCAACGGCAGGTTGTTCAGCAACAACTGTTGTTTCCACATTACGAGAAACAAGAGATTCCTCAGTGCTTTCATCTTTCTCACAGTGAATTTTCGCTAAGTTATAGCTCAATTCATTTACCTCTTCGCCATCGCGTAAGCGGAAAACGCTAAAGTGCGGTGTTTCCATTGCTTCATTTGGCGCAACAATAACATCTACATTGTGACGTTTTTCAATATTGCTAATTGCTTTACGTTTTTCGTTAAGAAGATAAGAAGCAATTTGTACAGGCACAATCGTATGCACTTGCTTGGTGTTTTCTTTTAACGCTTCTTCCTCGATTAAACGCAAGATAGACAAGGAAAGAGATTCGTTATCACGCACTTTACCTGTTCCTTGACAACGAGGACAAATGTGATGTGAAGACTCACCTAATGAAGGACTTAAACGCTGACGCGACATTTCTAACAAACCGAAACGAGAAATGCGGCTAATTTGAATGCGAGCACGATCTTGGCGAACGGCATCACGAATACGATTTTCCACTTCACGTTGGTGACGAACTGGCGTCATATCAATGAAATCGATAACAACTAAACCACCTAAGTCACGCAAACGTAATTGACGCGCAATTTCATCTGCCGCTTCAAGGTTAGTATTTAATGCCGTTTCTTCAATATCGCCACCACGAGTAGAACGCGCGGAGTTAATATCAATAGCGGTTAATGCTTCGGTTACATCAATAACGATTGAACCGCCAGAAGGTAAACGCACTTCACGTTGGAATGCTGACTCAATTTGAGATTCGATCTGATAGTGGCTGAAAAGAGGCACTTCACCTTGATAAAGTTTCACGCGATTGATGAAATCTGGGCGAACAAGTTTGATATGCTCTTTTGCTTTTTCAAACACTTTCGGGCTATCAATAAGGATCTCACCAATATCTCGGCGCAAATAATCACGAATAGCACGTACAATTACATCACTTTCTTGGTGAATCAAGAAAGGTGCTGGACGATTTTGAGATGCTTGTTTAATCGCTTCCCAATGGTGAAGTAAAACTTTTAAGTCCCACTGCAACTCTTCTGGAGATTTACCCACACCTGCAGTACGAACAATCAATCCCACGCCTTCAGGCACATCTAATGAACTTAATGCCTCTTTTAATTCAGTACGCTCATCTCCTTCGATGCGACGAGAGATCCCACCGGCACGCGGATTATTTGGCATAATAACCAAATAACTACCCGCAAGAGAAACGAAAGTGGTTAAGGCTGCGCCTTTATTTCCGCGTTCTTCTTTATTAACTTGAACGATAACTTCTTGGCCTTCGTTCAAGATATCGCGAATATTCGGACGACCTTGGAAAACATAATCATCGGGAAAATATTCACGAGAAATTTCTTTTAATGGCAAAAAACCATGACGTTCTGCACCATAATCTACAAAAGCCGCTTCTAAGCTTGGCTCAACGCGAGTAATTTTCCCTTTGTAGATATTCGCTTTTTTTTGCTCATGTCCTGGGCTTTCAATATCCAGGTCAAATAAGCGCTGTCCATCAACAAGCGCTACACGCAACTCTTCTTTTTGAGTCGCATTAATTAACATTCTTTTCATTGTCAATTCTCTTATTAAATTTTTAAAAGACCTCAAAATAAACCGCACTTTGCTTCGTTATCGACCTCGTGTTTCTCGCGCCAGTCAATCTCACGACTGTATGTTGCTGGGTGCATTGATAACGTTATTAAGCATAAACATTTGCTTTATAAAACAACGCGATATTCCGCACGCGTTGCAAGCGGCTAATTTATTTTAAGAAAAATGTTGATTATCAATGTCTTATGCCGATTGCCGCATTGAGTTTTCACCAACAAAACTTATCCTTTTTTACGCAAATTCTTAGGCGCAAAAAGACGCTCTATTATCCATAGAAAACGATTAATTAGCAAGGTGAATATTACGTTCATAGAGTTACGTTAATAGCGCCTTTGTGATATGATTCGCGCCAATTTTCAAAAGGAAAAAAGATGACAGAACAAAACGAAAAAATCATTAATTCATCAGTAAAAATGCTGACAATTAGTGAAGATGAAAGCGGCCAACGTATCGATAATTATTTATTAGCAAAACTCAAAGGTGTGCCTAAAAGTTTAATTTATCGCATTGTGCGTAAAGGTGAAGTGCGGGTAAATAAAGGCCGTATTAAGCCAGAGTATAAATTGCAAACAGGTGATATCGTTCGCATTCCACCAGTGCGTGTGGCTGAAAAAAACGACGCATCGATTTCCAAAAATCTCAATAAAGTCGCCGCACTTGAAAACCAAATTTTATTTGAAGATGATTGCTTGATTGTTTTAAATAAACCTTCAGGAATCGCTGTGCATGGTGGAAGTGGTTTAAATTTTGGGGTGATTGAAGCCTTACGAGCACTACGTCCAGAAGCGCGCTTTTTAGAATTGGTTCATCGTTTGGATCGCGATACATCAGGCATTTTATTAATTGCGAAAAAACGTTCAGCATTACGCAATTTGCACGAACAACTTCGCGTAAAAACCGTTCAAAAAGATTATTTAGCGTTAGTACGTGGGCAATGGCAATCCCATGTAAAAGTTGTTCAGGCCCCTCTTTTGAAAAATGAATTATCCAGCGGCGAGCGTATTGTGCGTGTCAGCGAGCAAGGCAAACCATCTGAAACCCGATTTAGCATTGAAGAACGCTATACAAATGCTACACTTGTAAAAGCATCGCCAGTCACAGGGCGAACACATCAAATTCGTGTACATACACAATATGCCGGACATCCCATTGCATTAGATGATAAATACGGTGATAAAGATTTTGATAAACAAATGAGCGAATTAGGATTGAACCGTTTGTTCTTGCATGCCTTTTCAATTCGATTTGAGCACCCTAAAAATGGCGAAACACTGCGCTTCAATGCACCACTAGATCATAAAATGAAAGCAATTTTGCAAAAGTTACGGGAAAGCAAATAGACAACATTTGTGTTTATTGCTACACTTGCGCGCGGAGACAACTCGTTTCTATCACCAAAATTTCATAATAACGACAACAAAGGATAGCAAAATGGCAAAAGGACAATCTTTACAAGATCCTTATTTAAATGCGCTTCGTCGCGAACGCATTCCTGTATCAATCTACCTTGTAAACGGAATCAAACTTCAAGGTCAAATTGAATCATTCGATCAATTTGTGATTTTATTAAAAAACACTGTGAACCAAATGGTATATAAACACGCAATTTCAACTGTTGTGCCTGCGCGCTCTGTTTCTCATCACAATAGCAGCCATCATGTAGCAACACCTGAAGCCGTTGAAAGCGTGGAAACTCAAGCAGAATAATCACAGCTCCATCAATGGATAATCAATATTTATTAAGTGCGGTTGGAAATTCTCAGGAAATTTCAACCGCACTTTCTTCATCCCAACAATCTGAAAAAATGCGTGATACCGCCATCGTGGTTCACGTTTTCTTTGCGCAAGATAAAAACACTGATGATCTACAAGAGTTTTTGCTACTCGCTGATTCTGCCAATGTGGATGTATTAGATACTATCACTACAAGCCGTAACACTCCTCAAGCTAAATATTTTGTAGGTGAGGGAAAAGCTCAAGAAATTGCAGATGCGGTGCAATCACATAATGCTGATGTTGTGCTTTTTAACCATCAATTAACCCCAGCACAAACACGTAACTTAGAAAGTTTATGTCATTGTCGAGTGGTCGATCGCACTGGCGTCATTTTAGATATTTTCGCCCAACGAGCACGCTCTCATGAGGGGAAATTACAGGTTGAACTTGCGCAACTAAAACACTTATCCACTCGATTAGTTCGTCGCAAAACAGGCTTAGATCAACAAAAAGGCGCGGTAGGATTACGTGGACCGGGTGAAACCCAGTTAGAAACAGATCGCCGCTTAATTAAAGTGCGCATTTCTCAATTACAAAATCGCTTAGCAAAAGTGGAGAAACAGCGCAATCAAAATCGCCAAACACGCCAAAAAGCAGACATTCCAACGATTTCACTTGTTGGCTATACCAATGCAGGAAAATCAACCTTATTTAATCGCTTAACCAATGCAGAGGTTTATGCCGAAGATCAGCTTTTTGCAACATTAGATCCCACTTTACGAAAATTACAGATTCAAGATGTGGGTACGGCAATTTTAGCGGATACAGTAGGATTTGTTCGACAGCTTCCGCATGATCTTGTTTCAGCCTTTAAATCGACTTTACAAGAAACAGTAGAAGCTAGCTTATTACTCCATGTCATTGATGCCGCTGACTCGCGAAAACAAGAAAATATCGATGCCGTCAATGATGTGCTAGAAGAAATTGGTGCAGGAGAAGTTCCTGTTCTATTGGTATATAACAAAATTGATTTGCTGGAAAATGTTGCACCGCATATCGAATACAATGATGAAAATCAGCCTGTTGCAGTCTATCTCTCTGCGCAAGATGAGCTGGGTATTCATTTATTGTTTGAAGCCATTAAAGTGCGGTTAAAAAACGAGATACTTTCTCTTTCTTTAATTTTACAACCACACGAAGGCAAACTTCGCCATGCTTTTTATCAACTTGATTGTGTACGCCATGAACAAATTTCGGAACAAGGCGAGTTCTTGTTAGACGTACAGATTGATAAAATTATGTGGTTAAAGTTATGTAAGCAATTTTCTAGATTAGCGGATATTAAAATACAATCTGACAATGCCTAATTTATAGAAAATTATTTTCCAATCCCATATTGTTTCAATTTATTCGCAATCGCAGTATGGGAAACGCCTAAACGTTGAGCTAATTTTCTCGTACTTGGATATTCTGCATAAAATAATTTTAGGACTTGCGACTCATAAGAACTAATGATTTCATCTAAGGTTTTATTTTCAAATTCATCCAAAGAAATTACCGCACTTTGTGGCGGAGCAAGATTTAAACTTTCGATAGTTAAATGATTATCTTGTACCAGAGAGCAGGAACGATAAAGAGTGTTATAAAGCTCACGAACATTCCCTTTCCAATCATATTTCTGCAAATAAAGAAGAAAATCTTTATCGAAAGTTGGTTTTGCAATTTTTAATTCTTCACTGATTTCCTGTAAAAAACCTTGTGCCAGTGGCTCAATATCTGTAATGCGATCACGTAATGGAGGCACATTAATAGTGAGAACATTTAAGCGATGAAATAAATCAGCACGAACTTTGCCTTGCTCAACAAGCAAATGAAGTGGAACCTGTGATGTGCAAATCACTCGTACGTTTGCATGATGTTCCTTCTCTTCACCCACCCGACGAAAAGAGCCATCCGTTAAAAAACGCAATAATTTAGCCTGCAAGCCCAATGAAAGTTCTGCAATGCCATCTAGTAATACAGTTCCCTCATTCGCGTATTCAAAAAAACCGATGGTTTCACTGTCTCCGACTTTTCGACCAAACATTTCACTTTCGGCATCTTCATCAGGCAAACCCGCACAGTTTACTGCAATAAATTTTTTATCACGACGTAAACTTTGATAATGGCAGGCTTTTGCCAACAAATCTTTTCCAGTCCCAGTTTCACCTTGAATTAATAAAGGCGCATCAAACATAGCAAAACGTTTCGCATTTTCTACCGCACTTTTCATGGATTCACTTTGCACAATAAAACAATCGAAAGGATTTTGTGGATTAAATTTGAAACTGGTCATATATCAGAAATGTAGGGAAAATAAGATTGGATTATGATAGTTTTTTTACAGAAAAGTGTAAATATTATTTTACACATCAAAAAAAATAAAAATGCGGTCTATTTTGATCTGCCCCCAAAAATCAGGACGATTAATTCAAGGACTGACAACGATATTGTATCAGGCTCAGTCCTTTTAATTTCACTTGGATTCGACGGTGGTTATAATAGTCCAAATAATCCCTTACCGATTCACCTATCGCTTCTTTCGTTTTAAATTCCCACTTGTAAAAGCATTCCCGTTTTTAATCCCCAAAGAAACTTTCCATTGCTGCGTTATCTAAGCAATTCCCTTTTCTTGACATACTTTGAATTATACCTTTCTCGGCAAGTATTCGGTGTAAGCACTCATCTCATACTGCTACCTTAGTCTGAATGTAAAATCAAGCCCTCAACCTTATTCTGGCGTTTGCCCGCCATGTTTAACATTGACTTGTACCCAATTCAGCAAGTAACTGAGATTAAAGGCGACTATCTCATTGTTAAATAAGTCTAAAATCGGGGATAAATAGACTCCCCCTATCTTTCGCTTTAAACTCCGTGATATCTGTTACCCACTATTGATTCGGGGCAGTTGCCGTAAAATCACACTCAAGACGATTCGGAGAAATATGGCCTATTGTTCCTCGATAGGTCATGAATTTCTTGCGTTTCTTAACCGCACTTGGCGTCCAAGTACCGCATTAGAAGCTGGATTTTCTTGTGATTTAACGTTGGCAGACAGGCTGAACACTTCGATAGCCATAATCAGGCTGATTGGCTTTGATGCGTTTAATGGCCTTTTTCAGCTACGCCCCTTATCCAGTTTAATCTGAAGTTTAGCAAAAAATGCACTACGTGCTAACCGTACAAATCCTAAAAGCCATTTTAATGGGTAATGCGTTCTTAACCTTTGGATAATTTCCTTTACTCGGCTTCGTACTGAAATCTGAGCCTTCTCAATTCATTTAGGTAGGCTTCAAGCTGTAAAATTCTCAGGCGTAAAGGCTCTTCTTCAGTTTTGGGTAGAGGTGGCATTTTTGCATATTTGGGTTTCATCGGCGGTCGTCCTGATGGTTTACGGGGAATAAGTTCTTTTATGCCACTTTTTTTCAAACCGTTTCAACCACATACAGACTAGGGAGTTGGAAGGAATATTGTAAAAACACGCAGCTTCTCTGATACTCATTTTCCCATTTAAAATAGAGTGGAAAGCCTGTAATTTAAATTCTATTGTGTAATGTTTACCCATAAAAAAATCTGCACCTCAATTGTTGGTTGTTGAGTCCAACTTTTAGAGTGCAGATCAAATTTTCACAGCTCTTTTTTCTTAACTAGGATTAGATTTGTGTTAAATCTACATTTTTAGTTTCTTTTGACGCTAATAATGCCAATAGCGTCATGAGGGCATTGATTGCTAAATAAATACCTACGCCCATCACACCAAATGACGCATTAATTTTTAAAGAAATCATCGCCGCAATCGTTGCACCAATAATTGATGCTAAATTATAAGCGAGAGAAGCACCAGAATAACGCACCTCCGTTGGAAATAATTCTGGTAATAGCGCAGCCATTGGACCAAACGTCATCCCCATGATCGCCATACCAATTACTAAAAATGCAAATACGCTCATTGGAGTACCATTTTCTAAGAAGAATGGCATGGTTAAACCGAGCACACCAACAGCTACAGTCACCCAAATTAACCATTTACGGCGACCAATTTTATCGGCATAAACACCAGAAATACTGATAAAGATACCAAATACAATCGCACTAATTAATAACAAGCCAGTAAATGTATTTGCTGGGATACCTAAGCCAAGCGCATAACCTGCTTCAGAAAGCTTTGGTGCTGTTCGAGAATATGCCTGAGCAAAAGCCGTCATAATGTAAAACAGAGAATAAGTTGCCACCATGATAAATGTGCCAATAACCATTGGTTTTAAGTGTTTAGTAAAAACAACACTCACTGGTGCATTCAACTTTTTACCTTTTTGCTCCGCCTCCACAAATACATGGCTTTCATGCAAAGTTAAGCGAACATATAAGCCGACAGCGACCAATAAAACAGAAGATACAAACGGAATACGCCATGCCCATTCCACAAGGGCATCTTGCCCGAGGAAATAGCTAACTAAGAAGAATGTTGCATTCGCTACAAATAAGCCAATTGGCGCACCTAATTGAGGGAAAGTACCGTACCAAGCTCGTTTGCCTTCTGGCGCATTTTCTGTGGCGACTAAAGCTGCCCCTCCCCATTCACCACCAAGTCCAATTCCTTGGCCAACACGGCATACGCAAAGCAAAATTGGCGCCCAGATACCGATTTGAGCATAGTTCGGAAGTAAACCAATTACTACCGTTGAACCACCCATTAAAACAAGGGAGGCAACCAAGGTTTTTTTACGACCAATTTTATCGCCAAAGTGACCAAATAATGCAGAACCAATTGGACGTGCAAAAAATGCTAAAGCAAGCGTAGAAAGAGAAAGTAAATCATTAGAAAGCGGATCATCGCTATGGAAGAATTGCGTATTGAAAACTAATACAGCGGCAGCCGCATAGATATAATAATCAAAAAATTCGATTGCCGTACCGACCATAGAGGCTAACGCCACTTTCATCGGATTATTACGAAGTTGTGTAGACATTGTGTTTCCTTAGTAGTTTATTATAAAGAGAAAGGATTGAATCCTAGCATTTTAACTAAGGTCTATCAATTTTTAATATGCAATTTTCTATTTTTTCAGAGAAATATTTTGAATTTTCTAAATGTGAATTATGTCCAGCGGAAGGAATGGTTACTAAATCTATTTGATTTTCTTTAGCTAGAACCTGGAACTTATGATCTCGCTCACCACAAAAATAAAAAAATGGCAAAGAACTTAACCGCACTTTTTCACTAAAATCAGGTTGTTTAGATAGACTTGTCGCCAGCAGCATCTTGCCAATATTTTCACCGCAATTTGATTTTCGTTTTTCAACTAACTGCAGTCTTTCTTCTGTAGTCAAATGAGAAAATACTGGCTGTTGATACCAATCATTTAATACATTTTCTGGTGGTTCTTGTATAAAACGTTGCGCCCACGCAAAATCCTGCTGAAAACGAGCCTGCTTTTCCTCGTCAGTTTTTAAACCTAGATTCGCCCCTTCTAAAATAACGCCTTGCAAATTAGATCGTTCCACCTGAGCTTGCAGTGCATAATACAAAGCGATCCGTCCGCCTAAAGAATACCCAACAAGAAAATAGGGTTCATTTTTCACCGTACTTTTAATTTGCTGAGCCAAATACTCCGCCGTTTCTTCAAAATTTGTGACTTCAATATCTTTAGCTTGCCCGTGAAAAGGCAAATCTAACGCAATACAATTAAAGTGCGGTAAATTTTCAATGACTTTTTGCCAATCGTTTTTTGTACCAAGAAGTCCGTGAAGAAAAATGATATTTATCATTGAAGGGATTATTGATAGAAAATAATAAAATATGGCGGACTAAAGCCCGCCTACAGAATACTTAAGCACCAATCACCGCGTGACTAATTTGCTCAATTAAGCGTTTATACAAACCGCTACCATCACTCGGATTGGTTTTAATTTCAATTAACGTTGCCTTGCGACGACTATAAGCCTGTTTAACAACAGAATTGAGATCTGCCCAAGTATAAGGATGAGCGTATTTGAGATCGAACATTGCCGCGATTTGAGAAAAATCGCCATTATGCGGTAATCGATAGAACTGATCTTTGACTTGTTCATCCACAGGTAACATATCAAAAATCGCGCCACCATTATTATTGATCACAAAGATTACCGTTGGTTGCGTAACGTTTTTGAATAATGCGAAAGAATTCAAATCATATAAAGTGGACGTATCGCCAATGACCGCAACAACAGGTTTATTTGAACCGATACCAATTCCAGCTGCCGTAGCCAACAAACCATCAATTCCACTTGCGCCACGATTGGTATAAACAGGATAACTTTCTGGTAATTGCGTTAGCGCATCAACCAGACGAACAAGTAAACTATTACCTAAAAATAAAACACCGTTATAAGGTAAAAGTGTTGGTAAACGTAATGCGAGCGAGGCTTCCGTTAAATTTCCGCCTACTTGCTGTTCAATAAAGGTCGAACAGAACTTAGATAAAGCTAATGGCTCAAGCAACCAAGGCTTTTGGCGTAAAGGAGGATGCGCACGCAGCCAATGATGAGCTTTGGCATTAAATCTGGTAAGCGAATGATGATAAGGATCTAATGCTTTACCGCTTTGTTCAACCAGCCAAAATTCACCTTTAAAAGCCTGTAAGAATTGATTAATTCGCTTACTAATAAAGCGTGCACCAAATTGAATCACAATATCAGCTTGCAGAAGTTTTTCACGAACAGTTTGGTTTGCAAGCCAAATATCTTCATAAGGTGTCGTTGGAACAACACCAGATTGAATATCCGTCAGTAACACCCAGCCCATTGAGGTTGCCCAAGAATTAATGCTCATCGCTTGTTCTGCAGGTAATTGACCAACCACAACGACACCACGCTTAGTGCGCCAATGATCCCAGTTTTCATGCATTAATACTTCGTTCTGTTGCGCCTCTACATTCATCCAAGGCTTAGTTTGAATTAACCAACGTTGTAACGGCTGCTGCAGCCAAGGGTGAGAATCTACAGCCTCATCAGTTGCATCATAAAGTGGCTCGGCAAATGGCACATTAATATGAACAACACCACCCTGTTGTTTTTGTTGGAAGGCAGCCTGTTCAAGTAGAGAAATCAACCATTGCGCAGAATAATCTGCATTCGGTTTAGGTAGATTAACATTTGCAACTGGATACTGACCGAACATATTTTGCTGCAAAATAGCCTGATTTGCACCGCACTCCCAAAGTTCTGGTGGACGATCCGCAGTTAAAATAAATAAATTCACACCTGTTTGGCGTGCTTCAATAATTGCTGGATAAAGGTTTGCAGTCGCTGTGCCTGATGTCACAATAATGGCAACAGGTGATTGAGTTGCCTTAGCAATACCCAAAGCAAAAAAACCTAAACCGCGTTCATCAAAATGCGTATGACAAGTGACTGAACCCGCATTTTGCAAACGTACGGCTTCTAGAGTTAAAGGTGTCGAACGCGAACCTGGCGCGATACAAACGTGAGAAACGCCTTGGCGCACCAAGGTTTCTAAAATCACTTTCGACCAACAACGATTAAACACGCTTACCGACATTTTTTTCTCCGTTATCATTTTTCTTCTGCAAACAAGGAAATTAACCCTGCTGCTTTACGTTCAATTTCTTTCCATTCTTCCAATGGCTGCGAGCCTGCCACAATGCCCGCACCAGCAAATACACGAATACGATGACCTTCAATAAAGGCAGAACGAATCGCCACACAAAACTCTGAACATGCATCGCTCATCACACCCAATGTTCCCGCATACCAGCCTCGATCAAAGGTTTCAATTTCTGACAAAATCATTTTGGCTTGTTGCTGTGGCAAACCAGATACCGCAGCTGTTGGATGAATCGCTTTTAATATATTTACATCTGCATAATGTGCGGTCAAATTTGCACGAATTTTACGAATCAAATGTTGTACTTTACGTAACGGTTTCAATTCCACATTGCTTACATCAAAACTTTCTACTTGCTTACGTAAATTCTGCGAAATATCTTCTACGACCAACCAATTTTCTTTTAAATTTTTCTCGTCATTTAACAACCAATTCGCTTGAGATTGCGTTTCTTCCTCACTTTCAGAAACTGATGCTGTCCCTGCCAAAGCCTCGGTTAGCAACAAGTTATACTCTCGAGCAAATAGGCGTTCTGGCGTAGAACCAACAAAAACCGAATGAGAATTTTCAGCCCACAAAAAATGATAACAACCTTGATTTTGTTTTTCGCTTTCAGCTAAAAAATCGTACGCATTAATCGCTTGCTTTAAATGAAAAGTGGTTTCATTGGCTAATACAATTTTTGTCAGCTCTCCACTTTTAATTTCCACCAAAGCCTGATTTACCCAATCATACCAAGTTCTTTCATTCGCTCGAGGCTCTGTATGCAAAGGAATCTGTTTTGGCAAAGCAGAAAGTGCGGTGAGATTTTCAAAAGTTTTGAGGTGAGCTAAAGTATCATTCGCACTTTGCTCATCTTTCACAAAAAATGATACCAATGCACCTTTCTCATCCTGTTCAACAAGAATTTTGGGTAATACAAATTGTGTGGTACCTTGAAATTGCAAACCTCCTACCAGTGGAAAACCACTTTCTTCAATAAACTCTTGCGCTAAATTTAACTGTGAAAATGACCGCTCTTCACCAAGAGCAGCCAATGCTTTTGCTTCATCACGAAAATGTAAATAAAATTGTGGATACGCAGATTGACCTTTCAGCCAAGCCAATAAATCGACCTTATCCAGTTTTACCTGAAAACGGACAAGTTCATTCGTTGATTGCTGTAAATATGCGTGAATTTGCGATTTTAACTCGCCTATTGCCTGCGCTAAATAACTCATTAGATTTTGTTTTAAATACACAAAAAATTAGCTGGTATTCTACCGCAGATTGTTAATGACAAAAAATTTTTTTACAAAATCTTTTCAATATTGAAAATTCAGCGTAAATTAACCGCACTTTTCTCGAAAAATTTATTAGAAATAAAAGGATTTCACTATGCGATTATTCCCAAAATCCGACAAATTAGAACACGTATGTTATGACATTCGCGGCCCCGTGCACAAAGAAGCACTACGCTTAGAAGAAGAAGGCAATAAAATTTTAAAACTAAATATCGGTAATCCCGCACCTTTCGGCTTTGAAGCACCTGATGAAATTTTGGTTGACGTATTACGTAATTTACCGTCAGCTCAAGGCTACTGTGATTCAAAAGGTTTATATTCTGCTCGTAAAGCCATTGTTCAATATTATCAATCAAAAGGGATCCACGGCGCGACCGTCAATGATGTATATATTGGCAACGGCGTCTCTGAGCTTATTACAATGGCCATGCAAGCATTACTCAATGATGGCGATGAGGTACTTGTGCCGATGCCTGATTATCCTCTTTGGACTGCTGCGGTAACACTTTCTGGCGGTAAAGCTGTTCATTACCTTTGTGATGAAGAGGCAAATTGGTTCCCCGCTATTGATGATATTAAAGCAAAGGTGAATGCGAAAACTAAAGCGATTGTTATCATCAACCCAAACAACCCAACTGGTGCAGTGTATAGCAAAGAATTATTACAAGAAATTGTGGAAATCGCTCGCCAAAATAATTTGATTATCTTCGCTGACGAAATCTACGACAAAATTTTATACGATGGCGCGATACATCATCACATTGCCGCACTTGCTCCTGATTTATTAACCGTTACCTTAAATGGTTTATCAAAAGCTTATCGAGTTGCGGGCTTCCGCCAAGGCTGGATGATTTTAAACGGACCAAAACATAATGCGAAAGGTTATATTGAAGGCTTGGATATGCTGGCATCAATGCGTTTATGCGCTAACGTACCAATGCAACATGCAATTCAAACCGCACTTGGTGGCTATCAAAGTATTAATGAATTTATTTTACCGGGCGGCAGATTACTTGAGCAACGTAATAAAGCCTACGATCTCATCACTCAAATTCCAGGCATTACTTGCGTGAAACCAATGGGGGCGATGTATATGTTCCCGAAAATTGATGTAAAAAAATTCAATATTCACAGTGATGAAAAAATGGTGCTGGATTTACTCCGCCAAGAAAAAGTACTACTTGTGCACGGTAAAGGATTTAATTGGCATTCGCCAGATCACTTCCGTGTTGTCACCCTTCCTTATGTGAATCAACTTGAAGAAGCCATTACAAAATTAGCAAGATTTTTGTCGGATTACCGTCAATAATGTATTCTTTGACAAAAGAATAAATAGGACTAAATAATCTGCCCCTAAAGTTGGACTAAATAACCAACTCACTAAGGTGCAGATTTTTTATTAACTAAATACCTTATCTTTCAAACAACAAGTGAGGAATTTTTATCTTCAATATAGTAAAAATTGTTTTCTCATCCAAACATATTTTCAATCTCTCGAACAAACATTAAATCGTCTAATTCTCCTTTATGTCCAATATATTTATCATACGTTGGACTTTCTTATGATTAATGTTGAGGAGGACTTAGTGCTAGAGTAATAAGACGATAAACGTAACATTCATGATTATCACAATAATCCGTATAATTTGTTGTGATATCGTCTTATCTTTATTGATTTGTTCTTTCAAATGATAAAAGAAAATACTGAATAATCCCCCCATTAAATCAAGCAATATCTGAAGTGAAAAGCCATTGTGCAATAATTGGACCAGATTTTATTGCACTGTAGCGCGACCAAAGAAGGTAATATCAAATGAGAGGTTATCAATAAATCCTATTGAAAAACGGTATTCAACAAAGTATGTCGAGAAAAAGAAATTGTTTAGATAATGCGGTGACGGAGAGCTTCTTTAGGCAGTAAAAAAGAAAGACTACAATGGAAAACAATTTGATACTTTTGATCAACTAGAAAAATAATTCATGAGTGCATTCATTATCATGAGCGTACTCAGTGTAAACTAAAAGGACTAAGCCCCATGGAGTATAGAACTCAGTCCTTGATTTAATAGTCTAACTTTTAGGATTAGATAAAAAACACCTAACTTTTATCTTTTTTAGCGCAAGAACGCTGGAATGTTTTTCTCGTATTCTGAGATTTTGTCTTCGTGTTGAAGAGTTAAACCGATATTATCCAAGCCGTTTAACAAACAATGACGACGGAATTCATCCAGCTCAAAGTGATAGACTTTGTCACCTACGGTTACAGTCATGGCTTCTAAATCCACATGGATTTGTTTGCCTTCATTTTCCCACACCCATTGGAAGATTTCTTCCACTTCTTCTTCGCTTAAACGAATCGGTAACATATGGTTATTTAAGCTGTTGTTATAGAAAATATCCGCAAAACTGGGTGCGATCATCACTTTGAAACCATAGTCCGCCAATGCCCAAGGCGCATGTTCACGAGAAGAACCACAACCAAGGTTTTTACGCGCTAATAAAATGGTCGCGCCTTGATATTGTGGATAATTCAATACGAAATCTGGGTTTGGCTTGGTGCCTTCTACATCCAAATAACGCCATTCATGGAATAAGTGTTTACCGAAACCTACACGGGTAATGGCTTGTAAAAATTGTTTTGGAATAATCGCATCCGTATCCACGTTTGCCGCATCCAATGGCACTACTAAGCCTGAAAGTTGTTTAAATCCTGCCATGTTCTGCTCCTTAGTTTAATGTTACGTCACGAATATCAACGAATTTACCGAACATCCCTGCTGCTGCTGCCATTGCAGGACTCACTAAGTGAGTGCGACCGTTACGGCCTTGGCGACCTTCAAAATTACGGTTTGACGTAGAAGCACAACGTTCCCATTCGCCCAAACGGTCGTCATTCATGCCTAAACACATTGAACAGCCCGGATTACGCCATTCAGCGCCCGCTTCGGTAAAGATTTTATCCAAGCCTTCTTTTTCCGCTTGTTCTTTTACTAAACCAGAGCCCGGCACCACTAAAATGCGTTTTACGTTATCGGCTTTTTTGCGTCCTTTCATCACCGCCGCCGCCGCGCGTAAATCTTCGATACGAGCATTGGTGCAAGAACCGATAAACACTTGATCCACAGGGATTTCTTTTAAATTGGTGTTAGCTTCTAAACCGATATAGTTCAAGGCTTTTTCTGCTGAAGCACGAGTCACGGGATCAGTCATTTCTTCTGGATTAGGTACGCGTTGATCGATACCAATTACTTGCCCAGGATTCGTGCCCCAAGTGACTTGCGGTGCGATATCTTTTGCTTCTAATGTTACCACTGTATCAAATTGTGCATCGTCATCAGATTTTAAGGTTTTCCAATAAGCAACGGCATCATCCCAATCTTTACCTTTCGGTGCATGTGGACGACCTTTTAAGTATTCGAAAGTGGTTTCATCTGGTGCGATTAAACC
This sequence comes from Haemophilus haemolyticus, assembly GCF_003490935.1. Lineage (GTDB taxonomy): Bacteria > Pseudomonadota > Gammaproteobacteria > Enterobacterales > Pasteurellaceae > Haemophilus > Haemophilus haemolyticus_M. The sequence goes on along the minus strand of NZ_QQGD01000001.1, from coordinate 219,854 downwards.
TGCTTTCGCACCCATTTCAATCGCCATATTACATACGGTCATACGGCCTTCCATAGAAAGATCACGAATCGCTTCACCGCAGAATTCCACCACATGGCCTGTGCCACCTGCCATGGTGGTTTTACCGATAATGGCAAGAATAATATCTTTGGCGGTGATGCCTGGTGCCACTTTGCCGCGAACTTCAATTTTCATACTTTTTGCGCGAGCTTGTTTTAGTGTTTGAGTGGCTAATACATGTTCAACTTCAGAAGTGCCAATACCAAATGCTAAAGCACCGAAAGCACCGTGAGTAGCTGTGTGGGAGTCACCGCAGACGATTGTCATACCAGGTAAAGTTAAGCCTTGCTCAGGCCCCATCACATGTACGATTCCCTGCTCTTTCGTTGTCATATCAAATAATTTGATACCCGTCGCTTTGGTATTTTTATCAAGTTCTAACACTTGAATTTTCGCTTGTCCTTCAAGTTTGTTCACATCACGCACTTGGGTAGAAATGCTATGATCCATGGTACCAAAAGTTTTGCTCACTTGACGCACTTGGCGCCCCGCAACACGTAAACCATCAAAGGCTTGTGGACTAGTCACTTCATGGATCAAATGACGGTTAATATACAAAATCGGCGTTTCGCCCTCTGCTTCATACACAATGTGCGAATCAAATAATTTTTCGTAAAGTGTTTTTGCCATAATATTTCTCAATTCGTTAGAGGCTTTTGTTAGGGTAAGTGCGGTTAAAATCCGAGGTATTTTTGAACCGCACTTTCATTGTTTTTTATTAGATTGCGTCAGCAATCAATGTGCCCATTTCCGCAGTTAAAACAGGCGCAGAATCATCGGCTAAATCACCCGTACGGTGACCATTTGCTAAAACTTGCTGTACCGCATTTTCAATGGCATCCGCTGCTTCATTTAAGTTGAAACTGTAACGTAACATCATTGCAGCAGAAAGAATTTGTGCAATTGGGTTAGCAATGCCTTTGCCTGCAATATCAGGTGCTGAACCGCCAGCTGGCTCATATAAGCCGAAACCTTCTTCATTTAAGCTAGCAGATGGTAACATCCCCATAGAACCTGTGATCATCGCCGCTTCATCAGAAATAATATCACCGAAAATGTTAGAGCAGAGGAGCACGTCGAAAGACTCAGGCGCTTTGATTAACTGCATGGTCGCGTTGTCGATATAAATATGATCTAAGGTGACTTCAGGATAATCTTTCGCCACTTCGGTCACGGTTTCACGCCATAAGATTGACGCTTGTAATACGTTAGCTTTATCCACAGAAGTCACGTGTTTACGACGTTTCATTGCCGCATCAAAGGCTGCGCGAGCAATGCGTTCGATTTCGAATTTGTAATAAACTTCCGTATCGAATGCTTTGGTTTGTGCGCCTTCGCCTTCGCGACCTTTAGGCTGACCGAAATAAATTCCGCCTGTTAATTCACGAACCACCACCATATCAAATCCTTTTGCTGCAATATCTGCACGTAATGGACAGAATTTTTCGAGTCCTTTATAAAGGGTAGCAGGACGAAGATTGCAGAATAATTTGAAATGTTTACGCAATGGTAACAATGCACCGCGTTCTGGTTGTTGATCCGGTGGTAAATTTGTCCATTTAGGGCCGCCCACAGAACCAAACAAAATCGCATCAGCCTCATCACAACCTTTTAAGGTTTCGGCTGGTAATGGGCAACCACAATTATCAATTGCAGCACCTCCTACATAAAATTCGTTAAAGTTAAGTTTGAAACCGAATTTTTCTTGGACTTTGTTTAATACTTTAATGGCTTCAGCCATCACTTCTGGACCAATACCGTCTCCCGGTAGAACAGCGATGTTGTATGATTGCATATTATTTTTCCTATGTTCTGTCACACTAAAGTGCGGTTAATTTTCTCCCTTCTTTTGTAAAGAGGGGGACTAATCAATTAATGATGTTTATGGCTTTTAATGTCTGCGACTTTATGCGCTCGATAAATCGCATTGATCGCGTGGACTAAAGCAAGTGCAGAAGATTCAACGATGTCTGTTGCTAAACCAACACCATGGAATTTACGCCCTTCGTGTTCAACCACAATATCCACTTGCCCTAATGCTTCTGCCCCCTCGCCTTTAGCGGTTAAGTTATAGTGAGACATTTTGATTTCTAAGCCAGTTAAATTTAAGATAGCGTTATAAACCGCATCGACCGGGCCGTTACCGCCAATTGAAGACGTACTTAATTTTTCACCATCTAATTTCAATTGAACAAAGGCTGTTGCTGGATATTCTTTAGTGGAGTGTGCAGAAAGTTTATCTAACACTAAACGATCTTCATCGCCTTGTTGCATATCAATAAACGCCAATGCTTCCAAATCATAATCGAACACTTGGCCCTTTTTGTCCGCTAATTTCAAGAAGGCATCGTACAATTTATCCAAATCGTAATCTTGCTCGGTGTAGCCCATGTCGGTCATGTGCCCCTTCACTGCTGCACGGCCGGAACGAGCGGTTAAATTCAATTTTTCTTTTTTCAAACCGATCGTTTCTGGAGACATAATTTCGTAAGTATTTTTGTTTTTCAACATACCATCTTGATGGATGCCAGAAGAGTGCGCAAAAGCATTTGAACCCACAATGGCTTTATTCGGCTGAATCGGCATATTGCAAAGCTGGCTAACCATTTGACTAACACGGTGAATTTCTTGAGTATTGATACGAGTATCTACGCCCATAAATTCTTGGCGAACTTTCATTGCCATCACAACTTCTTCCAAGGCGGTATTGCCTGCGCGCTCGCCAATACCGTTGATAGTACATTCAATTTGGCGAGCACCATTTTGTACTGCAGTTAAGGAGTTGGCTGTTGCCATACCTAAGTCATTGTGGCAGTGCACAGAAATCACAGCTTTGTCGATATTTGGCACACGGTTACGTACTTGAGCAATAATATTGCCGTATTCATTTGGTAAGCAAAAACCTACGGTATCGGGAATATTTACCGTAGTTGCACCGGCATTAATTGCCGCTTCAACAATACGACAGATATTATCAATGCCTGTACGGCCTGCATCTTCACAAGAGAACTCAACATCATCCGTATAATTACGTGCGCGTTTCACTGCTGCAACAGCCATTCCTACCACATCATCAAAAGAACGTTTTAATTTCTCTTCAACGTGTAATGCCGAGCTTGCAATAAAAGTATGAATACGAAATGCTTCAGCAACTTTCAATGCTTGGTATGCGGCATCAATGTCTTTATCTACCGCTCGAGATAACGCGGCAACACGAGCGTTTTTGATATGGCGTGCAATGGTTTGTACCGATTCAAAATCCCCTTGAGAAGAAACGGGGAACCCCACTTCCATTACATCCACGCCTAAGCGTTCAAGTGCTAAAGCGATCTGTAATTTTTCTTTTACCGTCAAACTTGCTTTTAACGCCTGTTCCCCATCACGCAAAGTCGTATCAAAAATAATAACGCGATCTGTCATAATTTATATCCTTCTTAAATCACTCCGAAAGTGCGGCGCATTTTCCTGTATTTTTTAGACAAAAAAACCCGCAACTTATAAAGTGCGGGTTTAAAATTGGGTATTTACATCTGATGTTTTTCATCCACAACTTAGCCGCACACAAAATGTGAGAGCAGCAGGTTGAGAGATAAAGAAACAATACGAGACATAAATAAAAATCCTTCTGTGTAAAACGCTTTTCATATTACGAATAAAAAACTGGCTGTCAAACTATTTTTTAGCGTTTTATATCAAAAAAAATTATTTCAACACAACATAAAATATACATTTAACTAATAAATTCAAAATAAAAAGAATATTCAACCAAGTCTATTACAATCAGCAAATTTTTATTATTTAATTTTTTACATTTTCAAAATAAGAAAAATTTTGCAATTTTTTACTCATCAAAAAGAATTTTTGCGATCTATATCGCAAAATGCTTTCAAGTTAATCGTTTCTTTTACTCGTTTTTTCCATACTAAATTTTCAAATCAAAAAGGAAAAAGCATGCAAGATATTACTTACACGCTACTCCGCCTAATGCAAGTCCCTAAACTTGGCGGAGTGGGCATTGATAAAATTTTATCCAATATTACGCTAGATGAGTTGCTCAATTATGATGATATTGCTTTCCGACAAATGGGATGGGGCGCCATTCAAATTCGTCGTTGGTTCAAGCCTGAAGCAAAATTTATTGAGCCTGCACTAGAGTGGTCACAAAAAGAGGGAAATCATTTGGTGAATTATTTTTCCCCTTTTTACCCCTTTCTATTGAAACAAATAGCGAGCTTTCCCCCTCTGCTATTTGTAAAAGGAAATTTGACCGCACTTTCACAACGTCAAATTGCTATGGTGGGAAGTCGCTACTGCACAGCTTATGGTGAATATTGGGCTAAATATTTTGCTACGGAACTTTCATTGGCTGGCTTTACGATTACCAGTGGACTTGCGTTGGGAATAGATGGGCATTGCCATCAAGCAGTTGTTGATATTCAAGGACAAACCATTGCAGTTTTAGGAAGCGGATTAGAACAAATTTATCCCGTAAAGCACCGAAAACTTTCAGAACTCATTTTGCAAAACAACGGTACATTAGTTTCTGAGTTTTTACCAAACCAAGCACCAATTGCGACAAACTTCCCTCGTCGTAATAGGATTATTAGCGGGCTTTCGGTTGGGACATTAGTGGTTGAAGCCACGGAAAAAAGCGGTTCTCTGATTACCGCTCGGTATGCATTGGAACAAAACCGAGAGGTTTTTGCTGTGCCAGGCAATATTCAAAGTGAATTTAGCCAAGGTTGTAATCGCCTCATCAAACAAGGCGCAATGTTGGTGGAAAATGCAAAGGATATTTTGGAAACTCTCTACCAACATTCTATCCATAGCCAAACTGAAATCGATTTTGACCAGATCGCTGTGCCTAATTACACGCCTCCACCCGATCCTCGGCGATTAGTAGAAGCACCAAGTCACCCGAAACTTTACTCTCGTATCGGTTACACGCCTGTGAGCATTGATGATTTAGCTGAAGAATTTAACTTGAGTGTCGATGTTTTACTTGTTCAGTTGCTCGATCTTGAATTGCAAGATCTCATCATGAGTGAAAATGGGCTATATAAACGCGTTTAGTGTAAATTTTTATGCTAATATACGCCCATTCTTTTTTCATAAAAGGACGATTATGTTAGCCATTATCTCCCCTGCGAAAACCCTTGACTTTGAAAGTGCGGTAAAAAATTTTCCTGTTTCTCAACCTCACTTTACTGATTACAGCGAACAACTTATTGAGGTTTGTCGTAAACTTTCTCCGCAAGATCTTTCATCTCTTATGTCTATCAGCGATAAGTTAGCCGGTCTAAATGCCGCACGCTTTGCAGAATGGACAAAAATTCACAATGAAAATAATTCCCGCGCTGCATTATTTGCATTTAAAGGCGATGTTTATACTGGTTTAGATGCTGATTCACTTTCAGAAGATGATGTCATTTTTACTCAATCTCATTTACGTATGCTGTCTGGACTTTATGGGCTTTTAAAACCACTTGATTTAATGCAACCTTACCGATTAGAAATGGGCACAAAATTAGCCAATCCGAAAGGAAAAGATCTGTATGCATTTTGGGGAAATGTGATTACCCAAGCGGTTCAACAAGCTATAGATGCACAAGGTGATAACGTTCTGATAAATTTAGCCTCTGATGAATATTATAAATCTGTTAAAGAAAACCAGCTTAATGCCAAAATTATTAAGCCAGTTTTCTTAGACAATAAAAATGGCAAATACAAAGTAATTAGCTTTTATGCTAAAAAAGCTCGAGGCTTAATGTGCCGTTATCTTATTCAAAATCGTTTAACCGACATTGAACAATTAAAAGAATTTGATTTAGGTGGTTATTGGTTTGATTCAGCATCATCAACTGAAACCGAATTTGTATTTAAGCGAGATATCAATGAATAAAATTTTTGTTATATTGACCGCACTTATACTCTCTGGCTGTGCAACTAAACTGACTCAATTAAATGTTCCTACACAGTTAGAGCACAACGGTAAAAATTATGCCCTTACTGGCAGCCAAGATTTAGAAACCATTGCTCGCTATGTTTATATAGCTAAGCCAGATACGCCAGAAAATTGGCAATCTGAAATTGAAATTCTCTTTGATCGCAATCAACCAGCACGCTCAATTAAAGAGCGGATCGCATTGAGAGAACGCATTTATCGTAATACAGGCGTAAAAGATTTTCATTTTGATGCTATTCCAGAAAATTCGACCAATCCAAATGAATTAAATGGATATGTCATCTATTCGCCAACGAAGGAAAATCCATCTTGGCAAGTCAATGTGATGAAAGGACGACAATTGCCCCAATGTGGCTTTGTTCAGTATCAATATTCACAAAAAGTACAGCAACCAACACTTTCTAAACATTTATCCGTCGATAAAGTGCAACAACATTTGCAAAAATACGTTGTGGATATAGAAAGAAAGCATTTACAAGATTTGAAGTGGCAACTGTTCTGTCAAAAATAATGTAAAAAATTATGCCGGATCAAAATCTCATCAGATTTTACTAGAGCAGATACCTCTAATGATGTAATCTTATGCCAGTTTCCAATTACGGTTAAAAGTAGGTAAATATGATTAAAAAAATTGCAGTTTTAACAAGTGGTGGCGATGCGCCAGGTATGAATGCAGCAATCCGTGGTGTAGTACGTTCAGCACTTGCAGAAGGCCTAGAAGTGTTTGGTATCTATGATGGTTACCAAGGCTTATACAACAATAAAATCAAACAACTAAACCGCTACAGCGTATCTGATGTGATTAATCGTGGCGGTACTTTCTTAGGTTCTGCACGCTTTCCTGAATTTAAAGATCCAAATGTTCGTGCGAAATGCGCAGAAATTTTACGTTCTCACGGCATTGATGCACTTGTGGTTATCGGTGGTGACGGTTCTTACATGGGCGCAAAATTGTTAACCGAAGAACATGGTTTCCCTTGTGTTGGCTTACCTGGCACTATTGATAATGATGTTGCAGGTACTGATTATACCATCGGCTATCAAACCGCATTACAAACTGCAGTCGATGCTATCGACCGTTTACGCGATACATCAAGCTCACACCAACGTATTTCTATCGTTGAAATTATGGGACGCCATTGTAGTGACTTAACGATTTCTGCGGGTATCGCTGGCGGTTGTGAATATATCGTCGCATCAGAAATTGAATTTAATCGCGAAGAATTAATTCAACAAATTGAACGTAGCATTATTCGTGGTAAACGCCATGCAATCATTGCAATCACTGAACTTTTAACCGATGTTCATTCTCTCGCAAAAGAAATTGAAGCTCGCGTTGGACACGAAACTCGTGCAACTGTTTTAGGGCATATTCAACGTGGCGGTTCTCCTTGTGCATTTGACCGTATTCTTGCTTCACGTATGGGCGCATACGCGGTAGATTTATTGCTACAAGGTAAAGGTGGCTACTGCGTAGGCATCCAAAATGAACAACTTGTTCACCATGATATTATCGATGCAATTAATAATATGCATCGCGAATTTAAAGCTGATTGGCTTAAAGTGGCAAAACGTTTGGAATAATCGTTTATTTACTTTCTATAAATCACCAAAACTTAATTCATTTTTTTATCTTACTTAAACAGACACAGCAATGTGTCTGTTTTTCTTACAAAAGTGCGGTGATTTTTTCTTGAATTTTCTATAAACCCTTTATCTTTTAAAGTTTGAAAATAAATGCGACTGCCAGTTCTACCTAGATGATCTTTTTTGCTATAAAAATAGATATCCGATAAAATGCGCTAAGCAAAATAAAGTATAAAAATTATGACAAAGAAAAAAGTAAAACCAGGATCAAATACTATCGCACTGAATAAACGTGCGAGACATGATTATTTTATAGAAGATGAAATTGAAGCAGGTCTTGAATTACAAGGCTGGGAAGTCAAATCCATGCGCGCAGGCAAGGCAAACATTAGTGATAGTTATGTCATTTTTAAAAATGGCGAAGCCTTTTTATTCGGTGCAAGTATTCAGCCATTAAATGTTGCATCAACGCATATTGTTTGTGATCCAACTCGCACTCGTAAGTTATTATTAAACAAACGCGAATTAGCATCCCTATTTGGCAAAGCAAACCGAGACGGTTTTACCATCGTAGCACTTTCTCTTTATTGGAAAAGTGCATGGGCAAAAGTCAAAATTGGTTTAGCCAAAGGTAAAAAACAACATGATAAACGAGATGATATTAAAGAGCGTGAATGGAAAGTAACAAAAGATCGCATTATGAAAAATGCACATCGAGGATAATATATAGCAAAAAGCCCGAAATTATTCGGGCTTTTTATTCATATCTTATGACTATTTAGCAGTTGGAACTTTTAATTCTGGCTCATCTGGTTTTTCAATTGGAGTAAAAGTTTTATCTTTATTCGCATCAATAATTTTTTGGGTATCATTGGCTAATGCTGTTAAACCCATTTTTTCATAAGCTTCTTTCATCAAAGATAAACCTTCATAAGTTGCTTTAGCATCAGGATATTGTTTCAACATTCCAACTACACGGTTTGACACTGCAACCCAAGCATCACGTTTTGCATAGAATTTTGCAATATCTAACTCATGACGAGCAAGCGCATCTTTAATATAAGCCATACGCGCTAAAGCATCTTGAGCATAAGGACTATTAGGGAATACACGAACTAAATTTTGGAAATTAGAAAAAGCGGTACGCATAGAAGTGGTTTCACGTGTCGCACGATCAATTCCAAAGAAATCTTGAATGAAATTATCACCTGTTGCTGCGTTGGTTAACCCCGCCATATAGACTGCATAGTCTTGGTTCGGACTTTGTGGGAATTGATGTAAAAAGCTATCTACCGTCAATAATACTTGCGTATAATCTTGTGCTTTATAATTTGCATAAATTAAATCTAGCATCGCCTGTTCTTGATAAATACTACCAGGAAAACGTTCAGTCGCCGCTTTTAAATAACGAATAGCTTCAGAATAACCGCCTTCTTGTAATGATGTAACACCTTTAGTGTACAACTCATTTACTGATGCTTGCTCAACATCTTTTGAACCACTTGAACATCCAACAACCAATGCTGCCACGGCAAGCAATGCCAAAGATTTTATTTTACGCATTGTTTTTTCCTTAATTTTTACGAAAACTAATAAATAAGATACAATTGTCCGCTATTGTATAGAACATTAATCAATAAGCCAACTTTTAAAATTTTTGAGAGCTATTTATGCCACAAATTACCCTTTCGGCTGAAGTGCAGCCAGAACAAATGGGACAGCGTTTAGACCAAACACTTGCAGAGTTGTTCCCTGAATATTCTCGCTCCCGATTAAAAACGTGGATTGAAGCTGATCTCGTAAAACTTAATGATCGCATTACCAATATTCCGCGTGAGAAAGTGCTCGGAGGAGAAAAAATAGAAATCACCGTGGAAGTGGAAGATGAGACACGTTTTGAACCAGAAAATATTCCATTGAATATCGTGTATGAAGATGACGACATTATTGTGATTAACAAACCTAAAGATCTTGTGGTACACCCTGGTGCTGGCAATCCAAATGGAACTGTGCTCAATGGGCTACTCTATCATTATCCACCGATTGCAGAAGTACCAAGAGCAGGAATTGTGCATCGATTAGATAAAGATACAACAGGTCTAATGGTTGTTGCGAAAACTATTCCAGCACAAACTAAATTAGTACGCGACTTACAAAAACGCAAAATTACGCGTGAATATGAAGCAGTCGCTTCAGGCATTATGACCAAAGGTGGCACAGTAGATCAACCTATGGCTCGTCATGCAACCAAACGTACTTTAATGGCGGTTCATCCAATGGGAAAACCAGCTGTAACCCATTATCGTATTATGGAGAATTACCGTAACTACACCCGTTTACGTTTACGTTTGGAAACGGGTCGTACGCATCAAATCCGTGTTCATATGGCACATATTGCCCATCCATTACTAGGCGATCAAACCTATGGTGGACGCCCTCGTCCACCCAAAAATGCGAGTGAAGACTTTATGGAAGTATTGCGTAATTTCAAACGCCAAGCTTTACATGCGGTCATGTTGCGCTTAGCTCATCCAATTACAGGTGAAATGATGGAATGGTATGCACCATTACCTGATGACTTTGTTGAATTGCTTAATGCACTCAAAGCCGACTATCTCGAACATCAAGATGAGTTAGATTATTAATATGCAAGTGATTAACCCAAATTGGAACGTTCCAAAGAATATTCATGCCTTTACCACTACTCGTGCAGGGGGCGTGAGCTTGACACCTTATTTTAGTTTTAACTTAGGCGATCATGTCGGTGATAACAAAAGTGCGGTAAAAACTAACCGCACTTTATTAGTAGAAAAATTTGGTTTGCCACAAACACCTATATTTCTAACTCAAACACACAGCACTCGAGTAATTCAATTACCTTATTCAGGACAAAATCTTGAAGCGGATGCAGTTTATACAAATATTCGTAATCAAGTTTGTCTTGTTATGACTGCAGACTGTTTGCCGGTTCTATTCACCACAACATCTGGCAATGAAGTAGCTGCAGCACATGCTGGCTGGCGTGGTTTATGCGATGGCGTATTAGAAGAAACTGTCAAATACTTTCAGGCTAAACCTGAAGATATTGTCGCGTGGTTTGGCCCTGCAATTGGCCCAACAGCATTTCAAGTTGGAATTGATGTTGTAAAACAATTTGTTGCGGTAGATGAAAAAGCCAAACTCGCCTTTCAACCTGATTCAATAGAAGAAGGTAAATACCTAGGTAATCTTTATCAAATCGCGACTCAACGATTAAACAATCTAGGCATTACACAAATTTATGGTGGAAATCACTGTACATTCAATGAAAAAGAATTGTTCTTCTCTTATCGCCGTGACAACCAAACGGGCCGAATGGCAAGTGTCATTTGGTTTGAATAAATAGTCTAAAAGCGCATAAAATACGCTTTTAGTATCTTTGTTTTATATTCTTTCTTCGATAATACCACCGCCCAAACAAACTTCACAAAGGTAAAATACGGCTGATTGTCCTGGTGTGACGGCTGATTGAGGTTCATCGAAAATCACTCGAATGGTTTCATCATCAATTGGTTCAATCACACAAGGAATATCTTGCTGACGATAACGCGTTTTCACCGTGCAACGTAATAATTCACGCATTGGTTCGCGATCAACCCAATGTAATTGGCTAGCAATCAAACCTTTTGAAAATAAACGAGGATGGTCATGCCCCTGAGCGACAATAAGTTCATTATTTTCCACATCCTTATCGACCACATACCAAGCCTCATCACCCGCATTTTTTAAACCACCAATGCCTAATCCTTTACGCTGTCCCAACGTGTGATACATCAAACCATCATGAAGACCAATAATTTCACCATCAACAGTACGAATATCACCAGGCTGAGCAGGTAAGTAACGAGCTAAGAAATCCTTAAATTTACGTTCACCAATAAAACAAATACCAGTAGAGTCTTTTTTCTTCGCCGTAATTAAGCCAAGATCTTCAGCAATAGCGCGAACAATCGGTTTCTCAATTTCACCAACGGGGAATAAACTTTGCCCTACTTGTTTATGGCTTAAGGTATAAAGAAAATAACTTTGATCTTTATTGGCGTCTAGACCACGTAATAATTTTGCATTTTCATCATCACCAGCTCTACGTACATAATGTCCTGTTGCAATGTAATGGGCACCAAGATCTTCAGCTGCATATTCTAAAAACGCTTTAAATTTAATTTCTTTATTACACAAAATATCTGGGTTCGGCGTGCGCCCTGCTTTATATTCAGTTAAAAAATGCTCAAAGACATTATCCCAATATTCTGCTGCAAAATTAATTTTATGTAGTTTGATCCCCAACTTATCACATACTGCTTGAGCATCTGCAAGATCTGCTGCGGCAGTACAGTAATCCGTATCATCATCTTCTTCCCAGTTTTTCATAAACAGGCCTTCTACCTGATAGCCTTGCTGTTGAAGAATAAAAGCTGACACAGAAGAATCCACGCCTCCAGACATACCACAAATGACTTTTTTTGTCGCATTTCTCGCAAGCTGCTCTTGCGTTAGTTGAGGAAAGTGTTGATTATAAGTATTTGAAATTAACATAGTTCTCCCGTAACTTCGGTTAAGGCGAAGCACATTGGTCATTGAATGAGAAAACGGCAAAATAATTTTGCCGTTAAGTTTATTTTGCACATAAAGTGCGGTCATTTTTGAGCAAGTTATTTCACTTCATAAAATTGCGAATCATCATCTTTTTTCGCAAATTTTTGCTCATATTCGGCTTTTGCTTGTTCATCGCCCGCATCTAATTTTGATTGAAGCGTGTCGCAAGGTTTATCACAATCACAAGCTTTGGCAATACCAAGGGTAGATAAACCACCACAGCTGCCTTTTAAACTTTGTTTTTTGATAATAAATCCGATAGACATCAACAATATAATTGCGACGAAAACGATTAAAGTAAAAAATAAAGTTTGCATAACTATTCTTTTGTTTCTGTTAATTTTTTGAAAGCAGAGGATGATTTTGTGACAAAACCATTATCTGTTTTAATGATTAAGTAAACGGCAAGATTATTTTTCTCAGCCACTTCTAACGCCTTGTCTTCCCCAAGCACAAATAAGCCTGTTGATAGGCCATCTGCAGTCATTGAGGTTGGAGCAAGGACCGTAATTGAGGCTAAATGATGCTGAATTGGGTAACCTGTTTTCGGATCAATTTCATGAGCAAAGCGCTTACCATTTTCTTCAAAGTAAATACGATAATCGCCAGAACTTGCCATTCCCATATTGTCTAATCCAATGACAGCTTCAACTGCTCTTTCACCTGTCGTAGTTGGTTTTTCAATTGCGATCTGCCAAGGTTTACCTTCAATATTTTTTCCTTTCGCACGAATTTCACCTCCGATTTCAACCATGTAATTCTGAGCATTTAATTGTTCTAACTTCTCAGCGACCTGATCAACGCCAAAGCCTTTAGCAATCGATGATAAATCGACATAAACTTGAGGAAGTGCTTTACTTAATGTCGGTTTTGCACCACTCATATCAAGGGAAATTTTATCAATACCAACCCACGCTTGGCGTTCAGCTAATTGTTCTGGTGTAGGTTGTTTTTCTGGACGTTTTTCAGGGCCAAATCCCCATAAATTCACGACGGGGCCAACAGTTACATCCAATGCACCTTCAGTCACTTTATTTAAACGAATCGCTTCGGCTAATACTTTGGCAAAATCCGCTGAAATTTCAATCGGTGTGTTCACTTGGGTATTTTGATTGAAACGACTCAATTCCGAATCTTTTTTGTAAGTGGACATTTTAGCGTTCACATCTTTTAAGATAGCTTCAATTTCTTCATGCGTCTTTTCAGATGTTGCTTTCATTGAGCCTTCATCAAGGTATTTAACATGATAAGTTGTTCCCATTGTTTTACCACTTAATGAGATAACTTTTGTTTCTTTTTGACAGGCTGCAAGACTTAATGCCATTGCTACCGCCATGATACCGCTTATTAATTTTTTCATCTGGATTTCCTAAATCTGTGAACTACTGGCAAATTCAACAAAACTTACCTGTAATCATAGAAAATTTTCTAAAAACACCTTAAATTTTGACCGCACTTCATCACAAAGTGCGGTCAGTTTTTATGATGAATTGATTAACTAAAATCAGCCACCAAAGTCATCTAATAAAATGTTTTCATCTTCAACACCAAGATCTTTCAACATTTTAATTACAGCTGCATTCATCACCGGAGGTCCACACATATAGTATTCACAATCTTCTGGTGCTTCATGATTTTTCAAGTAGTTTTCATAAAGTACATTGTGAATAAAGCCTGTATAGCCGGTCCAATTATCTTCAGGCAATGCGTCCGATAATGCAACATGCCATACAAAGTTTGGATTTTCAGCTTGTAATTGGTCAAAGTCTTCTTGATAGAAAATTTCACGTTTAGAACGTGCACCATACCAGAACGACATTTTACGTTTAGAGTGGAGACGTTTTAATTGGTCAAAAATATGAGAACGCATTGGAGCCATACCCGCACCACCACCGATAAATACCATTTCTGCATCAGTTTCTTTCGCAAAGAATTCACCAAATGGACCAGAAATAGTAACTTTGTCACCTGCTTTTAATGACCAAATGTATGAAGACATTTGACCTGGAGGTGCATCTGGTTGGCGTGGCGGAGGCGTTGCAATACGTACGTTAAGCATAATGATGCCTTTCTCTTCAGGGTATGAAGCCATTGAGTAAGCACGAATAATATGCTCGTCCACTTTAGAGACATAACGCCATAAATCATATTTATCCCAGTCTTCATGGTATTCTTCAGGAATATCGAAATCCTTATAGTTCACCACATGTGGATCAGCTTCGATTTGAATATAACCACCCGCGCGGAATGGTACTTCCTCGCCTTCAGGAATAGCCAATTTAAGCTCTTTGATAAAGGTTGCTTTGTTATCGTTAGAAATAACAGTACATTCCCATTTTTTCACGCCGAAGATTTCTTCTGGAAGTTCAACTTCCATATTACCTTTCACGTTAACTTGACAAGCTAGACGATAACCTTCTTTTGCTTCACGTTTGTTAATGTGAGAAAGTTCGGTTGGAAGAATTTCTCCACCACCATTTTTCACTTTAACAATACATTGACCACAAGAGCCACCGCCGCCGCAAGCAGAAGACACGAAAATACCCTTACTTGCTAAAGCACCTAATAATTTGCCACCTGCAGGTAATGTGATCGTTTTTTCAGGATCGTCATTGATGCCGATAGTAATATCACCAGAATCGACTAATTTTGATTTCGCAAATAAGATGATCGCCACTAACACTAATACAATAACGGTGAATGCGGCAATACCGAGTGCAAGAATTACTGAATCGCTCATTGATTACACTCCTTATAATTGAATACCAGAGAAAGACATAAAGCCTAACGCCATTAAACCAACAGAGATAAAGGTAATACCTAAACCTTTTAACCCAGCAGGAATATCCGCATATTTCATTTTCTCAGTTAAGCCAGCAAGCGCCACAATCGCTAACATCCAACCTAAACCAGAGCCGAAACCGTACACGATAGATTCAGGGAAATTGTAATCACGTTGAACCATGAAAGATACCCCACCAAAGATCGCACAGTTTACTGCGATTAACGGTAAGAAAATCCCTAATGCGTTATAAAGAGATGGCATAAATTTGTCTAATACCATTTCAAGAATTTGCACTAAACCAGCAATAACCCCAATGAAGGTAATGAAATTCAAGAATGATAAATCTACACCTTCAATTAAAGCATTTTCTTTTAGTACATTTGCATAAATTAATTGGTTTACCGGCACAGCGATACCAAGAACGAAAGTTACCGCAATACCAAGACCAAACGCAGTTGATACCTTTTTAGATACTGCTAAGAAAGTACACATTCCCAAGAAGAAGGAAAGTGCCATATTTTCAATGAAGACTGCCTTAACGAATAGGCTAATATAATGTTCCATTGATTACTTCTCCTGTTGCTCTGGTTTCCAAGTTCTTAATCCCCAGATCACAAATCCGATGATAAAGAATGCACTTGGTGCAAGTAGGAATAAACCATTTGCTTGGTACCAACCACCATTCTGAATCGTTTCAAAAATAGTCATACCAAATAATTTACCTGAACCGATAAGTTCACGGAAAAATGCTACGATAATTAACATCGCACCATAACCTAAACCATTACCGATACCATCTACAAAACTTTCAACGGGAGGAGACTTCATCGCAAATGCTTCAGCACGTCCCATTACGATACAGTTAGTAATAATCAAACCAACGAATACCGAAAGTTGTTTAGATAAACCATAAGCGTAGGCTTTTAATATTTGGTCAACAACGATTACAAGTGATGCAATAATTGCAAGTTGCACAATAATACGAATACTGTTTGGAATGTAGTTACGAATCAGAGAAACAAAGAAACTTGATAACCCTGTTACCAAACTCACTGCAATCGCCATTACAACAGCCGTTTCTAATTTTGTTGTTACCGCTAATGCAGAACAAATACCCAAGATTTGTAATGCAATTGGGTTGTTCTTAACAACCGGAGCTAACAACAGATCTTTATAATTTGCTTTTTCAGACATTAGTTTGCTCCCGCATGAAGTTTTTCAAGATATGGACCAAAACCGTTCGCACTAAACCAATAATCAAACGTACCCTGTACGCCATTACCAGTTAAAGTCGCGCCTGATAAACCATCAATACTATGCTCATCTTGTGGAGCTTGCCCTTTCACGATGTGAATTGCAGGTTGATGTTGTTCATTAAACAATTTTTTACCTTTAAATAAACTTGCCCAGTTTGGATTTTCAATCTCACCACCCAATCCTGGCGTTTCACCATGTTGGTAGTAAGTGATTCCATTAATAGTATTACCATCTGGTTGAACAGATACTAAACCATACATCACTGACCACAAGCCAGTTCCATAAATTGGTAAAATAACTTGTTGAGTTTGACCCTGTTCATCTTTTACAAGATAAACTTCGGTCGTTTTGCTACGAGAACGAATACGTGCTTTATCCGCTTCAGCAGGAATTGCTTGTTGGCTATCATCTGCTTGTTGTGTGTATTCACCCGTTGCTAAATCAACGAAACGGGGCTCGATAAATTTCGCATAAGTTTCTTTTACATTCGTGTTTTCTTGTAAAAGACCAGCTACATTTAAGATATTTTTTTGTTTATCGAGTAACTTCTGTTCTTCTTGTGCAGGCTTTAACATTACTGCGGAACCAGCAACAATAATGGAACAAACTAAACTCAGTAGCAATACGACAAGAATTGTGCCGCCTACGCTGTCTTTATTAAACTTAGCCATTTGTTCTTGCTCTCCGACGTTTGATATTTGCTTGAACAACGATGTAGTCGAAAATCGGTGCAAATAAGTTTGCAAATAAAATCGCTAACATCATGCCTTCCGGATAAGCTGGGTTTACAGTACGAATTAATACAGCCATTACACCAATTAATGCACCGTACCACCACTTACCTGCATTGGTAAAGGATGCTGAAACAGGGTCTGTTGCCATAAATACCATACCTAATGCAAATCCACCTAAAACAAGGTGCCAATGCCAAGGCATTGAGAACATTGGGTTAGTATCAGAACCAACTAAATTGAATAGCGTTGAAGTTGCAATCATACCAATCATCACACCAGCAATGATGCGCCATGCTGCAATACGAGTGAACACAATCACTGCACCACCGATTAAAATTGCAAGCGTAGACACTTCACCCATTGAACCAGGTAAGTTACCAACAAAAGCATCCATCCAAGTGATTGGAGCGCCAGTGGCTGTATGTTGTAATGCTCCCTGACCACCTTGTGACCATTGTGAAAGTGCGGTTGCGCCAGAGAAACCATCAGCAGCAGTCCAAACAGTATCACCTGAAATTTGAGCTGGATAGGCGAAGAACAAGAAAGCTCGACCAGCAAGTGCAGGGTTCATAAA
Source organism: Haemophilus haemolyticus (assembly GCF_003490935.1). Classification (GTDB taxonomy): domain Bacteria; phylum Pseudomonadota; class Gammaproteobacteria; order Enterobacterales; family Pasteurellaceae; genus Haemophilus; species Haemophilus haemolyticus_M. The sequence continues at coordinate 202,257 of NZ_QQGD01000001.1, read as the reverse complement.
GTTACGGCCTACGCCACCAAAAATTTCTTTTGCAACTACGATACCAAAAGTAATACCTAATGCGGCTTGCCATAATGGCAATGTTGGTGGAACGATCAACGCAAATAAAATGGTTGAAACGAACATCCCTTCATTTACTTCATGACCACGCACAACTGAGAACAACAATTCCCAAATTGTACAAACGGTGAACACCACTAAGTAAATTGGTAAAAAGAAAATTGCACCCAGCGCCATTTTTGAGCCCCAAGTTGCATTGGCAGTTAAATCTAAACCTAATGAACTTGCAAGGGCATAGTGCCAATCGTTAGCAATTAGTTGATCTAAATTGCCTAATTGATTTAAAGCTGGAATCGCTTGGTTACCCACATTGTACATCCCGTAGAAAATCGCAGGGAACAACGCAAGGAAAACCGTAATCATCATACGTTTTGAGTCTAACGCATCACGAACGTGAGTATTTTTGTGCGTTACCGTACCTGGTGTATAAAGCAAGGTATAAATCGATTCAAAGATCGGATAAAGCTTGCTGTATTTACCACCTGGTAAAAACGCGGGTTCCATTTTTTCAAAAAGATTTTTTAAACCCATTTTTAACCTTCCTTCTCAATCTTATCTAATACTTGACGCAAGATTGAACCGTATTCATATTTGCCCGGGCAAACGAAAGAACATAACGCTAAGTCTTCTTCATCTAACTCAAGACAACCTAACGCTTGCGCACCATCGGTATCACCCACAATTAAATCACGTAATAATAATGTCGGTAAAATATCCAACGGCATAACACGCTCATAGCTACCAATTGGAACCATTGCACGCTCACCACCATTTTCAGCCGTAGTGAAGTTGAATAATTTCTTACCGAAGTGACCTAACACTGTGCGAGTAATTGAATATTTATTTGATTGCGGTGTAATCCAACCAAGGAATTCTTTCTCATTACCTTCAGCGATTACCGATACTTGCAATGCATAGCGACTTAAATAGTCATGAGCACCTTTTGCAATTTGTCCACAAAGCACTGAACCAGAAATTACGCGATTTTCACCCGCACTTAATTCATTTTGGGTTAATTGAGAAAGATTAGCGCCAATTACAGTGCGAATTAAACGAGGTTCTTTCACTTGCGGACCAGCAAGAGAAATAACACGTTCAACATAAAGCTCGCCTGTTGTAAATAATTTACCCACTGCGATCACATCTTGATAATTGATGTGCCATACAGTTTTATTTACACCAACAGGATCAATAAAATGAATATGAGTACCAACAAGACCTGCAGGGTGAACGCCACCAAAATCATGAATCTGTAAATTTTCAAGATCAACCGTTGGGATATTGGTATCACCTGCTTTACACAAGTGTAACGGTTTTGAAGGGAATAAACGACTTAATACTGTCAAACCATTCGTGAAATCTTGCCAAAATTCTTTTAGCACGATTGCAGGATCTGCGGCTAATGGATTGGTATCCATTGCATTCACGAAAATTGAGGCTGGTTCACTATCAATTGCAGGTACTTTGCTAAATGGACGAGTACGTAATGCAGTCCATAAACCTGATTCAACAAGGTTTTGTTTTACTTGTTCAGAAGAAAGCGTATTCAATTGTTCTGCACTATATTTTGCGAAAGTGATTTGCTCATTTCCTTCCACATTAATTACGACAGATTGTAACACGCGCTTCTCACCACGATTGATTACAGTGATAGTACCACTTGCAGGGGCTGTAAAAATCACACCTGGATTTTTCTTGTCTTCAAAAAGCACTTGGCCTTTCTTTACAACATCACCTTCACGTACCTTCATCGAAGGACGCATCCCCACATACTCCTCACCTAGAATCGCAACTTGATTCACAACATTTCCGTTGTGGATTACTTGTGCTGGTTTTCCCGCAATTGGGAGATCCAAGCCTTTCTTAATTGTAATCATACTGTTTGCACTACTTTTCAAGGTTAAAAATACAATTGCAGATAAACAAGTTAAATGCAATCTCGTGTTTGAGCGTGGCAAAATGCCTTTTAAAAGACATTAATGCCACAAAAATAAAAAACTCAAATCGGTTAACTTCACGATAGACATCATTATCGAGAAATTGAATTTGGATAAAATTAAACGCCTTATTCTAGCGAAAATCTGCTTTTTTCGCTACTTAAACGCCTACTTTTTTGTAAAAACCTTTTGCGATATATCAAAAAAATGTTACATCTTCATAACATAAAAATTAATGTCCAACGCCTGCGCATTTCGTTGAAGCGGGAATTTTCTCATTTAACTCGCCCCATTCCTCTACGGTAAACAAGTGCAATGCTAACGCATGAACACCGCCATTAAGCTCATCTGAAAGCAATTGATAAACACGTTGATGACGCTGTACTTTACGCGTTCCTTCAAAAACATTACTCACAATCACACATTTAAAATGAGATTCCGCGCCACGACCAGAACTATGTAAGTGGCTTTCATTTTCTACACTAAAAAAGTGCGGTTGAAATTCTAGTTGAATTTTTTGTTCGATAGTTTGTTGAACAGACATCATAAATCTCCACAAAATCACAATGAAACGCTATACATTAGCAATGAAGTTTGCAAGAATAACACAGTTTTAACTGGCTCATTGGGGAAATTATGACATTATCAAACAAAATCAAAACATTATCAGCAGTAAGTATTGCAGCCGCTACGCTGTTCCTTGCTGGCTGCCAAGCACAATCAAATACATTAACGTTCACACCACCAGCACCGAATGCAACAATGAATATTAATCAAAATGCGATTGTGTATGTAACAACAAAAGATAGCCGTACAACGCAAGATATCGCGAGCTATACCAAACGTGGAGAACTCATTAAATTAAATTTATCACCAAGTGTTACACAATTATTCCAACAAGTGATGCAACAAAATCTTATTAGTAAAGGTTTCAGAATTGGGCAATCCAATGGATCAAATGCCTGGGTAACTGTGGATGTGCGTGAATTTGCTACGCAAGTAGAACAAGGCAATCTTCGTTATAAACTTAATACAAAAATTCAAGCAACTGTTTATGTTCAAGGCGCAAAAGGTTCATATAACAAAGCATTTAATGCTACTCGTTCACAAGAAGGCGCATTAAACGCGGATAATGACGAAATTCAAAAAGTTCTATCTCAAACATTTAACGATATTGTGAATAACATTTATCAAGATCAAGAAGTATCCGCGGCTATTAACCAATATTCTAATTAATCGCATAGCTAATTAGATATATCTTAAGTGAGGAAGGTTAATATAACCTTTCTCATTTTTTATGATGCCATTTTATTTTACATAGTACTTTTCACATAAAATCATCTAAAGCTAATTATCTGTTCAAAAAGAATAAAAATATTCATCAAACCAATTACATCAATTTATAGCATTCTTCATAAAAATTAGGCAAAATACAGAAAATTTTTGAGTTCAAAAAGGATCAAACTATGACTAAACATTATGATTACATCGCTATTGGCGGTGGCAGTGGCGGTATTGCTTCTCTAAATCGTGCTGCAAGCTATGGAAAAAAATGCGTAATTATTGAAGCAAAACATCTTGGCGGTACTTGTGTAAATGTAGGTTGCGTGCCTAAAAAAGTAATGTTTTATGGTGCACACATTGCAGAAGCAATTAACAATTATGCGCCAGATTATGGTTTTGATGTTGAAGTGAAAAAATTTGATTTTTCAAAACTAATTGAAAGTCGCCAAGCCTATATTGGTCGTATTCATACATCTTATAACAATGTATTAGCAAAAAATAACATTGATGTAATTAACGGTTTCGGAAAATTTGTAGATTCCCATACCATTGAAGTAACACTTGCTGATGGTACAAAAGAGCAAGTAACCGCAGATCATATTTTAATCGCAACAGGTGGTCGCCCATATCGTCCAAACATTAAAGGGCAAGAATACGGCATTGATTCAGATGGTTTCTTTGCATTAACCGAATTACCAAAACGCGCTGTTGTTATCGGGGCTGGCTATATTGCCGTTGAACTTTCTGGTGTATTAAACAGCCTAGGCGTGGAAACACATTTATTAGTACGTCGCCATGCACCAATGCGTAATCAAGATCCATTAATCGTAGAAACATTAGTGGAAGTGCTTGCGCAAGATGGAATTCAATTACATACAAATTCCACACCATCTGAAATTGTTAAAAATGCAGATGGCTCTCTTACAGTAAAATGTGATGGTCAATCTGATGTTACTGTGGATTGTGTTATTTGGGCTGCAGGTCGTGTTCCAGCGACAGATAAAATTGGCTTAGAAAATGCTGGCGTAGAAACGAATGAACACGGCTATGTCAAAGTAGATAAATATCAAAACACCAATGTGAAAGGCATTTATGCGGTAGGCGATATTATCGAAAACGGCATTGAATTAACACCAGTTGCAGTTGCAGCAGGTCGTCGCCTTTCTGAGCGTTTATTCAATAATAAACCGACTGAACATTTAGATTACAATTTGGTTCCAACCGTTGTATTCAGCCATCCACCAATCGGCACTGTAGGTTTAACTGAACCTCAAGCTATTGAACAATATGGTGCTGAAAATGTTAAGGTATATAAATCCTCTTTCACAGCAATGTACACTGCGGTCACTCAACATCGCCAACCGTGCAAAATGAAATTGGTTTGTGTGGGTAAAGATGAAAAAGTTGTGGGTTTACATGGTATTGGTTTTGGTGTAGATGAAATGATTCAAGGATTTGCCGTCGCAATCAAAATGGGCGCAACAAAAGCTGATTTTGATAACACCGTGGCTATTCACCCAACGGGTTCAGAAGAATTCGTGACCATGCGTTAATCTTTAGAGCAAACAAAAAAGGGTTGTAAATTATCGCTCAGCCCAAAAAGTTAAACTATTAAATCAAGAAGAACTAAGCTCTCTAATTAATGAGCTTAGTTCTTTTAGTTTACACTGAATACGCTTATGATTGTAATCATGAATCGTTTTTTGACCGGCTCAAAAGTATCAAATTATTTTACATCGCAGCACGCTGTTTTTAACAGCCCCAAAAGTTCTCTATGGCCACATTATCTGAACAATTTCCTTTTATCGACATACTTTGTCGAATACAATTTTCAACAGGATTTCTTGATAACTTCTCATTTGATATTGCCACACTTGAGCAAAATGTAAAATAGGTGTTGTTCCCTCAAGTCTTGATAAAGCTTTCTATATCATTTAGATAATTTGCTCAAAATTAGGGCTTATTAATAAATCATTGGCAATGATTTCATGATTAAATAAATCCTTAATTGTCAATAAATAAAGCCTACCTTCTATACCTTTAAATTCGCTGAAGTTTGTTACCCACTTTTCATTCTGTCAGCTTGTAGCAAAATTGTGTTTTAATAAATTATCGGTAATACAGTCTATTTCACCTTGGTAATTAAGATATTTTTGTCTCTTATATTTCTCTTAATGTCCAATTCATCATACGTTGGGCTTTTTTATGATTGATATTGAGTTTTTAGTGTAAAGTAACACAAGATAACCATAACATTCATGATTATCACGATAAATACGAATAATTTATTCTGATATCGTCGTATTTTTATTGATTTTTTTCAGATGATAAAAGAAAACATTGTGAGCAAAACCCAGTAAATCAATCAATATCTGAAGCGTAAAATTCCACCTTAATGCCTTTACGACTGTGGCTTTTTCTGTATTTTTTGTTGATTGAGAGCCTACAACTTTTTAGAATCGTACTCTCCGCACGGAGTTTGAGGTTCTCTAATTCCAACATATTATCTCATATTTGGGGCTTAGGTGGCATTTTGGCGTAGTTAGGTTTCATACTCGGAGCCCTTTAGATTTCGACATTAAACCGTTTATATCTTGCCTTTCAAAGGGGGACAGCCATGAGTGATTATACTTGAATTGGCAATGCAGATTGGCAAATTCCGTATTTAACCGCTTGAATAACTGTGAGTTTAAATTCTGAGAATATCACTCACTACTGACAATCCATTGGCTCCACTACGATTAGATTGTTTAATCCAGTGTCTTAATGTTTAAAATATTTTTATAAGTAAACTACTTATACCGTTTTAAATATAAAAATCTATCACTTGTTGTTTGAAGGATTAGTTGTATTTAGTCATAAAAAATCTACACCTTAATCAGTTGGTTGTTTAGCCCAACTTTTGAGGTGCAGATCAAATCAAGGATTTAGTTTTATATGCGATAAATTGAATTGAGATTTTTATATTTAAGTACAAACAATTTTAACTGCAAGTCCGCCTTGAGATGTTTCACGATACTTGGCGTTCATGTCTTTGCCTGTTTCATACATTGTTTCAATCACTTTATCCAAGGTTACTCTTGGATTAGTGGTACGGCGTAAAGCCATACGTGATGCATTGATTGCTTTAACTGAAGCAATCGCATTGCGTTCGATACAAGGTACTTGAACTTGGCCGCCCACCGGATCGCAAGTTAATCCTAAGTTATGCTCCATTGCAATTTCAGCTGCGATACATACTTGCAGTGGATTACCACCCAAAATTTCAGCTAGTCCCGCAGCTGCCATTGAACAGGCTACGCCTACTTCACCTTGACATCCCACTTCTGCGCCAGAAATCGAAGCATTCATTTTATAAAGTGAACCAATCATACCTGCTGCTAATAAATAGCGTTCAATGATTTCAGGTGTTAATGGTGAAATGAACTTCTCATAGTAAGCTAATACAGCTGGAATAATCCCGCATGCACCGTTAGTTGGGGCTGTGACTACTCGTCCACCCGCTGCATTTTCTTCATTGACAGCAAGCGCAAACATATTGACCCAGTCGATTACACGCATTGGATCGTTGGACAAATTAGTATTTGCTTGCAACATACGATAAAGAGATGCGGCACGACGTGGCACTCGTAATGGCCCAGGTAAAATTCCTTCAGTGTGAATACCGTGTTCGATACAAGCTTGCATCGTTTTCCAAACATTCACTAGATGAGCACTGACAGCTTCTTTGCCATGCAATGCGACTTCATTTTCCAACATCACAGTCGAAAGCATTAAGCCGTTATCACTGCAATGTTTTAAAATATCTTCTGCATTTTTGTAAGGATAAGGCACTTGGATCGTGTTTTTTTCTTCTTGGCCAAAATGGGCTTCATCAATAATAAAACCACCACCGATCGAATAATAGGTTTGGCGATAAAGCTCTGTGCGATTTTCATCAAGAGAGGTAATTGTCATGCCATTTTCGTGCAATTTTAAAAAAGTGCGGTGGAAAATAAGATTATTTTCAAAATCAAATTTTACCGTTTTTTGACCAACATTAATGGGTAAAAGAGCAGTTTGTTTCACTTTCTCGATGAAACCTGAAATCATATCGATATTCACATTATGTGGTAAATAACCCGCTAACCCCATGATGATGGCTATATCTGTACTGTGGCCTCTCCCAGTCATCGAAAGAGAACCATACACATCCACATGAATTTCAGCGGTTTGTTCAAACTGATTTCGTTCAATTAAGTCATCTATAAATTGTTTGCCAGCTTTCATCGGACCGACAGTGTGGGAACTAGATGGCCCAATTCCCACTTTAAACATATCAAATACGCTAATCATAAATTTCTCAAAATTCGCTAAACTTTAAAGGGCGCTTATAATAATCCATAAACAACCGCAGAGATAGCGATTAATCCCATAATCGTTACAAAAACATTGCTGAACCGTCCGCTGTAGCGTTTCATCGCTGGGATTTTGCGAATCGCGTACATTGGCATGATAAACAAAATCATCGCAATGATTGGACCACCAAGAGATTCGATTAAGCCTAAGATACTTGGATTAATAATCGCAACGCCCCATAACGTTAATAAGAAGAAAAGTGCGGTCGCATAATTGAGTTTTTTACGATTTACTGCTTCGCCTTTCATTTTTAAATATAAACCTTCTAAGCCTTCACGTGCGCCCATATAGTGACCGAAGAATGAGCTAGTAATCGCTAAGAATGCAACAAGCGGGCCAAAATAAGAGATATATGGATTATCAAATTTATTCGCTAAGAAAGACAAGATACTGATATTTTGTGCTTTTGCTGCTACTAATTCTTCAGGTGTTAATGTTAATACACAGCTAAATACGAAGAACATTACAAAGAATAACAAAATTGTTGAGGTGCCTTTTTCTGTATGGCCGATATGGCGTTCTGCACCATCGAAAGTTTTGTATTCACGGAATTGTGAGCAAGTGAAAGATGAAATTGCTGGTGAATGGTTAAATGAGAATACCAATACAGGAATCGTAAGCCACAATGTGGTGACAAAACTGCTTGCTGTTGGGAATTCATGTAACATCGCACCATTCCATTCTGGAATTAAGTAAATAGAAAGTGCGAATAAAATTAATACTAACGGGTAAACAAGCCATTCTGTGATTTTTAACATCACTTTTTCATTAAATAGCATGACGGAAATCAATACTGCAATTAATAAAAAAGAGAGAACTGCTCGGTTTGGCGATGCCATGCCAAGTTGATTCACAATGAAAGAATCGACAGTGTTAGTAATACCGTTACCGTAAATTAAAAGAATTGGGAAAATCGCGAAGAAATAAAGTAGGGTGATAAGTTTACCCGCTGTTTTACCAAAGTGTTCTTCCACCACTTCAGTAATATCGCTGCCAGGATTTTTTGATGAAAGTACAAAATAGGCTAAGCCTCGGTGAGCAAAATAGGTCATCGGTCCGACGATAATTGCCATTAAAACTAACGGCCAAAATCCACCCATCCCTGCGTTAATCGGTAGGAATAAGACGCCAGCGCCAACTGCCGTACCGAAAAGGTTTAACATCCATGTTGCATCAAATTTGTTCCATTTGAGTTTTTCTGTTGGTTTCATAGTTTGCTCCAAAGCATAAATTATTTAAATTTGTCAATTTGCAGAGCAAAATATGCCCTAACAAAATTTGAGTATTATGTTATGCCGATAAATAGAGAATCTCAAAGAGCAAATTTTAAAATTGTGATCAAGTTAAAATTTTTTTTATCAAAAGTGCGGTAATTTTCAGCGACAAAAAATCGGTGCGAGCACGACACCGATTGCCTATAAAAATAAATGAAATTAGAACCGCACTTTTTTCAATCTTAAGGCGTTCATTAATACGGAAATTGAACTCATCGCCATCGCGGCGCCTGCAATCACTGGATTTAGAAAACCTAAAGCAGCAAGAGGTATGCCGAGAATATTGTAAATCAAAGCAAAAAATAGATTTTGTTTTATATTTTTCAAGGTTGCTCTAGCAATAAAAAGCGCATCCACAAGTTGATTCACCGAATGTTGCATAAGCGTTGCCGAGGCCGTTTGTTCTGCAATATCTGAACCTGATTTCATCGCAAAACTGACGTTTGCAGCGGCTAAAGCAGGCGCATCATTTATCCCATCACCTACCATGGCTACAACATGACCTAGAGCTTTCAACTTTTGAATTTGTTCCGCCTTATCTCTAGGGCTGAGTCCACCAAAGGCTTTCTTAATGCCGAGTTGTTTAGCTATGTAATCCACGACAGATTGTTGATCGCCACTCATAATTACTACATCAATATTTTGCTGTTGTAAGCGTTGAATGGCGTGTAAGCTATCGTTTTTTAAGGTATCCGTCAGCGCAAATGCGCCAATGGGTTCATTATTTATAGATACCGCGACAATGCTCGCAATTTGCCAGATATCCTCTAAATTTTTAGGCAAGATTAAACCGCAATAATCTGGTTTGCCTACTTTTATTGTTCCTACTTGTTCTAATTCGGCTTGAATGCCTTGACCGACTTCCATCTTTGAAAAAAGTGCGGTGGGAATGTCTAACATTTTTTGTTCTGCTGCTTGCACAATAGCTTTTGCAATTGGGTGGTTAGCTTGTCGTTCAACGGCTGCGGCAAAACGATACAAATCGTCTTCAGAATACACCGCACTTTGTGGTTGCCATAGTGCTGAAATTTCAAGCTCTCCCTTTGTTAGTGTGCCAGTTTTATCAAGTACAACGGTATCTACATGGGCAGTTCCCTCCATTGCTGCTGCATCTTTAAACCATACGCCAGCATTGACCGCTTTACCTAAACCAACCATTATGGATGCTGGTGTGGCTAATCCCAAGGCACAAGGGCAAGCAATCACAAGCACGGATACCGCGTGAATAAGTGAAGACACACTATCATTCGTCAGAACGTAAGTTAACGCGAAAGTAACAAGTGAAATCACTAATACAGCTGGCACAAACACTGACGCAACTTTGTCTGCAAATCGTGCAATTGGTGCTTTTGAGCCCTGCGCATCTGATAATGCATTCATCATATCGCCAAGTAAGGTTTGGCTACCAAGTTGATTCGCTCGATAGATAATAGAACCTTCTGTTACCATCGCCCCAGCTAATACTTTTCCACCTTTCTGTTTTTCTTCTGGACGAGATTCACCCGTTAAATGGCTTTCGTCACACCACCCATTTCCACTTTCAATTATGCCGTCTGCCGCAATACGCTCGCCTTGATTCGCACGAATGATTTCGCCGATATTTACTTGGTCAAGAGCAATTTCAGTCCATTTGTCATTACGCAGAGCAGTGACTTTTTTCGGTGTCAGTTGCAAGAGCATGCTTAAGCTATTTAGGCTGTGCTTTTTAGTGCGATCTTCAAGAAATTTTCCAAGACTGACAAAACCAATCACCATAACAGAAACTTCAAAGTACACATGTCCCATTGCATGATTGTCGTGGTAAAACAACATGAAAGCAGAATAAAGATAAATGGTGAGCGTTCCTGTACTGACAAGGACATCCATATTGGCAAGTCCACCACGAATACTACCGATTGCTCCGCGATAAAATGGAATGGCTAACCAAAGTTGCACAATGCTCGCTAATGCAAATTGCCAAATAGGTGGCAACATTAAGTTATGTGAGCCACTCATCATGCCAAGCATACCAATCAGAAATGGAATATTGATTATCCAAAGTATGATTAATCGCCAAGGGATTGATATATTTTTTTCTTCTATTGGTAATTCGTTGGCTTGTTTGATATGAGCAGAAAAACCTGTTTTATGAATAATCTCTATAATTTCAGTTTCGCTTACTTGCGTAGAGTCAAATACAACTTGTGCTTCTTCGGCAGCAAAATTCACTCCAGCTTGTTGTACAAATGTTTTCTTATTTAAAACTTTTTCAATACGATTGGCACAAGATTGGCAGGTCATCCCACCAATCTGAATCGAAATTTTTTTACTCTGTGACGTCAAATCCGGCATCTTCAATTACCTCAATCAACTATTTCAGTTTCGCTTACTTGCGTAGAGTCAAATACAACTTGTGCTTCTTCGGCGGCAAAATTCACTCCAGCTTGTTGTATAAATGTTTTCTTATTTAAAACTTTTTCAATACGATTGGCACAAGATTGGCAGGTCATCCCACCAATCTGAATCGAAATTTTTTACTCTGTGGCGTCAAATCCAGCATCTTCAATGACCTCAATCAACTGTGCAACATTGACTCGATTTTCATCAAAAGTAATATTTGCTTTACCTTCTAGTTGAACATCAGCAGACTGTACGCCATCTAATTCAGTTAAAACTTGAGTAACGCTTTTTACGCAACCGCCGCAATGCATGCCTTCTATGTTTAATGTGATAGTTTTCATTTTTACTCCTTGTGAGTCGTTTTATTGATGGCTACACTATAAACTTTTACGTAAGGTTAAGGTCAAGAGATTTTTTATGAATATTAGTGAAGCCGCAAAATTAGTAGGTTTATCTACGAAACAAATCCGTGATTATGAAAAAATGGGTTTAATTAAACCCGCTATTCGCAGTTTGTCGGGATATAGAAATTATGGAGAAAGTGATTTAGAAAGGTTGCATTTTATTCGCCACTCACGCGATGTGGGGTTTTCATTACATCAAATCGCACAATTATTAGCACTACAAGATAATCCTAAGCGTAGTAGCCGAGAAGTGAAAGTGCTAACTGCTCAACATATTGCGATGTTGAATCAACAAATAGAACAGTTACAAAAAATGGTACAAGAATTGCAGCGTTGGCATGATAATTGTCAGGGCAATGATTGCCCTGAATGTTCAATTTTGAATGGATTAAAAGGATAAATGAAAAGTGCGGTTAATATTCCCAACTTTCTGGGTCGACGCCTAATTCTCGCATAAGCACTTTGGCATCTTCGGGAATTTCATCATTACGCTCTTTCATTAAATCTGCATCGGTGGGCAAAGGTTGACCGGTGAAAGCATGCAAAAATGCTTCGCAAAGTAATTCACTGTTAGTTGCATGACGTAAACTTTTTAATTGGCGGCGAGTGCGTTCATTCGTCAAAATTTCCAATACTTTGATTGGAATAGACACAGTGATTTTTTTTACTTGCTCGCTTTTTTTGCCATGTTCTGCATAAGGGCTGATATATTTTCCGTCCCAATCCGCCATAATTTACCTTAGTGCTTATTGATAACCTTACAAATTGTCCGTATTCTAATGAAAAATCAAATAAATAACAATCTAGACGGCTAAACTTCTATGTTAAAAAGAGAAAGAAAAGTGCGGTAATTTTTTAGATTAAATATAAAGAAACGCTAGACAGTACAGGGTTTTAGTGGTAATTTACGCGCCATTCAAAGAGCATTAGCTCACCATTCGAATCATCAATTCTTATTAATTCCAATATTTATTCATTATGCATTTAACTGAACTTAAAAATACGCCTGTTTCTGATCTTGTGAAACTTGGCGAAGAACAAATGGGCTTAGAGAATTTAGCTCGTTTGCGTAAACAAGATATTGTCTTTGCAATTTTAAAACAGCACGCCAAAAGCGGTGAAGATATTTTCGGTGGTGGCGTGTTAGAAATCTTACCGGATGGTTTTGGTTTCCTTCGTTCTGCTGACAGTTCCTACCTTGCAGGCCCTGATGATATCTATGTTTCCCCAAGTCAAATTCGTCGTTTTAACCTTCAAACTGGTGATAAAATCGAAGGTAAAATCCGTCCACCAAAAGAAGGCGAACGCTATTTTGCACTTTTAAAAGTTGATCAAGTTAATGATGACAAACCTGAAGTTTCTCGTAGCAAAATCTTATTTGAAAACCTAACGCCATTACATGCTAACTCTCGTTTAAGAATGGAGCGAGGAAATGGCTCAACAGAAGATTTAACCGCACGTATTTTGGATTTAGCATCACCAATTGGTAAAGGTCAACGTGGTTTGATTGTTGCTCCACCAAAAGCAGGTAAAACCATGTTGCTGCAAAATATTGCGCAAAGTATCACGCATAATTATCCTGATGTAGAGCTTATCGTATTATTGATTGATGAACGCCCAGAAGAGGTGACAGAAATGCAACGTTCAGTAAAAGGCGAAGTCATTGCTTCTACTTTTGATGAGCCTGCAACTCGTCACGTTCAAGTGGCAGAAATGGTAATCGAAAAAGCAAAACGTTCAGTAGAGCATAAAAAAGATGTGGTAATTTTGCTTGACTCTATTACACGTTTAGCGCGCGCTTACAATACGGTAACCCCAGCTTCAGGTAAAATTTTATCTGGTGGTGTGGATGCGAATGCATTGCATCGTCCAAAACGTTTCTTTGGTGCTGCACGTAACGTGGAAGAAGGCGGTAGTTTAACGATTATTGCCACCGCGCTAGTTGATACTGGTTCGAAAATGGATGAAGTTATTTTCGAAGAATTTAAAGGTACAGGTAATATGGAATTACACCTTTCTCGTAAAATTGCAGAAAGACGCGTATTCCCAGCCATTGACTTTAAACGCTCTGGTACTCGTAAAGAAGACTTACTCACAACATCTGATGAATTACAAAAAATGTGGATTCTTCGTAAGATTCTTAATCCAATGGATGAAGTGGATGCAATGGAATTCTTGATTGATAAACTCATGATGGCGAAAACTAACGAAGAGTTTTTTGAAGTGATGAAACGTTCGTAAAAGTAACTGCACTTCCATGAAGAACAAGGGGAAAATATTATGTTTTCCCCTTTTTAATATCCGTAATATTTGACGAAATAAATTATGATAGCCGACAAGTTCATAAAAGGGGCAAAAGGTAAAAATTCTTTTTTCTTCCTATGAATAAGCGAAAAACATATTCCAAGAACTGAGGCTAATAATAAAAAGTGCGGTAAGGTTTCTAAATGAATAAAACTTCCTAATGCCATTGCTAGCCAATAATCTCCCCGTCCAAAGGCTTCTTTGCCGTAATAGAATTTTGCAATCCAATAGATTGCGTAGAAAACAATAAAAAAACTTGCCGCACTTTTTATGCTTTCAGATAACGTAAGCAATGAAAAGTTATTGTCTGCTCCAAATAAACTGATTGTAAGTAGCCATAAACAGGGAGTAGTAGAAATAAGTTGATAGTGCCAATCAAGATAGCTGATTGCCCAAAGGATAAGAAGTGTGAGTCCGAACCATACAGTAAAAATAGAATCTTTGAAGGCAATTTGTAAAAATATAAATCCTACTCCAATACCTAAAAAATACCTCAAAATATGACCGCACTTTTTTGGTTGAATATAGGCAAAGTGCGGTTGAAATGGAGAACGGTTTTGTGGAAATAATTCAACGTAAGTCGCATAAATCTCTTGCTGCAAACGCGTAATAAAACCAGATAGGTAGAACCACAATGCGATCCCTAAGAGGCCACCTAATAAAAACATTGCGAAGTAAATCATTGAATAACAGAGCCCATATTAAAGATAGGTAAATACATTCCCATCATAATAATTCCAATCAGACTGCCGATGATCACCATCATTAATGGTTCCAGCATTTGTGAGAGTAAGTCAATTTGATGATTAAGTTTTTCTTGGTAATTATCCGCTATGTGCTCTAGCATCAAAGCGAGTTTTCCGCTTTGTTCGCCAATTTGGAGCATTTGTTGTGCTTCCATCGGGAAAAGATTGCTACTTACACTATGAGAAAACGCATAGCCTTGAGAAACCCATTGTAAAATTGACCGCACTTCTTTATCTAATACTAGGTCATTTACGAGGGTTTTCTTGGTTTGCCACGTTTGTGTGCGAGGGAGAAAACTCTCTAGTGCTTGATTAAGCGGTACGCCAGCCTGCAACATAATTTGTAAACTTTGACTAAAGTTCACTAAACGTGAAAGCTTTTGAATTGTGCCAAAAATAGGCGTGATAGAAATAAGTTGATTTTTCTTTTGATGAAACCAAGTCTGGCGTTTTAGATAAAAGTAATAAAATAGAAAAAAACTAAAAGTGAAAAATAGCAAAATCCCAATATTTTGCTTAAGAAAATTAGATATAGAGAGCAATATTGCGGTTATTGTTGGTAATTCGGCATTATTGCCACTGTACATTTCAGCAAATTGAGGCACGATAAAAAGCAGTAATGCGAGTGTCAATAATAGAGAAATTCCCAACACCATTGATGGGTACAACATAATTTTCTGTAATTTACGTTGTAATGCTAAAGATTGGCTACGATGTGTGGCTATTTTTTTACAAACAACGGAAAGTTTTCCCGTTATTTCTCCCACTTGAATCAGTTGAATTTCTTGTTGTGTGAGATATTTCCCTTGTTGTTCAATTGCCTGTGATAATGCTAAACCAGATTCAATAGATTGAAGCAGTCGCTCAAGCCATTCATTGAGCATAATTTGAGTGCAATTTTGTTGTAAAATTTGCAGGCTGTTTTTTAACGGAATTGCGGATTGTAGCAATGTTGCTAATTGATTGAGTAATTCGCTAATTTCTGAATTTTTGGCCTTTGCCCCAAATTGCCAGTTTTGTTGTAATTTGATGTGAGTAAGCCCGCGGCTTATTAATTGAAAGTATGCTTGTTGTTTCGTATCCGCAATAATTGAGCCTTTTTGTTTCTGATTTAATGCGTTACTACCTTGATAATAAAAGAGTTTTTTAGTCATGAGTTTTTACCTAACACACGTTCAATTTCTTTCTCATCTGTTATACCTTGGCTCACTTTTTCTAAACCACTCATATGTAAATTTTTAAAATCCGTTTGATAGCCATTCTGCTGCCAATGTAGAAATTGATATACGCCGATTCGACCTCGATAACCTTGATGGCAATCACAAGAATTTATTAAATTTCCACCACACTTTGGACAGATTTTTCGTACAAGACGCTGCGCAATAACGAGCAGTAAACTATTTTCAATTTCATGTTGTTGAATACCGAGTTGTTGTAAGCGGGAAATGGCAGATATTGCATCATTGGTATGTAAAGTTGAAAGCACCAAATGCCCCGTTTGGGCGGCACGTAGTGCAATCATTGCACTTTCTTCATCGCGAATTTCACCTAGCATAATGATATCGGGATCTTGGCGTAAAAAAGCGCGCAATAGACGGCTAAAATCTAATCCAATCTGTGGATTAATTTGGCTTTGAATAATGCCATCAAGTTCAATTTCAATGGGATCCTCAGCGGTCATAATATGTTTATCTGGCGTATTTAGCCACTGAAGTGCGGTGTAAAGTGAGATACTTTTCCCACTTCCTGTTGGGCCAGTTACTAAAATTAATCCTTGTGGTTGGCTAAGCGCGCGTTGAAATTCTTTCTGTTGACTTTCAGTCATGCCTAGTTCAGAAAAGCTGAGGTCTACTGGTTTATTTTGCTGTGCTCTTAGGACAACTTTCTCTCCCCAATGGGTTGGTAACGTTGAAAGACGGAAATCAAGAATATCGGAAAACGTAGTTTTAAATTGAAATCGTCCATCTTGTGGAAGGCGGGTTTCACTGATATCTAATTTAGCGAGCAGTTTTAGGCGAGAAATAATTCGATTCGCCAAATTTTTGCTAAGTGGAGGCTGAGCTTGTAAAACACCGTCAATTCTAAACCGCACTTGGAAATGATCCGATAAGATCTCTAAATGAATATCTGAGGCATTATTTTGTAAAGCAGATTCAAAAATTTGGTTAAGCAAGCGAATGACGGGTTCATCATCTTGTTGGTCAAGATGAGACTGTTCTTGATGTTGGTAATATTTAACTTGCTCTTCCACTTGAAGTTGATTAGGGGCAAGTTGTTGTAATAGTTCTTTAAGTTGAGTGCTTTCTAATAAAACAGGCTCAACAAGTTTACCGGTTATAAACGCAATAGTTTCACAGGCGGAAAGATTAGAAAGGGAATCAACACCTAACCAAAGACGATTATTTTCTTCTTTGAGTGGTAAAGCAAAATAACGTAAGAGCAGAGACTGTTGTTGCTGATTACGCCCCCATAAATCTGGCGAGATCGTAAATATCTCGCCATTTTGTGCTTTTACACGAGGTTTGGCACTAGTTAAGTCGATCATTTTGAACAGAATCCAGCAGGGAAAATATCGGCATTCGTTGTGCCACAGGTAGTTTTCCATGTAACGCCGTTTGCACTATTGCCTTCAGCAGTAAGTGTGTAACTCATTCCGTCTAATGTACCATTGCCCTCTACTGTTATTGCACCGTTGCTTGTTGTCACTGATTTTACATAGCCTTTTGCTGTTGTAATATCAGCCGCAATTCCATTGCTTCCTCCCGAGCAAGTGGACGGTTTACCTGTGCTATAAACGCATAATTCCACATCTGACTTATAAGGTGCAGAAGCTTGCAGTAATTCGGATACCGCGGCTTTTTTGGTATAATTTTGATAAGAAGGAATAGCGATAGTAGCTAAAATCGCGATGATGGCGATGACTATCATCAATTCAATTAAAGTAAACCCTTTATTCAAGGTAGTTTGTGTAGTTAGTTTCATTTATTTTCCTTTCGTTAAGCCTTTATTGGCTGAAATATTGTGAAAAGGGAAAATTGTTTTGTAAAACAGACCGCACTTTTTCTGCGATCCTGATCGCAAAAATAGGAAAAATGTATGCGAAAAATAAAAGATATTGAGAAAGGATTTCTGACTGATTGTCGACAAATTCCATCTCCGCATTTTGATGAACGCCCAGATTTAGAGGATATTTCACTTCTTGTGATCCATTACATTAGCTTACCGCCAGAACAATTTGGTGGCGGATATGTGGATGATTTTTTTCAAGGGAAATTAGATCCTAAGATTCACCCTTATTTTGAAGAAATTCATCAAATGCGTGTTTCTGCCCATTGTTTGATTGAACGAGACGGGCGAATCACACAATATGTTAATTTTAACCAAAGGGCTTGGCATGCTGGATTATCTAGCTTTCAAGGGAGAGAAAAATGTAATGATTTTGCCATTGGAATTGAGTTAGAAGGTAGTAATGAGCAGCCTTTTACTAATGAGCAGTATTTGGCATTGCAAGAGCTTACTAACTTAATCATGAAAAATTACCCTAAAATTACGAAAGAACGAATTGTTGGGCATTGTGATATTTCGCCAGGACGTAAGATCGATCCTGGTCAATATTTCGATTGGGAACGTTATTTTGCCAGCCTAAAATAATTTGTTTAAAAATTAGACATCAAAAATTAGAGGATTCTGTGTATTAAAGATATTGTCATGTTTTGTTGCTAAGCAATTGAATTTAAATGGATAAATTTTCTCTTGAAATTGTCTTGGAAAGGTTTTTTTGAGTTATACAACATTATGGATTTTCTCAACCACAATTTTATCCACAGAAATATTGAATAACTCAAAGAGATAGCTAAAAGCTCTTTGGTGAATGGAGTTCCTTTAAAAATTGTATTTTTTTACCGCACTTTCTTCCATTTTTATATGTGAAAAGTGCGGTTTATTTTTGTTTAAGATCTTTTGATTGGAAATAACTCAATTTATTTTCAAGTTTGATGAGATAAGGATCCTTTCCCATTTTTACGTGCTCAATTCACAATCAGAAATCTGTTATTCACAATGTTATCCACAATCTGTATATTTTATTGCGTAATCCGCCCTTTGGTTGATAAAAACACTGATTTATGAAACAATCTGCAGACTATTTTTATATGAAAAATTTAAGGTAAAACGATAGTGATCGATTTTGATGGCTACCGTCCAAATGTGGGTATTGTGATTTGTAATCGCAAAGGGCAAGTGCTTTGGGCGAAGCGCTGTGGGCAAAATTCGTGGCAGTTTCCGCAAGGTGGCATTAATGATAATGAAAGTGCCGAGCAAGCGATGTACCGTGAACTGTACGAAGAAGTTGGGCTACAGCCTAAAGATGTGCGCATTTTATATGTATCTAAACATTGGTTGCGTTATAAATTACCAAAGCGTTTGTTGCGTTATGACAGCAAACCGATGTGTATAGGGCAAAAACAACGCTGGTTTTTGTTGCAGCTTGTTGGCGATGAAAAAAATATCAATATGCAAACGACCAAATCGCCAGAATTTGATGGATGGCGTTGGGTGAGTTTTTGGTATCCAGTTCGTCAAGTCGTGTCGTTCAAAAAAGAAGTGTATCGCAAAGCGATGAAAGAGTTTTCGGGGGTGTTGTTCTCAGAAAATCCTCCTGTATATCAACCTACACGAGAATTGGAGCAAAAATCTTATACTCATCCTAAAAAATATAATGGTTCAAAATTTCCAAAACGTTCTTTTAATAAAACAAGGAATTCATAATGCTTAGCTTTATTTTACTTTGTTTGCTTGTGGGGGCGGTTGCTGGCTTTTTTGCGGGGCTTTTTGGTATTGGTGGCGGATTGCTGATTGTTCCTGTGTTAGTGTACTTATTGCCAATGGTGGGCGTGCCAGAACCTTTATTGATGTCTACCGCACTTGGAACCTCTTTCGCAACGATTGTTATTACTGGCTTTTCTTCAGCTCAACGACATCATAAGTTAGGTAATGTTGTGTGGAGTGCGGTGAAGGTACTTGCTCCGAGCATCATGGTTAGCGTGTTTATTTGCGGTTTTTTTATCGGAAAACTTGATCGCGATATTTCTAGTAAATTATTTGCCTGTTTAGTGGTTTATCTCGCAGTTAAAATGGTCTTATCTATTAAACCTAAGACAAATAAAACAGTTAAACCTTTGACGACTCAATCGTCTATTATCGGTGGCATTCTAATTGGCATGGCATCTAGTGCTGCAGGCATCGGTGGTGGTGGATTTATTGTGCCGTTTTTAAATTCTCGCGGTATCGATATGAAAAAGGCTATTGGTTCCTCGGCTTTCTGTGGCATGTTACTCGGAACTTCTGGAATGTTCAGTTTCATGTTAAGTGGCTTGGGGAATGCAGCAATGCCGGAATATTCTTTAGGTTACATTTATTTCCCTGCCGTGTTATGTATTACTGCCACATCCTTTTTCACGTCAAAACTTGGTGCGACAGCCACCTCAAAACTACCAGTGCCAACTTTAAAGAAAGGATTTGCACTTTTATTAATTACCATTGCTGTTGATATGTTTATTAGATAGAGAAAATTATGAATTCAAATTATTTGCTTCTGCCTCATTTTGACCCAACTATTTTTACTCTTGGTGATAGCAATATCGGCTTACGTTGGTATGGTTTGATGTACCTTTTGGGGTTTATTTTTGCACGTTGGCTTGCGGTTCACCGTGCTAGTCACCCAAATAGCGGTTGGACGGTGGATCAAGTTGATACCTTACTTTTCAACGGTTTTATGGGCGTATTTATTGGCGGACGTGTTGGCGATGTATTTTTTTATAATTTGGATCGTTTCTTACAAGAGCCGCTTTATTTGTTCCGTGTTTGGGAAGGTGGAATGTCTTTCCATGGCGGCTTAATAGGCGTCATTGTTGCCATGATTTGGACGTCTTACTCACAAAAACGTAATTTTTGGCAAACGGCTGATTTTGTTGCGCCTTTGATTCCGTTTGGTTTAGGTTTAGGTAGAATTGGTAATTTTATTAATCTTGAGCTATGGGGACGCGAAACGGATGTGCCTTGGGCAATGATTTTCCCGAATGATCCACTATTACTTCCTCGTCATCCATCACAACTTTATGAAGCCTTTTTAGAAGGCGTAGTGTTGTTTACGATTCTGAATATTTTTATTAAAAAGCCACGTCCAATGGGCTCTGTTGCAGGCTTATTCTTAATTGGTTATGGCGTCTTCCGTTTTATTGTGGAATATGTGCGTGAGCCTGAAGTTGAAAATTTCTTTGGGGTCATTACAAGAGGACAAGCACTTTGTTTACCAATGATTATTGGTGGGACTTTAATTATGGCTTGGGCTTATTCACGCAAAAGTGCGGTAATAAAATAGGAGATTTTTATGAAACAATATCTTGATCTTTGTCGTCGCATTGTTAATGAAGGTGAATGGATTGCCAATGAGCGTACAGGTAAGCGTTGTTTGACGGTTATTAATGCAGATTTAGAATATGATGTGGCGAATAATCAATTTCCGTTGATAACCACGCGTAAAAGTTATTGGAAAGCGGCAATTGCCGAATTTTTAGGTTATATTCGTGGTTATGACAATGCCGCTGATTTCCGCGCACTTGGTACTAAAACTTGGGATGCCAATGCGAATGAAAATGCAGCATGGCTCGCGAATCCGCACCGTAGAGGTGTTGATGATATGGGGCGCGTATATGGTGTGCAAGGCAGAGCATGGCGTAAACCTAATGGTGAAACCATCGATCAGCTACGCAAAATTGTTAATAATTTGACCAAGGGTATTGATGATAGAGGGGAAATTTTAACCTTCTTTAATCCAGGAGAATTTGATCTTGGTTGTCTTCGTCCTTGTATGCACACGCATACTTTTTCTCTTGTGAGTGATACTTTACATCTCACTAGCTATCAACGTTCCTGTGATGTTCCGCTTGGATTGAATTTCAATCAAATTCAAGTGTTTACTTTCTTGGCGCTTATGGCTCAGATTACGGGCAAAAAAGCAGGCAAGGCATATCATAAAATTGTGAATGCGCATATTTATGAAGATCAGCTTGAGTTAATGCGTGATGTGCAACTTAAACGCGAGCCTTTCCCGTTGCCAAAATTAGAAATCAATCCAGATATAAAAAGCCTTGAAGATTTAGAAACTTGGGTCACGATGGATGATTTCAAAGTCGTTGGCTATCAATCTCATGAACCGATTAAGTATCCTTTTTCCGTCTAATGGATGCAGCAAAAGTGCGGTCAGAATTTGACGAGAAAATGATGCGCTATGCCCTTGAACTTGCCGATAAAGCAGAAGCGTTAGGTGAGATTCCTGTGGGGGCGGTTTTGGTTGATGACGCTGGAAATATTATTGGAGAAGGTTGGAATCTTTCCATTGTTCAAAGCGATCCCACCGCACATGCTGAAATTATCGCTTTGCGTAATGGCGCGAAAAATATTCAAAATTATCGCTTACTAAATACTACGCTTTATGTGACATTGGAGCCTTGCACAATGTGTGCTGGGGCGATTTTACATAGTAGAATTAAACGCCTTGTGTTCGGCGCTTCTGATTATAAAACTGGGGCTGTTGGATCACGTTTCCATTTTTTTGATGATTATAAGATGAATCATACTCTGGAGATCACATCTGGTGTATTGGCAGAAGAGTGTAGTCATAAATTAAGCGCATTTTTTCAGAAGAGACGCGAAGAGAAAAAAATAGAGAAAGCATTGTTAAAAAAGTCTGATTGATATTAAATCTCCCCTCTCTCCTATTCTTAGCTTTTAAAAACCAGGGTTTATTGTTATCTCAAGTCGTTTTACATGCGGAAATTCTTCTTGAATAAGTTTTAATAATTCAGTCTGTCTGAATAAAATTCCTTGGCGAACAATGGCATTTGCTGTCTCAATAAAAATTGAGTTATCTATCATATTACCAATACGAAATTTTCCGTGAAATTCCTGTGGAAAAATGCGGTTAAATTTTTGATTAAGTTCATTGATAGCAAGACCTTTTTTCATTATTTTGGCAAAGGGAGATTGCTCAAGCACATCCATAATATTGACTGCTTTTTGATAACGATCAGCCTTGTTTTCCATAAAGTCTGCCCCCAGTAAATGACATTAGTTTAGATTTCCGCTACAATACACGCAATTTTCATAATAAACAACGAGATGATGATTTCAGGCACTGTCAAACCGAATTTTTGGTCGCGATTACTTTTGAGTATTATCGCAATTTTTGCTTTGCCTAACGCACAAAGTTTTGAAAATCAAAATAACGCGGAAAATTATTCCTCGAGTGTTTCGATTCAACAAGCGTTAGAGACGGTAAAAGTGGCACGCGAAGTGCAACGACAAGCCATTCCTCAACCTTCAATTTCCCACCAAACTGAAAAACAACTTAAAATTCAACCGCACTTTTTTGCTGAAGCGTTGAATCTTAGTGCGCCAATTCGAGCAGGCCCCTTGCTTATTTAATTTTTCTGTTTTTTGTGAAGAATATTGCTATTGAAATAGCGATATTTTAAAAAATTATTGTGCATGAAATAAAGTATTTCATAAGCATTTAACTATTTAACTTATATATTTAAAAAGAGAAATTATGAGCATTTTAACAAGAATTTTTGGCAGTCGTAATGAACGTATTCTACGTAAATTAAAAAAACAAGTCGTTAAAATTAATAAAATGGAGCCAGCTTTTGAGGCATTAAGTGATGATGAATTAAAAGCAAAAACACAAGAGTTTCGTGATCGTTTAAGTGCGGGCGAAACTTTGCAACAAATTTTACCAGAAGCATTCGCAACGGTACGTGAAGCAAGTAAGCGCGTGCTTGGTATGCGCCATTTTGATGTTCAGCTTATTGGTGGAATGGTATTGACTAACCGCTGTATCGCAGAAATGCGTACTGGTGAAGGTAAAACATTAACTGCGACTTTGCCTTGTTATTTAATCGCCCTTGAAGGGAAAGGCGTTCATGTTGTGACGGTGAATGACTATCTTGCTCGCCGAGATGCAGAAACAAACCGTCCGTTATTTGAATTTTTAGGTATGACTGTAGGCGTAAATATTCCTGGTTTACCACCTGAAGAAAAACGTGCAGCTTATGCAGCTGATATTACTTATGCAACTAATAGTGAACTTGGTTTTGACTACTTACGTGACAATTTAGCCCACTCAAAAGAAGAGCGTTTCCAACGTACTTTAGGCTATGCGCTGGTGGATGAAGTGGATTCCATCTTAATTGATGAAGCGCGTACGCCATTGATTATTTCTGGTCAAGCTGAAGACAGTTCTGCGCTTTATATTGCAGTCAATAAACTGATTCCAAACTTAATTAAACAAGAAAAAGAAGATACAGAAGAATACCAAGGTGAAGGTGATTTTACCTTAGATCTTAAATCTAAACAGGCACACTTAACTGAACGTGGCCAAGAAAAAGTAGAAGATTGGTTGATTGCGCAAGGTTTAATGCCTGAAGGGGATTCTTTGTACTCTCCTGGTCGAATCGTGTTGCTTCACCATGTTATGGCTGCATTGCGTGCTCACACATTGTTTGAAAAAGATGTCGATTACATTGTGAAAGATGGTGAAATCGTGATTGTTGATGAACACACAGGTCGAACAATGGCAGGGCGTCGTTGGTCAGATGGTTTACATCAAGCCATTGAGGCAAAAGAAGGGGTTGAAATTAAGAGTGAAAACCAAACTGTTGCGTCAATTTCTTACCAAAATTACTTCCGTTTATATGAGCGTCTTGCGGGTATGACGGGGACTGCGGATACCGAAGCGTTTGAGTTCCAACAAATTTACGGCTTGGAAACTGTTGTGATTCCAACAAACCGTCCAATGATTCGTGATGATCGCACAGATGTTATGTTTGAAAATGAACAATATAAATTTAATGCGATTATTGAAGACATCAAAGATTGTGTAGAACGCCAGCAACCAGTGTTAGTGGGGACGATTTCAGTAGAAAAATCAGAAAAATTATCTAAGGCCTTAGATAAAGTGGGCATCAAACACAATGTGTTGAATGCGAAATTCCACCAACAAGAAGCGGAAATCGTGGCTGAAGCAGGTTATCCTGGTGCGGTGACTATCGCAACGAATATGGCGGGTCGCGGTACGGATATTATCCTTGGGGGTAACTGGAAAGCGCAGGCTGCTAAATTAGAAAATCCAACTCAAGAACAAATTGAAGCGCTTAAAGCTGAGTGGGAAAAGAACCACGAGATTGTAATGAAAGCAGGTGGTTTGCATATTATCGGTACAGAGCGTCATGAATCTCGCCGTATCGATAACCAGTTGCGTGGTCGTTCTGGCCGTCAAGGTGACCCTGGTTCTTCTCGCTTCTATCTTTCTTTGGAAGATGGCTTAATGCGCATTTATTTAAATGAAGGTAAACTTAATTTAATGCGTAAAGCGTTCACCGTGCCTGGTGAGGCTATGGAATCGAAAATGTTGGCGAAAGTGATCGCATCAGCTCAAGCAAAAGTTGAGGCCTTCCATTTCGATGGTCGTAAAAACCTACTTGAATATGATGATGTGGCAAATGACCAACGTCATGCAATTTATGAGCAACGCAATTATTTGCTTGATAATGATGATATTTCTGAAACTATCAACGCCATTCGCCACGATGTATTTAATAGCGTGATTGATCAATATATTCCACCGCAATCTTTGGAAGAACAATGGGATATTAAAGGGCTTGAGGAACGTTTGGCTCAAGAGTTTGGTATGGAATTACCAATTTCTCATTGGCTGGAAGAAGATAATAATCTTCACGAAGAAAACTTGCGTGAACGCATCGTCGAAGTCGCCGAAAAAGAATATAAAGAAAAAGAAGCACTCGCTGGTGAAGAAACCATGCGCAACTTTGAAAAAGGCGTCATGTTACAAACCTTAGATGAGCTTTGGAAAGAACACTTAGCTGCAATGGATTATTTACGCCAAGGTATTCATTTACGCGGTTATGCGCAAAAAGATCCAAAACAAGAGTACAAAAAAGAATCTTTCCGTATGTTTACGGAAATGTTGGATTCTTTAAAACACCACGTTATCACGACGTTAACGCGTGTACGTGTGCGTACTCAGGAAGAAATGGAAGAAGCTGAACGTGCTCGTCAGGAGATGGCTGCTCGTATCAATCAAAATAATTTACCTGTGGATGAAAATGGTCAGGCAATCCAGAATTCAGATTCTGGAGATTATTCAGATCGTCGTATTGGACGCAATGAGCCTTGTCCTTGTGGTTCGGGTAAAAAATATAAGCATTGTCATGGCAGTCGTGCAGCTCGCCATTAATGATTAGCCAAAGTGCGGTGATTTTTCACCGCACTTTTTTCATAGGTGCTATTGGATAGAAGAAATGGATAAAAAAATTATACAAGTTGCTGCAGGGATTATTCGTAATGAGTTTGGTCAGATCTATTTAACGCAGCGTTTAGAAGGACAGGATTTTGCGCAATCTTTAGAATTCCCCGGTGGAAAAGTGGACGCGGGAGAAACCCCAGAACAGGCTTTAAAACGTGAACTGGAAGAGGAAATTGGCATTGTGGTATTAAATGCTGAACTTTACGAGCGCTTCCAATTTGAATATCCAACAAAGATTATTTCTTTTTTCTTTTATATCGTAGATGAATGGATTGGTGAGCCTTTTGGGCGAGAGGGGCAAGAAGGTTTTTGGGTTGAGCAACGTGCATTAGATGCAGGACAGTTTCCTCCCGCTAATGCAAAATTAATTCATCGGTTATTGAATGAAATTCTCCATCCTATAAAATAAAACCCTAGTCAGACTAGGGTTTATATAACATCTATTGATTTTTTCAAATTATTTCGGCATTGCGGCTTTCATTTGTTTAAGTTGTTCTGCCGCTTGATTACAAGCCTTATCTTGTGCCGCTACGGGCATTGAGGCAAATTGTTGTTTGCTTGATTCATATTGCGCTTTCATTGCATTTGCTTGCGCAGCTGGCATTGATGCTAAGAAAGAATCAATTTCAGCGAAATAAGTTTTACAACTTGCAGACAAATCAGCTGCAGAAGCTGAAAAACCAAATCCCATTAAAATAAGTGTAGCTAGTGTTTTTTTTATCATGATATCCTCACGAAAGTTAATTAATAAGTCATTGCCGATGTGGCGTTTTATTATACCGCTTTAGTGCAAAAAAAAAAACAATAGCGATTACAAACAAATTTTTACAGATAAATCAGCAAGTTTAATCCACACTTCATCGCTAAATTCTTGTTTAGCAAGACGTTCGATATTGGCGAGCTCTTGAATAATTTCGTAGAGCTTTTGGTAGGTTAAACGTTGAATCGCACTTAAAAAGAGCGGTCGGCGATTTTGCCAGATTTTTAGACGGTCAAATTCAACCTTAATTTGTTGAGTTGGAAGTTTTTCCGTTGTCATCGTATGTTGCTGTGGTTTTGTGAGTTCCAGCAACGTAAATAATTCTCGCTGTAGCGTGCGTAATAAAATAACAGGTTGCACATCTTCAGCTTGTAAACCTTTTAAAATACGTTTAGCGCGATTTGCTTTTCCCATTAGCAAAGCATCAATCCATTGAAATGGTGTAAAAATTGAGGATTGTTCGACTACGCTAATTACACGATTGTAGTTAAGTTTATGGTCAGGATAGAGCAAATCTAAAAGTTGCAGAGCTTGTTTGAGTGCGAGCAGGTTATTCTCATAACTGTAACAAAGTTGTTGGATTGCTTCATCATCAGCTTCTAATCCCATCGTTTTGGTACGATTTTTTACCCAACGGGGGAGATTTTCAGCTGTAGGCGTTTGGCAATTTACAAGAATCGCACTGGTTTCATATTGGTTTAGTTCAACAAACCATGCTTGGTTTTCATTTGCTTTTGCTAGCTTTGCAATTTGTAAAATCAGCAAGATATCGTCATGTAGAACCGAAATAAATTCTGGCAGATTTTTCTGTAAAAGTGCGGTGAAGTTTTCTGGTAAATTTAATACCATGACTTGTTTATTAAAAAACAATCCCATGGATTGACAGGATTCTATGAGTTGCGCCCAGTCAGTTTGGCTATCAATCTGAATGCTATTTTTCTCATCGAATCCTTGTTGGTTGGCTGTTTTATAAATGGCATCTTCACTTTCACTCAGTAACAATGGATCTTGCCCGACCAAAAAGTAAACTTTGGCTAAACGTTGGGAAAGATGTTGATTAAGTTGCTCAGGGAAGATTCGATTCATTATTTGTTTTTCACTTGTTTTTCTAATGCAACCATTTTAGTAATGAGCTGACGTGCAGCTTGTTCTCGCATATCATTCCAAATTACTTCTCGTTCGCTAGATTTAGCTAATGCTGCGCGAGAGTTATCAAAGAAAGTGCGGTTGACTTTTGCCGTGATTGGATGGCTTTCACCATTCGCTAAACGAATGCTTGCTTCCACTTCTAACATCAATACTTTCTCAGCTTCTCGCCCGCGTTTAAAGACAGAAGCAACTTCATCATTTGTGCGAAATTTATTGATCCGCAAAACAGGAATGCCTTGAGTCGAATTGACGAGTTGAACATTATTCGCTTGTAACTGATTACGCATCGCCACTGACATTTCACTGTATGGATCAGCGCTTTCAAAGGTAAGAGTACGTAATTCTTGTGGAATTAATGTACCGTTTTGAAAATGCCAGCCACAAGCAGAAAGAGCGGTAATGCTTGCTACAATAAACAACGCTTTGATTGATTTAATCATAAAAATTACCTTTATTGTGGAGTGTACAAATTTAAAATCCATACACTAATAAAGATAGAATCTGTGAAATATCAATATTCCACAGATTCTACGGATTATGGTTTAACCACAAAATTCAACATTTTTAATGGAATATAGATTTCTTTAAGAATTTCTTTTCCATCAAGGAATTTTGCAACATTAGGATCTGCTTTGGCCGCCGCTTTAATTTCTTCTTCTGAAGACGTTGCGGGAACAGTCACTTTTCCACGAACCTTGCCATTTACTTGCACAACAATGAGTTTTTCATCTTCTACCATTGCGGCTTCATCAGCTTTCACCCATTCAGCGGTATCGATGTTGCTTTCATTTCCTAGCGCTTGCCATAATTCAAAGCAGATATGTGGCGTAATTGGATAAAGCATGCGCACAACTGCACTTAACGCTTCCGCCATGACAGCCCGATCTTGATCACTTTCTAAGGAAGCCTTAGTGAGTTTATTCATCAACTCCATCACTGCTGCAATAGCAGTATTAAATGTTTGACGACGACCAATATCATCGCTCACTTTCGCAATGGTTTTATGTACTTCACGACGAAGCGCTTTTTGAGCTGCTGAAAGTGCGGTGGTATCTAGGCTTGTTTTTGCTGGATTTTGTTGATATTGATATACCAAGTTCCAAACACGCCCTAAGAAACGTTTAGCACCTTCTACGCCAGATTCTTGCCATTCCAAGGTCATTTCTGCTGGAGAGGCAAACATCATAAAGAGACGAACAGTATCGGCACCATATTTCTCTACCATTTCTTGTGGGTCAATACCGTTATTTTTGGATTTCGACATTTTGGTCATGCCACTGTGGACTAGTTCACGCCCTTCAGGATCGGTCGCTTTAATAATTCTGCCTTTTTCATCACGTTCAAGAGTCACCTGTGTTGGACTCACCCAAATACGCTCATTGGTTGGACTGGTGTAGTAGAAAGCATCTGCAAGCACCATACCTTGACATAATAATTTATCGGCTGGTTCGTCACTGGTTACAAATCCTGCATCACGCAATAATTTGTGGAAGAAACGGAAGTAGAGCAAGTGCATTGTTGCATGTTCAATACCACCGATATATTGATCCACTGGTAACCAATAGTTTGCTTCTTCCGCATCAAGCATGCCATTTTGATATTGTGGACAAGTGTAGCGCGCGTAATACCAAGAGGATTCCATAAAGGTATCAAAGGTATCCGTTTCTTTTAACGCTGGTGCGCCGTTAAGGGTTGTTTTTGCCCAGTTAGGATCTGCTTTAATTGGACTTTTTACGCCATCCATTACCACATCTTCAGGAAGAATAATGGGTAAATCTTCCATTGGTGCAGGTACTACATCGCCATTTTCAAGGGTTAGCATCGGAATTGGCGCTCCCCAATAACGTTGGCGAGAAACGCCCCAGTCACGTAAACGGTAATTAACTTGACGTTTTCCAACACCTAATTTTTCTAATTTATCTGCAATACCATTGAAAGCGCCATTAAAATCTAAACCATCAAACTCAGCTGAGTTCACTAATTTACCGTGTTCAACGAAAGCTTGTTTGGTTAAATCAATTTCTTCATCCGCAAGAGGTGCGATCACTTGTTTAATTGGCAAACTGTATTTTTGAGCAAATTCAAAGTCACGTTGGTCGTGAGCTGAAACCGCCATGACAGCGCCTGTGCCATAGTGCATTAACACGAAATTCGCAACCCAAATTGGTAATTTTTCACCCGTCAATGGATGAATGGCAAATAAACCCGTTGCCATTCCTTTTTTCTCCATTGTCGCAAGATCAGCTTCTGCTACTTTGGCATTTTTCGCTTCCTGAATAAAGGCGGCTAATTCAGGATTATTTTGAGCCGCTAAACTTGCTAATGGATGTGCCGCCGCAATGCCTAAATAACTTACGCCGTAAAAGGTATCTGGACGCGTGGTGTAAACTGCTACTTTTTCGTTGGTATCTACAACATCAAAAGTAATTTCTACCCCTTCAGAACGACCGATCCAGTTACGCTGCATAGTTTTTACCATGTCAGGCCATTGTGGAAGGGTATCTAAACCACCTAATAATTGCTCTGCATAGTCAGTAATTTTGATAAACCATTGTGGGATTTCTTTTTGTTCCACTGGTGTATCACAACGCCAGCAACAACCTTCGTGTACTTGCTCGTTTGCGAGTACAGTTTCATCATTCGGACACCAGTTTACTGTTGAGGTTTTTTTGTACACTAAGCCTTTTTTATAAAGCTCAGTGAAGAACCATTGCTCCCATTTGTAGTATTCTGGTTTACAGGTTGCGATTTCACGATCCCAGTCGAAACCAAAGCCTAAAAGCTGAAGTTGTTTTTTCATGTAGGCAATGTTTTCGTATGTCCATTTAGCAGGCGCAGTTTTATTTTTGATCGCCGCACCTTCTGCCGGTAAGCCGAAAGCATCCCAACCAAATGGTTGCAATACGTTTTTACCTAGCATACGTTGATAACGAGAAATTACATCACCAATAGTGTAGTTGCGTACATGCCCCATATGCAGGCGGCCAGAAGGATACGGGAACATAGAAAGACAGTAATATTTTTCTTTAGATTCGTCTTTGATTGCTTTGAAAACTTTATTTTCTGCCCAATATTGTTGAACCTTTGGTTCGATCATATCGGGACGATATTGTTCTTGCATAAAATCACCTTAAATTTTAACCGCACTTCTGCAGCATTTTGACAATAGAAAATGTGGCATAGAATACCGTAAAACCGCATAAATTGATAGGGTGAGAGTCCAAAGTGCGGTGATTTTTTTCTTTGTTTTTACAATAGATTTTGAATTTCTTTTGGAATTAATTTGGGTTCAGGAATCCAAACTTGTTTGTGTCGGCTAAATTCCCCTTTTTCTAAAATAATACTGCTTTTGGGTACCTTGAAGGATTTACTTAAAAATTTCAATAAATGCGCATTTGCTTGACCATCAACAGGTGGCGCAGTAATGGTAATTTTTAATTCATCATCGTGAATGCCAGCAATATGATCTTTACTGGCTTTTGGCTGTAAGAATATTCTTAATCTAATGCCGTCTTTATTTTGTTCAATCGCAGACATAAATTCTTCGTTTTGTTTATTTTTCTTTATTATAAAAATGAATTATGTAAAAAATAAAGTGTGGATTAGGGAGCGCTAATCCATAGCAAGCAAATACAACTTATGATATAGTTCACAGCCGAATTTATAGGGATCTTTTTATAATAAAAATAATGATAGAACTCGATCAAAACAATATTCCAAAACACGTTGCCATTATTATGGATGGTAATGGGCGGTGGGCAAAACAGAAAAATAAAATGCGTATTTTTGGCCATACCAATGGCGTATCTGCAGTTCGTCGAGCAGTAAGTTATGCTCGCCAAACTGGCGTGAATTTTCTTACGCTTTATGCTTTTAGTAGCGAAAATTGGAATCGACCAGAGCAAGAAGTCAGCGCGTTAATGACGCTTTTTATGCAAGCTTTAGATCGCGAAGTGAAAAAATTACATAAAAATAATATTCGCCTGAAAATTATTGGCGATGTATCTCGTTTTAGTGAATCTTTGCAAGATAAAATCTCAAAAGCGGAAAATTTAACAGAAAAAAATACCGCACTTACGCTTAATATTGCTGCAAATTACGGCGGTTGTTGGGATATTGTCCAAGCAGCAAAACAACTCGCAGAAAAAGTAAAAAATAATGAAATGAGCGTTGACGAGATTGATGAAATTGCTTTTCAGCGTCATTTGGTGACACAAGATGAACCACCAGTTGATCTATTGATTCGTACCAGTGGTGAACAACGAATTAGTAATTTTTTATTATGGCAAATTGCATATGCGGAACTTTATTTTTCCGATGTGCTGTGGCCAGATTTTGATGAGGCGGAATTTAACCGCGCCATCGCCTGTTATCAACAACGTCATCGCCGTTTTGGTGGGACAGAATAATTCAATAAATGGATTAAAATTATGCTTAAACAACGAGTTTTATCTGCCATTGTGTTAATCGCAGCAGTGTTATGTGCGCTATTTTTATTCACGCCTTTTTATTTTGCCCTCGCGTTAGGTGCAGTAGCGACTTTAGGCATTTGGGAATGGACTCAGTTTGCCCGCCTTAAACAGCCTTTAGCGCGTTTTTGTGTTGCAGCCTTTTTAGGCGCCTTTATCTTTTTATGGCTCTACACTGAGGGCAACTATTTAGATGCGGGTCGTGTGTTTGAACAGCATCTTCAGCTTTTATTGATGAATGCTGTTGGTTGGTGGATTTTAGCTTTATTGCTTGTAGTGAGTTATCCTAAATCAGCTAAATTTTGGTCTAAAAATCCTCTTTTACAGCTTTTATTTGCCTTTTCTACTTTAATCCCATTTATCGCGGGGGTATTACGTTTACGTTTAGAACACTATACCCATGATCCTTATCACGGCTTATTTTTATTACTTTACGTGTTTGTGCTTGTTTGGGCTGCTGATTCAGGCGCTTATTTTAGCGGACGAGCATTTGGTAAACGTAAACTTGCGCCTAAAGTTTCACCGGGTAAAAGCTGGGAAGGTGTTGTTGGTGGCTTAATTACAGCGTTAGTGCTTGCTTTTGTATTTATTCATTTCTCTGGCGATGCTTTAGTTGGTGAGCGAAATATCACTGGATTCGTTATCCTTTCCGTTGCAACAGTTGCAATTTCAGTATTGGGCGATTTAACTGAAAGTATGTTTAAACGTGAGTCAGGAGTTAAAGACAGCAGTCAATTAATTCCGGGCCATGGTGGTGTATTAGATCGCATTGATAGCTTGACTGCCGCGGTACCTTTTTTCAGCTACTTCTATTTCTTTGTGTTATAAGGATTCTGAATGTCATTTTTGTGGTCGCTAGGTTCTTTTATCATTGCTATTGCGGTATTAGTATCCGTTCACGAATATGGTCACTTTTGGGCGGCGAGAAAGTGCGGTATAAAAGTTCATCGTTTTTCAATTGGCTTTGGTAAGGTAATTTGGAAACGTATCGATAAGCACGGTACAGAATTTGCGGTTTCAATGATCCCTTTAGGCGGCTATGTAAAAATGCTTGATGGACGTAATGAAGCGGTTCCTGTTGAACAAAAGTCACAAGCATTTGACAGTAAAAGTGTATTACAACGCGCATTTGTGATTATTTCAGGTCCTTTGGCAAATTTTATTTTCGCGATTTTTGCCTATTGGGTCATCTACCTTTATGGAATGCCAAGTGTTAAACCTGTGATTGAATCGATAAAGCCAAGTTCAATCGCGGCACAAGCTCATATTGAACCTAATACACAAATTCTAGCGGTTGATGGCGAAGAAACTCAAGATTGGGAAACTATTAATATGCTACTTGCCACAAAAATGGGTGAGCCTAATATTGAGATTACCCTTTCTCCTTTTGGTTCTAATATTGAACAACAACGCACTTTAGATCTTACAAATTGGACTTTTGATCCTGAAAAAGAAAGTGCTTTTGAGGCATTAGGGATTATGCCTATGCATCCTAAATTTGAAATGGTGCTTTCTAAAGTTGTTCAAGGTTCTCCAGCTGAGAAATCAGGTTTACAAATCGGTGATAAAATTTTAAAAGAAAATTTAACCGCACTTCCTTGGCAAGATTTTATAAAACAGGTCGAACAAGGCGAATCTTTTTCTATTAAAGTTGAACGTAATGGGGAAACGCTTGACAAAATTATCACTCCAGTGCGTAATCAGAATGGAAAATGGTTTGTAGGTTTAAGCCCAACTTTCGTAAAATTATCTGATGAATATCATACCGAATTAAAATATGATATTCTTGAATCATTGCAAAAAGGCATTGAAAAGACTGGTCAACTTTCTGTGTTAACCTTGAAAGTGTTAGGAAAATTAATTACGGGTGATTTGTCATTAAACAATTTAAGCGGCCCGATTTCTATTGCTAAAGGTGCTGGTGCATCCGCTAATATTGGATTGGTGTATTTTTTAAGTTTTATGGCATTGATTAGTGTTAATTTAGGCATTATGAATTTATTCCCATTGCCTGTATTAGATGGTGGTCATTTAGTTTTTTTAGCAATGGAAGCTGTTAAAGGAAAACCTGTTTCTGAGCGGGTGCAAAGCATCTGTTATCGAATTGGCGCAGCACTGTTATTAAGCTTAACGGTGTTTGCATTATTTAATGATTTTTTACGTCTATAATTTATATAGGATACAATCGATGAAAAAACTTCTAATCGCAAGTTTATTATTCGGTACGACAACGACTGTGTTTGCCGCACCTTTTGTGGCAAAAGATATTCGTGTGGATGGTGTTCAAGGTGACTTAGAACAACAAATCCGAGCAAGTCTACCTGTTCGTGCCGGTCAGCGTGTGACTGACAATGATGTGGCTAATATTGTCCGCTCTTTATTCGTAAGTGGTCGATTCGATGATGTGAATGCACATCAAGAAGGCGATGTACTTGTTGTTAGCGTTGTGGCTAAATCGATCATTTCAGATGTTAAAATCAAAGGTAACTCTGTTATTCCAACTGAAGCACTTAAACAAAACTTAGATGCTAACGGGTTTAAAGTTGGCGATGTTTTAATTCGAGAAAAATTAAATGAATTTGCAAAAAGTGTGAAAGAGCACTATGCAAGTGTAGGTCGCTATAACGCAACCGTTGAACCTATTGTAAATACGTTACCAAATAATCGTGCTGAAATTTTAATTCAGATCAATGAAGATGATACAGCAAAATTAGCATCATTAACTTTCAATGGTAATGAATCTATTAGTAGCAGTACGTTGCAAGAGCAAATGGAATTACAACCTGATTCTTGGTGGAAATTATGGGGTAATAAATTTGAAGGCGCTCAGTTCGATAAAGATTTACAGTCAATTCGTGATTATTATTTAAATAATGGTTATGCTAAAGCACAAATCACTAAAACTGATGTACAGCTAAATGATGAAAAAACGAAAGTAAATGTAACCATTGATGTAAATGAAGGTTTACAGTATGACCTTCGAAGTGCTCGTATTGTTGGTAATGTGGGTGGTATGGCTTCTGAACTTGAACCGTTACTTTCTTCATTACATTTAAATGACACTTTCCGTCGCAGTGATATCGCCGATGTTGAAAATGCTATTAAAGCAAAATTGGGTGAACGCGGTTACGGTAGTGCAACGGTGAATGCTGTACCTGATTTTGATGATGCAAATAAAACGTTAGCAATTACTTTTGTTGTTGATGCTGGTCGACGTTTAACTGTTCGTCAACTACGCTTTGAAGGAAATACTGTTTCAGCAGATAGTACTTTACGTCAAGAAATGCGCCAACAAGAAGGGGCATGGTATAACTCGCAATTAGTTGAGTTAGGTAAAATCCGTTTAGATCGTACAGGATTCTTCGAAACCGTAGAAAACCGAATTGATCCTGTAAAAGGTACGGATGACGAAGTCGATGTTGTGTATAAAGTTAAAGAGCGTAATACAGGTAGTATCAACTTTGGTATTGGTTACGGTACAGAGAGTGGTATTAGTTATCAAGCTAGTGTTAAACAAGATAATTTCTTGGGAACAGGAGCAGCAGTAAGTATAGCTGGTACGAAAAATGATTATGGTACTAGTGTCAATTTGGGTTATACCGAACCCTACTTTACTAAAGATGGCGTAAGTCTTGGTGGAAATGTTTTCTTTGAAAACTATGATAACTCTAAAAGTGATACATCTTCTAATTATAAACGTACGACTTACGGTGGTAATGTCACTTTAGGTTTCCCTGTAAATGAAAATAACTCTTACTATGTTGGATTGGGTTATACTTATAATAAGATCAGTAACTTTGCTCCAGAATATAACCGTGAATTATATCTTGATTCCATGAATTTTAATGGGAATTCAATCAAAACCAGTGACTTTGATTTTTCTTTTGGTTGGAACTATAACAGCCTTAATCGGGGATACTTCCCAACTAAAGGGGTAAAGGCAAGTCTTGGTGGACGAGTTACAATTCCAGGTTCGGATAACAAATACTACAAATTAAGTGCAGATGTACAAGGTTTCTACCCATTAGACAGAGATCACCGTTGGGTTATATCTGCAAAAGCATCTGCAGGATATGCAAATGGTTTTGGAAACAAGCGTTTACCGTTCTATCAAACTTATACTGCAGGTGGTATTGGTTCATTACGTGGTTTTGCTTATGGTAGTATTGGACCTAATGCAATTTATGCCGATCAACATGGTAATTTTAATAAGATAAGTTCTGATGTGATTGGTGGTAATGCAATCACAACTGCGAGCGCAGAACTTATTGTACCAACACCGTTTGTGAGCGATAAGAGCCAAAATACAGTCCGAACTTCCTTATTTGTTGATGCGGCAAGCGTTTGGAATACTAAATGGAAATCGGATAAGAGTGGGTTAGATAACAATGTATTGAAAAGCTTACCCGATTATGGAAAAGTTAGTCGAGTTCGTGCCTCTGCGGGTGTAGGCTTCCAATGGCAATCCCCTATTGGGCCATTGGTATTCTCTTATGCCAAACCGATTAAAAAATATGAAAATGATGATGTAGAACAGTTCCAATTTAGTATTGGTGGTTCTTTCTAATTAGATTGAACTTTTTTATCATTCGAATGTCAAAGATAACGTTCTCTGCCTAATTTTGTTAGACAGAGAAAATATTAAACTAACCACAATTTAATTTTAATTAAGGATCTTTATCAAATGAAAAACATCGCAAAAGTAACCGCACTTGCTTTAGGTATCGCACTTGCTTCAGGCTATGCTGCAGCTGAAGAAAAAATTGCTTTTATTAATGCAGGTTATATTTTCCAAAATCACCCAGATCGTCAAGCCGTAGCGGATAAACTTGATGCTGAATTTAAACCTGTAGCTGAGAAATTAGCGGCAAGCAAAAAAGAAGTTGATGATAAAATTGCAGCTGCTCGTAAAAAAGTAGAAGCAAAAGTTGCGGCTTTAGAAAAAGATGCACCTCGCTTACGTCAAGCAGATATTCAAAAACGCCAAGAGGAAATTAATAAATTAGGTGCAGCTGAAGATGCTGAATTACAAAAATTAATGCAAGAACAAGATAAAAAAGTTCAAGAGTTCCAAGCGCAAAATGAAAAACGTCAGGCAGAAGAGCGTGGTAAATTATTAGATAGTATTCAAACAGCAACAAATAATTTAGCAAAAGCCAAAGGTTATACTTATGTACTTGATGCAAATTCAGTTGTATTTGCGGTAGAGGGTAAAGACATCACAGAAGAAGTGTTAAAATCTATCCCCGCTTCTGAAAAAGCACAAGAGAAAAAATAATAGGTTCTCATAATGCAAAAATCCTATTCTTTACAAGAATTGGCAACTCAAATCGGCGCTACCGTTCGCGGTAACGCCGATGTTGTTGTTGAGAATATCGCACCACTCGATAAAGCCCAATCAAATCAACTTACTTTTATTTCTAACGCAAAATTCCGTGCATTATTGAAGGATTCTAACGCAGGAATTTTGGTTGTTTCTGAAGGGGATGTTGAACACTGTTCTCCAGAAAGCAATTTACTTATTGTTAAAGATCCTTATGTAGCTTACGCAATTTTAGCTCAATATATGGATGGCACACCAAAGGCTGCGCAAGGCATTGCAAAAAGTGCGGTAATTTTTGATGGTGCATCTTTAGGGAATAATGTTTCAATTGGCGCCAATGCAGTGATTGAAGAAGGTGTTGTACTTGGTGATAACGTGATCATTGGTGCAAATTGCTTTGTTGGTAAAAATACCAAGATAGGTTCAGGCACTCAACTTTGGGCTAATGTCACTGTTTACCATAACGTTGAGATTGGCACTAATTGCTTAATTCAATCAGGAACAGTCATCGGTAGTGATGGTTTTGGTTACGCAAATGATCGTGGTCGTTGGATTAAAATTCCACAAGTAGGGCAAGTAATAATTGGTAATAACGTTGAGATTGGTGCGAATACCTGTATCGATAGAGGCGCATTAGACGCAACAATTATTGAAGATAACGTGATCATCGATAACCTTTGTCAAATTGCACATAATGTTCATATCGGCACAGGTACAGCGGTTGCGGGTGGCGTTATCATGGCGGGTAGTTTGACTGTTGGGCGTTATTGCTTAATTGGTGGTGCAAGCGTGATTAATGGCCATATGGAAATTTGCGATAAAGTCACGATTACTGGAATGGGAATGGTTATGCGCCCAATTACAGAGCCTGGCGTATATTCCTCTGGTATTCCATTGCAAACGAATAAAGAATGGCGTAAAACAGCGACGCTGACATTAGGTATTGATGGAATAAATAAACGTTTAAAAGCGTTAGAAAAGAAAATTTCTTAATTTCTTCTGAAGTTTTATTACAAAATCCACATTTTAAAAGTTTACTATTTAAGTGTGGGTTTTTTATTTTACTAAACGTAACTAAAAAAAGTTTAAGCCCGTTAATTAAGCACAACTTATCCTATAAAACAAATAAGCCCAACTTAAGTTGGGCTTATTAACATATCGTTATCTTTAAAGAATTACGCATTACCGCCAGTGATTTTTGCTACTTCAGCAGCAAAGTCTTCTTCTTTTTTCTCGATACCTTCACCAACTTCTAAACGGATGAAATTAGAAACTGAGGTGTTTACTGATTTTAAGAAATCACCTACAGATACAGAAGGATCCATTACGAATGGTTGGCCAGTTAGTGAAACTTCACCAGTGAATTTCTTCATACGACCTTCAACCATTTTCTCTGCGATTTCTTTTGGTTTGCCAGAGTTAACTGCGATGTCGATTTGGATTTGGCGTTCGTGTTCAACTACTTCTGCTGATACATCTTCTGGATTTACGAATTCAGGTTTAGATGCAGCTACGTGCATAGCTACTTTTTTAAGTTCATCTGCAGAACCTTGACCTGCAACTAATACACCGATTTTTGCGCCGTGTAAGTATTGAGCAATTACTTGACCATCTAAGTAAGCAACACGACGAATATTCATGTTCTCACCAATTTTAGCGACTAATGCAGCACGTTTTTCTTCGAATTGTGCTTGTAATGCTTCGATAGTGGTACCTTTGTTTGCTGCTGCGAAATCAGCTACTTCGTTTGCTAAACCTAAGAAACCAGCATCTTTTGCTACGAAGTCAGTTTCACAGTTCATTTCAACTAATACACCGAAACCATTTTCTACACGAGCAAGGATAACACCTTCAGCGGCAACACGGCCTGCTTTTTTAGCTGCTTTAGCTTGACCTGATTTACGCATGTTGTCGATCGCTAACTCGATATCACCGTTTGCTTCAACTAATGCTTTTTTACATTCCATCATACCTGCGCCGGTACGTTCACGAAGTTCTTTTACTAATGATGCTGTGATTTCAGCCATTTTTAAAATCCTCTGTCGAAAATGCGGTTTATTTTGACCGCACTTTTAGATAAAAATATAGGGGCTAAATTTTAGCCCCTATGCCAATTAATCGTTTGATTATTAAGGGCTTCGCCTTATTGCAAAACTTAAATTATTCTGCGTCAGCTGCTAATTCTTCAGCAACTTGAGCTTCGTTACCACGACCTTCTTTAACCGCTGCTGCAGCTGCAGAAACGTAAAGTTGGATAGCACGAGTCGCATCATCGTTACCAGGGATAACGAAATCTACGCCAGCTGGAGTTGAGTTAGTATCAACGATAGCAAATACAGGAATACCTAGGTTGTTTGCTTCTTTAACTGCGAT
Organism: Haemophilus haemolyticus; assembly: GCF_003490935.1. Classification (GTDB taxonomy): domain Bacteria; phylum Pseudomonadota; class Gammaproteobacteria; order Enterobacterales; family Pasteurellaceae; genus Haemophilus; species Haemophilus haemolyticus_M. Next base: position 162,014 of record NZ_QQGD01000001.1, on the reverse strand, counting down.
ATGTTCGTGGTCAGCACCAATAACAAATAATGCATCTGGTAAGCCGCCCATATCTTTGATACCGCCAAGGCTTAATTCAAGTTTTTCCATCTCACGGCTACGCATTAACGCTTCTTTTTTGGTTAATTTATCAAAAGTACCGTCTTGAGATTGGGTTTCTAAATCTTTTAAACGTTTAATTGATTGACGAACGGTTTTCCAGTTAGTCAACATACCACCTAACCAACGGTGGTTTACGTAATATTGCTGACAATCTAATGCTGCTGCTTGAACTGCTTCAGACGCTGCACGTTTTGTACCAACGAATAATACTTTACCGTTGTTGCTAGCAATGCGAGTTAATTCCGCTAAAGCTTCGTTGAATAAAGGTAAAGTTTTTTCTAAGTTGATGATGTGAACACCGTTACGAGCACCAAAAATGAAAGGTTTCATTTGTGGGTTCCAGTAACGAGTTTGGTGTCCGAAGTGTACGCCTGCGTTGATCATGTCGCGCATTGAAACTTGTGCCATAATATTTTCCTTTTGTTGGGGTTGAGCCTCCACATATCAGCTAATCGACCGTTTGGCACCCCGATTAAGCCTTGTTGATATGTGTGTGTTGTTAGTAATTAAAAAGCTGCTTTTGAAAGGCAAAAACAGCGGGGCGATTTATACCATAAAGTGCGGTTAAAAACCAGTTTATTTTGTTTATTTCTCCACTTTTCTTGCTTTGATAAATAACAATGGAGGGCGGTGTGATAAATCTTTAAATTCATTATGCCATTGCGGTTGATCGGCAAGCATGGGTTCTTCTATTTGCTCGATTTGAAACCCTGCGAAAATTAAATTATTGATAATTGTCGCAGTTGTTCGATGATAGGTTTGAAAAGGCTGTTTGAACCAATTTCTATTGCGTTCACCCTCTTCTCGATAATGATTTAAACGATAAGCAACTTGCTGTTTTTTGTCATTTTTTTCCCAGCGTTCACCTTCTTTGTGGCAGGTGGTTATCGGGTGTTCTTGTGAGAAAACCAATATGCCATTAGACAAGAGTTTGTTATGGATGGTTGATAATAAGGCTGGGAAATTTTCAATATAATGAAAGGCGAAAGAGCTAGTAATCACATCAAAATGACGTTCTGGTAACTCAGCTAATTTTTCCATTGGTAAGTGATATAAGGAAAAACGCCTTGAAAATTCACCGCACTTTTGCAGATCTTTTTCAGCTTGTTCAAGCATTTTTTCGGAAAGATCGGTTCCGATAACTTTAGCCGCGCCTCGTTCTAGATAAAGTTGTAAATGCCCTCCCGTGCCACAGCCTAAATCGAGTAATTTTTTCCCTTTTAAATCAGGCAATAATGAGAGCATAGTGGGCTTTTCAATAATTTCATTGAGGCTAATTGGATTTGCGCGGAGTTTCTGATAAAGCTCAAAGAAGTTTTCTTTGTCATAAACGCTAGTTTTATTATTCATCTCGTATCCTATATTACAAATAAAAAGGAGAATATTGATCTGTTGCCCCCAAATTTATATTAGACAACTAACTGATTAAAGTGTAGATTTTTTATGACTAACTACAAGCAACTCTTCAAACAATAAGTGCTCAATGTTTATCTTCAATGCAGTAAAAATCATTTTCTCCCCTAAGGCATCTTAAACGTCCCGAACAAACATTACATCGTTGAATGTAAACAATTTAATCTTGGTAGAATCAATGGTTACAAGTCTTTGAAAGACAAGGTATAAACAGCTTAATGCCTAAAAGGCATCCAACGCACTAAAATGCTACTTAAGTCCAAAATACGAGAAGAAACGTTAGAATTAGAGAAGCTCAAACTTTATGCGGAGAATACTATTCTAGAAAAGTTATAAGTCTCAACTAACAGAAAAAGCCACAATCGTCAAAGCATTAAGGATAGACTTTCTAATTCAGATATTGCTTGATTTAACGGCGTTAGCACTCAATGTTTTCTTTTGTCATGAAAAGTGGATATTCATTATTACCACCATGAGAGTATTCGGTGTAAACTAAAAAACTAAGCCCTGTGAATCACAGAGCTTAGTCCTTGATTTAATAACTTAACTTTTTTTGGAGGGATAAAATTTCACCGCTCTTTTGCTTTTCTTTGTTTAGTTTATTTTCAATACTAGTTTTCAAACGAATCTTTTAAGCGTTCATCTGCTCGTCGAGATTCACTTTTATGTTGAAGTTTATTAAGCTGACGTTCCAATTTTTCTTCAACTTCATTAATTGCTTTATACATATCATCTGAGGTTGCACTTGCCAATAAATTGCCCAGTCGCGTGCCAATAGATGCTTCTACAGTAAATCCATTCGGTACTTTGTTTAAAACAAAATGGGGGTTAATTAACTGTGTTTGCCATTTACCTAATTTAGCAAGTCTTTCCTCCACGTGTTCACGAATTGCAGGGGTGATTTCCATTTGTTTGCTGGTGATATTAAGTGTCATAGCATTTACCTCTTTGTTGCGTGATTTACAGTTTTCTTTAATTACAAAATAGCCTTGTTAATTCAGGTTTTCAAGGGCTTTAAGAGGAAATGTCAAAGTAATTTTTAAAAATATGATCTATGTCTAATTTCTGAAAAAAGCTGCTTTTCTTTCTAAGATAAGTTGTTAAGATGGGAAATTGTGATAAGAAAAAAGGTGTGGATATTGACTGTATCCACACCTTTTTTTCATTTGATTATTCTACGATTTCATCTTGATCGTGATGATTTATTTTCAAGCGTTGGAAATAATCTTTTGTTTCTTCAATCACAACTTTTCGCAATCCAATGAGAGCGATGAGATTTGGAAAGGCCATTAAACCATTTACGATATCGGCGATAATCCATATTAAATTTAAGTGTAAGAATGAGCCTAACCCCACCAACACAATATAAGCTAAACGATATAGTTTTACGCCACGAATACCAACGAGATAAACAAAACAACGTTCACCGTAGTAACACCAGCCTAAAATAGTTGTGAATGCAAAAAATAATAAACCGACAGTTACAATCGTTGCGCCAATTGATGTCCCTAAGCCTTGTGCAAAGGCGTAGTTTGTGACTGTTGCACCCGCTAATTCAGGGTTATTCCAAGCGCCTGTTAACACTAATACAATGCCTGTCATTGTACAAACGATGATGGTATCCAAGAATGTACCTGTCATGGAAATTAAGCCTTGGCGAACAGGTTCACGAGTTTGTGCCGCTGCGGCTGCAATTGGTGCGCTTCCTAAACCTGATTCATTGGAGAATATACCTCGAGCGACACCTGATTGAATAGCCTTCATTACAGTGAAGCCAACAGCGCCACCTAGCGCAGCTTGCGGATCAAAAGCACTATAAATAATTAATGAGATCGCATCTGGTACTTTTTCTATATTTAAAAGGATAATAACCAGTGAAGTAGTGACATATAAAATCGCCATAAACGGTACAATTAGCGATGATGCGGTTGCAATACGTTTTACACCACCAAGAATGATTAAGCCGACTAACAGAGTCACAATAATTGCAGTAACTAAAACAGGAATATTAAAAGTATCTTGCATTGCATGGGTAATCGCATTGACCTGTGGGAATGTACCGATCCCGAAAAAGGCAACCATTACACCAAATAATGCAAATAATTTTGCTAGCCATTTGATGCCTAGACCGCGTTCAATGTAATACATTGGACCGCCAGCCATAAAGCCATTTTTATCGCGAACACGGTATTTTACCGCGAGCAAGCATTCGGCATATTTTGTTGCCATTCCTAATAAGGCAACCAGCCACATCCAAAAAATAGCGCCAGGCCCACCTGCTTGTACAGCAGTTGCAACGCCTACAATATTACCAGTTCCGATTGTTGCTGCTAATGCGGTACAAAGTGCGGCAAAAGATGACACATCACCTTTTCCACCTTTATCTTTTTTAAATAAATAACCCAGCGCACGTGGTAAATAGCGAATTTGAATAAAGCCTAAACGTAGCGTTAAATAGAGCCCTGTGCCCGATAAGAGTATGAGTAGCGGAGCGCCCCAAATAAAGCTATCAATATCTGAAAGAATTGACTCAATTGTCATGTGATTCCTCGTCGTTTAAATCAAAAATAAACACGACAAGAAGACGAAAAGATACAATGGAAAAGAAAGTGCGGTGAAAAGATAGATAATTTCCACACTTACGATAGATTGTCTTTTGCCCCTGTCCTTTTGCCTGAGCGTTTGAAAAACGATTGAAAAATTAACCGCTCTTTTGCGCCTTCGGCGTCCATTTCTAAAATGGATCTCTCCAAGGGTTCGTCCAGTAACAGTCCCTGCCATCGCACCTGAAAGATTTTACATCGTCGGTGTGGGGTCTATTCCCCGCTCTCCAGCTACCTTCATCCGAACTCACTTTTCATTATGACAATCACAATGAAAGCGTGTGAATTCTATCAAAATGGGAAATTAATTTCAAAAAGGAATTTTAAAATAGCCTCTCAGTTGATAGAAATAATGGCTTTATTCTATATCCCCACAAAAACGATATCCTTCACCATGCACCGTCATAATGATATTTGGGGTATTAGGATGATCTTCAAAATGTTTTCTAATGCGTCGAATTGTGACATCTACGGTACGATCCTGAGGTTTCAATTCACGTCCCGTCATTTTTTTTAGTAATTCTTCGCGAGTTTGTAATTTTCCTGGATTTTCACAGAAATGCAGCATTGCACGAAATTCACTGCGCGGAAGTTTAAATTCTTCACCTTCTGGCGTAATTAAACTGTGACTATTTAAATCTAATTTCCAGCCATTAAAACGATAGAATTCTCGACCAAATGTATTTTCTTTTTCTTGATGTGGCATTGTTCGATGCAATAAATTCCGTGCACGGATAGTCAATTCTCGAGGGTTAAAAGGCTTAGTCAAATAATCGTCGGCACCGATTTCTAGCCCTAGAATTTTATCGACTTCATTATCACGACCAGTTAAGAATATAAGCGGCAAGTTGAGTTCTTCGCGGAGCTCTCTTGCTAATAATAAACCGTTTTTACCTGGTAAATTAATATCCATTACAACCAAATTTATATTGTGGTTTTCTAACATGTGATGCATCTCTGCACCATTTTCTGCTTCAAGCACATCATACCCTTCCGCTTCAAAAATCCCTTTAAGCGTATTTCGGGTAACGATTTCATCTTCAACAACGAGAATTTGTGGAGTAGCCATTTTCCATCCTTATACTTATTTTGGTGTATGCTATCATGATTCCATTCTAGCGGTGTAACATTGTTGTAACAATAAAAAAGTGCGGTTATTTTTTATAAGATTTTCCTTTTTATGATCTAAATCATAGTTTTAGATATTCAAGTTTCTTTGTGATAGAATTTCGCGCATTTTTACTTTTCCTTTCAATTCTATGAAAAAACTTTTTCTTTTTTTTACACTGATTTTTACCGCACTTGCAGCTAATGCAGGTCTATTTGATAAAAAACAATCTTTCTTGAAAGTAGATGATGCTTTTGCATTCTCTGCCACTTTATCTACGGATAAAAGTCAGTTACAGGTTCATTGGGACATTGCCGATGGCTATTATCTATATCAAGATAAGATCAGTGCTGAATTAGTGGGTAAATCGGATTCTCTCACTTTGCATGCTCAGCAAACCGCTGAATTACATCAAGATCCTTATTTTGGTGAAGTGAAGGTGTTTACTCGCTCAATTGATGGCGTATTTAGCGGAGCATTTAGTCATTCTGATGATCAGCTTGAAATCACTTATCAAGGATGTACCGAAGGTTTTTGCTATCCGCCTGAAACTAAAGTATTACGAATTGGGGATTTAGCCGTTTCTCAAGAGAAAACTGTCGAAAAAACACTTGAAAAAAATACCGCACTTTTATCTGAACAAGATCGTTTAGCTGATGGTTTATTCCATAGTAAATGGGCGATTTTTGGTTTCTTCTTATTGGGATTAGGATTGGCTTTTACGCCTTGCGTATTGCCAATGTTACCGTTGCTTTCTGCCATTGTTATCGGTCAGCAACAACGTCCAAATATGATGCGAGCGTTTAGTTTAGCTTTTCTTTATGTTCAAGGCATGGCACTGACTTACACCTTGTTAGGGCTCGCAGTAGCGGCTATCGGTTTGCCGTTTCAAATTGCCTTGCAACATCCTTATGTGATGATCGGGCTTTCTATTTTATTTGTTGTTCTTGCCCTTTCAATGTTTGGCTTATTTACTATTCAATTGCCAAATAGCTTACAAAATAAATTGAATACATGGAGCCAAAAACAAACCTCAGGTGCTTTTGGCGGTTCCTTTGCGATGGGCATGATTGCTGGGCTTGTGGCATCACCTTGCACATCTGCACCACTTTCTGGTGCTTTACTTTATGTTGCGCAAAGTGGTGATTTATTCACAGGCGCAGCAACCCTTTATTTACTCGCACTTGGTATGGGCGTGCCGCTAATGTTAATCACATTGTTTGGTAATAAAATTTTGCCAAAATCAGGTGAGTGGATGAACACAGTGAAACAAACATTCGGCTTTGTTATGTTAGCATTACCTGTGTTTTTACTTTCTCGTATTTTGCCTGAAGTATGGGAGCCACGCTTATGGGCTGGATTAGCGACAGCATTCTTTATTTGGTTTGCGTTGCAGATGCCTAAGAGCGGTTTTGGCTATGCCATTAAAATTATTAGTTTTGCGTTGGCTATGGTTTCCGTACAACCTTTGCAAAATTGGATTTGGCAAACTCAGGCAACAACAGAAAGTGCGGTAGAAAATAAGCCTGTTTCTCAGGTTAAATTTAAGCAAATTAAAAATATTGAAGAACTTGACCGCACTTTAGCGGAAAATCCGCATTCGATCGCAATGTTGGATTTATACGCGGATTGGTGTGTTGCTTGTAAAGAATTTGAAAAGCTGACTTTTTCAGATCCAAAAGTGCAACAGCAATTTCAAAATATCTTATTGTTACAAGTGAATATGACAAAGAATAGCCCTGAAAATAAAGCATTAATGGAGCGCTTTAATGTGATGGGATTACCCACAATTTTATTTTTTGATAAGCAAAATAATGAGATTCAAGGAAGTAGGGTAACGGGCTTTATGGATGCTGATTCTTTTTCTAGTTGGATTGAAAAGCTACTTTAGTTATTTTTTACTTTTGGTGAAAAGTATTTTTCAATTTTGATTATTGTTTAACTATCCGTTAAAGATTAATATGACGCCGTTTTAATTCATCTTTAAACAAAAGGAAAGCAAATGAACAATCTTGAAAAATATCGCCCTTATGTATTGGCTCTATTACGCATCACGGCTGCTTACATGTTTATTTTGCATGGTACAGCAAAATTTTGGGAGTTCCCAATTTCTATGACGGGTGGAAATGGTCCAGTCGGTGACTCTATGATGATTGTAGGTGGCGTGATTGAAATTGTCGGCTCAATCTTATTAATTTTAGGATTATTTACGCGCCCAGCTGCGTTTATTTTATCTGGCCAAATGGCTTTTGCGTATTTCTTTATGCATGTGGCTGGAAAAGGGAATTTACTATTCCCAATTGCAAATGGCGGTGAGCTTGCGTTACTTTACTCTGTACTCTTCTTATATTTTGTATTTTTTGGTGCAGGTGCTTGTGCCTTAGATAACAAGTTTTTTAAAAAGTAGTTTAGTTGTAGTTTCATAATTTAATCCTTTTATTTGCCCACATTTATGTGGGCTTTTTTATGCTTAAAATTTACCGCACTTTATTCTGATTACATTTTATTTAATCTTTTCTATATCTGCGCAAACGTTTGCGCTATAATTCACTCTGCTTATTTTTAACCATTTAATGAAGGAAAATGTAATGACAGATCGTCCAATTCGTCAGGCTTTACTGAGTGTTTCTGATAAAACCGGTATCGTAGAATTTGCTCAAGGCTTAGTACAGCGTGGTGTAAAACTACTTTCCACAGGCGGTACCGCAAAATTGCTAGAGCAGCATGGTTTGCCAGTGACTGAAGTGTCTGATTATACGGGATTCCCAGAAATGATGGACGGTCGTGTAAAAACCTTACATCCAAAAGTACATGGCGGTATTCTTGGTCGTCGTGGTACAGATGATGCCATCATGCAGCAACATGGCATTGAAGGCATTGATATGGTTGTCGTGAATTTATATCCGTTTGCTGCCACTGTGGCGAAACCAGATTGTACCTTGTCTGATGCGGTAGAAAATATCGATATCGGTGGCCCAACCATGGTGCGTTCTGCAGCGAAAAACCATAAAGATGTGGCGATCGTAGTGAATAATCATGATTTCAACGCTATTCTTGCGGAGATGGATAAACACCAAAACAGCCTAACACTTGAAACTCGTTTTGACCTTGCGATTAAAGCATTTGAACATACCGCTCAATATGATTCCATGATTGCCAACTACTTTGGACAAATGGTAAAACCGTATCATGTGGCAGAGGAAGAAGATGCGAATGCGAAGTGCGGTCAATTCCCACGTACTTTAAATCTTAACTTCGTGCGTAAACAAACCATGCGTTACGGTGAAAATGCCCATCAAAATGCTGCCTTCTATGTTGATTTGAATGTGAAAGAGGCGAGCGTGGCTACGGCTAATCAACTCCAAGGTAAAGCCTTGTCTTACAATAATATTGCAGACACCGATGCGGCACTTGAATGTGTGAAAGAATTTGATGAGCCAGCTTGTGTGATTGTTAAACACGCTAATCCATGCGGTGTGGCTTTAGGTAAAGATATTTTAGACGCCTATAATCGCGCTTACCAAACCGATCCAACTTCTGCATTTGGCGGCATTATTGCTTTCAACCGTGAATTAGACGAAAAAACCGCGAATGAAATTGTGGAGCGTCAATTCGTTGAAGTAATTATTGCACCGAAAGTTTCTGCTGAAGCGCAAGAAGTGGTGAAACGCAAGAAAAATGTTCGTTTGCTTGAATGTGGTGAATGGACCTCTCGTTCTGAACGTTTAGATTTCAAACGTGTAAATGGCGGTTTATTAGTACAAGATGCAGATTTAGGCATGGTTGGTTTGGATGATTTAAAAGTGGTGAGTAAACGTCAACCAACAGAACAAGAATTAAAAGACTTATTATTCTGCTGGAAAGTGGCGAAATTCGTGAAATCCAATGCCATTGTTTACGCCAAAGATAACCAAACCATCGGCATTGGTGCAGGTCAAATGAGCCGTGTGTATTCGGCCAAAATTGCAGGTATCAAAGCACAGGATGAAGGCTTGACCGTAGCTGGTTGTGTGATGGCATCTGATGCGTTCTTCCCATTCCGTGACGGTATTGATGCTGCAGCGAAAGTAGGGATTCAATGTGTGATTCATCCGGGCGGTTCAATGCGCGATCAGGAAGTGATTGATGCGGCAGATGAGCATAATATGGTGATGGTATTGACCGGAATGCGGCATTTTAGACATTAATTTATGCAGCAACTTCGCTTAATGAGCGACTTACTTATTCCCCCCTCTTTCGTAAAGAGGGGGTGAGGGGGAGATTTAAACGATGCTAAATGTACTATGAGGTTGAAATAACTTCTGCCAAATCTCCCCTACCCCTCTTTGCTAAAGAGGGGATTAAATTCAAAAAGATACAAGGAGCATTATGAACATCCTCATCATCGGAAACGGCGGTCGTGAACACGCCCTCGCTTGGAAAGCGGCGCAATCTCCATTAGCGGATAAAATTTTTGTTGCACCGGGCAATGCCGGAACGGCATTAGAACAAAAGGTCGAAAACGTTAATATCAGTGCAACGGATATTCCTTCATTGGTTAAATTTGCCCAAGATAACCACATTGATTTAACGATCGTGGGGCCTGAAGCGCCACTTGTGATTGGGGTGGTGGACGCTTTTCGTGCTGCGGGTTTAAACATTTTCGGACCAACGCAAGCGGCTGCGCAATTGGAAGGTTCCAAAGCCTTTACTAAAGATTTCTTATCCCGTCATAAAATCCCAACCGCAGAATATCAAAATTTCATCGAAGTCGAACCGGCATTGGCTTACTTGCGTGAAAAAGGCGCGCCAATTGTCGTTAAAGCGGATGGCTTGGCGGCTGGCAAAGGCGTGATTGTGGCGATGACATTGCAAGAAGCGGAAGACGCAGTGCGCGATATGCTTTCCGGCAATGCCTTTGGTGAAGCCGGTAGTCGAGTGGTCATTGAAGAATTTTTAGATGGCGAAGAGGCGAGCTTTATCGTCATGGTGGACGGCAAAAATGTCGAACCTATGGCGACCAGTCAAGACCACAAGCGTGTGGGTGAGAAAGACACGGGCTTAAACACCGGCGGTATGGGGGCTTATTCTCCTGCGCCTGTGGTGACACCTGAAATTCATGCGCGGGTAATGCGTGAAGTGATCTATCCAACGGTCAACGGCATGGCGGCAGAGGGCAATATTTACACCGGTTTCTTGTATGCCGGTTTGATGATCATGCCGAATGGCCAGCCGAAAGTGATCGAATTTAACTGCCGTTTTGGTGATCCGGAAACCCAACCGATTATGTTACGTTTGGAATCGGATTTGGTGGAGCTTTGTCTTAAAGCCTGTGATGGCAAATTAGACGAAGTGAAATCCCAATGGAATCCGAAAGCTTCTTTAGGTATCATATTGGCAGCAGAAGGCTATCCGGGCGATTATCGCAAAGGCGATGAAATCAGCGGTTTGCCTCAAAGTGCGGTCGAAAATGAGAAAGTTTTTTTGGCGGGCGTAGAAGCGAAAGCGGGCAAGTTAGTCACCAACGGCGGCCGCGTGCTTTGTGCTACGGCATTAGGAGAAAGCGTATTTGAGGCACAACAGAAAGCGCTGAAACTGGCTGAACAAATTCAATGGAACGGTCATTTTTATCGCCGTGATATCGGCTATCGCGCTGTGGCTCGTGAGCAGAAAAAATAACTACATTTAATGTTAAGGGATCGAATGGATTATAAAAATAAAGAATTATGTCGTTTTCGTACCATAAGTTTTTTTCTAACGTTACATAAAAATAAAACGCAATGGGAAGACGCCCTTTATTCAGTCAAACGTGATGTGGATTTGTTATTGCCAGCTGTGCAGAAAGCAGGTTATACCTTGCAATCGATTCGAGTGATTACCAATCCCTTTGGTGAATATTTGGATTTAACCAATTTGCAGACGGCAAAAGCAGATTTGCAGTATTTAACGGAGTTACTGAATAAATTTAATGAAAGTGGAATTCGTCTTCGATTTGCAATAGGCGCGGCGAGAAATAAAGAGGAAATAGCGTTATTGCCAGAGTTAATCGCAGCTTATGGTGACTTGTGTAATGCCTGTGTTAATGTGCCATTAGATGAAAATGGCGTGTTAGATAATGAACTTATTGAGCAATCTGTTTATGCGGTACAACGGATTGCAAATATCACACCACGTGGCGAAGGTAACTTTAATTTTACTGTGAATTTTAACTGCAAGCCATTTATTCCTTATTTCCCCGCCGGTTATCATCTAAGTCATTTACCAAATAGTTTTGTCATTGGTTTAGAAACGCCTGATTTATTAGTCGAAGTATTAAAATCTGTACCCAAATCACCTCATAATCAATTTTATGCGGATTGTTATCAAGCGATGTCGCAAGCGTTGCAATATCATGTAGATCAAGTATTAGAGATGTTAAGTGCGGTCAAATTATCAGGTGAATTTGAATTTGCAGGCATTGATAGTTCGGCGGCACCATCTAAAAATTGTTCATCCATGACAAAAGTGTATGAATTAATGGGATTGCCCTATTTTGGTGCGGCTGGTTCAGTAGAGGTTTCTGCTTTACTGACAAAAATCTTTAAATCAATCCAGCGTGTACCATTGGTTGGATTTTCTGGATTAATGTTGGCGGTGACAGAAGATTTAGGTTTAGCCGAAGGGACACAAAAACACTATTTTGATATTCGCGCTTTACTAACTTATAGCGCCGTATGTGGTATCGGTTTAGATACGGTTCCTGTGGCGGGAAATGCTAAGGCTGAAAGCATCGCAGCTATTATGCGTGATACGGGAACGATGGCATTTCGCTTAAATAAACCTCTAACTGTGCGTTTATTCCCCATTCCGAATAAGATTGCAGGTGAAATATCCGAATTTGAGAGTGATGATTTATGTAACTGCCGCCTTTTACATATTCCGGATTAAAAAAATTTTCCCTACTTTGTATTGATGAATGTTATCTCTACTGTTAGTAAAAGAAATATCTCATGAGAAAATTAATATTGGGTAGTCTTGTCGCCGTATTGCTATCGGGATATGCAACGGCACATTAGCAAACCGAAGAGAAAAAAGCGTTGGTAGGCGATTGGATGCGTCATATGAAACCAGCCGCCAAGGAGCCTTTGCCAGTTGAGCATTTTGATTATGTCACTTATCGAGCGGATCAAACCGTGCTGATGCGTGGTATCTCTCAGATTGATACAAAAGAAGGTTGGATGCGCTATTTATTGCAAGCCAAAGCCAAATAGCAGGCAAGTGATGGTAAGTTATGATTTTACCGTTCGTCTATTTAAAACCGCCCATTCACCACTAGTCGCAAAAATTATTGAACAATCTCCAGAATTTAAAGAATTAGATAAGGAATTTGTTTCACCTTGTAATAGCTGTGGTAATCATTTGGATATGAAGATTAAAATGAAAAGCCCAACAAGGATGACCAATTTTAATACTTATACGAAAGAAACCAGCCAATGCCGTAAACTTGGTGCTGGCGAGAAAACAAAAGAAGTTAAACTAATTGAGACATTAGTGAAAGAAAAAAGCCTGATTTAGATAAATGAATGTTTTTCATTGTAATAATGAAAAATATGATCGAAATTTTTGATTAAGTTTTTACTTGGAAACAGATAAACTATACACAAATAATTCAAACAAAGAGGAAAACACAATGTTTAAAAAGAGCATGAACATCGCTGATTACGATCCGGTTTTATGGCAAGCCATTCAAGATGAGAATCGTCGTCAAGAAGAACATATTGAATTAATCGCTTCTGAAAACTATGCCAGCCCGCGCGTAATGCAAGCGCAAGGTTCTCAATTCACCAATAAATATGCGGAAGGCTATCCCGGCAAACGCTATTATGGTGGTTGTGAGTATGCAGACATTGTGGAACAGTTAGCAATTGACCGCGCGAAAGAATTATTTGGTGCAGATTACGTGAATGTTCAACCGCACTCTGGTTCACAAGCGAATGCTGCGGTGTATGGTGCATTGATTAATGCGGGCGATACTATTTTAGGTATGGATTTGGCTCACGGTGGGCACTTAACTCACGGCGCAAAAGTCAGTTTCTCCGGCAAGATTTATAACTCTGTGCTTTATGGAATCACTGCGGATGGCTTAATTGAGTATGAAGATGTTCGTCAAAAAGCATTAGAATGTAAACCAAAACTTATCGTTGCGGGTTTCTCGGCTTATTCACAAATTGTGGATTGGGCGAAAATGCGTGAAATCGCAGATGAAGTCGGTGCGTATTTATTTGTGGATATGGCGCATGTAGCGGGATTAATTGCAGCGGGTTTATATCCAAATCCACTGCCTCATGCACATGTTGTGACAACAACAACCCATAAAACATTGGGCGGTCCGCGTGGTGGTTTAATTCTTTCATCTTGTGGTGATGAAGAAATCTACAAAAAATTACAATCATCTGTATTCCCTGCAAACCAAGGTGGTCCATTAGTTCATATTATTGCGGCAAAAGCAGTTTGCTTTAAAGAAGCATTAGAGCCTCAATATAAAGAATACCAAGCAAATGTAATCAAAAATGCGAAAGCAATGGTTGAGGTATTTAAACAACGTGGTTATGACGTTGTATCAAATGGTACTGAAAACCACTTGTTCTTAGTAAGTTTCATTAAACAAGGATTAACAGGTAAAGCAGCTGATGCGGCATTAGGCAAAGCAAATATTACGGTGAATAAAAATGCTGTACCAAACGATCCGCAAAAACCATTTGTCACTTCAGGTATCCGTGTAGGTACACCATCTGTAACTCGCCGTGGTTTCAATGAAAATGATGTGCGTGAATTAGCTGGCTGGATGTGTGATGTTTTAGATGCTTTAGGCAAAGAAAATGAAGAACAAGTGATTGCTGAAACTAAAGAAAAAGTATTAGCAATTTGTAAACGTCTTCCAGTTTATCCAAAATGATTTATTTTCTTTCGTTGATTATATGGTTAGCGGCGATAAATATCGCCGCTTATTTTTTTATGTGGAGAGATAAAATTCGGGCCATGCGTAACGAGTGGCGAATTCCTGAAAAAACGTTTTTTCTTCTAAGTCTTTTAGGTGGCTTTATGGGAATACATTTAGCCATGAAACATTTTCGTCATAAAACGCTGCATTTTAGTTTTAAATTTGTTGCTGTTATTAGTGCATTTCTTTGGGTTATCGTTTTTCCATGGTTATATTTTTCAATATATAAAAGCATGATAATGTAGATAAACTAATTTATTATGGCTTATTAACCATTGGCTTGAAGAGCTGATTTTTACTATCGTTATTTTGTATAATATTGAAAATTTTTTTATTGGAAATCATATGACTTATATTGTTGGATTAACTGGTGGCATTGGTAGTGGTAAAACAACGATTGCTAATTTATTCGCCGATCTTGGTGTACCTCTAGTGGATGCGGATGTAGTTGCTAGAGAAGTCGTCGAGAAAGATTCCCTTTTATTGTCTAAAATTGTTGAACATTTTGGTGCTCAAATTTTAACGGAACAAGGCGAGCTTAATCGCGCGGCTTTACGAGAGCGAGTGTTTAGTTATGATGAAGATAAATTGTGGTTAAATAATCTTTTACATCCCGCTATTCGCGAACGAATGAAACAACAACTTGCAGAACAAACTGCTCCTTACACATTATTTGTCGTCCCTTTATTAATAGAAAATAAATTGACCGCACTTTGTGATCGTATTTTGGTGGTGGATGTGAGTCCACAAACTCAACTTGCTCGTTCATCACAACGAGATAACAATAATTTTGAACAAATTCAACGAATTATGAATTCTCAAGTTTCTCAACAAACGCGTTTGAAATGGGCGGATGATGTGATTAACAATGATGCTGAACTGGCCCAAAACTTACCGCACTTGCAGCAAAAGGTGCTAGAATTGCACCAGTTTTATTTACAACAAGCGGAAAATAAAAATGTCTGACGAAATTATTGAAGTACCTTGTCCGATTTGCCAAAAATCTGTGCCTTGGACAAATGAAAGTACTTTTCGACCTTTTTGTAGTAAACGTTGCCAATTAATCGATCTTGGCGAATGGGCGGCTGAAGAAAAAGCGATTCCAAGTGATACTGCAGATTTTGCGATGGATCCAAATGTGAGTGATGAATGGAGCATTAAATAGAGATTAACCGATAGGAAACCCTATCGGTTAATTTTTATAAGTGCGGTCCTTTTTTGAGGATTTTCCCTAAGCATGCTATGCTAAACGTAATTTTATTATTCTAAAATGTGATTTTTATGCAACAAGATTATTTAAGCCAAAAACGATTCTCTGATCTTCCTCTACATCCGATTGTACGAGATGCTTTGGCAAAAAAAGGTTTTGATTTTTGTACCCCAATTCAGGCTTTATCTTTGCCTATCACTTTAAATGGACGAGATGTCGCAGGACAAGCTCAAACTGGTACAGGCAAGACAATGGCTTTTTTAACGGCTACTTTTCATCATCTTTTAACTCACCAAGATCCTAATCTGGAATATCCTCACCCAAGAGCTTTGATTTTAGCACCTACTCGAGAATTAGCGGTGCAGATTAGTAATGACGCTGAGTTTCTTTCAAAAGCGAGTGGATTAAAGACCGCACTTGCCTATGGTGGCGATGGTTATGACAAACAGCTACAAGCGATTGAGCGTGGCGTAGATATTTTGATTGGTACGACGGGGCGAGTCATTGATTATGTAAAACAAGGCGTAATTAGTTTAGATGAAATTCAAGTTATCGTGCTAGATGAAGCGGATCGAATGTTCGATCTTGGATTTATCCGTGATATCCGTTATTTATTGCGTAAATGCCCCGCTCCACAAGCGCGTTTAACGATGTTATTTTCAGCGACCCTTTCTTATAAAGTGCGTGAATTAGCATTTGAAGATATGAATGAGCCTGAATATATTGAAATTGAACCAGAACAAAAAACAGGGCATCGAATCAAAGAAGAACTTTTTTATCCATCTAATCAGGATAAAATGGCACTTCTCTTAACCTTAATGGAAGATGAATGGCCTGAGCGTTGTATTGTATTTGCGAATACGAAACATCGTTGTGAAGAAATTTGGGGTTATTTGGCGGCTGATGGACATCGTGTTGGTTTACTGACTGGCGATGTAGCACAGAAAAAACGTTTGTCGTTATTAAAACAATTTACTGATGGTGATTTAGATATTTTAGTGGCAACAGATGTTGCCGCTCGTGGCTTGCATATTTCTGATGTGACTCATGTTTTCAATTATGATTTACCTGATGATCGAGAAGATTATGTTCACCGAATCGGCCGTACTGGACGAGCAGGGGAAAGTGGCGTTTCTATTAGTTTCGCTTGCGAAGAATATGCGATGAATTTACCAGCAATTGAAGAATATATTGGCCATTCTATCCCTGTGAGCCAATATGAAACAGAAGCCTTACTTGAACTGCCGAAACCATATCGTTTAAAACGTGCGGTACCACCGCAAGGGCATACAAGACATCGTTCTTATCACACAAAATAGTGATATAATTTTTTTAGTCTCAATAATTAATAAGGAAATCATTATGGCCATTTTAGTGACAGGTGGCGCCGGTTATATCGGTTCTCACACAGTTGTAGAATTATTAAATGCTGGCAAAGAGGTGGTGGTATTAGATAATCTTTGCAATTCATCGCCAAAATCCCTTGAGCGTGTAAAACAAATTACAGGCAAAGAAGCAAAGTTTTATGAGGGGGATATTTTAGATCGTGCTTTGTTACAAAAAATTTTTGCAGAAAATGAGGTTAGCTCTGTTATTCATTTTGCTGGATTGAAAGCCGTAGGAGAAAGTGTTCAAAAGCCGACAGAATATTACATGAACAATGTCGCTGGCACCCTTGTATTAATTCAAGAAATGAAAAAAGCAGGTGTTTGGAACTTTGTATTTAGTTCATCTGCAACGGTTTATGGTGATCCAAAAATTATTCCAATTACAGAAGATTGTGAAGTCGGCGGTACAACCAATCCTTATGGTACATCTAAATATATGGTTGAACAGATTTTACGCGATACAGCAAAAGCAGAACCAAAATTTAGCATGACTATCTTGCGTTATTTTAATCCAGTTGGCGCGCATGAAAGTGGTTTAATTGGTGAAGATCCAAATGGTATTCCAAATAATTTGTTGCCTTATATTAGCCAAGTTGCCATCGGTAAATTAGCGCAACTTTCTGTATTTGGTAGTGATTACAACACTCATGATGGAACAGGCGTGCGTGATTATATTCATGTAGTGGATTTAGCTGTGGGGCATTTAAAAGCGCTTCAACGTCATGAAAATGATGCTGGTTTACATATTTATAACCTCGGTACAGGCCATGGTTATTCTGTATTAGATATGGTAAAAGCCTTTGAAAAAGCCAACGACATTACAATTGCATATAAACTTGTAGAACGCCGTCCTGGTGATATTGCAGCATGCTATTCTGATCCTAGTTTAGCTGCAAAAGAGCTTGGTTGGGTGGCAGAACGAGGTCTTGAAAAGATGATGCAAGATACGTGGAACTGGCAGAAAAATAATCCAAAAGGGTATAGAGATTAATATTCTCTAATATTTGTTTTTCTTTTTTAGGAAGAAGAATGCTAAACATTGGGGGATGTAATTAAAAATCCCCCTAATTTTTACACTTGTCCTTTAATTGAAAGCAGAAGTTTCTAAAATACAACCAAAATTAACCGCACTTTATGTCAAATTCCCTTTCTTCCCAAATTTTTACGCGCAAGATGTTGATTTGCGTATTCACAGGTTTTAATTCTGGTTTGCCATTATTTGTGTTATTGCAAATGTTGCCTGTTTGGCTGACAGATAAACATCTTTCAATTGAGCTTATTGGTGCTGTAACCGGTGTGATGTTGCCTTATGGATTAAAATTTTTGTGGGCACCATTATTGGATCGTTATTTCCCGAGTTTTTTAGGGCGTCGTCGTAGCTGGATGTTGCTTTCACAAGTAGCATTATTGATTTTACTTTACATCATTAGCCTTTTTGATCCACTCACACAACTTAGCACGGTAGCAAATATTGCGTTGCTTATCGCCTTTTTTTCAGCCACACAAGATATCGTGTTAGACGCTTATCGTCGTGAAATTTTGAGTGATCATGAATTAGGTTTGGGAAACACTATTCATATTAATGCTTATCGAATTGCGGGATTAATTCCCGGTGGATTATCGCTCTATTTGGCGGCGATTTATCCTTGGGAAACCGTCTTTTTATGGACCGCACTTTGTATGTTAGCGGGCATCTTCATGACACTATTTTTAGCTAAAGAGCCCAAAATCAACGTGCAACAATCTAATCAGCCGTTCTATCAAGCATTTTGGATTCCATTACAAGAATTTTTCCAGCGTAAGGGCGTCGTTCAGGCTATCGGTTTTTTACTGTTTTTGTTTTTGTATAAGTTCGGGGATTCTTTTGCTACAACGCTACAAACCAAATTTATTTATGATATGGGGTTTAGCAAAGAGGATATAGCCATTGTTGTAAAAAGTACCGCACTTTGGTCAAGCATTTTATCTGGGCTTGCTGGTGGTGTGATAATGTTAAAACTGGGTATTAATCGTGCATTGTGGCTATTTGGGCTTGTACAGATGGTGACAATTGGTGGGTTTATTTGGTTGGCGGCTTTCGGTCATTTTGATGTTATTACATCAGCCGAGTTATGGAAACTAGGTGTTGTGATTGCGGCAGAATATATCGGCGTTGGACTTGGTACCGCAGCTTTCGTGGCTTTTATGGCGCGTGAGAGTAATCCCCTTTATACCGCAACACAGCTTGCACTTTTTACAAGCCTTTCAGCCTTGCCAAGTAAAGTTTTAGGTATGCTTTCTGGTTATGTTGTGGGAGCAGTGGGGTATTATCAGTATTTTTGGTTTTGTTTATTTTTAGCGATTCCAGGCATGCTTTGTTTATTTTGGGTAGCGCCTTGGAATCAAGAAAATAATACGACAAATTCACTATAAAAGTGCGGTAAAAATTATAAAAAATTTGACCGCACTATGCTTTATCAGTATCTTAATCACGTTTTTATTAATGGAGATTTTTTATGAAAATTATTCTTTTAGGTGCACCGGGCGCAGGTAAAGGCACTCAAGCACAATTTATTATGAACAAATTTGGTATCCCGCAAATTTCAACTGGCGATATGTTCCGTGCTGCAATCAAAGCAGGGACTGAACTTGGCAAACAAGCCAAAGCATTAATGGATGAAGGTAAATTAGTACCAGATGAATTAACCGTTGCCCTTGTAAAAGATCGTATTGCACAACCTGACTGCGCAAATGGTTTCTTGTTAGATGGTTTCCCTCGTACTATTCCACAAGCGGATGCGCTGAAAGATTCAGGCGTTAAAATTGACTTTGTTTTAGAATTCGATGTGCCAGATGAAGTGATTGTTGAACGTATGAGTGGCCGTCGTGTACACCAAGCATCTGGCCGTTCTTACCACATCGTTTATAATCCACCAAAAGTGGAAGGTAAGGATGATGTAACTGGTGAAGATTTAATTATTCGTGCAGATGATAAACCTGAAACTGTGTTAGATCGTTTAGCCGTATATCATAAACAAACCAGCCCATTAATTGATTATTACCAAGCAGAAGCGAAAGCGGGGAATACTCAATATTTCCGTTTAGACGGTACACAAAAAGTAGAAGAAGTTAGCCAAGAGTTAGATAAAATCTTAGGCTAAAAATAATCTAAAAAATAAACCGCACTTTGGGTCACCTAAGTGCGGTTTGTTTTTTCTATGTTTTAATTAGTGGGTTGTTTTATTTTCATCAAAAACCGGCAATGGTTTGTGTTCGGTTGCGACATAGCTATATACCACAGGCAATACGAACAAGGTGAAAATAGTACCAATGGATAATCCCGCTACAATCACTATCCCCATACTAAAGCGAGATACCGCTCCCGCACCTGTAGCATAGAGCAATGGAATTAAGCCTGCTACCATTGCCGCCGTTGTCATTAGGATTGGGCGTAAACGTACTTTGGCTGCATGAGTGATTGCCTCAATTCGAGTTTTACCATGGTTTAGCTGCTCTTCTTTTGCCACTTCACACATTAAGATACCGTGTTTGGTGATTAATCCTACGAGAGTAATCAACCCAACTTGAGAGTAGATATTTAATGTTGTTCCCGCGATGCCAAAGAAGGATAAAATATTTAAGCTCACTAATGCACCACTTACGGCTAATGGTACGGAAATCATAATTACCATTGGATCCCGTATAGATTCAAACTGAATGGCAAGTACCAAGAATATGATGATAACAGCCAATGCAAAAGTGACGGCTAATGCGTTACCTTCTTGTACTAATTGACGTGCTTCAGATTTAAAGTCAAACGTATAGCCTTGCGGTAAATTGTCTGTCGCATGTTGTTGTAGCCATGCAACTGCATCACCCGTTGATGAACCTGGCATTGGTACTGCGCTAATCTGTGCTGAGTTTAATTGGCTAAAGCGTGATAATGAAGTTGGCTGTGTTTCTAGCTTCATCGTGATTAAACTGCTTAATGGCACAGATTGTCCATTACTTGCCGTTAAGTAATAGTTTTTGAATGCTTCGGGCGATAAACGGTCGTCACGTTTTACTTGTGAAATAACCTTATAGGCACGTCCATCCACATCGACTCGCGTAATTGTTGCTCCAGATAAGAAACTCCCTAAAGTATTACTAATTTGTTGCATCGTGATACCGTAAGTCCCAGCTTTCTCTTTATCGACTGAAATTGTCATTTGCGCCGTGTCATAGGTCAAATCTAAATCCGTATAAATAAATTTGCCAGAGGCTTTCATCGCACTTAGGAATTTCTCTGCGGTATTTGCCAAAGATTTATAATCTTGAGCAGTTTTTAACACAATAGCGATTGGAGGGCCTTGTTCCCCTGTATCAATTTCAGGAAAGTTAAATGCAGATACGGAGACTTCTGGAATTGATTTCGCTTTTGCATTGATTTCGTTCATTACGGCAGATTGCTTGCGTGAACGTTCTTTCCAGTCTTTCAATGTGATTATATTTAACGAGCCATTAGAATTTGGCGCACCAGCAATGCTCATACCAAAAGAGACTTCAGGTGTTTCCATTACATTTTTCATGTACGGTTGCATTGCATTTTGAATATAATCCACATTTACGCTAGATGGCGCATTACCAATCGCAATAAATGCGCCTTTATCTTCATTTGGCGTTAATTCACTAGAAAGTGAATTAAATAAAAATGGGAGCGTTGAGAAAATTACCACAGCAAAAGCCAGCATGGATTTACGATTTAGCATAACGAGATCAAGCATGTATTCGTAAATACGATTTACTTTACCTAAGGTATGTTCTACGCGTTCTTCCATCCATGTTGGTTTAGCATTGGATTTAAGTAATTTACTACTCATCATTGGCGATAACGTTAATGCCACGATACCAGAAATAAATACCGCACCAGCAAGGGTTAAAGCAAACTCTTTAAACAATGTGCCAGTAATGCCCCCCATTAAAGCCATTGGTGAGTAAACCGCGATCAATGCGATAGTCATGGAAATTACAGGCACGGCAATTTCACGAGTACCAATAATTGCAGCGCGGAATGGTGTTTCTCCTTCTTTAATATGGCGATCTACGTTTTCTAACACGACAATCGCATCATCAACGACTAAGCCGATAGCGAGAATAAGCGCTAATAATGTCATTAAGTTAATAGAAAAATCTAAACTTTGTAGCATCATTAAAACACCGATCAACGAAATCGGAATGGTGAGAACTGGAATTAAAATTGCGCGAAGCGATCCAATAAACATCAAAATAACCACTAATACAATAACAGTTGCTTCCACAATAGTTTTAATTACTTCATGGATTGAACTATTAATCGCAATAGTACTGTCATAAAGAATGTCAGTTTCCATACTATCCGGTAGTTGCTTTTTGATATTTTCAAAGAGCGGTCGGATTTTTTCTGCAACGGTTAATGGGTTAGCCGATGAAGTTGGATTGATGCCTAATACCACAGAATCTGCACCGTTTGCGGTTGCACGAGAATTATCACTTTCTTTGTTCAATTCAATGGTCGCAATATCGCGCAGGCGTACTAAATCATCACCACGAGAAGCAACAATTAAGTTACCTAATTGCTCAACGGATTTGGTCGTTGTTTCAACTTTATTGCGGTAAGTAACATAGTAGCCATTATCATTACCAGCCGCAGTTTGTACATTATTTGCAGAAAGGGCAGACATCACTGTTGGCGCAGAAAGATTTTGTGACGCCATTTTTTGAGGATCTAGCCAAATACGTAATGCATATTCAGCCGCACCAAATACTTGTACTCCAGCCACGCCTTCAATCGTAAAGAATTGAGGTTTGACTACACGATTAATGTAGTCAGTTACTTGACTTGAGTCTAGTTTGTTGGAGCGGAAACTTATATACATAATCCCCGTCCCGCCAGAGGAAGAGGCGACGCTTGGTGCTTCAATTCCACTTGGTAATTCAGAACGCACAGCATTTACTTTTGCTAATACATCAGCAAGTGCTCCGGCAGGATCGGTATTCAGTTTCATTTTGACTGTAATAGTCGATGCATTTGGTGCACTACTGGATGACATATAGTCAATGTTATCCGCTTGAGCGATAGATTCTTCTAATGTAGAGGTAACAAATGCTTGAATTAGATTTGCATCAGCACCAGGGTAGGCGGTTGTTACCGTAATTACCGTGGTGGTCATTTTAGGATATTCACGCACTGACAATTTCGAAATAGCTTGCAAACCTAAAATAATAATAAGCAAGCTAATTGAAATCGCTAAAACAGGACGACGAATAAATATATCGGTAAATTTCATTCGTATTTCCTAGTTAATTAAAGGTTAGTTTTATTTACTGGTTCTGTTGCACCTACAATATCTTTTTCAATCCATTCTACAAGACTGCCATTGCCGATACCTTGTTGACCACCAGTAATAATTTTATCACCAGGTTTTACCTCATTACCTTGTAATTGAGAATAAATACCTTGGCGATCCTTAGTAAATACAGTAATTTGTTTTGCTCGATATAAACGATCTAATTTTTTATTCTCAGCCATTTTCTCTTTGTCTTCATCAGATAATGGTTTGAGTAAATAAGCAATTTCACCATACATGTTGTAGCTAATAGCTACTTGTGGAACGACAACTTGATTTGTTTCAGTTGGAAGCGCAATGCGTAAGCGAGAGAACATACCTGAAAGCAATTTACGCCCATCTTCAGGATCAAATGTAGCCTGAACATCAACTAAACCAGTTGATGAATTAATGGCTGGTTCAATAGCCGTGATTCGAGCTGAAAATGTTTCGCCCAAGCGAGCATCTGTTGTCACTGTGACGCGTTGACCGATATGCAATTTATCTAAATCATTTTGTGAAAGGGCAAAATCCACTTTCATTGAGCTAGTATCTTCTACACGCACAATTTCTGTTCCTACATTCACATATTGACCTACGTTTACTTTCACAATACCTGCTTTGCCATCAAATGGCGCAACAATTTTACGGCGCTCAATTGCTGCTTTTAAAGATTCGATATTGGCTAGTTGAGCGTCATAAGCCGCTTTTGCGTTATCCATTTCTTGTCGTGAAACAGCATTGCTTTTCAATAAATTAGCATAACGTTGATAAGTTTGACGAAGAGCTGGGAGTTGTGCCTGTGCGGCTTGAAGGCTTGCATGTTCAACAGAACTATCGAGTTCAATGAGTAAATCG
This sequence comes from Haemophilus haemolyticus, assembly GCF_003490935.1. GTDB lineage: Bacteria > Pseudomonadota > Gammaproteobacteria > Enterobacterales > Pasteurellaceae > Haemophilus > Haemophilus haemolyticus_M. Next base: position 138,047 of record NZ_QQGD01000001.1, on the reverse strand, counting down.
CCTTTTTTCACTTGTTGGCCATTTCGCACGAGCACTTGAGAAATCGTACCTGCATTTTGTGTACTGAGCATCGCGCCTTGATTTGGACGCACAAGACCTGTTGTGTTGATAACTGGCGTCCATTCACGGGGTTGAACTTCAAGTGCGGTTACTGGGCTTGAAGGTTCTGGCATTCCCGCAATGGCTCGGCTTATCATTACGCCTTTTATCATATTAAAAGCGATGACACCGGCAAAAATTAAGACAAATACCACTAAAATTATTTTCATAAAGAAAATATGTGAGCGTTTTGGTCTTTGATGTTGAGTTTGACTCATGTTTAAAGCTCCGTTATAAAAATAACAACAATTATTTCTGAATTGCACGCCAGGAGCGTTTAATCACAGATTCTAAAATTTCAGGATTAAGATCAAAATCGATAAATTTTGCATCAGAGGCTAAATTTATCGCCGTTTTCAAACTTAATAAAAAGAGAATATCTTCAGATAATTCCGCTAATAAGCCAGCTTTTTGTGCTTGATGACAAAATAAATCCCAACGGCAATTTTTAACGTTTTTACAAATATCCTTGAAATTAGGCAAAGATTCATATTGCTTTAAATTGGATAGAATGGTGGGATTTTCTTGTAAGAAATACCAAATGTTTTTCCACATTTGTCGATACTGTTCGAAAAAAGGCTTAGATTCATCAAAATCTTTTTCAAGTGTTGCCATAAACATTGAAAATACTCTGTGTGCAAATTGTTCAAGCAACTCATCTTTGTTTTTAAAATAAAGGTAAATCGTTCCTGCGGCTACATTCGCTTCTTTCGCAAGTTTGTGCATAGAAAGTTGTTTCAACCCTTCTTTTGCCATTAAACGATCTGTCGCTGAAAAAATCTGTTCAGCTAAGTCTGTTTTTGCTTGTCGCATAAGATCCTTGAGTAAAATAAGGAGCAATAATTGCTCAAAAATGAATGAGCGTTCATTTTATTTATTTTTTGTTTTTTGGCAAGTTAAAAAACACAAAAGAACAATGAAAATGGACAACATTTAAAAGCTAGATTTTTGAATCAACTTTTAAATGTTGTCCATTTTGACCACACTTTTGGTTGGGTGGAATAAAAAGCTAAATTGGCTCTAGTCCTAACACTTTACGACCGTTAATACTTGCGATGTTGACCATTTCATCTAAGTGAGGGAAACGGCAACCCGCAGCCAATAGGCTTAATTCTTGCCATAAATCGCCTTCACATAGAGGAACCATGTAATCACAAATATTATCTGTGCCTAGGGCAACAGTGATACCTTCGGGAATCATTTCATCTGCTGGCGTGAGTGCATTATGGAATGGCATAAGATCTTCTTTGCGATTACTGTCAATCCATGCCATCGGACAGGCTATCATCATCATTTTGGCTTTACGCATTTTTTCGTAAAGTTTGTAACGATATTCTTTCGAATGTGAGCCAATGGAAATACCGTGGATACCCACAACTCGCCCCTCCATTCCATGTTCAATGGTTTTGTCGCAAAGTTGCTCAGTTTCTTTTTCACTTGGATTGTTGAATTGGTCGACATGTACATGACACATAATCCCAAGAGATTTGGCCTTATCTAACAAAATATCCATCGCCTCTAGGCCGCGCCCATAATCCAATTCATCACGATATGGTAAGCCGCCAATCATATCTACCATTTCCGCACCAATATCAAACCATTTACGCGCAGTGGGTTCAATTACCCCTTTTAAAGTTTGATTGGCAAATTTTAAAATGATGTCATGTTTATACACTTCGCGGGCTTTATGTGCGGCAATAATTGCACGATCTTCACAAATTGGGTCTATATCGACAAAAGTACCAAATGCGGTTACACCTTGGGATATCATTAATTCAATAGATTGGCAAAAACGTGCGTAATAATCATCAACACTGGAAGTGCGTTTTACTTCATCCACTAAATCCCATTTTTGTTGCAAATTACTGCTATGATAAATCCCAATTTTCTCTGGCGTCATCGTAAAAGCGCGGTCAGCATGTGCATGGGCATTTACCCATCCGCCTTTTTTGATAATTTCATCGCGAATATAGGTTTTAAAACTACGAACGTGGCTTTTCATACAAACTCCGTAAAAAAGAAAGGATAAAAAGACGAGAATGTATATTAATTGAAAGGTACTGTAAGTACGACGAGAAGCATTATGATAATGTTATGAAAAACTCACGGATTTTCATTAATAACATTTTTCAGTCTTAAACTGAGACGTGAGTATAAAGGCTTAAGGGCAAAAAATCTATTCTTTTATGCCCTTACAGATTATTTTTCAAAGAAGAAATTTTGTAATTGGAAGGCTTCTAAGAAGATTCCAAGTGGCGGTCTGTCTGAAGATTGCTCAATATAATCCTTATCGAATTTTTTGTAATTACCTTTGCGATCAATGTGGTATTGCGTTCCATCAGGTTGAATCACCACGTTCCAGTGGAAATTAGAGGCAAGTACCCAGTCATCTCCCTTGAGATCAAAGAGATTGCGTCCTTGACTATAATCCATCAACGGGTTTTCTACGCCGAACACTGTTTGCATTAATGCAGAGAAAATATCCGCATGATTACTTAATCCATTTTGTTTGCCTACCGGTAAATCTTTCCAATACACAAGCAATGGGACTTGAATTTCATCACGCCCAAAGTAGTTTTCTCGCTCTTTTTCATTCATTTCATTAAAACTTAAACCATGCTCTGACGTGATGATGACTAATGTATTTTCAAGCGGTGTACTTTCTAACGCTTTTGCTAAAAGAGAATCAATGTCCTGCAAAGTGCGGTCATAATCTGATGGATTTTTAGCCTCCAAGGCTAAATCCAAATAAGCAAACCAAGGTGAGTCAGTTTTTTGTGCTTTAATAAAATCATTGAGATTTTTTACCGCACTTTCATTATTTGGTTTGTTGGTTTTATTCGATGAAAGTTTCATTTCTCGAAATAATGCTTGGCGGAAGACGCTATCTTTGAAATTTGTAGCCGAAAATAAACCCAATTGATAATTTTCAGCACGTAATTTTTCGATTAAAACAGATTGGGTATGATTGCTTAAAATACTATCTGTGTAATTTGCATTTAGCCCGTAAAATAACCCAATTAAGCCTGTGTTATTACTATTGCCTGTGCTGTAATGATTAGTGAATTCTGTTGAATTTGTCGCAAATTCAGCAAGTTTTGGCATCTTTTCACTAGAAATCGCATCATGGCGTAAACCAGAAACCGTTACGATCAGAACATTAGGTTTGTGCGTAATTGGTGCGTAAGAGAGTTCTTTTTTCGGATAATCAATTTTTAAGGCATCTAAACGACCTTCTTGCGCCAATTTTTGCGTATATTCTTCTCCATCCAAGAAACCGTGTTTTTCTAAAAAAGAACGAGCTGTCATTGGATAAGAAAGAGGAAAATTAGAGCGTTGCATCGTAATTGGGCGATATAAATAAGCATCTGCCCAAGCATAAATTAAGTGCGTCGTAATAAATGTGGAAGTCAAGAATACACCGACAGCTTTTAGCCATTTTTGGCGTTCAAGACTACGTAATTTTTCCCAACTCCAGCGAGAAAATAACATTTGCGCTAATAAAATAATGGGCATTGGTGCAAAGAAAATTTGCCAATCGCGTGACATTTCGCCATTTTCTGGATTAACGAGTAAATTCCATACAACAGAGGATAAATGTAGATTAAAACGATTGAAAACGGCGGTATCAAATAATAATAAGGTTGTACAAATCGTGGAAAATATCACGGTTAATCCGCGAAAAGTGCGATGATTTTTAACAATGAAACTCAGTGGAAAGACCACGAGTAAGTACAACGCAAAAACGTTGAAACTGAAATGTCCGAGCAAACTCACAAAGAAATAAAGTTTTCCTGCTAGAGTATCTGGCCAGTCAATGATAAAGGCATAACGAGTGCCAATAAGAATAGCAACAATAATATTAAAAAAGGCAAACCAATGACCCCACGAAATTTTTCGTGAAACGTCATCTCGGTATTGCTTGCCGCTGAAGATGCCTTTTTTAATCCATTTCATATTAACGTGTTTTTACCGCATTAATTAAGGAATTAGAAAACGCTTGGGCTAATGCCTCACGTTGAGTTTGCGGCACACTGGTGGTTAATAAATTACTTGCCATGTTACCCAGTGCGATTAAGGATAGATCTACAGGGGCTTTATGCTTTTCTAATACTGCAATCATATCGTTCACAATTGCACTTAGCTGTGCATCAGAATATTTAGAATATTGAGCCATAATGTTAAAAATAAAACAAAAATTTGGCTTATGATACCCGATTATTTGGTAGAACCTAAATAATTTCTTTTTTCTTGCTTAAAAAGTGCGGTTATAATTTGCAGCAAATTTTTCAAAGGTGACAAAAATGAGTATTACCGTTAATCAAATTGTTTTGCATCAGTTAGTCAAAAATGTGGATGGCGACAGCATAAAAATGGAAAGCGTATTACGCGATGAGTTGCTGTCAATTACGCCAGAAGTAGAACAAATGATGTTGCAACTTCATCAAGGTTATCAAAATAAAGCTAAGGCTTTTGGCGTGTTTCAGGAAAAGTCTATATTTGCACAACATTTAAATCGTTTATTGGAACAAGAAATTGAGTTTTTAGGTTTTAGTCAATACTCAACAAAATTGCTTGCAGATGAGCTAGGTAAATATAACTTTGCAGAAAGTGGTACTTTGATTTTATGTCAATATAATTTCTTAGCGACAGATTATTTGTTTATTGCATTGCTTGATAGCCGTCATAGTATGCTGGTCGATGAGCATTTAGATATTCGCCGTACAGAATATCTTGATATTACTCAGTTTGATATTGCGGCAAGAGTGAATTTGACGGATTTACAGGTGAATGCAAACTCTAATCGTTATTTAACTTTCATAAAAGGTCGTGTTGGTCGCAAAATTAGTGATTTTTTCATGGATTTTTTAGGTGCCGAAGAAGGATTAAATCCACAAGTTCAAAATCAATGTTTATTGCAAGCTGTGAGTGATTATTGTGATCAAGGTGAGCTCAACAAAGAGCAAACTCAAGCAGTGAAAAAACAAGTGTTTGAATATTGCAAAGCTCAACTTGCAGGCGGTGATGAAATTGAATTGCAGGAACTTTCTGATTCTTTACCCACTCTAAACGAACAGCCTTTTGTTACTTTTGCGGAAGAACAGAATTATGGTTTGGAAGACAGTATTCCGCCAGTACGTTCAACCTTAAAATCCTTAACAAAATTTACTGGCTCTGGAAAGGGAGTGAGTATTAGTTTTGATGCCGATTTATTAAATACTCGAATTCAATGGGAACCGATGACGGATACACTTACTATCAAAGGTTTACCGCCGAATTTAAAAGATCAATTACAAAAGGCTTTAAAATCAGAGAATTAATTTGGAAATATGCTCAAACTTGGGTATTATTTGACAGTACTTTTGCACAAATAAGGTAAAGAAAATGCAAGTTAAAACACTTTTAGGCGCAACCTTTTTAGCATTAAGCGTCGCTTCTTGTTCCACCGTTGAAAAAGTTGTATATCGAATTGATGTACCACAAGGCAACTATTTAGAAGCGACTACAGTTGCTCAAGTTAAAGAAGGCATGACTGCTCAACAAGTACAATATTTGTTGGGTACGCCAGTATTAATCGATCCTTATAATAGTCAGACTTGGTACTATGTGTTCTTACAACAACGTGCTTATGAAACACCTGTTCAACATACTTTCACTGTAAAATTTGATCAACGTGGTATTGTGACAGAAACCAATCTTGATAAACCTTTGCCAGAAGTTTCTCAACAAGGCGAGAACAACACCATTATTCAAACTGGTGAGAAAGCAAAATCCAGCTGGTGGCAATTCTGGAAATAATCTTTCTATTTTCACCGCACTACAACAAGAACGATTGATAAAAAGGAATCCCCAATGTCAAAACTCTTGCTCGTTGATGACGATGTTGAATTGACGGAATTACTTTCATCCCTTTTAACGCTAGAAGGGTTTGATGTTCAAACAGCAAATAATGGATTAGAGGCATTACAAAAACTTGATGAAAGCCATGAGTTGGTTTTACTTGATGTGATGATGCCGAAGCTAAATGGTCTTGATACATTAAAAGAAATTCGTAAAGTCTCTAATGTGCCAGTGATGATGCTTACTGCAAGAGATGAAGACATTGATCGCGTATTAGGCTTAGAATTGGGTGCGGATGATTACTTGCCTAAACCATTTAATGATCGTGAATTAGTTGCAAGAATTAGAGCGATTTTGCGTCGAAGTGTGTCTCCATCAAATAATGTTGACGATACAAAAGAAATATTATCTTTTGAGAACGTAACCTTATACTTGACTCGCCAAACTGCGATGTATGGTGAGGAAAACTTAAATTTAACGGATTATGAGTTTAAGATCCTTCAGCGATTAATAGAATCAAAGGGGGATATTGTTACTCGTGAAGAATTAAGTTTGGAAGTGCTAGGAAAAACATTAAGTCCGTTCGACCGCTCTCTTGATATGCATATATCTAATTTGAGACGCAAATTACCAGAGCGAGAAAGCAAATTGCCTTGGTTGAAAACCTTACGCGGAAAAGGATATCTTTTAGTCACTTAATTTTATGAAATTGCGTAGTCTTTTCAGTTTAAATCAACTTGCAATCAGAATATTTGCTCTGTTCTGGTTTTCTTTTTTCATCATGATGAGTCTTGTGATCGCACTACCTAATTTCGATCTCAGACTCTATTCTCCTCTAAAAGAATCGGATATTGTTAACTACCAAAAAGAAATTCTGAACATCGTTCGTAATGGTCAGTTACAAGGACTAATTTCAGAAGTTCCTATTTTACATTCAGATAAATTTCAACCTTCCAGACCTGTTCTGATTAATTTAAAAACTAAAAATATTCTCGGTGAATTACCAGAGGAAGCGCCTTATATTCGAAGATTTGCAGATGTATCCGGCGATTTTTCAGAACCTAAACGTAAAAATTTTAATGAGCTTCAGCTTTCAGGACCGTTCCAGGTTTATTTAGGGGATACAGCCTCTTATGCCTTGTATTTTATTTCTTACGTTAACCCACAGCGTGAGATCTTTAATTATGTTTTTGATAGACCTATTATATTGATTCTGCTTATTCTTTTAATCACTAGCCCGTTGCTTTGGTGGTTTACAAGAATGCTGACTAATCCGATTTCTCGCTTGCAAGAAGCTGCGAATTCAGTGGCATTAGGCAATTTTAAAATTGATAAGAGCTTAGTAGCTAATGGTCCATTAGAATTACGTCAAGTTGGTCAAAGTTTTAATCGAATGGCAGCCTCTATTGATCATCTAATCTCTAATCAACAAACACTACTTTCATCTATTTCACATGAATTAAAAACACCACTCACTCGTTTACAGTTGGCTACAGCGCTTGTTCGCCATGAATGTGGTGAAACAGATAGCGTAAAACGCATTCAAAGAGAAATTGGGCGCATGGATAAAATGATTAGTGAATTGCTTCTACTTTCACGCCAGCAAATGAATAGCCAAATGGAACGGGATATTTTTTATGCCAATACGCTTTGGACTGATATTATCAACGATGCCAAATTTGAGGCTGAGCAACGTGGTATAGCGTTTCTCACAAATATTCGTTTACCTAAAAATGAATTACAACTTAACGGCAATTTTAGATTGCTAGAAAGTGCGGTCGAAAACATTGTGACAAATGCTCTTAAATACACCAAGGATAAGATCGAACTTCATATTTTTATCCAAGAAGAAGAAGAAGAAGAAGAAGAATTTCTCAGGATCCGTATAGATGACAACGGATCTGGAGTCCATCCAGATGAATTTGAAAAAATCTTCAAACCATTTTATCGAGTAGATGAGACGCGAACTAGAACGACTGGCGGAACAGGACTAGGATTGGCGATTGTGTCTAATGTTGTTCAGGAGCATCAAGGAAAGGTCTGGGCTGAAAAAAGCCCACTAGGCGGGCTTGCTGTTACTATACGATTGCCATTATGGATCAGTAACTAAGAATCAAAAGTGTGGTAGATTTTTTACCGCACTTTTCGTCTAGGCATTATCCACGGCAAAAGAAATCACTTCATTAATTTTCTCACAACCTAACGCAACCATAATTAGGCGATCGACTCCTAGCGCAACGCCAGAAGAATTTGGTAAGCCTGCTTCTAATGCTGCTAGAAAGCGTTCGTCAATGTCTCGAATTGGCAATCCATGTTTTTTTCTTTGCTGATTATCTAATTCAAAACGATGTCTTTGTTCTCGTGCATCTGTCAATTCATGGAAACCATTTGCCAGTTCCAAGCCTTTGTAATAAAACTCAAAGCGTTCTGCAACCCGCTGATCTTCTGGGCTCACTTGTGCTAGGGCTGCTTGTGTTGAAGGGAAATAATAAACCGCAACAGGTCGATCTTTTCCTATTTGAGGTTCAACGACTTCACTAAATAAGAACTGTAATAAAGTATCGCGTTCTTCATCATCTTTAGCCATAAAGTTATGTTTACGCGCGGCTTCGATTAATTCTGAACGTTCTGCTGATAATGGATCTAAGCCTACATATTCTTGGAAAACAAATTGATAGCTTAAACTTTCTGCAGGTGGGCAATCTAAAATTTGTTGGAGTAAATCATCTACCTCATTAATTAAACGATGCATACTAAAGTGCGGTCGATACCATTCCAACATGGTAAACTCTGGATTGTGGCGATTACCGGCTTCTTCATTACGGAACACTTTACTGATTTGGAATATCGGTCCACTACCTGCAGCGAGCAAGCGTTTCATATGATATTCAGGGCTTGTAGAAAGCCAAAGTGTTTTGGATTGTTCACCAAAAGGTGCCAGAAATTCTGTGCTAAATGTGGAAAGGTGTAAATCAGTGACGCCAAATTCACTTAGAACAGGCGTCTCAACTTCAAGTAAGCCTCGCTCTGTAAAAAATTGACGAATTTCAGCAATAATTTTTGCACGTTTAAGAAGATTTTTTATATCGGCAGAAGGTTGCCAATGAGTAAGTGCGGTCATTTTTATTCCCATTTTTAAATTTGCATCATTGTAAACGAGAGCCCTTCTCAACTCAATCTAAGGTTTTTTGAGGTAGATCACAAAATCATACTTTTCCCCTTTCCCTACATAAAAAAACGTTATTAATTTGTAACAAAAAATGGCAGAATGGCCTCACTAGATTACCCTTTTAGGGTGATTTCTATTTTTTACTTTCTACATTTATTGGAGGATATCGTGCAAATTGTTAATGTCGATATTGCGATTGTTGGCGCTGGTGGTGGCGGTTTACGTGCAGCGATTGCAGCAGCAGAAGCAAATCCTAACTTAAAAATTGCATTAGTTTCAAAAGTGTACCCAATGCGTAGCCATACTGTGGCAGCAGAAGGTGGCGCAGCGGCAGTTATCAAAGAAGAAGATTCTTACGATAAACACTTCCAAGATACTGTGGCTGGTGGTGACTGGCTTTGCGAACAGGATGTTGTGGAATATTTCGTACAACATTCACCAGTGGAAATGACTCAATTAGAACGTTGGGGATGTCCTTGGAGCCGTAAAGCTGATGGCGATGTAAACGTACGTCGTTTTGGTGGAATGAAAATTGAGCGTACTTGGTTCGCCGCTGATAAAACAGGTTTCCACTTATTACACACGCTTTTCCAAACTTCTATTCAATATCCACAAATCCAACGTTTTGATGAACACTTCGTATTAGATATTCTTGTTGATGATGGCCATGCTCGTGGTATGGTTGCAATGAACATGATGGAAGGTTCGCTGGTTCAAATTAATGCAAATGCGGTTGTTATTGCAACTGGTGGTGGTTGTCGTGCATTTAAATTCAATACCAATGGCGGTATTGTAACAGGTGACGGCTTATCTATGGCGTATCGTCATGGTGTACCACTTCGTGATATGGAGTTTGTTCAATATCACCCAACAGGTTTACCGAATACTGGTATTTTAATGACTGAAGGTTGTCGTGGTGAAGGTGGTATCTTAGTGAATAAAGATGGCTATCGCTATCTTCAAGATTACGGTCTAGGACCAGAAACACCAATTGGAAAACCTCAAAATAAATATATGGAACTTGGTCCTCGCGATAAAGTTTCTCAAGCATTCTGGCAAGAATGGAAAAAAGGTAATACCTTAAAAACCGCGAAAGGCGTAGATGTTGTGCATTTAGATTTACGTCATCTTGGTGAAAAATATTTACATGAGCGCCTGCCATTCATTTGTGAATTAGCAAGTGCTTATGAAGGTGTAAATCCAGTGAATGAGCCAATTCCAGTTCGTCCAGTTGTTCACTACACCATGGGCGGTATTGAAGTCGATTTCAATAGCGAAACTCGTATCAAAGGTTTATTTGCTGTAGGTGAATGTGCATCTTCAGGTTTACATGGTGCAAACCGCTTAGGATCTAACTCTTTAGCTGAACTTGTTGTGTTAGGTCGTGTTGCTGGCGAATATGCGGCACAACGTGCAGTTGAGGCTCAATCTGTAAATCAAAGTGCGGTTGATGCTCAAGCAAAAGATGTTGTTGCTCGTTTAGAAGCCCTTCATAAACAAGAAGGTAATGAATCTTGGTCTGAAATCCGTGATGAAATGGGTTCTATAATGGAAGAAGGTTGTGGTATTTACCGTGACCAAGCAAGCATGCAAAAAGCAGTAGATAAAATTGCAGAATTAAAAGAACGTTATAAACGTATTCGTGTTGCAGATAACTCAAGTGTGTTCAATACAGATGTACTTTACACAGTTGAGTTGGGGTACATTCTAGATGTTGCACAATCTATTGCAAATTCAGCGATTGAACGTAAAGAATCTCGTGGTGCTCACCAACGCTTAGATTACACTGAACGTGATGATGTAAATTATTTAAAACACACACTTGCTTTCTACAATGAGAATGGTGCACCGAGCATTGAATACAGTCCGGTGAAAATTACTAAATCTCAACCTGCAAAACGTGTTTACGGTGCGGAAGCAGAAGCTCAAGAAGCAGCTGCGAAAGCTAAGGAGCAAGCAAATGGCTAATTCACCAGTAATGAATGTTGAAGTATTACGCTACAATCCTGAAATCGATCAAGAGCCGCATCTAAGTACGTATCAAGTACCTTATGATAACCAAACCTCCTTGCTTGATGCGTTAGGTTATATCAAGGATAAGCTTGAACCATCTCTTTCTTATCGTTGGTCTTGCCGTATGGCGATTTGCGGTTCTTGCGGGATGATGGTGAATAACAAACCGAAATTGGCTTGTAAAACGTTCTTACGTGATTACAGTGGCCATATGCGTATTGAGCCGTTAGCAAACTTCCCAATTGAACGTGACTTAGTGGTTGATTTAAGCCACTTTATCGAAAGTTTAGAGGCAATTAAACCTTATATTATTGGTAACGAAGCACCAGCATTAGATGGTAAACCACATCCTTCGAAAGAATTGCAAGCAAGTCGCACTAAACAAACGCCAGCACAGCTTGAGAAATATCGTCAATTCTCAATGTGTATCAACTGTGGTTTATGCTATGCCGCTTGCCCTCAATTTGGTTTAAATCCTGAATTCTTAGGCCCTGCAGCTATTACGATGGCTCATCGTTATAATCTTGATAACCGTGACCATGGTAAAGCAAAACGTATGTCATTATTAAATGGTAAAAACGGGGTTTGGAGTTGTACTTTCGTTGGTTATTGCTCAGAAGTTTGTCCAAAACATGTGGATCCTGCTTCTGCAATTAACCAAGGAAAAGTGGAAAGTGCCAAAGATTATGTTATCTCTATGCTAAAACCAAAAGGCTAAGGGGGAAGGAATGTCAGTAACAGTGAGTAAACGTAAAAAATATGTTCGTCCAATGACAGCGACTTGGTGGCAAAAATTGGACTTCTACAAAGCTTATATGCTACGTGAAGCGACTTCAATCTTTGCTGTATGGTTTTGTATCGTATTGCTTTATGGTGTTCTTTGCCTCGCAAGCAATCCGATGCCAGGCTTAGGCATCTTGAGCTTTATTGAGTTTTTAAGAAACCCAATTGTGGTGTTCTTAAATATTATTACACTTATCGCAATGCTTTATCATACGGTGACATATTTCTTAATGACACCAAAAGTGATGAATATCATTGTGAAAAATGAACGCTTACCACACACTGTGGTAAGAAATGCACTTTGGGCGGTAACCGCATTAGTTAGCGTGATTGCGTTAGTTTTAGTTTATATTTAAGGGAGAGAAAAAATGGTTGATCAAAATCCAAAACGCTCCGGCGAACCGCCAGTATGGTTAATGTTCGGTGCAGGCGGCACAGTGAGTGCAATTTTCTTCCCTGTCGTTATTTTAATTATAGGTTTGTTATTACCATTTGGTTTAGTCGATGCGCATAATTTAATTACTTTTGCTTATTCTTGGATTGGTAAATTAGTTATTTTAGTGCTTACTATTTTTCCAATGTGGTGCGGTTTACACCGTATTCACCACGGTATGCACGATCTTAAAGTGCACGTGCCAGCTGGTGGATTTATTTTTTATGGTTTAGCCACAATTTATACTGTTTGGGTATTATTTGCGGTAATAAATCTGTAATAAAAATGCTATAAATAAAAAACGAGTCTAAGACTCGTTTTTTTATTTTATGTATTAAGTAAATATTTTTCAGTTTTTTTACTTTAGAAATTTGATTGGATTTTTTATAAATGGCTTAAGTATTCTGTACCTAAATTTCCCATTTGTCTCAAAATCCAAGCTTGTTTTTTACGAACTAATAAGCTTGGCTTATTTACTTTATAAATGATTGGATTGGGTAACACTGCAGCTAAAAGTGCGGCTTCATTTTGAGCTAAATTTTTAGCTGATTTTTTAAAGTAATAGCGACTTGCCGCTTCCACACCAAAAATGCCATTCCCAAATTCTGCAATATTTAAATACACTTCTAAAATACGTTTTTTTGACCAAGTTAGCTCGAGCAACATAGTTGCTGGAACTTCTAAACCTTTTCGTAGCCAATTTTGTCCGTGCCAAAGCATTAAGTTTTTAGCGGTTTGCTGGGAAATGGTTGATGCTCCTCGGATTCCTTTTTTAGATTTTTCGTTATACCGAATTGCTCGTTGGATAGCCTCAAAATCAAAGCCTAAATGTTCAGGAAAACGCTGATCCTCTGATGAAATCACAGCTAATTGAATGTTTGGGGAGATATTTTCTAGGCTGACCCAGTTATATTGGATTTGATATCGAAAATCGCCTTGTAAAAGATTAGCGACTTTTTGTTGTACCATATAAGCGGAAAATGGAATAGGGATAAAGCGAAAAAGTAGCAACAAAGCAAAAACGGCGAAAAAAAAACGAAAGACAACTCGCTGCCAGTTCTTTTTCCACCATTTAGGACTAAATAAGCGTGAAAGTGCGGTAAAAATTCGCTTAGTTTTTTTCAATGAGATCAAGATGTTGTTTCATCCATTGCATAAAATCAGGATCCATCGTTTTAATCATATTGGAACCTCGAGTGATTGTGGCGGCACTTGTATTCAAATTTTGTTGAATTTCACGCTGAGGCATATTTTTATCAATCAGCTGAGAGACAATTTGCAAGCGCAATCCTACAGCATCTCGTTCGTCTGCCGTTAATAATAAGGTTAGAAACTCCAGCGCTTTGTTTTCTTCAAAGGCAATTTTTAGCATTTGAAGAAATGCATTCCATTGTTCTAAATTGCGGCTGATATACATAATTACGCTCCCATTCACACTATTAAACTAGTGCGTTTAGTATAGCCGATTCAATTCTTCTTGGCTAAAGATTTGTGGGTTTTCTTGATTTTGTAAAATTTGATAGTAAAAATCATAAGTGACTACATTTTGCACATAACCACGAGTTTCGTAAAAAGGAATAGATGCGACAAATTCGTCTAATGCTAATTTTCCATTGGCGCGACTTAACCATTTTTCTACTCGATTTGCTCCTGCATTGTAAGCTGCTGCAATCAATATTCGATTATTAGGATATTTTCCATTGAGTTCATTCAGATGTGTGGTACCTAGCAAAATATTATTCAATGGTTTGAATAAATCTTGTTCGCCTTGATAAGGCAGCTGATTATTCTCTGCAGTCAATTTTGCCGTGCTTGGTAGAAGTTGCATTAAGCCCCGCGCATTTGCAGAAGATTGTGCCATTGGATTCCAAGCACTTTCTTGACGGGCGATTGCCATTGCAAAAGTTTTGCTGATATTCAAATTCTGTAATGCTGCATTGAAGTATTCAGGATAAGCATTTGGCAGTCTAAGAGAAAGGTAATCCCACGCTTTTGCAACAATAGAAGCATCAACAGCTAATTCAAACCATTGTTGGTTTTCAGCATATTCTGCAAGTTTTAGCTGTGTTGTGAAATCAGCATTATCAAGTAAAATTCGCCAACGTTGTTTTGCTAAACCATTTCGCCCAAGTTCTCTCAGCTCTCGAATCATAGCGAAAACTTGCTCGAAAGGGAGTTTTTCTGCCGTGGTAAAACTTGGAGCTACGGGAAAATCGACTTTATATGCTTGCTTTAATTGCGCAGCAGCTAACATTGGATAGAATCCTCGCTCTTTTGAAAGTGCGGTCAGTTTTTCTATATTTTTTGATATATCTTGTTTAGCTTCCCAATAACGCCATTCTTGTTTTGCTTTTCCTTCAGTAGTAAGTGAATTAAGCCACGGAGAAAGGTCTGTCTTCTGCCAAATTGCCATTCGTAAACGGCGTTCAGTTAGATTATCAGTTTTTAATTGTTGGATTTGTTCATCACGCCATTTTTGAAAATCCGCGTTTTCATTATCAAAAAAACGATTTAAAAAGGCTGTTTTCCACTGTTTGATTTCATCTTCTGAGAGTTGCCAAGTTTCAGCCAATTGCTGATAGAGTTCAAAATTTGGATTCTCTATTTGTTCCGATAATGTTTTTAGATAACGAGGAAAAGCATCGATTAATACACTTTTATCTAACGTGTTAGCGTTACTGTTCTTTATCATCTCAGCAAGTTGTTTAGGATTTTCTACTTGATTTTGTTCTTCTTGAACCCTGTTATTTTCTTTAGCATTATCAGACGTTGCTGATGTTTGTTGTTCCTCAAGCGTGGATAGCTTTTGTAATAAGGCTTGAAATGCTGGCGTCACAAAAGGGTAATTTTGTTGCACTAATGCATTGAGTTCATTTATTGCTTGTTGTTTGCCTTGAATGTCATCAGCCTTTAAAAAAGAGATTTTTGTTTCCCAAAAACGTGCTAGCAAATCGTATTGCAAAGGATAGCCTTGCAATGAATATATTAAGGTTTTTGTGATATTTTGAGTCGCTTCAGAAAATTGTTGGTTTTTTACCGCACTTTTTAACAAACCTTCAACTTGCAAAAAGGTTTCACGTTGTTTTAAACGTTTTAAGTAGTCTTGATGCTGTATTGATGCCCAGTTTTGTTTTTCTTGCTCAAGATTGATTGATGCTGTTGCCGTGTTAGGTGTATCGGCAAAAGCAGAAAGTGCGGTCAAAATACAGAGAGAAATTACAGCGACTTTTTTCATATTAGCTTATTACAATTGAGGAGGGCTAAAATACTTTTTTAAATGGTTTTACAATAACATCACCATATACGCCAGCTTCTACATAAGGATCTTGTGCCGCCCAGTCTTTTGCTGCTTGTAAGTTTGCGAATTGTGCAATTACGGTTGAACCAGTAAAACCAGCCTCTCCTGGATTTTCATCGTCAATAGCTGGATTGGGACCTGCCGTAAGTAAACGGTTTTCTGCTTGAAGTTGTTTTAAACGAGCTAAGTGTTGCTCACGTACTGCAAGACGTTTTTCTAATGTATTTGGAATGTCTTGGGCAAAAATCACATAGAACATCATTATTTCCTTCTATTAACAAGCGTTTTGTTCAGCCTCTAACTCTGCAATTGAGGCCAATGCTTTTTCTAATTCGTGGTTATTTTCACGAGGAATCGTGCGTGAGCGACTATTATTATCTACTGCAACGAAAGTAAATACCGCATCAGTCACGCAATAGCGTTCACCAATTGGCTCACTCGCTACTTTTTTCACCCATACTTCTACTTTAATTTTAATGGAAGAACGTCCAACTTTTAGACATTGGCCATAGCAACAAACCACATCGCCCACAGAGATTGGTTTGATGAAATTCATGCTTTCAACCGCAACGGTAACTACGCGCCCATGTGCGATTTCTTTTGCTAAAATTGCCCCACCCATATCCATTTGAGACATGATCCAACCACCGAAAATATCTCCGTTAGCATTGGTATCAGAAGGCATTGCTAAGGTTCTTAGTAATAGAATCCCTTTGGAATGGCGGCCATTTTTATCAGTAAAATTGGAAGACATTATTTTTCTCCATTTTTTGAATTTGAATCATCTTTAGGTAAATAGCGATAGATATAAGCACCTGAAATAATTGTTGCAATTACCGTCATACCAATAATTCCGAAAGATTTGAAATCAACCCAAGCTTCTTCCGACATATTATGGGTGATATAAATATTCACCAACATACAAATAATAAAGAATACTGCCCAACCGAGGTTAAGTGTATTCCAAGCCTTTTCGGGCAGTTGTAGCTCTTTCCCAAGTAATTTTTTGATTAATGGCGTTTTAAATTGAAATTGTGCGACGAGCAAAACAATGGCAAACAAGGCATTGATAATTGTCACTTTCCATTGCAAATAGCGGATTTCATTAAAGTAAGCGGTTAAAAGTCCAAAAAAAACGACCGCACTTGCCATGATTTTTTGTTGTTTTTCAACGGTTCCGTATTTACATTTTAAAATCACGATCTGCAAAATTGTTGCAACCACTAATACGATGGCTGCTTCACGTACACCACCGAGTTTATAAGTGACAAAAAATAAAATTAAAGGGATAAAGTCAAGGAGTTGTTTCATATTGATTAATCCTTCATAAATAAACTGTAGAAACGATAAGTCACTACTAGCATAAAAATATTAAGTAATGCGGTGAAAATGCCTATTACCATATCAAATACAGCATTATTGGAAAATACGCTTAATTGGAAAATGAGAACTGGCACTAGAAAATAAACCAGTAGGGTGTAAATAAACAATACGCCTTTTCGAGTATTTCCTCGTATCCAAATTTTTCGGATAGTTTGCGAAAGTGTATCTTGAGTCGAAAGATAATGTACTGCCGTCAAATTTAAACGGACGAAGAACCAAACTCCAACAATCATCGCGATAAGTGACATGATAGGGGGCGATTTTTTTGTGAGTAACGCAGCAAATGCTTCACCAAGACCAAGTAACATTGGGGCAACCATTAATAGATCTAACAGAATTACGCCTGCAAAACGACGCAAGGTAAGTGAGAAGGTTTCACCTAAAGTGCGGTAATTTTGTAAGCTAATTTTATGGATTGAGGTTAATCCCCAAGCTGCAATAAAACTCGTTAGAATCTGAGTGATTGCAACTGAAAAGAGAAAACTCGTGATATCTGTATTGGCGAGATTTAATACATCATTTTTATTTTCATCATTAACTGGAAAGCTTAAAAGTGCACTCGCGCTTTGCACAATAAATAAAATTGCGACAAATTGCAGCATGATTTTTTGTTGATTACGGAAAAAGTTCCAACTGTCTTGCAATACTTGTGTAAAGTTAATTTGCATGATTATCTCTCTATAAAAATGGTGGCGCAATTATACAGGGTTTGCTGATTATTGCATAAATATCGTTAGTGAGGTGATGAATTCATATTGAATTGAGTATATAAAACAAAAGTGGGCAAGGACGCCCACTTTTTTGTTATCTTTAGAGAGATTATTCGTATTATTTTTTCTTCGCGTATTTTAAGGAGTCGATAGCAACCGCGAGGATGATAATGCTACCTTTGATGATATATTGCCAGTAAGGGTTTACACCGATGTAAGTTAAACCGTAGTTGATAACTGTAAAGATGATAACCCCAGTGATTACACCAATTACGGTACCTACACCACCCGCGAAGGATACGCCACCCACTACGCAAGCGGCGATAGCATCTAATTCATACATGAACCCTAAATTGTTAGTTGCAGAACCGATACGACCAGCTTCGAGCATACCACCAAAGGCATAGAACATACCTGCAATCATGTAGATGACAACTAAGTTACGCGCAACGTTTACGCCAGATACTTTCGCAGCTTCTGGGTTACCACCGATAGCAAATACGTTTTTACCGAAACGAGTTTTGTTCCACATAATCCATACTAATAATGCTGCGATAGCTGCATAGATCGTGATGTAAGAGAGTTTAAAACTACCAACTCGGAAGAATCCTTGAGCGAATGTTGAGAAATTTTCGCTAAAACCTGCGATTGGCGAACCACCCACAGCATCATAGTATAGTGAGTTGAAACCATATACGATGATCATTGTACCCATTGTTGCAATGAATGGGGTAACGTTTAAATAAGCGATAACTAACCCATTAATCAAGCCAATTAGCGCACCCACAGCACAAACTGCAAGAATTACCACAGGAATTGGAATTTCACCCATTTCAGGGAATACGCGGTTCATATTTTCCATTGATTGCAACATGGTTGCAGAGATAACCGCAGCCAAACCAACTTGGCGACCAGCAGATAAGTCAGTCCCTTGTGTAATCAACAATCCAGCAACCCCGAGAGCAATAATTAAGCGCACAGAAGATTGGGTTAAGATGTTACTGAAGTTGATTAAATTTAAAAAGGTTGGATCTTGCGCAATAATAATGCCGAGCAAAATCAGCAAGACAAAATAAATCGCATTTTGTTTTAATAAATCAAAGGATTTGTTTTTTTGTAAGGCACTCATGATTTGTTCCTTTTATCTTTATAAATATTTCGCAGCGAGTTGCAAGATTTCTTCTTGTGAAGTTTTTGCAGTTTCTACAATACCCGCTAATTTACCGTTACTCATCACTAAAATACGGTCAGTTACACCTAGTAATTCAGGCATTTCTGATGAAATCATAATAATGCCTTTATCTTTTTTAGCGAGTTCTTGAATGAGTTGGTAAATTTCAAATTTTGCCCCGATGTCGATACCACGAGTCGGCTCATCAAGCATCAGAATTTCAGGTTGAGTTAAAAGCCAACGACCGATAATGACCTTTTGTTGGTTGCCGCCAGAAAGAGAACCAATTGTTGTTCTATGTGATGGCGTTTTAACATTCATTGAATCAATTACCCACTGGGTATCACTTTTCATTTTCTTCGTGCTAAGTAATTTCCATGGTGTGAGATAAGATTTCATATTTGAAATCAAAGAGTTAAATTCAATGCTTAAATTAGAGTAAATACCTGTTGAACGACGCTCTTCAGTTACCAATGCAAAGCCATTATTAATCGCTTCAAGTGCGGTATGATTTTTCACGGTTTTTCCGTGTAACTTGATAGTTCCTTCGGTTAATTCACGTACGCCAAAAATAGCTTCAACGATATCGGTACGTTTAGCCCCTACAAGACCTGCAATACCGAGAATTTCACCTTTTCGTAATTCAAAAGATACGTCTTGAATGGATGGTTGATTTTTAGCGGTAAGATTTTCTACCTGTAAAATTACTTCTTTTGGCGTGTTTGTTTTTTCGGGGAAACGTTGTGTTAATTCACGACCTACCATCATTCCGACAATTTGTTCCATGCTGGATTCTTTCACGTTTACTGTGTTGATCCATTTACCGTCGCGTAAAATAGTAATTTCATCACAGATTTTGAAGATTTCATCCATTTTGTGAGAAATATAAATAATTCCGCAACCGCGTTGTTTTAATTTGTCGATAATTTTAAACAGATGCTCAACTTCTTTTTCAGAAAGTGAGGATGTTGGTTCATCCATGATTACGATTTTCGCGTTATACGAGAACGCCTTCGCAATTTCGATCATCTGCATTTGAGAAACTGAAAGTTTGGCGACCTTTTCTTTAGGATCTACATCAATATCTAATTCGTCAAAAATCGCTTTAGTATCACGGTACATTTTTGCGTGATCGACAAAAGGTCCTTTAAGTGGGTAGCGTCCAAGCCACAAATTATCCATTACGCTAGTTTGGCGTACGAGGTTGAGTTCTTGGTGCACCATTGAAATACCATTTTCAAGGGCTTCTTTAGATGTTTTAAAATTGACGGGTTGACCTAAGAAAAGGATTTCACCTTCATCTTTGGCATAAATGCCGAATAAGCATTTTAGTAATGTAGATTTTCCCGCGCCGTTCTCACCCATTAAAGCATGAACAGAATGTGAACGAACCGTTAAGTTTGCGTTATCTAAGGCTTTTACGCCAGGAAAGGACTTGCAGACATTGGTCATTGTGAGCAGCACTTGGCTGTCTTGACTTTGAGTTTGAGATGTCATATCCAACCTCGTTAAAAAGGGGAAGGGCAACTTCCCCTTGGATTACAACAAAAATTGATGAGAAATTATTTTAAGAAGTCGCCTAAGTTGTCTTTATCTACACCAACATAAGGGATACGTACAACACGATCTTTTAATTCCCATTTTGTGCCTTCAGTTGCTGCTTTGCCTTGTGCTAAGTTGTTAGATAATTGAACAACCGCTTTACCTTGGTTCACACCATCGTTTAACACAGTACCAGCAAGTTCACCTTTTTTGATGAGTTGTAATGCTTCTGGTAATGCATCCACACCAAAGATTGGGAGTTTTTTACCATGTGCTTTGGTTGCTTCTAATGCGCCTAATGCCATACCATCGTTGTTAGAAATAATGACTTCAATGTCGTTCGCTTTAGAGCTAGATAACCAAGCATCTACTTTATCTTTCGCCATTGCAGCATCCCACATACCAGTATCAATAAATAATTGTTCAGTTTGGATACCTTTCGCATTAAGTTCTTCAACTACGAATTTTGTACGTGCTTCAGCATCTGGGTGACCTGGTTCACCTTTTAATAATACAAATTGGATTTTACCATCTTTATTTAAGTCTAGAGCTGGATTCTCTTTCCATTGTTTTGCAATTAAATCCCCTTGAATTAAGCCAGATTCTTTTGGATCAGTACCTACATAGTAAGCGTGTTCATAAGAACCGATAGCTTTTGCACCTGGGTCTTTATTAAAGAATACAACAGGAATGTTATCTGGTTTTGCTTTGCTAATAATGGTTGGTGCTGCAGCAGGGTCAACTAAGTTAATTGCAAGAGCTTTCACACCTTTGGAAAGTAATACATCAACTTGGTCATTTTGAATTGATTGTGCATTTTGGGAGTCATTCATTAATAAGTTAATGCCACCAAGTGCTTTAGCTTCTTTATCAATTTCTTTACGCATTAAAGACATGAAGTTGTCATCGTATTTGTAAATGGTTACACCAATTTTGTTACTTGCTGCGAAGCTAGAAGATGCTGCACCTAAACCGATAGCCAAAGCAACCGCACTTAATACTGCTGTTTTTTTCATAATAACGCTCCTATTTTGGAATGTTGATGTTAGAGATAAATATTGCATTACATTCTGCAATTGATGCCATATTAGCGAATAATCTGCTTGGAATCTGTGATCAAACTCACATAAATGAAAACGATTACATTAAAAATTCGGATTTGTGATCGCTATCACATTTTATGAGTGCGTTTATCTTCAAATTTAGATAGATTCCACAGAAAAACGACGTACTAATGTTGGGTTAAATTGAATTGTTGATGGCGTTCTCACCTCATTATCGACAAGGCTTAATGCAAGGTTGGCTGCATAAGTTGCCATTAAATCAATAGGATAGCGAATTGTGGTCAATTTAGGAATTAAATAACGAGCGATTGGCATATCGTCAAAACCAATGATTGAAAATTGGCTTGGTACACTAATATTGTTTTCATTGAGAACTGAAATGGCTCCCGCAGCCATTGAATCGTTATAAGCTACGACCGCAGTGAGATCTTTGTTATAACTAAGTAAATCAATCATTGCTTTTTCACCACCCTCGAAGTCTGGTGAATTGTGCGTTATGGCATGCTCAATAATTGGATAATTGTGATCTTTTAATGCAGTAAGATAACCATCGCGACGCTCAATTTCATCGAAAATAGCATGATTAGAACCAATATAGGCGATATGTTTATGACCACAACGGATAAGCATTTCTGTTGCTAAGTAGGTTCCCTTTTTATTATCTAAACTTACGCAACGATTTTCATAGCCTTGAATCACTCGGTTGATAATCACCATTCCTGGTACTGTTTTCAAATAATGGCTAAGTTCATCGTCAGATAACGCTTTCGAATGCACAACTAAACAACTACAACGTTTGCGAAGTAAAGTATCAATAGCTTCACGCTCCTTTTCTGCATGGTGATAGCCAATGCCAATCAAGATTGTTTTACGGTGTGCTTCTGCGACTTTATCTACGGCTTTCACTAAAATAGCAAAAAACGAGTCTGTTACATCGGTGACAACCACTCCAATTGTATCGGTGTTTTGTATTGCAAGGGCTTTAGCATTTGCATTGGGCTGATAATTAAGTTGTTCAATTGCTTGTTTTACTGCAAGGCGGGTATCTTCACTCACTGAGGGATGTTGATTTACAACACGAGAAACAGTAGCAATAGATACATGGGCTAATTCGGCTACATCATGAATGGTGCTCATAGAATGCTCTCCATAATGAAATCACGTTTCTTATTATGTTCTTTCTAGATAAAATTGAAAGCGGTTACTTTCTGATTTGTAACCGAGATCACAAAAAACTTTCAGAGATTTTCCCATTATGTGATACTGATCACGGTTTATTTTTGTGAATTTGCTATCTTATGCGCAGTATTTTGTGTAACCGTTTACAATTTAGAAAGGGGCCAATTATGAGTGATATTTTTGAACCAACAGAGCATCCACATCGTCGCTATAATCCGTTAATTGATCAATGGGTTTTGGTATCACCACATCGTGCTAAACGTCCATGGCAAGGGCAACAAGAAAAAGCGAATGAAGAACAAAAACCAAGTTATGATCCAACTTGTTATCTTTGCCCGAGTAATAAGCGTATTACAGGTGAATTAAATCCAGATTATCGTAAACCTTATGTGTTTAAAAATGATTTTTCCGCGCTTTTAGAAGATACGCCAGCCCCTGAAAAATCCTCAGATCCGCTTTTCCAAAGTTCTCAAGCTCGTGGTGAAAGTCGCGTTATTTGTTTCTCTCCAGATCATAGTAAAACATTGCCATTATTGACCGCACTTGAGATTGAAGAAGTGATTAAAGTATGGCAAGAACAACTTCGTGAACTCGGCGCAAAATACCAATGGGTGCAAATTTTTGAAAACAAAGGGGCAGCAATGGGGTGTTCGAACCCTCATCCACATGGTCAAATTTGGGCGAATAGTTTCTTGCCAAATGAAGTTGCTCGTGAAGATCGCACACAACGCGATTATTTATTAAAACATGGTTCAGTAATGCTAGTTGATTATGTGAAACGAGAACTGGAATTAAAAGAACGTATTGTCGTTGAAACTGAACATTGGGTAGCTTTAGTGCCTTATTGGGCTGTTTGGCCGTTTGAAACATTGCTTTTACCAAAAACTCATGTAAAACGTTTAACTGAATTAAGTGACGAACAATCAAAAGATCTTGCGGTTATTTTGAAAAAATTGACGACCAAATACGACAATCTATTCGAGACCTCTTTCCCATATTCAATGGGATTTCATGCCGCACCATTTAATGGCGAAGAGAACGAACATTGGCAGCTACATGCTCATTTTTACCCTCCTCTTTTACGCTCAGCAACCGTGCGTAAATTTATGGTGGGATATGAAATGTTAGGCGAAAGCCAACGCGATTTAACGGCAGAACAGGCTGCAGAGCGATTACGTGCTTTGAGTGAAGTTCATTATAAAGAAAGAACTAAATAATATAGCCAGCCTCCTCTTTAGCAAAGAGGGGGCAGATCTAGTACAGATTTAATATAAAGGATAGAAATATGACCCCAATCCAAAATGCTCAACAAATTTTCAATAAACAGCATAAAAATTTGCCAGAAATTACCGTCTATGCACCTGGCCGAGTAAATATCATCGGTGAACATACCGACTACAACGACGGCTTTGTTATGCCTTGTGCGATTAATTTTGGCACGGCCGTTTCTGGTACAAAACGAGATGATCATATTTGGAATGTTTATGCGGCGGATCTTGATGAAACTGATGAATTTTCTCTCAATGTTGAAATTCCTAAGAGTGGACACAAATGGGCTAATTATGTGCGTGGGGTTATAAAATTTATCCAAGAACGTTACCCAGATTTTCAACAAGGTGCAAATTTAGTGATTTCTGGAAATGTACCTCTTTCTTCTGGATTAAGTTCATCTGCAGCGTTAGAAGTTGCGGTGGGTAAATTCTGCCAACAACTTGGCGATTTACCACTTTCTCACACGGATATAGCATTGAATGGGCAAAAGGCTGAAAACCAATTTGTTGGTGCTAATTGTGGCAATATGGATCAGTTAATTTCTGCGCTTGGGCAGGAAAATCACTTATTGATGATTGATTGTCGTAGTCTTGAAACCACTACAACCCCCGTACCACAAGATGTCGCCGTAATTATTGTGAATTCAAACGTACCGCACGATTTGGTAACAGGCGAATACAATACTCGCCGTCAGCAATGTGAAGAGGCTGCAAAATTTTTTGGAGTAAAAGCGTTGCGTGATGTTTCAGTTGAACAATTCCGAAAAAGAGAAGCAGAATTGACCGCACTTTCTCCGTTAGCAGCAAAACGTGCTCGTCATGTCGTAACAGAAAATCAACGAGTACTTGATGCAGTAGAAGCATTGAAGAAGAATGATTTGACTCGTTTAGGTGAGTTAATGGGGGAATCTCATGATTCAATGCGTGATGATTTTGAAATCACCGTGCCACAAATTGATTATTTAGTTGAATTGGCTCAACTTGTTATTGGCAAAAGTGGCGGTGCACGTATGACGGGCGGCGGTTTTGGTGGCTGTATTGTCGCACTTGCGCCGCATGATAAAGTCGATGCAGTTCGTAAAATTATTGCGGATAATTACGAGAAAACGACAGGTTTAAAAGAAACTTTTTATGTGTGCACTGCATCACAAGGTGTTCGAGTGATTTAAGAAAATGATGTTAGAACAAACCACTTTTAATGCGCCTGATGGTGTACCTTATCAGCTGATAACCTTGCAAAATGAAAATGGAATGCGTGTTCAATTTATGGATTGGGGCGCAACTTGGCTTTCTTGTAAAGTGCCTGTAAATGGCACCTTGCGCGAGGTTTTATTGGGTTGTAAGGTAGAGGATTATCCCACTCATCAAAGCTATTTAGGCGCAAGCGTAGGGCGTTATGCAAATCGTATTGCAAATGCACAATTTGAATTGAACGGTGAACTCATTCAATTGAAAAGTAATCAAGGTAAACATCAACTTCATGGTGGAGAGGGCTTTGATAAACGCCGTTGGAAAATTCAAGAGTGCGGTGAGAATTTTGTGTGCTTTTCATTACATTCAGAGGATGGTGATCAAGGTTTTCCTGGTAATGTGGATGTGTCGGTAACCTATACGCTAACAGATGATAATAGCGTAAAAATTGAATATGCAGGGATGTGTGATACGGATTCTGCATTGAACCTAACTAATCATGCCTATTTCAATTTAGAAAATGCAGAGCAAGGCAGTGACGTGCGTGAACATACATTACGTTTAAATGCTGATTTTTATCTGCCTGTAGATAATGAGGGGATTCCTAATTCTCCATTAAAACACGTAGTGAATACGAGTTTTGATTTCCGTATTGCTAAATGCATCAAGCAAGATTTTTTACAAGGGGATCAGCAAGCAACAAAAGGTTACGATCATTCCTTTATTGTCAATAAAGCTTGGCAAAAGCCTTGTGTTTTACTGACCTCTCCAACTGGTGATTTAAGTTTGGAAGTCAGAACCTCGCAAGCCGCATTGCAGGTTTATACGGGTAATTATCTTGCAGGTACACCAACGAGAAATGGCGAATTATATGCCGATTTTTCTGGCGTAGCACTAGAAACCCAATGTTTACCCGACACCCCAAATCATCCTGAATGGCAAAATTACGGCGGAATTCAAAAAGCAGGAGAGCGATATTATCAATGGACGGAGTTTAAGTTCTTATAGAATTGAAGTGCGGTAGAAAACAAAGAGATATTTCACCGCACTTTT
The DNA here is from genome assembly GCF_003490935.1 of Haemophilus haemolyticus. Taxonomy (GTDB): domain Bacteria; phylum Pseudomonadota; class Gammaproteobacteria; order Enterobacterales; family Pasteurellaceae; genus Haemophilus; species Haemophilus haemolyticus_M. The sequence goes on along the minus strand of NZ_QQGD01000001.1, from coordinate 111,847 downwards.
CTTTTCCCTTGCTTTATCTTTATCTTTGCGAAGATGCTCAAAATATGATACTTTTTCGCTGTCAATAAGACATCAACTACAAACCAATATGAACGACGAACAGCAAAATTCAAACCAATCCGAAAATACGAAAAAACCTTTTTTCCAATCTTTATTTGGTCGCTTTTTTCAAGGTGAACTAAAAAATCGTGAAGAGCTTGTGGAAGTGATTCGCGATTCAGAACAAAACGATTTAATTGATCAAAATACTCGTGAAATGATTGAAGGCGTGATGGAAATAGCGGAGCTTCGTGTTCGAGATATTATGATTCCCCGTTCACAAATTATTTTTATTGAAGATCAACAAGATTTAAATACTTGTTTAAACACAATTATTGAATCCGCTCATTCTCGTTTTCCTGTGATTGCCGATGCGGATGATCGCGATAATATCGTAGGTATTTTGCATGCGAAAGATTTATTGAAATTTTTACGTGAAGATGCGGAAGAGTTTGATTTATCTTCATTATTGCGCCCAGTAGTGATTGTGCCAGAAAGCAAAAGAGTGGATCGTATGTTGAAAGATTTCCGCTCTGAGCGTTTCCATATGGCCATTGTGGTGGATGAATTTGGTGCGGTATCAGGCCTTGTTACCATTGAAGATATTTTGGAACAAATTGTTGGCGATATTGAAGATGAATTTGATGAAGAAGAAGTTGCGGATATTCGTCAGCTTTCTCGCCATACTTATGCGGTGCGTGCACTCACCGATATTGATGATTTCAATGCGCAATTTAATACGGATTTTGATGATGAGGAAGTCGATACCATTGGTGGGCTGATTATGCAAACTTTTGGTTATTTACCAAAACGTGGTGAAGAAATTACGTTGAAAAATCTTCAATTTAAAGTCACCTCGGCAGATAGTCGCCGATTGATTCAACTTCGAGTGACCGTGCCAGATGAACATTTGGCTGAAATAGATGATGTGGAAGAAAAAGCCGAATAGCATTTTATCATCCTCAATGATGGCGCGCGTTTTCTAACGCGTGCTTTTTATTTACTTGGAATGGGATTTCAAATCCCAATACAAAAGACGCTCGTGAAGGCGTGCAAAATATATTGAATTTATGAATAAATATTTTACTTATCTTATTGCGATTATATCTGGTTTAGTCGGTGTTTTTGCCTTTTCGCCATTTGATTATTGGCCTTTAGCCTATGTTTCTTTACTCGGTTTACTTTATGTCGCTAAAAATTCTAAAAAATCCACCGCACTTTTAGCGACGTTTTTGTGGTCGATGGGATTTTTCTGCTTTGGGGTGAGTTGGCTTAATGTCAGTATTCACCAATTTGGTGGTGCGTCTTTAGGTGTGAGTTATTTCCTTGTCGGTTTACTTGCGGCTTATCTTGCGCTATACCCGATGCTCTTTACCTATTTGGTTCAGCGTTTCAACGTTCAAAGTGCGGTAATTTTTGCCGTGATTTGGACATTGACAGAGTTTTTACGTGGTTGGATTTTTACCGGTTTTCCTTGGCTTCAGTTTGGTTATACACAAATTGACAGCCCATTTTATGGCATTGCCCCGATTTTTGGCGTAACAGGATTGACGTTTTTTACCGTTTGGGCAAGTGCGGTGATGTTTAATCTCGTTTCGTCTTTGTTTAAAACGAAAAATCTTAAATTAGTCTTGGCGAATGTTTTGTTATTGATCATCGTGGGGGGATTAAGTGCTTATTCATCCCGAATTCACTTTGTAAAATCTGTTGAAGATAAGGCAATTTCAGTCACACTTGCTCAAGGAAATATTGAACAAAATCTCAAATGGGATCCAGCTTATTTCTATTCTACTTTGGAGATTTATCAAAAATTAATTGCAGAAAATCTTGGTAAAACAGATTTAATTATTTTGCCTGAATCAGCGTTGCCAACTCTTGAAAATGCGATTACCCCATTTTTTGAAGGATTAGATCGAGCAGCTAAAGAAACGAAAACGGAGATAATGGTTGGAACCGTATTCCAAGATACGAGATCTGGTAAGTTGCTTAATTCTATTATGACTGCTGGAAACCCAGACTTTCCTTATCAGCCAGATACTTCAAATCGTTATAGTAAGCATCATCTCGTGCCGTTCGGTGAATATGTTCCACTAGAAAGTATTCTGCGACCACTTAATTCAGTGTTTAATTTGCCGATGTCTGCATTTCAAAGCGGGGATGCGATTCAGCCATCTTTAATGGCAAAAAAACGCTCTTTTTCGCCAGCAATTTGCTACGAGATTATTTTTGGTGAACAAGTGCGACAAAATTTGAAACCAGATACGGATTATTTGCTCACGTTATCTAATGATGCGTGGTTTGGTGATTCGATTGGGCCTTGGCAACATTTACAGATGGCAAGAATGCGCGCTTTAGAATTGGGTAAACCACTTATTCGTGCAACGAATACGGGGATTTCCGTCTTTGTTGATGCACAAGGTAAGGTGTTAGCGCAGGCACCACAGTTTATTGAAACAACGTTGACGCATAAAATTGCACCTGCGGAAGGCAAAACCCCTTATTCTGCGTTGGGAAATATGCCTTTATATGCTTTATCATTGTTGTTTTTAGTATTACACGGCATGATGGCATTTGTTCGTCGTAAGATGAACCTTTCACAAAAACGCTAGTCAAAACGACCGCACTTTTTATTTATAAACGAGATTTTAATGAATCAAAATCTAATTGAAGTTAAGAGTCTCACCTTTAAACGCGGTGATCGCGTGATTTACGATAACCTGAATTTGCAAGTAAAAAAGGGAAAAATCACTGCGATCATGGGGCCGTCGGGGATTGGTAAAACTACCTTACTTAAATTGATAGGTGGGCAGCTAATACCAGAACAAGGTGAAATTTTGTTTGATGGGCAAGATATTTGTCGTCTATCTAATAGTGAACTGTACGAAGTACGTAAGCGGATGGGGATGTTATTCCAATCAGGTGCGCTTTTTACGGATATTTCTACTTTTGATAATGTCGCCTTTCCAATTCGTGAACATACGCATTTGCCTGAAAGTTTAATTCGTCAAATCGTGTTGATGAAATTGGAGGCTGTTGGGTTGCGAGGCGCAGCCGCATTGATGCCTTCAGAACTTTCTGGTGGTATGGCTCGTCGAGCTGCGTTAGCACGCGCTATTGCGCTTGATCCAGATTTAATTATGTTTGATGAGCCATTTACTGGGCAAGATCCGATCAGTATGGGCGTAATTTTGAGCCTGATTAAACGATTAAATGAAGCGTTAAATTTGACTTCTATCGTGGTGTCGCACGATGTGGAGGAAGTATTGAGTATTGCAGATTATGCCTATATTATTGCAGACCAAAAAGTCATCGCAGAAGGAACATCAGAGCAGCTTTTACAAAGCCAAGATCCGCGAGTGGTGCAATTCTTAAAAGGTGAATCTGATGGTCCTGTGCGCTTTAAGTACCCAGCGCAAGATTATGTGAAGGAATTGTTTGAATGATCGTCAATTTTATTTCTGCTTTAGGAAAACAGGTGATCGACTTTTTCCGTGCATTAGGGCGAGCAGGTTTTATGTTATTTGGCGCATTGATCGGCAAGCCACAAATTCGTAAGCATTTTCCTTTGCTTGTGAAGCAAATGCATGTGTTAGGTGTCCAATCGTTACTCATCATTTTGTTGTCCGGTTTATTTATTGGAATGGTATTAGGACTACAAGGTTATGTCGTGTTAGTCGATTTTTCTGCTGAAACAAGTTTGGGGCAGCTTGTAGCGCTTTCTCTTTTGCGAGAATTAGGGCCTGTTGTTACCGCACTTTTATTTGCTGGTCGAGCGGGTTCTGCATTGACGGCTGAAATAGGCTTAATGAAAGCCACTGAACAACTTTCTAGTCTTGAAATGATGGCTGTTGATCCTTTACGTCGAGTGATTGCACCTCGTTTTTGGGCAGGCGTTATTTCCATGCCAATTTTGTCAATCTTGTTTATCGCGATTGGTATTTGGGGCGGTTCCTTAGTCGGTGTGGATTGGAAAGGTGTTGATTCAGGCAGCTTTTGGTCTGTTATGCAAAATTCCGTCAGTTGGAGCTATGATATTTTAAATGGCTTTATTAAAGCGGTTTTCTTTGCTGTAGCCGTAACTTGGATTGCGCTTTTTAATGGTTATGATTGTATGCCAACATCAGAAGGCATCAGCCAAGCTACAACACGCACAGTTGTGCATGCATCTCTTGTTGTTCTAGGATTAGATTTTATTTTGACTGCTATTATGTTTGGAGCAGGTTAAGGATTTTTTTATGAGACAAACAATTAAATATGAATTTTGGGTCGGGTTATTTTTATTACTTGGTATTGGCGCCTTAGTTTTTTTAGGTTTACGCGTAGCCAACGTACAAGGTTTTGGTGAGACGAAATCTTATACTGTGACGGCAACTTTTGATAATATTGGGGGACTAAAAGTACGTGCACCATTAAAAATTGGTGGAGTGGTTATTGGGCGTGTGAGCGGTATTACGCTTGATGAAAAAAGCTATTTACCAAAAGTTAGTATTGCAATTAATCAGGAATATAATGAAATCCCAGAAAACAGTTCTTTATCAATTAAGACATCTGGCTTATTAGGTGAGCAATATATTGCATTAACAATGGGATTTGATGATGGTGAATCAGCTATGCTTAAAGAGGGTAGCCAAATTCAAGACACAAAATCTGCTATGGTGTTGGAGGATTTAATCGGCCAATTCCTTTACGGCGATAAAAAATCTGATGGTAACAGTGAAAAGACTGAGCCTACAGTACAATAACAACTAACATTTATTTAGGAGATTTATGATGAAATTTTTCCAAGTGAAAAAATGGTTTGCAATTTTAACCTTAGTATTTACCGCACTTTTTACTGCTGGTACTGCTATGGCTGAAACAAGTCCTTATGTATTGATGCAACAAGCGTCAGATAAATTGTTTTCTGATATTCAGGCAAATCAAAGCCAAATTAAAAAGAACCCAAATTATCTACGTACTATCGTTCGTAATGATTTACTGCCTTATGTTCAAGTCAATTATGCAGGTTCTTTGGTGCTAGGTTCTCATTTCAAATCTACTACACCTGAACAACGTGAGAAATTCTTTAAAGCTTTTGGTGATTTTATTGAACAAGCTTATGCACAAGTATTAACGGCATATTCAAATCAACAAATTCAAATCGAGCCAGAAAAAGCATTAGGCGATAAAAACTTAGTAAATATTCGTGTGAATATTATTCAAGTTAACGGAGCTGCGCCAATTAAATTAGATTTTAAATGGCGTAAAAATAGTAAAACTGGCGAATGGCAAGCTTATGACATGGTTGCTGAAGGTGTGAGCATGGTTGTGACAAAACAACAAGAATGGAGTGGTATCTTGCGTCAACATGGCATTGATGCATTAACTGCACAAGTACAAAAATCAGCAGCCCAACCTGTAACGTTAAGCAAATAATCTTGTTGCCATGTTAAATTGGGATTTAAAGAAAAATGATGATAAGATAGCGCTCCTTTTGTCAGGGGAGCTATCTCGCAACACGTTGTTGCCTATGTGGCAGCAACGTGACGTTTTTTTATCAGATAATGCGCTGGATAAAACGGTTGTTGAATGGGATTTGTCTGGTATTCAACATATTGATTCAGCCGGTTTTGCAGCTCTTTGTGATTTTCTACGAGAGTGTCAAAAGCTTAACAAAACAGTGCGATTAGTTTATCCACCAAAACAATTATTAACCCTTGCAGATCTTGTTGGTTTGTCTGATTGGATCGCAAATTTTACAGATCTTAATTAAACGGAAATCTGATGGAACTTCAAGAAATTGAACGAATTTTAAAAGATGCGCTAAACGTAGAAGAGGTTTATGCTCAAGGTGAAAACGCGCATTTTGGCGTGATTGTCGTGAGTGATGAAATTGCTGCACTTTCTCGCGTAAAACAACAACAAACAATTTATGCTCCGTTAATGGCTTATTTTACTACTGGCGAAATTCACGCGTTAACAATTAAAACTTATACCACTGAAAAGTGGAAACGTGATCGTGCATTAAACCAACTTAATTAAGGATTCAAAAATGGAAAAATTTCGTGTTTATGGGCAATCTCGTTTAAGTGGAACAGTGAATATTTCAGGTGCCAAAAATGCCGCACTTCCAATTCTTTTTGCCACTATTTTGGCAACAGAACCAGTTAAACTCACGAACGTTCCTGCGCTTAAAGATATTGAAACCACTTTGAAAATTTTACGTAAATTAGGTGTGGTTGTAGATCGTGATGAAACTGGCGCAGTTTTATTAGATGCATCGAATATCGATCATTTCACCGCACCTTATGAATTGGTTAAAACTATGCGTGCTTCGATTTGGGCATTGGCGCCTTTAGTCGCTCGTTTTCATCAAGGCCAAGTATCTTTGCCTGGCGGTTGCTCTATCGGTGCTCGTCCAGTTGATCTCCATATTAGCGGTTTAGAAAAATTAGGCGCGGACATCGTCCTTGAAGAAGGATATGTAAAAGCACAAGTATTAGATCGTCTTGTGGGAACTCGCATTGTAATGGAAAAAGTGAGCGTAGGTGCAACTTTATCTATTATGATGGCCGCAACGCTTGCGAAAGGCACTACCGTGATTGAAAACGCGGCTCGTGAGCCTGAAATTGTAGATACCGCTGACTTCCTCAATAAAATGGGCGCAAAAATATCTGGTGCAGGTTCTGATCACATTATGATTGAAGGTGTTGAACGTTTAACTGGTTGTGAGCATAGTGTCGTGCCAGATCGCATTGAAACGGGTACATTCTTAATTGCCGCAGCAATTTCGGGCGGTCGTGTTGTTTGTCAAAATACTAAGGCTGATACTTTAGATGCAGTGATCGATAAACTTCGTGAAGCTGGCGCTCAAGTTGATGTTACTGAGAATAGCATTACTTTAGATATGTTTGGAAAGAGCCCTAAAGCAGTGAATATTCGTACTGCGCCACATCCGGGTTTCCCTACTGATATGCAGGCTCAATTCACCTTATTAAATATGGTGGCAGAGGGCACAAGTATTATTACTGAAACGATTTTTGAAAATCGTTTTATGCATATTCCTGAATTAATTCGCATGGGCGGTAAAGCTGAAATTGAAGGGAATACTGCGGTATGTCACGGTGTTGAGCAGTTATCTGGTGCAGAAGTGATGGCGACAGATTTACGCGCATCAATCAGTTTGGTTCTTGCAGGTTGTATCGCAACAGGTGAGACTATTGTAGATCGTATTTATCATATCGATCGTGGTTATGAACATATCGAAGATAAATTACGTGGCTTAGGTGCAAAAATTGAACGTTTTTCTGGAAGTGATGAAGCGTAATTAGGTACGCTACTTTTCTATTAGACATTACAAGTTTATTTATAATCTTAAATTTCTACTAATGCCTTTCTTTAGAAAGGCATTTTTTTACCGAAATGTTATAAGAATAGATTGATTACATTGTTTAGAAATGTGTTTTTCTACAAGAAAATGCGGTAGATTATTTTCTTGTTTTGATAGTAATTGGTCATATCTCGCTTTGTTATAACTAAAATTCATAAAATATAAATAAATAATCTTGTTTTTTCATAAGTTTGATTTTTATAATCATGCTTAGACAAACACAACACAAGGAATAAAAAATGAAAAAATTATTTTTTACAACCGCACTTTTAAGTGCTGGTATTGCTTTCTCTGCATTTTCTCACGCTGGTGAAATTGCTGATCGCGTTGAAAAAACTAAAACTTTATTAGTGGGAACTGAGGGTACTTATGCTCCATTTACTTTCCATGGTAAAGACGGAAAATTGACCGGTTTTGATGTAGAAATCATTGAGAAAGTGGCAGAAAAACTAGGTTTGAAAATTGAATTTAAAGAAACCGCTTGGGATGGAATGTATGCAGGTTTGAATGCGAAACGATTTGATGTTATTGCAAACCAAACGAATCCAAGTCCAGAGCGCTTAAAAAAATATGATTATTCTGCGCCTTATAATTATTCTGCTGGCGTTATTGTGACGAAAGAAAATAATAACAGCATTAAGACTTTCTCTGATTTAAAAGGTAAAAAATCAGCGCAATCAGCAACGAGTAACTGGAGCAAAGATGCTCGTGATAATGGCGCGATTATTGTAACAGTAGATAGCCTTGCGCAAAATCTTGAAGCAGTTAAACAAGAACGTGTTGATGCAACAGTGAATGATAAATTAGCTGTGCTTGATTATTTCAAAAAACAACCAAATGCAGGTTTAAAAATTGCCGTTGAGAGTGATAAGAAAATTCCGACAGGTTTTGCATTTTTGAAAGGTGAAAAAGAACTCATTGTAAAAGTGAATAAAGCACTAGATGAACTACGCCAAGACGGTACATTAAAACAACTTTCAATTAAATGGTTTGGTGATGACATTACTCAATAATTTGTTAGCGAGTCTTCCATTTATGAGTGCAGAACGAGCTGATTATTTAATCAGCTCGTTTTGGCCTATGTTGGAAGGTGCAATTTTATATACGATTCCCTTAGCCGTTATTTCCTTTTTTTGTGGCTTATTTATTGCGGTAATTGTTGCCGTAATTTGTACGCTTCCTCATCCAAATTTTATGACTAAACTTTTGCAAAGTATTTGTCGCGCTTATATTTCTATTATTCGTGGTACGCCAATGCTTGTGCAGATTTTTATTATTTTCTATGGATTGCCTGAAGTCGGCATTAAACTCGAGCCTTTCCCAACTGCAATTATTGCCTTCTCAGTCAATATCGGTGCTTATGCTGCAGAAACTGTGCGCGCATCAATTATTGCGATCCCCAAAGGGCAGTGGGAGGCTTCTTATGCTATAGGAATGAATTATCAACAGGCATTTATTCGTACGATAATGCCACAGGCATTACGCATTTCCGTGCCATCGCTTTCTAACACTTTTATTAGTACGGTGAAAGATACCTCTTTGGCTTCTTTAGTATGGATTGCAGAACTCTTTCGTGTCGCACAAAATATTACAGCTGAGAATTATGAGTTTATTTTGATTTATACTGAGGCTGCATTAATTTATTGGGTTTTCTGCCTTGTGTTATCTATTGGTCAAATGCGTTTAGAAAAACGTCTTTCTCGTCACTTGTAAGGATTGTCTATGTTAAAAGTAAGTAATATTCAGAAAAACTTTAATGGCAATCATGTGTTAAAAGGTATTGATTTTGAAATTAATAAAGGTGAAGTGGTCGCAATTTTAGGGCCTTCTGGTTCTGGAAAAACTACCTTTTTACGTTGCTTAAATTTGCTTGAAAGACCAGAGCAAGGCATTTTGGAATTTACTGATGGTAGTCTAAAAATTGATTTTAGCCAGAAAATTAGTAAAGCAGATGAATTGAAGTTGCGCCGACGTTCATCAATGGTATTTCAACAATATAATTTATTTCCTCATCGTTCCGCCCTTGAAAATATCATGGAAGGAATGGTTGTTGTGCAAAAACAAGATAAGAGTCAGGCGAGAGAAAAGGCTCTTAGCTTGTTAGAGAAGGTAGGGCTAAAAAATAAAGCGGATTTATTTCCATCCCAACTTTCTGGCGGTCAGCAACAGCGAGTCGGAATTGCCCGAGCCCTTGCGGTAAAACCTGATATTATTTTATTAGATGAACCTACATCGGCGTTAGATCCAGAATTGGTTGGCGAAGTTTTACAAACACTAAAAATGCTCGCTCAAGAAGGCTGGACAATGATTATCGTTACTCATGAAATGCAGTTTGCGAAAGATGTTGCAGATCGTGTAATTTTGATGGCGGATGGGCATATTGTAGAACAAAATACAGCAGATAAATTCTTCTCTTGCCCACAACACGAGCGGACTAAACAGTTCTTACTACAAGCAAAAATACCACTTGAGCCAGATTATTGTATTTAAAGTGCGGTAAATTTTTAGAGAGTTTTCTGAATAATAAATTACTTAGGATTTGAACGAAATGTGATGAATTTCACAAGTTGAGAATTAAATGTCTCTGAATCTTTACATTATCAACGCACAATGCAAGAATGCTCGCATTCAAATTTAAGTCAACAGGGGTAAATAATGACTTTGGCAGAACGTTTAAAACAAGAATTTGTTTCTGGTTGGAAACCTTTTGAGGTAGTTTGGCTTGCGCTTTTCATCATTGCGCAAATTTGGGCTTATGTACAAACACCTGATTCTTGGCTGGCAATGATTTCTGGTATTTCCGGTATTTTGTGTGTGGTATTGGTAAGTAAAGGTAAAATTAGTAACTATTTCTTCGGATTAATTTTTGCTTACACTTATTTTTATGTTGCTTGGGGATCGAATTTCTTAGGCGAAATGAATACCGTGCTCTATGTATATTTGCCATCTCAATTTATTGGTTACTTTATGTGGAAAGCCAATATGCAAAATAGTGATGGTGGAGAAAGCGTGATTGCTAAAGCTTTAACTGTTAAAGGATGGATGACATTAATTGTTGTGACTACGGTTGGGACTTTGCTTTTTGTTCAAGCATTACAAGCGGCTGGTGGTAGTTCAACAGGTTTAGATGGTCTAACCACAATTATTACGGTTGCTGCACAGATTTTAATGATTTTGCGCTATCGTGAACAGTGGTTGTTATGGATTGCTTTAAATATCCTTTCTATTTTCTTATGGGCAGAAACACCAGCGATGTACTTAATGTATTCAGCCTACTTACTTAACTCGTTGTACGGTTATTATAACTGGACGAAATTGGTTAAACATAGCTAACTAAACATACTCAAGCAAAATTAAAAACCAAAGAATGATAATAATGAAGCTTTTCCTAAAAAATTAGACTGTTTAATCAAGGACCGAGATCCTGATTAAACAGCCTAATTTTTTAGGATAGATCATTTTTACAAGGCTTTGTTATCGGATCTAAATATTAGATCGCATTACAGAATCATTTTCACTAATTTATCCGCTTTAATTCGTGCAAATTTTTTCAAAAGTTTTTGCACTGGTTCGGGGTATTGATTCAATTCTTCTAATTCAGTGTAATGTTTTAATACTTTTGTATGTTGGCGAATTTGGTTTTGCTCTTTTTCCACTTGGGCTAAAAGTTGTTGTTGTGGATCGTAAATTAATAAGCCATTTTCTGCATCCAAACGCCATGCTCGAGGGTTAAGATTATTACCCGTGAGTAAAATATAACGGTCATCTACCCACACGCCTTTTAAGTGGTAAGTATTGTCGCCATCACGCCATAAACGCACCACAAGCTGACCATTTTCAATTTGAGTCTCAAATTTTTCACAGAAACGGCGAAGATTACTTTCATAAAGATAAGGTAACGCCCCCGCCATTTTGAATGGTTGTTCTGGTGGAATATAAAAATCGTTTGCGACTTTATCGCCAACAATAATTTCTACTTGTTTACCATTTTCCAACAACGTCGCTATTTTATGTTGCAATGTACGTGGGAAATTAAAGTATGGCGTACAAATCACCAATTTTTCTTGCACTTGCAAGAATAAATCTTCAATCACTTGATTTAATTCATTGCCTGACGCACCTAAGCCAAATAGTGGTGATACGCTTAAAACATTCGGTAATTTCACCGCACTTTTTAATGAATATTCACCATTTTGAGCAAGGTCTTTACGATAAGCGCGAATATTGCCGCGGATCTCTTTGGTGCGAGGGCGGTTGGTGACATCAAGTGGATAAACTGCACTGAAATCTAACAAGTAATCATTGATGAAATTTACCATCGAATCAGCCAATTCTGCATTAGCGATTTTTTGATAGCGGTCGTAACGATATTTTTCAAATTGATGAAGATAGACATTATTTATGCTTGCACCGCTATAAAGCACCGTATCATCAAATACAAAGCCTTTAACGTGCAATACACCAAAAACTTCTCGTGTATTAATTGGCACGCCAAAGAACATATTTGGATCGTCAGGTAACTGATAAGTTTGGCGTTGCTCGCAATACCAATCTGCATTGGTGGCAGATTTTTCCGCACCTAATAAATTACGTTGTGCGCGATGCCAATCTATGAGAATTTTTACATCCAAGTGTGGATTTTCTTGCTTCACGCGATAAATTTCATCGAGGATTTCCTGCCCCGCTTCATCTTTTTGCCAATAAAGTGCGGTGACATAAATGCGTTTTTTTGCGTTTCTGATTAATTCAATAATTTGAGTTTTAAATTCAGCCGGGCTACCCAAAAATTCAATTTGCTCTGCTTGCAAGGCAAGGAATGGCAAATTATTTAAATTTTGTTCAGCGCGTTTGGTTTTATTGATTAACATAATCCATCTCGTGATTAAAGACTAGTGCGTTAGTTTACAATATTTCACGCGCTTATTAATAGAAAAAAGGCTTTTTTTCGTTATAATGCTCACAAATTTTAGCATTTTTCGGCTAAAAAATAGCCATTTTTATTCAGGGAAACCCTATGAACGACAAACGCAAACCGTCTTTTCAATCCGCCGGCAGATCCTTTCAAGAACGCTCAGTAGGTGAAAAATACAGAGAAAAACCAACTCAAAATAGACCGCACTCTAATGATAAATTTAATGGAAAGAGAAACGAAAAATCTCGTTTTCCTCGTGATAAACAAGAAGTAAAAGAAACTAAAATTACGCAACTTTCTTTATCTCGTGCGCCATCAAATAAAAACGCAGAACAACCTAAGGTTCAAGTGACGATAAAAAGTACGGGTACTGTTTATAAAACAAAAGAAAAGAAAACTGGCGCACTTTCTCCTCGAGCACCTGAAAAAATTAAGAAAAACCGTGCGGAAGAAATGAAAGTTTACAGTGAAAATGCCTGTTTAGCTTTATTTGCAGAACGCCCTGAAAGTATTGTTCGCTTATGGGCAACCGTGCAAATGTCACACAAAATTGGTGAGGTATTAAGTTATTTAGCTGAAAACAAAAAGGCTTATCATATTGTAGATAGTGAAGAATTAGCTCGCGTGAGCGGAACAGAGCATCATGGAGGCATTTGCTTATTGGTGAAGAAACCTCGTGCTTTCACGTTGCAAGGGTATTTGGATATTCCTCGTGAAGAGGATTGTTTAGTGCTATTGGACAATGTGAATAATGCGCAAAATATTGGTGGCGTATTGCGTACTTGTGCTTATTTTGGCGTGAAAAATATTGTCGCCGATAATGCGGAAAATCTGTATTCGGCAGCCTCAATGCGCGTAGCAGAAGGTGGCGCGGAATATATTCGTGTGTTAGAAATGGATTATATTGATTCGGCTTTAATGCAATTGCGCAAATCAGGCTATCAAATTATTCACGTATCGCACAATAAACAAGGCGAGCCGTTGGATAAAGTGCAGCTAAAAAATAAAGTAGTTTTTCTGCTAAGTGAAAGTTCTACGGAAAGTTTAGCTAATCCAGAAGATACACAAGTGCGTTTAACGCTCGCAAGCCCAATTAAATCAGGCTTAAACATTGCAGTGAATGCGGGTGTGTTGTTAGCTAAGTGGTATTTTAGATAAGTCTTCGCTTTATCGTGAGTGAACATACTCACGATAAATTATTTTATAGCTTTTTGTTGAGTGTTTAAGTAGAATTCACGCCTTCTTTTTTAGAGAAAACAATGAAATTTTTTAAACAAATATAACAACAAAAAGGAATAACTTATGATGTACAATCTGCCAGCCAGCCATAATTTAGCAAAACACAGCAAAAATCAACCGCACTTTAGTGCAAAAATTTCTCTTGTTTCCCTTTCTCTCTTTTCTGCTTTAAGTGCTCCAGCATGGGCAGATAATGTCACTCTCACACAAGAAGAATACAATACATTAATTAATCGAATTACCCAATTAGAACAAAAAATGGGCGAAAATACTAACGGTAGTACAACTGTGGGAAAAAACTCTCAAGCGGCATTATTTGGTACTGCTGTAGGTATGAATGCACAAGCGACAGGCAATCAATCAACTACTGTGGGAGTGAATTCAGAAGCCAGTGGCAGTAATTCAGCTGCGATAGGCTTAGGCGCCAAAGCCACTAAAACTGACGCAATAGCGATGGGGACAAACTCTCAGGCCACTGGTATTAATACAACCGCATTAGGTGCATACGCGGAGGCAACTGATCAGTATGGTATTGCAGTCGGTGCAGATGCTTATTCGGTAGGAGAACGAGCAATTGCGATTGGAGTGCATACTAGTACAGATGAAATGAAGAAATTCTATGATGATCCAAATCAGCTTAGAATGTTCCTTAATTATGAGACAACTATTAAAAATAATATTACTGATGAAGCAACTCTAACATCATTATTGGATGCGAATCAGGGCGAGGCTAATTTAGCCACACTTATTCAAGATAATGCAAAATTAATACAACTTATTCCTGAAGAAGATAAACGTAACAAGTTTATTGATTTTGCCCAAAAATTTGCGAAGGCACGTAATAAACTTAATGAACAAAAAACGTTATATCCAAATAATCCAGAATTAGCTCGTTTCGGGTTAGCCAACCCATTCGGCGCAACTGGTGGACAAGCTGTTGCGATTGGTAATGAATCATTAGCTTCTGGTGTATATTCTGTCGCGCTCGGTGCTGAATCAAAAGCAACTAACTATGCAAGCATCGCAACAGGATATAAGGCAAAAGCAACTGGAATGCAAGCATTAGCAAATGGTTTTGCAGCAGAGGCGACAGGTGACTTTAGCTCATCTATCGGAACAGCTGCGAAAGCTATGGGCTATACATCTATAGCACTAGGATATGGTTCTAATGCAGGGATGACAGAAGCTATCGCTATTGGTTCAGGTGCTAAAGTGAAAATAGGAGGTCCTGATTTTAGAGGCTCTATTGCTATCGGTCGGAATGCAAATTCTCAAGCGGGTCTTTCTATTGCCATTGGTGCAGATTCTGTGAACCATGACGGAGGAGTTTATTCAGGTAATACTGCTGTTGGTACAGGGGCAGTAACAGGTAAATCTGGATCAAAACAAGAGCCAACAGGTGCCACAGCTATCGGTAATGGTGCTCATGCAAATACAGATGAAATTAGTGGAGAAATCTTGGCTTATGGTACAGCGATTGGTACATCATCAAATGCACAAGGTACTTATTCATCAGCTTTAGGGACACATTCAAGAGCTATGGGGCATTATTCGGTATCAATTGGTGTACAAAATGATACAAAAGACCATACACATGGTGCATGGGGATATGGTTCTAATGCCATTGGTCTTTACGCTCATGCTCGCGGGATATACTCCAGTGCTATTGGTTCAAAATCAGAATCATTGTATAACAATAGTGTTGCTTTTGGGTATCAAGCACAAACAAAAGCAGTAAATGCTGTTTCTGTTGGTACGGGAGCTCAAACAACAGGCGTTAATTCTGTCGCACTTGGTCCAAGTGCTATGGCTACATTTGATTCGACAGTAGCTCTAGGAGATAACTCCTTAGCAAATACAAAAAGCGATGTAATTGGTTTTGATCCATTAGGCTATGCATCTACAGCATATAATGCGACTAAACCAGAAACGCTACTAAAAGATATGAGTACTGTTCTATCAACTAAGAAATTAGAAGCTTATAACAACTTACGAGCAAAGATTATTGAATTAGACGAGAAGATTTTTTCGTATAATGAAATCTTAAAGGTATCGGAATATGACCGTTTATATGGCAAAACTGAAGATATTCGTAATAAGGCTTCTGAAACGACGACAAAGATGCGTAAGAATCGTGATGATGCCATTGCAGCTAAAAAATTGGCACTAGCAGAGATTCAAGCCAACTACAATGACGCCAATACTTGGAGAAGTTCTGCCGGTGCGGTATCTGTGGGTAATTCTGATTTAGGCATCACTCGCCAAATCACAAATGTCGCTGCGGGTTCAGAAGATACTGATGCAGTGAATGTAGCACAATTAAAAGCTCTGGCAGCCGCGCCTGTACAGTTCTATAACGGTGGAAGTGTTAATGGTGCTAACTTTAATATTGGTACACAACTAGGTACACCATTTAATTTAACGAATCTTCGTTTTTCTTTTGGTAATGGCTTAAAAGCATCGCTAAAAAATGATGGAAATAATCAGGTTCTATTTATGGAATTAGATAGCGATGCCATTAAAACTAATCCTGATTTGAAAGGGCAAAATGGTAGAGACGGCAGAGATGGTAAAGATGGACAAAACGGTAGAGATGGCAGAGACGGCAGAGATGGTACGAATGGTAGTAGTCTCACACCAAATGACATTGTTAATGTTAAAGAAGTCCACACTGGTAATACAGTTATGAATACCAATGGCGTGACTATTAATAACAGCAGTAAAACTGTTTCTATTACTGAAAACGGCTTAGATAATGGCGGAAATAAAGTAGTGAATGTAGCTGCTGGTGAGATTTCTGCAATATCAAAAGAGGCGGTAAATGGTCAGCAATTATATGAAACTAATCAATCTGTGGCACAAAATACACGTTCAATTAATCACTTAAACAATAAAATGGATGAAGTTGATCGTCGTGGACGTCGAGGAGTTGCTATTGCGGGTGCAATGGGGTTGCTGCCTCAGCCACATACTGCAGGTAGATCATCTATAAGTACCGCCACCACGCATTACCGTGGAGAACAAGCCTTAGCAGTTGGATATTCTCGCTTGACAGATAATGGTAAACATATTGTTAAATTCAGTGGAGCATCCAATATGTCAGGTAAGAAAGATGTTATGGTTGGAGCTGCTTATGGTTATGAATGGTAATTAAGCGTTTTTTTATCAGTTCAAGGGGAGAATTTTCTCCCCTTTAAAATTTTAAATAAAAGTCTTTAGTCAATTCAATAAACGCTTCTGTGTATTGATTATCCGCATCATAAATCACTAATTGATCTTGCATTAAAACTTGTAGCTGTTTGGCAAAGGTAAGTAGCATTCTTTGGGGCGTTTTTCCCATTTTTGTAATGATATTCGTTTGTTTTATGCAAAAAAGTGCGGTGGATTTTATAAGCGTTTTCCCTGCATCATAAGGCAAAACAAAACTTATTTTCCCATTTTCCGCTAAGCGCATTGCAGCCCATTCTAACCAATTTAAGTGGCTTTGCTTGGTATAACGAGCTAATTCTCGTTCCTCATTTTTGCAAGCAATACCTTGTTCAAAATAAGGTGGATTTGCCACAATTAAATCAAAGGTTTGTTCAGTGGTTTGTAAAAAATGTTGTATATCCGTTTGAATAAGCTGAATGCGATTTTTCCACACTGAATCATTGATATTTTCTTGCGCTTGTTTTGCTGCAATGGGATCCAACTCAACCGCTTGAATTTGGCAGTTTTCTTCTGTTCGTTGAGCCAACATTAAAGCCAATAACCCTGTACCACTCCCCATATCTAAAATATTTTTACAATGTTTTACATCAGCCCAAGCACCTAACAAAATGCCATCAGTGCCGACTTTCATCGCACAGACGTCTTGATTGATATGGAATTGTTTAAAGGTAAACCCGCTCATAAATTTTTCGTAAATTGCCCCTAATTTCAGGTATAATTCGCGCTAATTTTAACAAAGAACCGCACAATAATGAATTTATCCCAATTTGAACAATTCGATCTTTCTCCTGAGCTTTTAAAGGCGCTTGAGAAAAAAGGTTATTATCGCCCAACAGCTATTCAAATGGAAGCCATTCCAGCAGCAATGGAAGAGCGTGATGTATTAGGCTCTGCACCAACGGGAACAGGGAAAACGGCTGCTTTTTTATTACCTGCGCTACAACATTTATTGGATTATCCGCGTCGTAAACCAGGTCCGCCGCGTATTTTGGTATTAACACCAACCCGTGAACTGGCAATGCAAGTGGCAGAACAAGCGGAAGAATTAGCACAGTTCACCCATTTAAATATTGCGACAATTACAGGTGGTGTGGCGTATCAAAATCACGGCGATGTATTCAATACCAATCAAGATTTGGTGGTGGCTACGCCTGGTCGTTTATTGCAATACATTAAGGAGGAAAATTTTGATTGCCGTTCCGTTGAAATGCTGATTTTTGACGAAGCCGATAGAATGTTGCAAATGGGATTTGGGCAAGATGCAGAAAAAATTGCGGCTGAAACCCGTTGGCGAAAACAAACCTTGTTGTTTTCTGCGACATTGGAAGGGGAGTTGTTGGTCGATTTCGCGGAGCGTTTATTGAATGATCCTGTGAAAGTGGATGCTGAACCAAGCCGTCGAGAGAGAAAAAAAATTAATCAATGGTATTATCACGCAGACAGCAATGAACACAAAATCAAATTGCTCGCGCGTTTTATTGAAACTGAAGAAGTGACCCGTGGAATTGTGTTTGTTCGTCGTCGTGAAGATGCGCGTGAGCTTTCTGAAACATTGCGTAAACGAGGCATTCGTTCCGCGTATTTAGAAGGTGAAATGGCACAAACTCAACGTAATAATGCGATTGATAAATTGAAATCAGGTATTGTGACGGTATTGGTTGCAACGGATGTGGCTGCGCGTGGTATTGATATTGACGATGTAAGCCATGTAATGAATTTTGATTTGCCGTATAGTGCGGATACTTATTTGCATCGAATTGGACGTACAGCGCGAGCAGGTAAAAAGGGCACGGCGGTCTCTTTTGTCGAAGCCCATGATTACAAGTTACTAGGTAAAATCAAACGCTATACCGAGGAAATTTTAAAGGCGCGCGTTTTAGAAGGTTTAGAACCTCGCACTAAGCCACCAAAAGATGGTGAAGTGAAATCTGTCAGCAAAAAACAAAAGGCACGTATTAAAGAAAAACGTGAAGAAAAGAAAAAAACAGAGACGAAGAAAAAAGTAAAATTACGTCATAAGGATACGAAAAATATCGGAAAACGACGTAAGCCAAGCAACTCAAATACTGAACAATAATTTAATGATAAGAAAGCCTTTCCTAAGATTTTGGAAAGGCTTTTGTCTATGCTTGATTTAACCTCTGTCTGTCTAGGCAAGCATTGTTTAATCAAAAGTGCGGTAAATTTGTAATATGATTTTACAGTCTAGTTTTTTCGCCACCAAATTCATCTAATAAATTTTCGGTGAGTTTGGCTAAAATACCAGTCATCAGTACAAAATCTGCATCGAAACGCTGTGCAAAATCTTCTTTCAGAATATCATCATTTTTTTCGCGTACACTATCTGCAAATTTTAAACGTTTAAGGGTGCAATCCTCGTTAAAAACGAAAGTTAAGGTATCTTCCCATTCTAAGGATAATTTACTTACTACTTTTTTACCATCTTGCAGAAGGGCGAGAATTTCTTCATTTTCTAAAGGTTGTTTTTTGCAACGGATAACGCTGTCTTCCTGACTGCCACGAAGCTCGGCTTCTTCCAATACAATTAACCAATGCGGTAAAGTATCTTGAACGATCCAATTGGTTAAAATCGTGCTGGGTTCATTAGCAAAGGCTAAAGGCACGACAGGGAGCGAACCTAAGGATTTGCGCAGTAATGCGAGCGCATCTTCCGCACGTTTACTTGATGCGGCATCAACATGAACAAGATTATTTTCCGTATCAATCCACAGTGCTGTATGCTGATTTTTACTAAACGCACGAGGTAATAAATTCATAACAACATCATCTTTTAATGTTTGTTTTTCTACCTTTTTAAGTTTGCGATTTTCTTTTTGTTCAAGGTTTTCAATGCGTTCATCAAGTTCACGTTTAACCACATTTGCCGGCAAGATTTTTTCTTCTTTTTTGGCGATTAATAGAATTTGCTTTCCTACAGAAAAATAGAGTAAATCAGAGCCTCGTAATGGGGCTGACCAGCCAAATTTACTTTGATCTTGAGCACCGCAAGGGTGGAATTGACAATCTTCCAGTTGAGTTTGTAGCTGTGCAAGATCCCAATCTAGCGGTTTAGTCAGTCTATAAGTCATTAAATTTTTAAACCACATCGTAACACTTCCTTCAATATAGGGTAGAATGTGCAGCATTATAGCCCATAAAAGTAGGAAAAACGATGCAACACAAATTGATTGCCTTTATTGGCGGCGGAAATATGGCGCAGGCTATTATTTTGGGATTATTGAAACAAGGTTATCCTGCCGAGCAAATTATTGTGAATGACCCGAATGAGGAAAAAAGAGCATTTTTTGCTAATCTTGGCGTGGCAACTTCAGAAAATAATGTGGAAAGTGTAATCAAAGCAGAAGTTGTATTGCTTGCGGTAAAACCTCAAATGATGGCTGAAGTTTGTTCTCCACTAAGTGCGGTGGATTTTTCCGATAAATTATTAATTTCCATTGCTGCGGGCATTTCAACTGAACGCTTGAACGCATTAATTCCAAGTATAAAATCGATAGTACGTGTCATGCCAAATACGCCCGCATTGGTGGGGGAAGGTATGGCGGGGTTATTTGCACCGAAAAATACGAGTGAAAATTACCGCACTTTTTCACAAGATTTATTGGGAGCTGTGGGAAGAACGGTTTGGGTGGATGATGAAACTCAAATGCACGCAGTCACTGCCGCGTCAGGAAGTAGCCCAGCCTATTTCTTTTTGATGCTGGAAGCGATGCAGCAAGCCTTAATCAAAATGAATATAGATGAAAAAACAGCGCGTGAATTAGTGCAGCAATCTATGCTTGGTGCAGCAAAAATGGTGACAGAAAATCCTCAAATTGCACTTTCAACTTTGCGTGAAAATGTTACCTCGAAAGGGGGCACTACTGCGGCGGCATTAGCGGTATTTGACGCTCAACATTTTAATCAAACAATAGAGCAAGCTATGCAGGCTTGTTTGTCTCGTTCACAAGAAATGGAAACTTTATTCTGATGCAAGTTCGTCCTTTTTATTGGCTCGCACTGAGCTTTCTAGGTTACTACTGCGCTTATGGTGTGTTTTTGCCGTTTTTCCCAGCATGGTTGAAATCTCAACAATATGGTGAAGAAATGATTGGTCTGGTGATTGGGAGTGCTTATATTTTCCGATTTGCGGGCGGATTATTTTTTTCATCGTTAATTAAAAAAGCCAATCATATTATTAGTTCCTTACGCCTATTGGCGTTAGCATCGGCCATTATTATGGCGGCTATGAGTTTAGTTGCGCATAATTTTTGGTTGTTGTTTATTGCTATCGGTTTGTATGCTTCTGTGAATTCAGCGGGAATGCCGATTGGGGATTCTTTGGCATCCACTTGGCAACGCCAAATCGGCTTGGATTACGGCAAAGTGCGTTTAATTGGCTCTTCTGCCTTTATCCTTGGCGTAGTGGTGTTTGGTGGCATGATTGGCTGGGTTGGCGAGCAAAATATCGTGTGGATTTTAACCGCACTTTTATCCTTCTATACTATCATTCAGCTTTTAAAACCGACCATTCCCCCAAAAGATGAAATACCTGAAGGTGGCGCTCAAAATAATATTGGGTTTATTGCTTTACTGAAAAATCCTATTACATTGCGAGTCATGATAGCAGTAGGGCTCATTCAAGGCTCTCATGCGGCTTATTATGTTTATAGCACAATTTATTGGACAAGCATTGGGATCTCCGTTTCTCAAACGAGCTTACTTTGGGGAATTGGGGTATTGGCAGAAATTGTATTATTTTTCTTCTCTCGTCGCTTATTTCAAAATATTTCTATCAGTGTGCTGCTTTATATTTCTGCGCTTGCGTGCATCGGACGCTGGGCTGTAATGGGATATATTGAAGATTTTTGGTTGATATTCTTATTGCAACTTATGCATAGTTTGACTTATGCCGTGTGCCATTATGCGATTGTTCGCTATATCACCACTCAGCCGCAAAGCCATATTGCGAAGTTGCAAGGTTTGTATAATGGTTTATCGAATGGGGTACTCATTGCCATTTTCACCGCGGTTGCTGGTATGATTTATCCGACTTCGCCAGCGATGACATTTGTATTTATGAGTATCATCGCGGCGGCTGCATTTTTTGTGATTCCACGCAAGTTAAATGCCTTTTTAATTGTTCAGCATAAATAGGACGCATCGCTTGTCTTGTAGAAAAGTAATATGAAAAATCTTGCGCTCATTGATTTGTTTCTTAACGAATATTGGATTGAAAAAGGGCTTTCAGAAAATACCGTTCAATCTTATCGTTTAGATTTAACCGCACTTTGTGATTGGTTGGATAAAAATGACTTGTCTTTGGAAACCTTAGATGCTGTTGATTTGCAAGGTTTTCTAGGTGAGCGCTTGGAGAAAGGTTACAAAGCTACGAGCACCGCGCGAATGTTAAGTGCAATGCGTAAACTTTTCCAATATTTATATCGGGAAAAATATCGAGTGGATGATCCGAGTGCGGTGCTAAGTTCGCCTAAATTACCTAGTCGCCTGCCAAAATATTTAACTGAGCAACAAGTATCAGATTTGCTCAATACGCCAGATATGGAAGTCCCTTTGGAGTTACGCGATAAAGCAATGTTAGAGTTGCTTTATGCAACTGGGCTTCGTGTAACGGAGTTAGTTTCGCTGACGATTGAAAACATGAGCGTGCAACAAGGCGTGGTGCGAGTAATTGGTAAAGGGAATAAAGAGCGTATTGTGCCAATGGGGGAAGAAGCTGCCTATTGGGTTCGTCAATTTATGCTTTATGGTCGCCCTGTTCTCTTAAATGGTCAGAGTTCTGATATTGTGTTTCCAAGTCAGCGTGCACAGCAAATGACTCGTCAAACTTTCTGGCATCGTGTAAAACATTATGCCATTCTCGCGGATATTGATGCTGATGCACTTTCCCCTCACGTTCTTCGCCATGCTTTTGCCACCCATTTAGTGAATCACGGTGCGGATTTACGTGTGGTGCAAATGTTGTTAGGACATACAGATTTATCCACAACACAGATTTATACTCATGTGGCAAAAGAGAGATTGAAACGATTGCATGAAAGATTTCATCCTAGAGGATAGATAAATCTTCTAATAAGGCTTTACATGCTAATTGTGGTTTTATAATTGAGTTCATTGACTAAATCAGGTAAACTACCGTCCCGTCTTTGATAGCTAGTTATCTTCGATTTTTGACCGCACTTTTGGTTGATTTTGTCTGTAAGATGATTAGCTATAATCATTTATATCCCAATACAGATTAGGTTCCCTATGGCTACAAATTATATTTTCGTCACTGGCGGTGTGGTTTCATCGTTAGGTAAAGGCATTGCGGCAGCATCATTGGCGGCAATTTTAGAAGCTCGTGGTTTAAACGTAACTATTATGAAATTAGATCCATATATTAATGTGGATCCAGGTACGATGAGCCCAACCCAACATGGGGAAGTTTTCGTCACTCAAGATGGCGCTGAAACAGATTTAGACTTAGGTCACTATGAGCGTTTTATCCGCACGAAAATGACTAAACGTAATAATTTCACTACAGGTAAAATTTATTCTGAAGTATTACGTAAAGAGCGTCGTGGCGATTATCTTGGTGCAACAATTCAAGTGATTCCACATATCACCAATGAAATTAAAGATCGTGTCATTGAAGGCGCTCAAGGTCACGATGTTGTGATTGTTGAAGTGGGCGGTACCGTTGGGGATATTGAATCACTCCCATTCTTAGAAGCATTACGTCAATTAGCCGTTCAAGTTGGTCGTGAACATACGTTATTTATGCACTTAACTTTAGTGCCTTATATTCCAACGGCGGGTGAAGTAAAAACTAAACCAACTCAACATTCTGTAAAAGAATTGCTTTCTATTGGTATTCAACCTGATGTGTTGATTTGTCGTTCCGATCGCATGATTCCGCCAAATGAGCGTGCGAAAATTGCTTTATTCTGTAACGTTTCAGAACGCGCAGTCATTTCATTAAAAGATGTAAATTCGATTTATCAAATCCCAGCATTATTAAAATCTCAAGGTTTAGATGATTTTGTCTGTGAACGTTTCCGTTTAACTTGCCCTGAAGCGGATCTTTCTGAATGGGAGCAAGTGCTTTACAAACAAGCGAATCCAGTGGGTGAAGTGACCATTGGTATGGTGGGTAAATATACTGAGTTACCCGATGCCTATAAATCTGTAAATGAAGCATTGAAACATGCAGGTTTAACTAATCGTTTAAGCGTTAACATTAAATATATTGATTCCCAAGATGTTGAAACCAAAGGTGTTGAAGTGTTAAAAGGCATTGATGGTATTCTTGTTCCAGGTGGATTCGGTTATCGTGGTGTGGAAGGCAAAATTCGTACCGCACAATATGCACGTGAAAACAAAATTCCTTACTTGGGCATTTGCTTAGGTATGCAGATTGCGTTGATTGAATATGCACGTAATGTAGCGGGTTTAACTAAAGCCAACTCATCTGAATTTGATAAAGATTGTGAACAACCTGTGGTGGCATTAATCACAGAATGGCAAGATGCGGATGGTAATACGGAAGTGCGTACCGATGAATCAGATCTTGGTGGAACAATGCGTTTAGGCGCACAGCAATGTCATTTGGTGTCTGGTAGTCGTGCTCGCGAGCTTTATGGCAAAGAAACCATTGAAGAGCGTCATCGTCATCGCTATGAAGTGAACAATACCTTGCTTCCACAAATTGAAAAAGCAGGATTGAAAGTAACTGGCTTATCTGCAGATAAAAAATTGGTAGAAATTATCGAAGTGCCAAATCATCCTTGGTTTGTCGCTTGCCAATTCCATCCAGAATTTACTTCTACGCCTCGTGATGGTCATCCATTGTTTGCAGGCTTTGTAAAAGCAGCTTATGAAAATCACAAACAATCTGTGAAGTAATGGATTAAATTAGAGTAAAAAGAGCGGTGAGAAACAACGAATTTTTCACCGCTCTTTTATTTTGTAAAAATAGATAAAGATCAAAGCATACGCATTTTTTACAAGACAAAATCTCAAAATAGCTTTATTATATCGCCTGTTTTAGGCTCGCCTAACCCGTTTTAATTAACTTAATTGAGGAAAATAAAAATGGCAAAAATCGTTAAAGTGATTGGTCGCGAAATCATCGACTCACGCGGTAATCCAACTGTTGAAGCTGAAGTTCATCTTGAAGGTGGTTTTGTTGGTTTAGCAGCAGCTCCATCTGGTGCATCAACTGGTTCTCGCGAAGCATTAGAATTGCGCGATGGTGACAAATCTCGTTTCTTAGGTAAAGGCGTATTAAAAGCTGTAGCAGCAGTAAATGGCCCAATTGCTGAAGCAATTCTTGGTAAAGATGCGTCTAACCAAGCTGAAATCGACCAAATCATGATCGATTTAGACGGAACCGAAAACAAATCTAACTTTGGTGCAAACGCAATCTTAGCGGTATCTTTAGCAAACGCAAAAGCAGCTGCAGCATCTAAAGGTTTACCACTTTACGCTTACATTGCAGAATTAAACGGCACGCCAGGCGTTTACTCTATGCCATTACCAATGATGAACATCATCAACGGTGGTGAGCACGCAGATAACAACGTGGATATCCAAGAATTCATGATTCAACCAGTTGGTGCGAAAACATTACGTGAAGCACTTCGTATCGGTGCTGAAGTATTCCACAACCTTGCAAAAGTATTAAAATCTAAAGGCATGAGCACTGCTGTAGGTGATGAAGGTGGTTTCGCGCCTAACCTAGCATCTAATGCTGACGCTTTAGCATGTATCAAAGAAGCAGTAGAAAAAGCAGGTTATGTATTAGGTAAAGACGTGACTTTAGCGATGGACTGCGCATCTTCTGAGTTCTACAACAAAGAAACTGGCAAATATGAAATGAAAGGCGAAGGCCGTTCATTCACTTCTCAAGAGTTCACTCACTATCTTGAAGAATTAACCAAACAATACCCAATCGTATCTATCGAAGATGGTCAAGATGAATCTGACTGGGAAGGTTTTGCATACCAAACTAAAGTGTTAGGCGACCGCGTTCAATTAGTGGGCGATGACTTATTCGTAACTAACACCAAAATCTTAAAAGAAGGTATCGAAAAAGGTATCGCAAACTCTATCTTAATCAAATTCAACCAAATCGGTTCTTTAACTGAAACTTTAGCAGCAATTAAAATGGCTAAAGATGCAGGTTATACCGCTGTGATCTCTCACCGTTCAGGTGAAACCGAAGATGCGACTATCGCTGATTTAGCGGTTGGTACAGCAGCAGGTCAAATCAAAACTGGTTCTATGAGCCGTTCTGACCGTATTGCGAAATACAACCAATTAATTCGTATTGAAGAAGCATTAGAACGCGCAGGTACTCCAGCAGCATTCCCAGGCTTAAAAGCGGTTAAAGGTCAAGCGTAATTCACGCTGAATTTACTGTAAAATCTCACCGCACTTTGTATAAAAGTGCGGTGTTTTTTATTAAATTGCAAAGCAATAGCTTGCCTACTATTTTTATCTAAATATTATCTGATTAACTAATTAAACTCAGTAAAAATCATGAATGCAAAACTAGAGCTATACAGAAGATATTATTGTGTTGAAAGAAATATTAATGATTTTTCCGTATTAACCGAATGGGCTACCACTTATCTTATACAACAAGAATATGAAGATAATATTTATGAATTAGCACTAGCAAAAACTAGAAAAGAAGCATTATTTTTATCTGATGAAATTCTAGAGAATGTTGTATTTAATGGAAAAAATTTACAAATAATTCCTATAGATGATAATACATCTATGTTTGATGTATTACCTAATGATATCAATTCTGCTGTACTATTAGGTGAAAGGTATAATTGCCAAGAATACCAAATCAATTCTATGTTGATTTATCAAATTGAATTTGAACATAAATTATTAAATAGAATAAATAAAATATTCCATAAAGAAACAAACCTCTTTACTTTTAAATGTAACAAATGGTTTGAACAAATTTATAAAAACAAAAATAAAATTAGTAATCATCTATTTAAATATCTAGAAATAGAATATGCAGAAGAGTTTAGTCTTTATAAAGAAGCCAGTGTTTTAGATTATCTTTATGGTATCACAGATATAAGTTTCAATATAAAATCAAACTTATCAATAATATCTCTTAGAAAAAGTGATTTTAGTCCTGAAGAATATAATTTACCAGATCTACCAGCTGAGTATATAGAGATAGAATTAGATAGAGATATTAATATCATATCAATATGTGATTAGCATCATTAAAAAACTTCAATTCAATAGGAAATACCATGTTACACTTAACCCTCGAAGATCAACTCTTTCTCGGTCAACCAAAGCAAGTAGGTACACACTCGATTGTGCATGATCACCTGGCAGTGATGTTTGAAGATGACGGTGAAACAGGCTATTTTTATGCGCTTGATATGCGTCAAAATGCTCAACCGATAGTTGATATGTTGCATGTGTATAATGTTGATTCAACCTCTAATCATCATGAGGCTCGTAAACTTGAAATTTGTTGGGATGAGAGTGGCTACTTAGCCTTGTTGCTTATTAATGGCTATCCTCATGCTGTATTTGATTTTGCCCGTTTAGTCGGCTATAACAGCAATAAATATCCACAACCAGATTTAATGAGCATGTGGACTCGTGACGAAATTACTAATAAAAAAGCCGAGCAATGGCTAGGCGTGAAAACCATTCGATAAAAATTGAGAACAATGAAAAAGAAAAATCAGATTTTAGTTAGCTTATCTATTGTGGCCTTATTAGGAGGCTGTTCAGAAGAACAAGTACAACGCGATGTATATCAGTCTTTAGACGATTGTTTAGCGGATTGGAAAAAAATTGAGCTTTGTGAGGCAGATAAAAATACTGAAAGTACTCAGAAAACTGAAACCACACCACAGCAGGGGCTTGGTTTAAATATTCGTGATAACGGTAATGCAGAAAGTGCGATAAAAAATCCAGCTGAAAATAATGCACAAGCTAATCAAAGCGAGAATAATGCGGAATCAACTGCAAAAGCTGAAAGTACCGATCCTTCTTTAGGGGCTGCGATTGCTGGTGGCGTTATGGGGTATATAGCGGCTCGTGCAATTAGTAGTTTCCTTGGCCCAAGCTATTATCCTGGAAATCGAGCTGTCACCACACCAACAGGGCAAGTTGTGCAACCGCAAACAAATCGTTCTGTTGGAAAACCAATGCTTGTGAAAGGAAATGCAGGAAGCATGAATAGCAAACCTGTATCTCGTGGTGGTTTTAGTCGCCCCAATAATACTAATCGTAGTAGTGGGGGCTAAATGAAACGTGTAACCGGGTTTCCTACTCGACCAGATATGGTGCAACAGCTACTTAATGTTGGATTTGATTACTATAATTTGCCTTCCAGTGATGGATCTCATTATTGGTCTGATAATGTCGCCTATGAATTTACCTTAGCGGAAATTGATCTCATTGAGGATACAACTAACGAATTACATTCAATGTGTTTAGATTTTGCGGCAGATGAAATTAAAAAAGGCGATTATGAAAATTATCGTTTTACGGAGTTGCAAAAACAGCTTATTGAAAGCTCTTGGCGTAATCAAGATCCTTATTTATATGGACGCTTTGATTTTGGCTATGATGGCGAAAACCTAAAAATGTTTGAATATAACGCCGATACGCCAACATCTTTGTTGGAGGCCGCGGTTGTTCAATGGCAGTGGTTAGAACAAATTGAGGGCTTAAAACACCGTGATCAGTTCAACTGGATTCATGAAGAATTAATAAAACATTTCCAATTTTTGAAACAACAAAGTGGTAAAAAAGATTTCCATTTGAGTGCCATGCAAGATGCAGGCCGTGAAGATTGGGGCAATGTGGATTATTTAGCTGATGTGGCTTATAACGCAGGTTGGAATATTCATCAATTAGCGGTGGAAGATATTGGCTATAACAGCGAAACAGAAAAATTTGTAGATTTAAATGATCAGCCTATTGAAATGTTATTTAAATTGTATCCGCTGGAATGGCTAGGCCACTCTGAGTTTGCTCGTCATATTACGACCGCTCAAACACGATTTATTGAACCTTCGTGGAAAATGTTGTTAAGCAATAAAGCACTATTGGCAAAACTTTGGGCGCGTTATCCTAATCATCCGAATTTATTGCCTGCTTATTTTACGCCCTTCGAATTGCCAAAAGATTTATCAATGTGGGTGAAAAAACCATTGTTAGGTCGAGAAGGTGCCAATGTATTCTATTATGAGAAAAACAATGGCGTAGAATTTGCAGCGAAAGGAAGCGAACACTCTAGGTTTTATGGTAATTCAGGTTATGTTTATCAACAAAAATTTGAATTGCCGAGTTTTGATGGAATGTATCCAATTATCGGCTCTTGGGTTGTGGGTGATGTGGCTTGTGGTATGGGGCTACGCGAAGATTTTACTGCAGTGACAGGGAATGATAGCCATTTTATACCTCATTATTTTGTACCTTAATATGTCCGGAGTATTACTAAAATAATCAGAAAACTAACCGCACTTTTGTCTTTTTTGATAAAAGTGCGGTTATTTTTTTACCTAAAAACTATTACTAAAGAGTTATGGTTATTTTATCTGAAAAAATCTTGCAAAATATCAAATTTTGTTAGAATAAATCGTAGCATTTCTTTGAAATGAAAAATTAAAAGAGTAAAATGTCCCTGGTAGTAGAAGTATTTGAAGTTGTAAACATATTAGAAGTATTAAATTTTCATTAACTTTTTTAATATTTGGAGTTTGATTATGGCATCAGAAATTCAAAAACTGTCTTCTGTTGCGCTCACACCTGTTGAAGCAACGGATTGTGCAGAAAGTACAGCTACTTATAAAGCAAATAAACGTCCATTTTTATCGTTTATGTCTGGCATTAGTGCTGGAGCTTGTATTGCTTTAGCTTTTGTATTTTACACGACAACACAAGCTGCTAGTGCCGGAGCACCTTGGGGGCTGACCAAATTAGTGGGTGGGTTAGTATTCTCATTAGGTGTGATTATGGTGGTGATATTAGGATCTGAATTATTCACCTCTTCTACTTTAACCTTAGTTGCCCGTGTTGGTGGTAAGATAACCACAGCGCAAATGATCCGAAATTGGATTGTCGTATATTTAGGTAACTTTGTGGGCGGTTTATTTATTGCTGCAGTGATTTGGTTTGGGGGGCAAACCATGGCAGCAAATGGCCAATGGGGTTTAACAATTCTTGCAACCGCCCAACATAAAATTCATCACACGTGGTTTGAAGCATTTAATCTAGGTATTTTATGCAACATTATGGTATGTGTGGCGATTTGGATGTCTTATTCTGGTAAGACTGTTACAGACAAAGCTTTTATTATGATTATGCCGATTGGTTTGTTTGTTGCGTCAGGATTTGAACACTGTGTGGCTAATATGTTTATGATTCCGATGGGAATTATTACTGCACATTTTAGTACTCCTGAATTTTGGCAACAAATCGGCGTTGATCCGATGAAATACGCAGATTTAGATTTGTATCATTTCATTGTGAAGAATTTAATTCCCGTAACGTTGGGAAATATTGTCGGCGGGGCAATTTGCATGGGTGTATTCCAACGTTATTTAACCAAAACGCATTAAAGATTTATTTACTTATTTATTAATTAACAAAGGAAATGACTATGTCAGAACTTAATGAAGCGCAAAAATTAGCGTGGGCTGGTTTTACTGGTGGTAATTGGCAAGAAAATGTCAATGTACGTGACTTTATCCAAAAGAACTACACCCCGTATGAAGGTGATGATTCTTTCTTAGCAGGTCCAACTGAAGCGACAACAAAACTTTGGGAGGCTGTAATGGAAGGAATCAAAGTTGAAAACCGCACACATGCGCCATTAGATTTTGACGAGCATACGCCTTCAACAATTACTTCTCACGCTCCAGGTTACATTAACAAAGATTTAGAAAAAATCGTTGGTCTTCAAACTGATGAACCTTTAAAACGTGCCATTATGCCATTCGGCGGTATCAAAATGGTGGAAGGTTCTTGTAAAGTTTATGGTCGTGAACTTGATCCAAAAGTGAAAAAAATCTTCACTGAATACCGTAAAACACATAACCAAGGTGTATTCGATGTTTATACGCCAGATATTTTACGTTGCCGTAAATCTGGTGTATTAACTGGTCTTCCAGATGCTTATGGTCGTGGCCGTATTATCGGTGACTACCGTCGTGTAGCGCTTTATGGTGTTGACTTCTTAATGAAAGATAAATACGCACAATTCTCTTCTTTACAAAAAGATTTAGAAGATGGCGTAAATCTTGAAGCAACAATTCGTTTACGTGAAGAAATCGCAGAACAACACCGCGCATTAGGCCAATTAAAACAAATGGCTGCAAGCTATGGTTATGATATTTCTAACCCAGCAACTAATGCTCAAGAAGCAATTCAATGGATGTACTTTGCTTATCTTGCTGCAATCAAATCACAAAATGGTGCGGCAATGTCATTCGGTCGTACCGCAACCTTTATTGACGTGTACATCGAACGTGATTTAAAAGCAGGAAAAATTACTGAAACTGAAGCGCAAGAACTAGTTGACCACTTAGTTATGAAACTTCGTATGGTTCGTTTCTTACGTACTCCTGAATACGATCAATTATTCTCTGGTGACCCAATGTGGGCAACTGAAACCATCGCAGGTATGGGGTTAGACGGTCGTACATTAGTAACCAAAAATACATTCCGTATTTTACATACCCTTTACAACATGGGTACTTCTCCAGAGCCAAACTTAACGATTCTTTGGTCTGAACAATTACCTGAAAACTTCAAACGTTTCTGTGCGAAAGTATCGATTGATACCTCATCCGTTCAATACGAAAACGATGATTTAATGCGTCCAGACTTCAACAATGATGACTACGCAATCGCATGTTGTGTATCACCAATGGTTGTGGGTAAACAAATGCAATTCTTCGGTGCACGTGCAAACTTAGCGAAAACATTGTTATACGCAATCAACGGCGGTATCGATGAAAAATTAGGTATGCAAGTAGGTCCGAAAACTGCACCAATTACTGATGAAGTATTAGATTTCGATACAGTAATGACCCGTATGGACAGCTTTATGGATTGGTTGGCAAAACAATATGTGACTGCCTTAAACGTAATCCACTATATGCACGATAAATATTCATACGAAGCAGCATTAATGGCATTACATGATCGTGATGTATACCGTACTATGGCTTGTGGTATCGCAGGTCTTTCTGTTGCGGCTGACTCACTTTCAGCAATCAAATATGCGAAAGTTAAACCAGTTCGTGGCGATATCAAAGATAAAGATGGCAATGTTGTTGCAACTAACGTAGCAATCGACTTTGAAATCGAAGGTGAATATCCACAATATGGTAACAACGATAACCGTGTTGATGACATCGCTTGTGACTTAGTTGAACGTTTCATGAAGAAAATTCAAAAACTTAAAACTTACCGCAATGCAGTGCCTACACAATCTGTATTAACCATTACTTCTAACGTGGTTTATGGTAAGAAAACTGGTAATACTCCAGATGGTCGCCGTGCTGGTGCGCCATTCGGACCAGGTGCGAACCCAATGCACGGTCGTGACCAAAAAGGTGCGGTAGCATCATTAACTTCTGTGGCTAAACTTCCATTTGCTTATGCGAAAGATGGTATTTCTTATACCTTCTCAATCGTACCAAATGCGTTAGGTAAAGATGCAGAAGCACAACGTCGCAATCTTGCTGGCTTAATGGATGGTTACTTCCACCACGAAGCAACAGTAGAGGGTGGTCAACACTTAAATGTGAACGTGTTAAACCGTGAAATGTTGTTAGATGCAATGGAAAATCCGGATAAATATCCACAATTAACCATCCGTGTATCTGGTTACGCCGTACGTTTCAACTCTTTAACTAAAGAGCAACAACAAGACGTCGTAACCCGTACATTTACTGAGTCTTTCTAAGTAAATAAAATTATGTTTTAATATAAACCACTCACAGACTAGTTTTGTGAGTGGTTTATTTTTATATATAGGAGAGCAAATTATGTTAACAGTTATTGCCCAATTTTCAGTAAAAGCGGACAAAATTAATGATTTTCTAACCCAATGCCAAGAATTAATTAAGCATACTCGTCAAGAAACAGGATGCGTATCTTATGAATTACAACAAAATAGCGAACAAGCTAATCATTATGTTTTTATTGAGCAATGGAAAAGCAAAGCCGATTTAGAACAACATTTTGCAACGCCACACTTTACCTCAATTGTACCTGTATTGGTCGAGTATTGTGAACAAGCACCAGTGGTGCAAACTTTTCAAAAAGTCAGCGAATAATGACCGCACTTTGATAAATATATTTTAATTATGAGCCTGATTTAAATCAGGCTCATTTTTTATAAACTAAATCTTTGGTAAAATTTAGCTATATCTAGTTTTAGGAAATTTATGTATGTCAGTTCTTGGACGAATTCACTCTTTTGAATCCTGTGGCACTGTAGATGGGCCAGGTATTCGTTTTATTTTATTTATGCAAGGCTGCTTGATGCGCTGTAAATATTGCCACAATCGTGATACTTGGGATCTTGAAGGTGGTAAAGAAATCAGTGTCGAAGATTTAATGAAAGAAGTAGTGACTTATCGCCATTTTATGAATGCTACTGGCGGTGGTGTCACTGCATCTGGTGGCGAGGCTGTGCTACAAGCTGAATTCGTGCGTGATTGGTTCCGTGCTTGTAAAGTAGAGGGGATTAATACTTGCTTAGATACAAATGGTTTTGTACGTCATTATGATCATATTATTGATGAATTATTAGATGTAACAGATCTTGTTTTACTCGATTTAAAAGAGCTTAATGATCAAGTTCATCAAAATCTTATTGGAGTACCAAATAAACGTACTCTTGAATTTGCAAAATATTTGCAAAAACGTCATCAACGTACATGGATTCGTTATGTTGTGGTTCCTGGTTATACCGATAGCGATCACGATGTGCATTTATTAGGTCAGTTTATTGAAGGTATGACCAATATTGAAAAAGTTGAACTTCTTCCTTATCATCGATTAGGTGCGCATAAATGGAAAACCCTTGGGTTAGATTATGAGCTTGAAGATGTATTACCGCCAACCAAAGAATCGTTAGAGCATATTAAAACGATTCTAGAAGGCTATGGACACACTGTAAAATTCTAGAATAAATGTCAGCTAACATAAGGAGTAAATAATGAAAAAAATTATTTTAACATTATCACTTGGGTTACTTACCGCCTGTTCTGCTCAAACTCAAAAGGCTGAACAAAATGATGTGAAACTGACACCGCCGACTGATGTACGAAGCGGATATGTACGTTTGGTGAAGAATATAAATTATTACATCGATAGTGAATCGATCTGGGTGGATAATCAAGAGCCACAAATTGTGCATTTTGATGCAGTGGTGAATTTAGATAAGGGATTGTATGTTTATCCTGAGCCTAAACGTTATGCACG
Source organism: Haemophilus haemolyticus (assembly GCF_003490935.1). GTDB lineage: Bacteria > Pseudomonadota > Gammaproteobacteria > Enterobacterales > Pasteurellaceae > Haemophilus > Haemophilus haemolyticus_M. The sequence continues at coordinate 77,573 of NZ_QQGD01000001.1, read as the reverse complement.
TTCTGTTCGTCAGTATAAGATTTTGAATTGTGCAAATTATCATTTAACTCAAGTGCGAACTGATTTCTATGATGAGTTTTGGGGACAGGGTTTGCGTGCCGCGCCTAAAAAGCAAAAGAAACATACGTTAAGTTTAACACCTGATACAACGCTTTATAATGCTGCTCAGATTATTTGTGCGAATTATGGCAGAGCACAACCTTCAGATAAAAAATAACAAAATCTCGCGAATAAAAAATACGGTGAAATTTCACCGTATTTTTTTAATTAAATATTCTTCTTTGTTTTCGTGTTTTGACTATTTGCACTATTAATAATAAAGCAAGAATTATCACATATACTGCAAAAATAAATACCAACCATTGCACCATCGTCACCCCCAATAATGACCATTGACTTTCATTACAAGAGCCGGTCGGGCTAAACATAAATGGCAACCATTGGTGAAATGGTAAAGTCTCAGGAAAGTTTGGAATAAATTCACATTGTTTCCAAGGGGCTGGATTCATTTGTAAATCAAGATGACGGAATGAAACCAATAATCCCTTAATGCCGCTGAATAAGCCTAATGCCAAAGCGATTAATCGAATGATTAAAGCGCGAGGTTGAAGTAAACCTATAATGCCCGCAATAAATAACCCAATTATTGCTAAACGTTCATATACACAAAGTACACAAGGTTGTAATCCCATTCCATATTGGAAGTAAAGTGCGGTAGATTCTAGTGCTAAACTTGAGAATGCCAGCAGGAACCAAGCAGAACGTTTTTCAGAAAATCGTTTTAAAAGTGCGAGCATTTCTTCTCCTTAGATTGGTAAAATCAAGCCTAAACTTGCTAGCCAAATAGTGGTGGCTGGTAAGATAAATTCAATAGCTAGTAAACCAATGAGTGAAAGTACAATCGTGTAAGGTAAAGCCATATAAACCATTCTTCCGTAAGAAAGACGAATTAATGGCGCTAGCGATGAGGTCAATAAGAACAAGAATGCGGCTTGCCCATTTGGTGTTGCTACTGATGGCAAGTTTGTACCTGTATTGATTGCAACAGAGAGCAATTCAAATTGGTGCGGAGCAATTACTCCATTCGTTAACGCCGCTTTGGCTTCATTGATGTAAACCGTTGCAACGAATACGTTATCAGAGATAGAAGAAAGCAAGCCGTTAAATACATAGAATAAGGCAAGTTGTGTATTTTCTTCTGAAGAAAGAACGAAGTGAATGATTGGCGCAAAAAGTTTTTGATCAATAATTACGGCAACCACTGAGAAGAATACCACGAGCAATGCAGTGAAAGGCAAGGATTCTTGGAATGCTTTACCGATAGTGTGCTCGTCAGTAACACCAGTGAATGCAGTTGCAAAAATGATGATACTTAAACCAATTAAGCCTACCGCCGCGAGATGGAACGCCAATCCAAGAATTAACCAAATTGCGATTAACGCTTGGACGCCTAATTTAATTTTGTCTTGTTTAGACATTTTCTCTGAATTAGTGCGGTCTAAATCTGACAAGATTTTCCATACGTCTTCAGGTAATTTTTCACCATAACCGAATAATTTGAATTTTTCGACTAAGAAGCAAGTGAGCAATCCGCAGATAAATACTGGAACAGTAACTGGCGCCATACGGAAGAAAAATTCGATGAAGTTCCATTTGGCTTGTTCGGCAATGATTAAGTTTTGTGGTTCACCCACCATTGTCATTACGCCACCAAGTGCGGTTCCGACGCCAGCATGCATCATCAAGCTACGTAAGAATGAACGGAATTTTTCTAAGGTTTCATGATGTTGTGTTGCAATTTTTCCATCATCAGCAATATCGACGGCATCAATTAAATTATTACCTGATGCGACTTTGTGGTAAACACCATAGAATCCCATTGCTACGCTGATAATTACGGCAACAACCGTTAATGCATCAAGGAAGGCTGATAAGAAGGCAGCGCTAAAACAGAAAGCTAAAGAAAGTGCGATTTTTGAACGAATTTTGACAAGTAATTTCGTGAATACGTAAAGAAGCAGTTGTTTCATGAAGAAAATCCCTGCCACCATGAACATTAATAGCAATACCACTTCAAAGTTTGCCATAATTTCCGTTTTTACGTGTTCTACATTAGTCATCCCTATAATTATAGCTTCAATTGCTAATAAGCCACCGGGTTGTAACGGATAGCATTTTAATGCCATTGCTAACGTAAAAATGAATTCAGCGACGAGCAACCAACCCGCAATAAAAGGGCTGACTAAAAAGAAAATAATAGGATTAATAATAAGAAAAACCACAATGGCGAGCTTATACCATTCTGGACTTGCCCCAAGAAAGTTTTTCATAAAAGCTTGTGTGTTTGTCATAAAGTACTCCATTATTTTTTATTGCGCTAACATTGTAATATATCCCCCTTTAAAGGATAATAAAAAGTAAGTAATTTTTTTATAAAATTGCATTTTTTTTTGATTTTTATCTGATTTTTTAATTTATGCAACATGATAATGACATTTTGAAAGCCCAAAGCCCCGCCGCTTTAGCTGAAGAATATATAGTGAAAAGCATTTGGCAAGATGTTTTTCCCGCAGGCAGTAATTTACCATCAGAACGTGATTTAGCCGATAAGATCGGAGTGACTCGCACCACTTTGCGTGAAGTTTTACAACGTTTAGCGCGTGATGGTTGGCTGACTATTCAGCACGGCAAACCAACAAAAGTAAATAATATCTGGGATACGGCAGGGCCGAATATTATTGAAACACTAATCGGTTTAGATATGCAGTCAGCGCCTTTGATTATTGACAATATGTTGTCTTTACGCAGTAAAATGTCTGAATCTTATATTTATGAGGCAGTAAAAAATTCTCCTCAACAATCTGCCGCACTTTTTGCTGAATTAGATCAATTACAAAATACGGCGCAAGATTACACAGAATTTGATTACAAATTATTTCGTCAATTTACCGTAGTGGCTAATAAGCCCTTTTATCGTTTAATTTTTAATAGTTTGAAAGGGGTTTACCAACGAATTGGTTTTTTATTTTTTAAAGAAGAAAAACACCGAGAACTTACAAAAACATTCTATTTAGAAATGCAACAAATTTGCCTTGCCGGAAATGCGGATGCGGTGGAGGATTGTATTCGTAAACACAATTTACGTTCTTCAACTTATTGGAAAGCTATTCTAGAGCGATTGCCGCAGAATCTTTCGGATTAATTTCAACATCAAAAGTGCGGTGAATTTTAACCGCACTTTTTCATTAATATAGATAAACATTATGCGCATACCAAGAATTTATCATCCTGAATACCTTGAAAATCAAACTCAATGCCAGCTTTCAGAAGACGCGGCAAATCATGTAGGGCGCGTGTTAAGAATGACAGAAGGAGAGCAAATTGAACTCTTTGATGGTTCTAATCATATTTATCCAGCCAAAATTATTGAGTCGAATAAAAAAATTGTAAAGGTAGCGATTTTGGGGCGTGAGCTTGCGGATAAAGAATCCAATTTAAAAATTCATTTGGGGCAAGTGATTTCTCGCGGAGAGCGAATGGAATTTACCATTCAAAAATCGGTGGAATTGGGTGTGAATGTGATTACACCATTATGGTCTGAACGCTGTGGCGTAAAGCTTGATGGCGAACGCATGGATAAAAAAATCCAACAATGGCAAAAAATTGCGATTGCTGCTTGTGAACAGTGTGGCCGTAATATTGTGCCGGAGATTCGTCCACTGATGAAATTGCAAGATTGGTGTGCAGAAAATGACGGCGCGCTAAAATTGAATTTGCATCCACGCGCGCAATATTCGATTAAAACCTTACCGAATATTCCCGTTGAAGGTGTTCGCTTATTAATTGGCTCAGAAGGTGGATTATCTGCACAAGAAATTGCACAAACTGAACAGCAAGGATTTACTGAAATTTTATTAGGAAAGCGTGTTCTGCGTACTGAAACTGCATCGCTTGCGGCGATTAGTGCACTACAAATTTGTTTTGGAGATTTAGGTGAATGATGGAGTTACAAGGAAAATTTTTGATCGCGATGCCACACTTAGACGATTATTTTAATCGTACTGTGGTGTTTATGTGCGAGCATAATGAGCAAGGTTCGATGGGATTAGTGATTAATCAGCCAACGGATTTAAGCATTGCGGAGCTTTATTCAAAACTCAATTTTATGATGAAAAATGACCGCACTTTTAGCAATGAAATGGTGGTAGCAGGTGGCCCCATGCATAGTGAAAGAGGTTTTATTCTACATAAGAATACACCTAATGAATTCCAGCATACTTATAAAATCACGGATGATCTTTCAATGACAACCTCTGCTGATGTAATAGAGACGCTAGGTTCTGAACTTGCACCAGAAAAATATCTTATCGCTCTAGGATGCTCTAGCTGGGAGGCTGGGCAGTTGGAAAAAGAAATCACTGATAATGCTTGGTTAGTCGCTACTGCGAACGATCAGATTTTATTTGATATGCCTTATGATGAGCGCTATGTTGCAGCGAATCAATTACTTGGTATTCACCCACATAATTTTGTGTTTGCACAAGTGGGGCATAGCTAATGGGGATTACTGCACTTGCTTTTGATTTTGGTACCAAAAGTATTGGCTGTGCTGTAGGGCAAAGTATTACTGGCACCGCACAAGCCTTGCCTGCTTTTAAGGCGCAAGATGGTATTCCAAACTGGGATGCGATCGAAAAATGCCTGAAAGAATGGAAACCAGATGTTGTCGTTGTTGGTTTGCCTTTAAATATGGATGGAACAGAACAAGATCTCACTTTGCGTGCTCGTAAATTTGCAAAGCGTTTACAGGGTCGTTTTGGTGTTAATGTTCAGCTACAAGATGAACGTTTAACAACAACAGAGGCACGCAGTGAAATTTTTGACAGAGGCGGTTTTCGTGCCTTAAAAAAAGGCAAAGTAGATGGGATCTCTGCTTGTTTGATTCTAGAAAGTTGGTTTGAAGTCGCAGAATATTCCGAATAAAAAAAAAGCCCTTTCAAAAGCTGAAAGGGCAAAAATATTTGGAGTCATACTATGAGTTGTTGAATTAACAAATCAGGTATGTGGCGTATTATAATAATAAAATACAAAAATGCAACATTTTTTTAACAAATAATTTTTTATCATTTAATTATGTGGATTTCTTGTATTGCTATTGACTAAATTACGCATTAATAAGGCGTAGTCTAAGTTGATATCTTGTGGTACGTCTAAGAACACAAAATGCCCATCGCCTAGTGCTGCATCAACCGTTTCATTTTTACGATTAAGCATTTTTTCAATCTTAAAGACGATGTTGCCTTGTGGCGTCATCATTTCTACTTCATCACCAAGCAAGAATTTATTCTTCACCGCCACTTCAGCCATACCTTGTTCGTTACGTTTACCCGTAAATTCACCGACAAACTGTTGACGATCAGAAATAGAATAACCGTATTCGTAATTTTGGTATTCATCGTGTGTATGACGACGTAAGAAACCTTCGGTATAACCACGATGAGCAAGGGATTCTAAAGTATCCATTAAGCTTTCATCAAATGGTTTGCCTGCTGCCGCATCATCAATGGCTTTGCGGTAAACTTGTGCGGTTCTTGCGCAATAATAGAATGATTTAGTACGGCCTTCGATTTTTAAAGAATGCACACCAAGAGCGGTTAATTTTTCTACGTGTTGTACTGCACGCAGATCTTTTGAGTTCATAAAGTAGGTGCCGTGCTCATCTTCAAAAGCGGTCATTTGCTCATCTGGCTTTTGTGATTCGGTGTAAAGGAAGACTTTATCCGTTACTGCACCTTCGCCCAAGGTTGGTGCCACATTTTTCACTTCTATTTGTTGAGCAGGGTCGATTTTCGGCACGATGTTGCCCACTTCATCCGTGGTGCCTTCTTCCATTTTGTATTCCCAACGGCAAGCATTCGTGCAAGTACCTTGGTTTGGGTCACGTTTGTTGATATAGCCAGAAAGTAAGCAACGGCCAGAATATGCCATACATAACGCACCATGTACGAAGATTTCGAGTTCGATATCTGGCACGTGTTGGCGAATTTCTGCGATCTCTTCAATGGATAATTCGCGCGATAAAATCACGCGAGTTAATCCCATTTGTTTCCAGAATTTTACCGTTGCCCAGTTTACCGCATTTGCTTGTACAGAAAGGTGAATATCAATATTTGGGAAATTTTCACGCACCAACATGATTAAGCCTGGGTCGGACATAATTAAGGCATCTGGGCCCATGTCGATCACAGGTTGTAAATCTTTGATAAAAGTTTTGAGTTTGGAATTATGCGGTGCAATATTCACCACTACATAGAATTTTTTGTCAAGCGCATGGGCTTCATCGATCCCAATTTTTAAATTGGCGTGATTAAATTCATTGTTACGTACACGCAAACTATAACGAGGTTGGCCAGCATAAACGGCATCAGCGCCATAAGCAAAGGCGTAGCGCATATTTTTAAGGGAGCCAGCAGGGGAAAGTAATTCTGGTTTGAATTGGGTTGTCATAATATTCTCTTTTGTCTGATTTCAGGTCAGGGATTTGCACTAGGCAAATCGTTAGGTCGGGTATTGTAGAGAAAATATTTGGCTTGTAAAGAAAAGTGATCTGCCCCCCCCCAAAAGTTGGACAGGTTAGTTAACTTAAATATTGAGCTCGGCATTGTACTGGGCTCAATCCTTTTAAACCAAGTTTAATGCATTTTCGGTGTTTGAAGGTTTGTATAAGGCGATTTTACGCCATCAAGCCCTCTTTCCCGAAATGCTTTTAGCCAATAAATGACGAGAGCATGGGAAATTTGATGAAGTTTAGCCACCTCACGGATACCATAATCCTGTTCGGTGACGAGTTTGATAATTTTCAAACGAAATTGATAAGAGTAGGACATAATCTGCACCTCAAATTAGGTGTCCAGGTTTTGGGGTGCAGATCATAAATAGAAAACTAAATTTGTTTAATTAAAAACGGTAACGTACACCGAAAGAGGCTTCGTGAGTTTTAAAACGCACGTTTTCTAAATGTCCCCAATCATTATAACGATAACCTAAGTCTAAGGTAATATTCGGTGTAATGTCATAGCCAATACCGCCAATAAAACCAAAGCCAATGCGTTTTATGGTTCTGGAATATGATGTTTCCTGAGCCGCCTTCACATCTCCGCCTATTGGCATATTGTTAGCCTTTAATGTAAGTTTTGTTGTAAATTCATCTTTTGTGTAACCGCTGGCAGCAACATGCCCAACTCCAATTCTTGCACCAATATAAGGTTTAATTTTATATTCAGTATCAAAATCATAAATTACAGAAATACCATAAGAATTCTTGGCTTGGAAACTACCTGCATCTTTGTGATCAATTACTGTGCTAGATTTAACTAGATTCATCGGAGGAGTCGATCCAGCAGGATCTTTTTCGATAGGTTCACTAATAAGATGTTTGCCGTGACTCCATTTACGATAATGAGCATAATCTACTGCAATTCGCCAATTGCCAAAATCATAACCAATAGAAAAACGAGGATGGTTGGAATGAGTTTTGATGTATGAATAGTCTTGTAATATTTCAGGTTGATTTGGAGCGTCTGTCTCTATTTTTTCACGTGCGTGCACCCAATCGGCTTGCACATAAATCCCTTTTCCATTATCTTCCTTTGCTTGTACAGCAGAAGAGAAGAGAAGAGAAGAGAAGAGAAGAGAAGAGAAGAGAAGAGAAGAGAAGAGAAGAGAAGATTTCTCAATTCGAATATTCATTAGGGTTCCTCCAAAGGATTTTTGTTAAAAATAAAATTTTATAGTCGATTTTTGAAAATCGTGCTTCATTTTACTCTATTCTATAATATAAGTAAAAATGTTTTAATTAAAGCATAAAATAACAGAAAAATTTGACTGATTGGTTTTTTATGCTTTATACCAAACTATATTATTTATAAAAAATGCCTTTCCTATTTATGAACGGAAAGGCATTTTTATCGCATGAATTGTAGTGCTTTTTATTACTGCGACATAATATATCGCAGAAATTACCCGCACTTTTGTCATCTAAGCAATTATTTTACGCGAGATACGTATTCGCCAGAACGAGTATCTACTTTGATTACTTCACCGATTTGAACGAAAAGAGGCACTTTTACGACTGCGCCAGTGCTTAATGTTGCTGGTTTACCGCCAGTACCTGCTGTATCGCCTTTAAGGCCTGGGTCTGTATCGACGATTTCTAATTCAACAAAGTTTGGTGGAGTAACAGTAATTGGCGCGCCGTTCCATAAAGTCACGATACAATCTGCTTGGTCTAATAACCATTTTTCTGCATCACCTACAGCTTTTGCATCAGCAGAATATTGTTCAAATGTTTCTGGGTGCATGAAATACCAGAATGCATCGTCTTTGTATGAATAAGTTAAGTTAAGATCCATAACATCAGCAGCTTCAACCGAAGTACCAGATTTGAAGTTTACGTCTAATACTTTGCCTGAAATTAATTTACGAATACGAGTACGGGTGAAAGCTTGACCTTTACCCGGTTTTACGAATTCATTTTCAACGATTACGCAAGGTTCGCCGTCTTGCATAAATTTTAGACCTGGTTTGAAATCACTGGTAGTATATGTAGCCATATTTTTAATATCCTAAAAATTAGAGATGGTTTGAAAAGTGCGTATTTTAACCCAAGAACCCGTCATTAGAGAAGAACAAAATTGGCTCACAATTCTAAAAAATGCGATTTCAGCTCCTAAATTATTGCTAAAAGCCTTAAATTTACCAGAAGATGATTTTGAGCAATCTATTGCTGCGCGGAAACTTTTTTCGCTTCGCGTACCACAACCCTTCATTGATAAAATAGAAAAAGGTAATCCGCAAGATCCCCTTTTCTTGCAAGTGATGTGTTCTGATCTTGAGTTTGTACAAGCCAAAGGATTTAGTACAGATCCCTTAGAAGAAAAAAATGCCAATGCCGTGCCGAATATTCTTCATAAATATCAAAACCGCTTGCTCTTTATGGCGAAGGGTGGTTGTGCGGTGAATTGTCGTTATTGCTTCCGCCGACATTTTCCTTACGACGAAAACCCAGGAAATAAAAAAAGCTGGCAACTAGCATTAGATTACATTGCAGTGCATCCTGAAATTGAAGAAGTGATTTTTTCAGGCGGTGATCCTTTAATGGCGAAAGATCATGAGTTAGCGTGGTTAATAAAACATTTGGAAAATATACCGCACTTACAACGTTTGCGTATTCACACCCGTTTGCCTGTTGTGATTCCGCAACGGATTACTGATGAATTTTGTACCTTATTAGCAGAAACTCGTTTGCAAACAGTTATGGTGACACACATTAATCACCCAAATGAAATTGATCAAATTTTTGCTCATGCGATGCAAAAATTAAAAGCCGTGAATGTCACGCTTTTGAATCAATCCGTTTTGCTAAAAGGCGTGAATGATGACGCGCAAATTCTAAAAATATTGAGTGATAAACTTTTCCAAACAGGAATTTTGCCTTATTACTTGCATTTGCTAGATAAAGTGCAAGGAGCGAGCCATTTTCTGATTAGCGATATCGAGGCTATGCAAATTTATAAAACCTTGCAATCTCTTACATCTGGCTATCTTGTTCCCAAACTCGCACGAGAAATTGCTGGCGAACCAAATAAGACTTTATACGCGGAATAAGATCCGATAAAATATCGCGTAATTTTTTCGCCGCACTTCCGTGGCTAATTAACATGAATAACAACAAGTATCAGGAGTAATCCAGTGGATTCTATGAATAAAAATCAAAATGAACAATCATCTCAAGATGAATTAGATTTAGGCCTTAACCAAGAGCCGATTACACCAAAGAAAACAATTCAGCCAAGTTCGTCAATTTTAGGTAAAGCAAAAGGGTTATTTGCCAAAAAAAATCACGTGCAAACTAACTTTCAGCAACGTAAAGAACCTACTTTTGGCGATTCATCAGCGCAAGAAAATGCTCCTTTAATTCCGAGTGAAAATTTGAAAACAGCACAAGAGCCAGTTCTTCAAACTTCTTCCACAGAAGAAAATATTTCTACTGTTGATGAAGAAATCAGTGCTGAAAATAACACGGATGAAACCGTCGAAAAGGCTGAAAAACCTATTTTAGCCCAACCAGAAAAATGGAAAGTGTTGCAAGTATTACCAGCAAAACATCGCCGTTTATTTATGGCTATTTTGGCGTTGGTCATTTTATTAATTATTTTCTTTGCATTAAAACCAAGTTCTGACACCGTTGAGTCTTTCACTCAATCTAACAGCAATGAAATCCCAGTGCAGTTCCAATCTTTAGATCAAAATCAACCAGTTGAAACCACGATTTTAGATAATCCTCCTGCACAAAATCAGATGGCGGCAGAGCAAGCTAACCAACCTGAAAATGCGCCAAAAGCAGATGAATCGGCTAATAGTGCGACCGCTCAAAATCAACCTGCAGAAAACGTAGCTGAGCCACAAAACATGGTTGCGTCACAAAATATGGCTCAAGCTCCAGTTCAAACCTCAAATACAATGGATTCAGCTTCAGCTAAACCTATGCAAGCAGCTCAACCTGAGCAATCACAAACTCAAGCTCAACAAGCTCAAGTGGAACAGCCAAAAGCGCCAACTGTTGTAGCACCAGTTCCACCGGTGAAAAAAGTAGTAGAACAACAAGTTGCGCATAAAGATATCGCGAAAAAAGAAGTGAAGGTTGCTGAAAAAGCACATGTACCAGCAAAAGCAACTGAACAAACCGTCGCTAAAACAGCAGGAAAAGCACCTATTGTTGAAGCAAAACCGGTTCAAGTTAAAAAAGAAACTAAAGTTCAAATTGTTGATGCAAAACCTGCAACGAAAGCAGCAGCACCAACTGCATCGGCGAAAACATTAACTGTGCCTAAAGGCGTTTCTCTTATGCAAGTATTCCGTGACAATCAACTTAATATTTCGGATGTTAATGCAATGAGTAAAGCAGCGGGTGCTGGCAATGTTTTAAGTAGCTTTAAACCGGGTGATAAAGTTGCAGTATCTGTGAACAGTCAAGGGCGAGTAAATGAAATGCGTTTATCTAACGGTACGCGATTTGTCCGTCAGTCTGATGGTTCTTATGAATATAAAAAATAATTTTTAGGGCGAGCAATCGCCCATTTTTCTTTTGCAAGTAGGATTCTATGTTTAAAAAAACGTTTCTAATTTTAACCGCACTTTGCTTGATCGGTTGCGCTCAAAATGGTTTACCAAAGAAGCCAGAGCCGCAAAAGATGCAGGTGGAAAAAGTAGATAAAGCTTTGCAAAAAGGTGAGGCTAAAGTTTATTTGTGTAAAGATGATAAGCAAGTTCGTGTGGTTCATTCCACTCAGAAAAAACGTAAAAAATCATTGCATCACATTACGGTGACTTTTAATTCTATGTCAGAAAAATTGACATTAATGATTTCTGAGCGCGGTAAAAATTATGGCAATATTCGTTGGACGTGGCAAGAGCGCGATGATTTCAGTGTGCTAAAAACTAATTTAGGTGAAGTTTTAGCAGAACAATGTGTATTACAACCCGTAGAGCGTTTATCCGGTAATTAATTGTGCAAACCGAACTCCAGCGAGGCTTTATTCTTCATCGTCGCCCTTATAGTGAAACGAGTCTTTTAGTCGATTTGTTTACTGAAGAAAGTGGTCGCCTAACCGTGATCGCCAAGGGCGCTAGAGCAAAGCGTTCATCTTGGAAGTCGGTTTTGCAACCTTTCACACCTTTATTGTTGCGTTGGACGGGAAAAAGTTCATTGAAAACCCTTACTAAAGCTGAACCCGCCGCAATAACACTTCCTTTACAACAAACCGCACTTTATAGCGGTTTTTATGTGAATGAGTTACTGACTCGTGTCATTGAGCCTGAAACGCCGAATCCTTCGCTGTTTCAACATTATTTAAAATGCTTAACAGGCTTGGCAACTGAAACCAACGTTGAGCCAACGTTGCGTCTTTTTGAATTTCAACTTTTACAAATTCTCGGTTACGGCGTGGATTTTCTTCATTGTGCGGGTTCTGGCGAGCCAGTCGATTTTTCAATGACATATCGTTATCGTGAGGAAAAAGGTTTCATCGCTTCTTTAGTGAAAGATAATCTCACTTTTTACGGAAGAGATTTGTTAGCCTTTGAAGCCCTAGATTTTTCTGATGATGCGGTACGTCAAGCGGCAAAACGTTTTACTCGTATTGCGCTGAAACCTTATCTTGGCGATAAACCATTAAAAAGCCGAGAATTATTCTCACAGCACATTCTCTTGTTAAAATGATTTTTTTAAAAATGTAAAGCAAAAATAAAGGCAAACAATGTTTGCCTATGATGTTTATTTTAAACCCTTTTCACTTATTCCCGCTTTTGTGCTAAAAAATAATCCAGCAAAGCCGAAAACAAAGAAACTTATTGCAGAGTAATATGCTAACTGAATGTAATTTAAGATAGGCATATTTTCATTATTAAATGTAAGAACATCGCCTAAGGTAAAAGCATATCCAACACTTAATGACAAAAGCACGATAATTTTTCCAATTGTTCTTTCTATATTCATTACTTTTAATCCCAATAATGCAATTAAAGGTAAAGCTATAAGAATTACAGAACTAATAAATAGATCATTCATTTTACTATCTCTTAATTTTTTCTAACATGCTGCAACTACTAGAAAAGCCATTTTTACAAGATTTTTGAAACCATAATATTGCTTTCTTTTTGTTCTTCTTAGCTAAATAACTATAGCCGAGGATAAATTGAGAATTTGAAATAATCTCTTGGTTGAATTCGGTAATAGGTGCGTTTGCTACAGGTTCAGCATATTCTATAGCTTTAGAATAATTACCTTTTTGCAGTTCATTCGATGCCTGCAGGGTGCGTTCCGCCCTTGCTGCTTCTATTTCTACTTGTGCAGCAGTCACTACATTAGCGTAAGTAGATACACTCATTAATGATAAACCGAGTAATGTTGTAGTAACAGTTATTTTAAACTTGTTCATTTTTCATTCCTTATTATAGAAAATTTCTTAGCAAGATGTTTTGTGTTATCTCTGTAAAGAGATAACACTAGTAAGTATACTTACTAGCAAATTGGCTATAAAAAGCGTATAAAAAACAGCGATCACTCGCTTATATAAAGATGGAAATATCATAGATGGCACAGTAAATGCGGTTGCCATTTACACCTTTTCTTATCAGTGATTTACTCTAAATAAAAATTATGCCAATATTTGTGGGGTCAAAGTGTATTGATTCCATCAAATGGAATATCAATGAATAACTATTCTGCAATGTGTATACTTAATTAATTTGGCGTAATTCTTCAAACAATGGTTCTTCTTTATACCCCAAAGCAAAAAACAAAAAATGTTCAAACCATTACCGCTGATATTCTTGATTTAGATTATCAAGGTTTAGGCGTCGCGAAAATTAATGGTAAAACTTGGTTTATTGAAAATGCACTTCCGCACGAAAAAGTGGAATGTCGTATTCTGGAAGATAAACGCCAATATGGGCATGCTACGGCAAAAAAATGGTTAGTAAAAAGTTCTGAACGTTTAGAACCTAAATGTGCTCATTTTATGCGTTGTGGTGGTTGCCAAGGGCAACATATTCCGATTGAAATGCAGAGGAAAACTAAAGAATCCGCATTGTTTAAGCGATTAAGTAAATTACAGTCAGAACCGATTTCATTTCAACCTATGATTTGTGGCGATGCTTGGGCGTATCGTCGTCGTGTGCGTTTGAGTTTGTGGTTTAATCCAAACACAAAACAAGTCGAAATGGGCTTTCGTCAGAAAAATACCAATGATTTAATTACCGTCCAATCTTGCGAAGTGGCAGAACCTGTAATTAATTATTTACTGCCTAAATTAGCCGCACTTTTAGAACAATTTTCTGCGCCGAAACAGCTTGGGCATATTGAATTAGTGGCGACCGATAATGGCGTTGCAATGTTGTTACGTTACACCAAAAAACTTGCGGAAATTGACCGCACTTTATTGCTCAAATTTGCTGAACAAGAAAAGTTAATGCTGTTTTTACAAAGTGATGAAGGCATTGAACAAATTTATGGTAATGCACCTTATTATCAATTTTCTGATGGCATAAAATTACATTTTGATATTCGTGATTTCATCCAAGTAAATCGTGCATTAAATGAACGTATGGTCAATACTGCGTTGGATTGGCTTGAATTGAGCCAACAGGATTGTGTATTGGATTTATTTTGCGGCATGGGAAATTTTACGCTTCCTCTCGCCAAACGCGTGAAAAGTGCGGTAGGAATTGAAGGTGTTTTTGAAATGGTACAAAAAGCGGAGCAAAATGCCGCAAGAAACCAAATCAAGAATATTGAATTTTTCCAAGCTGATCTTGACCAATCCTTTGTTGAACAACCTTGGGCTCATCAGTCGTTCAATAAAATTTTGCTTGATCCTCCACGTAGTGGTGCAGCTTTCGCGTTAAATGCTTTGTGCGAGCTGAAAGCAAAGAAAATTTTATATGTATCTTGTAATCCTGCAACATTAGTGCGTGATGCGGAAATTTTACGTGATTTTGGCTACAAGATTGAAAAAACTGCGGTGATAGATATGTTCCCTCATACGGGGCATTTGGAATCGATAACGTTGTTTGGAAAATAACGTAGAGTGGGCTTTCTAATCCACCGAAACATCATTAATTTCAATGGTAGGTAGGAAGTCCCCTAAATTCCTATCCCTTGCTATTAATTTCTTCTGTCTGCTGAATTAATTCGCTTACAGAACACTTTAATCAATTCTCTAATTTAAAAATTGTTGTTAAAGACGGTTGTTATTGACCAAGCTCTAATTTACTCATATAAATACGTTAAATATCCGCTTCAAATTCAAGTTGTTCTTGCGTTAAACTCTGCTCTTTTATGAGCTTGCGGATGGCTTTACCAAAAGAAAAAATAACGTTGCCCCAAATTGCTCACTTAATTCAATTCCTGCTATTGTAAGAATTTCACCAGTAAGCTAGACTTTAACCTACATATAACTATATTAATTTAAAGGGCTGACGTAGATTAGCCCCTAAATTATTATTCAATAACCTATTGGTCTCTAACCAGCAATCATCCAAAGTCCACCTAACATATCAAGCATTAGGTTATTTAAGAACAATAAGATAAATACGATGACCATAGGAGAAAAATCAATCATACCTAATGTTGGTAGGAATCGACGGATAGGTTTTAAAAGAGGTTCTGAGAGTTGATAAAACGCATAAATCACAGGGCTATTGCCACGATTAAACCAACTTAAAACAGCGCCAATAAAAAGCACATAAAAAATGGATAAACCAATACTTTTCAACACAGTTAATACACCTAATACTAAGAGTACATTTACCGATACACCAGAATAAATAATACCTTTTAACATACCGATAATAAATACTAGAAGTAAAGCAGAAGTATCGATATTTTTTATAGTAGGCGCAATTTTACGCAGAGGTTTTAATACTGGATCAGTCATTTTTACTGCAAATGTTGAAACAGGGTTGTAATAATCCACTCGAGCAAACTGTAACCAAGCTCGTAAGATTAAGACAAGTGCATAAAGATTAATAATTGATCCGATAAATAATGCGGTTTGGGATAATTCCATCATAACCATCCTTTTCTTCTAAAATAAATATATGGTGTCAATGCGGCTGCGATCATTAATCCAATTGCCATTGGATAACCATATTTAAAATGTAATTCAGGCATAAAATCAAAGTTCATACCATAAGTGGATGCAACTAATGTCGCCGGAAGGAACATCACAGAAACAACAGAGAAAAATTTCATAATTTTGTTCTGTTCAATATTGATGTAACCCATTGCAGCTTGCATTAAAAAGTTTACTTTTTGGAACAAGGATTCATTATGCGGTTGCAAAGATTCAATATCTCGTAAGATTTCTCGTGCTTGTTCTAACTGGTTTGTTGGTAAGCGCGTTTTGCGAACCAAGAAACCTAGTGCGCGTTGAGTATCCATCAAGCACAAACGAACTTTTGAGCTCGTATCTTCTTGTTCCGTGAGCGTATTTAATGCCTCATCAAAGGCTTCATCTTGTTTTCCGTTTAAAATAACGCGACTCAACTCTTCCAAATCTGCATAAACGTTTTCAATAACGTCCGCTAATTGCTCAATTTTCGTTTCAAATAAATCCAGTAAAACTTCATAAGAATTACATTCTAATAAACGCTGGCTACGAGAACGCATACGATATAAACGGAATGCTGGTAGCTCACGATCACGCAACGTAAATAAACGACCATCACGAATAGTAAAAGCGACACTCGCTAAATCAGCATAATTGTCTTCATCTTCGCAATAAAAAAATGAGTGAAGGTGTAAACCGTCTTCATCTTCAAAGAAACGGGCGGAAGCTTCGATATCTTCCAATTCTAGAAAAGATGCTAAGCTCTGGCCTAAGCCTTCTTGTAGCATTTCACGCTCTTCGCCTGTCGGCTCAAGTAAATCAAGCCAAATGGCAGTATTGAGATCAGTTTGGTCTTCGTCAATGCGAACCAAGCGGGAATCATTGATAGCAAACGCGTTGATCATTTCATACTCCTTATAGGATTATGAACAGCTAACAGTGAACAAATTAAAGAAGAAACGAAAGTGCGGTGAAAAATCGCAAAGTTTTCGTTAAGAGATGCCGAAACAACGGTAAATTTACCGGCGAACGCGCGCCGATAATAAAAAGGCGGGCGTCTAGAGCGATATTCGGTATCGACTATGACTGTCCAAAGTGTGTGTCCTTCTCGTTAAAAAATCGGGCGAATGTTACGCTTGAAAGCGGTGTTCGTCAAGTTTTATCAAAAAACTATGACAACATTTCGCCCTTATTTGAAAACTAATCTCTGAAGTGATTAAATTGGAATGGTTGGCCTAATTCAGCGCCTTTCACTAATTTAGCGATTTTCTTCGCCATTTCCATTCCTTGATTGAATTTGATTTATTGAGTGTAACGTTTACCACAATTTATGCTTGTTATTACACTTTCAGCTTAGCATAAAATGCTACACCAACTCACCCAGGAAAATTTATTGAAATGCAGGTATATACAGATGAACCTGGTAATAGTACAGAAGCGTCGAGAAAGCTTTTCTTACTAGTGGCTAATAAATATCTAACAAAGGCTTTAGATCCTGAATTTTTGGGTTTATCAAGAAATGGTAAAGAATATATTGCTTTTGTGAACAGTTATCTTTCTCAATATTTATCTGATGATCCTAAAATGGTTATCGTACCAAATTCAACTAATGGTGAAAAGGTGGTAATAAATAAGCTTAATGCGGGTTTAATGAAATTAACATCAGTTAATGCTTTTATTGATAAGAATCCCGATATTGCTGATCGTATTAATATAGAAGCTATGTTAAAGAATGAAAATTTGCGTAGTCAATTAAAAGAAGGGTTGATTGCGCAAATTCAATATGATCGAAAAGAGACACCGACTGAAGAGTATTTAAATTTAGCTGTCGATAAGTTATTAAATGGTGAGTTTAAATCTACGATCGAATTCTATGGGCAAGAAAGAAAATTTTATGATGAGTACAAAAACGGTGTTGATAAAGATATAAATATGCAAGATAAGGAAGATAATATAAAATTATCTGATAATGATTTTAAGAATATTAGTGCTACGATATAAAGAAAGGGCGGATTTCCGCCCTTTCTTTACTTATAATAATTTGGGTTATCAGTTACAAATCGAAGAATAACGGTATCGTCTAAAATTCTTGATTTTGATTCCAATCTTTTTTTCGATTGTTCTGTACCCAATTCCTTATACACTGATAGATAATAATTTGTGGTGATTTGAGCGATTTCTCTAAGTAAATTCACATATTCTTTATCATATCTATTTTTTTCTTTTGAGGCATAAAAAACATCTTTGAATTTTTCGAACATATAGTTATAATATTGCAAAGCAGATGACGGTTTTTTGTTTTTCTCTTTGATAACCGCATCAATTTTCTTATAATAGGCGATGATATTTCTGAATTTTTGTTTATCTTCCTCAAGTAAACGACGATCTTCATCGGTATTCACTTGTGCTTTATTCACACGGAAAGTATCTTCGCCAGTTGTGGTTAAGGTTCTATCTGTCCAATAATAGACATCTTCCGCCATAGTGATATTCGCTGTCGCTAATGTTAAAACTGCAACGATGGCCATTAAAATTCTTTTCATTGTAACCTCTAAGTAAGTTGAGTTAAGTTGATGTTCTCAATATCATGTTTTGAGAACATCGAGACCAATAAAATAATTACATCGTATTATAAAAAACAAAGTAGATTATACCTAGATTTTTTAATCTCTGAAGTTATTAAATTGGAATGGTTGGCCTAATTCAGCGCCTTTCACCAATTGAATAACGGCTTGTAAATCATCACGTGATTTACCAGTTACGCGCACTTGTTCACCTTGAATTTGAGTTTGAACTTTGATTTTTGAATCTTTCACTAATTTAGTGATTTTTTTTGCCACCTCCGTTTCAATTCCTTGTTTTAATTTAATTTCTTTGGTGTAAAGTTTACCGTGGTGTTCACTTTCTGTTGGAATATCCAACGAGCTATGCTCAATGCCACGTTTTACAAACGCACCAATTAAGATTTCAATTAATTGCTCTAATTGGAAATCAGATTCGGTCGTCACTTTCACTGTTTCGCTTTTTTCATTTAATTCAATGACCGCTTCTACACCACGAAAATCATAACGCGTGCTAAGCACCCGGTTTGCATTTTCCACTGCATTACGGACTTCGTGTAAAGTGATTTCAGAAACAATATCAAAAGATGGCATAGTCTTCTCCCATTTTATTAAATTCGATCATTGGCACTTAAAAGGCATAAAAGTGCGGTTAAGTCGGCGAAGTTTACCACAATTTGCGCTTGTTGTTGCACCTTCGGTTTCGCATGGAATGCCACGCCTAATCCGGCAACATTCATCATCGCCAAATCATTGGCTCCATCACCAATGGCGAGGGTGTTTTTGCGTGGAATATAGTATTCTTCAGCAAGTTTTTGCAAGGTATTCGCTTTGTATTGTGCATCGACCACGCTACCTTTTACATTGCCGGTAAGCGTGCCATCAATAATTTCAAATTGATTGGACGCCGCAAAGTCGAGGTTTAATAAACTTTTTAAGTAATCGGCGAAATAGGTAAAGCCACCAGATGCAATAGCGGTTTTCCAACCATGTTGCTGTAATGTCTTAATGGTTTCAATTAAGCCTGGCATTAAAGGCAATTTTTCACGTACTTGTTGCAAAATGCTTTCTGGCGCGCCTTTAAGTGTTCCCACTCGACGACGCAAACTTTGTTCAAAATCGAGCTCTCCACGCATGGCGCTTTCAGTAATGGCAGAAACTAATTCACCCGTGCCAGCCAGTTTAGCGATCTCATCGATACATTCAATTTGAATAGCGGTAGAATCCATATCCATCACCAACAATCCAGCTTGAGACAATTTAGGGCTAAAATCTAATTTGGCAATATCTACTTCAAGGTCATGAGCAAAGTTAATGAAATCAACAAACCACTGGCCTTTCAATAAAACGACAATATTTTGCTCCACCATCCAAACATCAAAAATCTGAAAATTTTGACCGCACTTTTGTTGAAATTTCTCCAACTTAGTTATGTCCAACTTTGTGCCGTATAAGATAAAAGGCTCTCCGCTCTGTATTGGATCCTCATTGGCTAAAAGCGCGGTAGGAAATTGTGGGTATTTTTGTGTAATGCTTTCGAAACGTTGAATTTGCATAAAAATCCTGTAAATTGTGGCGAATGAAAAGATTTTAACCGATGTGAGTTGAAAAAGTGCAAATAATTAAAGAAAAACTAATCAAATCAACCATGCTTACAACGATTATTGTGCTAAGCCTAACTGCACTTGGCGTTATCTTATTTGGTGTAAAACAATTTAAGCTGAGTTCACAATTTGCTAGCGTAAACCAAGTGGCGAACATCTCACATATTTTAGTTCGTCAACAAGCCAATTTATTTTCAGTTTTACTCACAAATAATGCTAAAACAGAGCAATTAACGGACAATCTTGATCAAATAGTCAAAGAAGACTTTATTTTAGATGCGAGCTTATATGATGACGAAGGAAAATTACTGGCTCAAAGTCGCGAGACTCACAATTCACCCGATGAAAATAATCAACAAATTGTAGAGCCACTTTACGCCCAAAGCGGCATTAAAGGATTTTTACGTGTCACCATTGATGCTCAATATACGCAATCTAATCAATCAAAAATTAATCAAATTTTTCACCAATTATATGGCGAGCTTATTATCGTATTTTTACTTGGCGCGGTGATGGCAAGCTCTATTCATTATTTTTTAAGTCACTATCGACGGACTTACCGCAAACCCAAAGAGAAAAAAAGTGCGGTAAATTTGAAAGTAAAATCGAGTAGCACGCGTTTTCACCAGCGTCGCCGTAGAATTTGATTATTGTCACAAACTATTAAATTGAGTGCGGATTTTTGCTAAATTTCCTTCAGAAATAAGGTAGAATGCGCAAGATTATTTTTTCAAAGCGAATTATAACAGGAGAACAAAATGGCAACTCGTAGACAATTAGCCAATGCAATTCGTTTCTTATCAATGGATGCTGTGCAAAAAGCTAAATCTGGTCACCCTGGTGCACCAATGGGGATGGCGGATATTGCTGAAGTATTATGGCGCGACTTTTTAAAACACAATCCGACCAATCCTAAATGGGCAGACCGAGATCGTTTTGTACTTTCTAACGGCCATGGTTCTATGTTGATTTATAGTCTTTTACATTTAACTGGCTATGATCTTTCTATCGAAGATTTAAAACAATTCCGTCAATTACATTCTAAAACTCCTGGCCACCCAGAATATGGTTATGCGCCAGGTGTTGAAACCACAACGGGGCCATTAGGCCAAGGTATCACTAATGCGGTGGGTATGGCGATTGCTGAGAAAACCTTAGCGGGCCAATTTAACCGTGAAGGTCATGAAATCGTTGATCACCACACTTACGTCTTCTTAGGTGACGGCTGTTTAATGGAAGGGATTTCTCACGAAGCCTGCTCTTTAGCGGGAACCTTAGGCCTTGGGAAATTAATCGCATTCTACGATGACAACAATATTTCGATTGATGGTCATGTTGATGGTTGGTTCAGCGATGATACTGCAGCACGCTTTGAAGCTTATGGCTGGCAAGTAATCCGTAATGTGGATGGCCACGATGCTGAACAAATTCGTCAGGCTGTTGTACTTGCACAATCAGAAAAAGAAAAACCGACTTTAATTATTTGTAAAACGATCATTGGTTTTGGCTCGCCAAACAAATCTGCATCACATGATTGTCACGGCGCACCATTAGGCGATGAAGAAATCGCGTTAACTCGTAAAGCGCTTGACTGGGAATATGCGCCATTTGAAATTCCAGCTGAGTACTATGCGGAATGGTCAGCGAAAGAAAAAGGCGTCGCAGCAGAAAAATCTTGGGAAGAAAAATTTGCCGCTTATGCAAAAGCATATCCTGAACTTGCCGCAGAGTTTACACGTCGTGTAAACGGTGAATTACCAGCAAATTGGGCAACTGAATCCAAAGCGTTCATTGAAAAATTACAAGCAAATCCAGCGAGTATTGCAAGCCGTAAAGCATCACAAAATGCAATCGAAGCATATGCTCATGTGTTACCTGAATTCTTAGGTGGTTCTGCAGATTTAGCAAGCTCTAACTTAACATTATGGAGTGGTTCTAAACCAATTCGTGCGCATGAAAACGTAGGTGGTAACTACATCAACTACGGTGTGCGTGAGTTCGGTATGTCAGCGATTATGAATGGTATTGCTTTACATGGCGGTTTCATTCCTTACGGCGCAACCTTCTTAATGTTCTACGAATATGCTCACAATGCAGTACGTATGGCGGCATTAATGAAACAACGCTCATTATTCGTTTATACTCATGACTCCATTGGTTTAGGTGAAGACGGTCCAACACACCAACCAGTAGAACAAACGGCTTCACTACGCTTAATTCCAAACCTTGAAACATGGCGTCCATGTGACCAAGTGGAATCAGCTATCGCATGGCAACAAGCGGTTGAACGTCAAGATGGTCCAAGCGCACTTATCTTTACTCGTCAAAATCTTGCACAAATGGACCGCACTTCAGCACAATTAGACGCGGTTAAACGCGGTGCTTATGTATTAAAAGACTGCGAAGGTACACCAGAATTAATTTTCATCGCGACAGGTTCTGAAGTGGAATTAGCAGTGAAAGCAGCAGATGTATTGAGTGCTGAAGGTAAAAAAGTACGTGTCGTCTCTATGCCAAGTACTAACCGTTTCGATAAACAAGATGAAGCATACCGTGAAAGCGTATTACCAGCAGCAGTTACCAAACGCGTTGCAATTGAAGCGGGGATTTCTGACTTCTGGTATAAATACGTTGGATTCAACGGTCGTGTTGTTGGTATGAATAGCTTCGGTGAGTCTGCACCGGCGGATCAATTATTCAAATTGTTCGGCTTTACTGTTGAAAATATAGTCGCAAAAGCGAAAGAAATTCTTTAAAATGGAAGCTCCTTGGTAACTCAAGGAGCTTTTTTATCACTTTATATTATAAGGATTCTATAATGAAGAAACTCTATCCAATCTTATTATCCGTCAGCGTTTTAGCTTTATCTGGTTGTGCAACCGAGGGTTCTCGTACTGTTGAAGTTCAAAAAGTAACGAGCTATAACACCGCGTATAACGGTGTGAAAGCCCCTATTTCTGTGGGTAAATTTGATAATCGTTCAAGCTATAACAATGGCGTATTCTCTGACGGCGTGGATCAATTAGGTAATCAAGCCAAAACCATTTTAGTGTCTCACTTACAACAATCAGGTCGTTTTAGTGTGTTGGATCGCACCAATATGTCAGAATCGGCGACAGAAGCAAAAATCAAAGGTCAAAAACAAAAATTAAAAGGTGCGAATTATGTGGTGACTGGAGATGTGACTGAATTTGGTCGTAAAACAGTAGGCGATCAGCAATTATTTGGTATTTTAGGTCGCGGCAAACAACAAGTGGCTTATGCAAAAGTAACATTGAATGTGGTGAATACTCAAACTTCAGAAGTGGTTTATTCTGTTCAAGGTGCTGGTGAATATAATCTTTCAAACCGTGAAGTGTTAGGTTTTGGTGGCACCGCAGGTTATGATTCAACTCTTAATGGTAAAGTATTAGATTTAGCCATTCGTGAAGCCGTAAATAACCTTGTTTCTGGTGTTGAATCAGGTCAATGGAAGCCTTCAAATTAAGGATTTTATTATGAATAAACTAAAACTTTTTATTTGTTTATCAGCTGTTGCTGTGGTGACTGCCTGTTCATCAGGCAGTAAACCAAATACATTGTATACTTGGAATGGAGATAGCTATCCAGCTTCCGTATACCAATATCTAACTCAAGACGGCGATCCACAAGAACAGCTTCAGAAATTAGAAGAAATCGCTCAGCTTGATAGCGGTAAAAAAGTACCGCCTGGTCTGTATGCGCAGATTGGTCTTTTATATGGTCAATTAGGCAATGCTGGCAAAATGGCAGAAGCCTATCAGAAAGAAATGACTTTATTTCCTGAATCAACTCAATATATTAACTTCTTGTTAAATAAAGGAAAAAAAGTGGATACGAATACAGAAAGCACTGGAAGTAAAAAAGTGAAAAAAGGAGCGAAAAAATGAAAAAAATCTCTCTCTATTTAGTAATGGCTTGTACACTTTTGCTTTCTGCTTGTTCAACAATGAAGCCAACGCCTTATGACTATACGAACTATCAAGAAAGTAAACCGCGTTCTATCTTGGTATTACTTCCTACGGATACAACGAATGATGTTAAAGGTTCTCCCGCTGTATTGGCACATACAATTTCTCCATTGGCGGAAGATGGGTATTATGTTTTCCCTCCTGCGCTTGTGTATGAAACTTTTAAACACAATGGTTTAACACAGGCTCAAGAAATCCATAATGTAAATCCCCAAAAATTACGTGATATTTTTGGTGCTGATGCAGTTCTTTACATTAATGTAGATGATTACGGTGTGAATTACCAAGTATTTGATAGTGTTACTAAAGTAAGAGTAAGTGGTAAACTTGTTGATTTACGTAGTGGTAAAATCTTATGGGAAGGTACAGGCTACGCAGACGATGCAGATCGCAATAACAACGGTAATGCCATCGCAATGCTAATTACTGCTGTAGTAAAACAAATTGCGAACAATGTATCTGATAAAGGGTACAAAGTTGCTGCGTGGGCGACAGGAAATATGCTTAATGGACCTTGCAATGGTTGTTTGCTTTATGGTCCGAGACATCCATTGTATGGACAAGATCCACAATTACAGCCTCAACAAAAATAAAAAAGTTAGGGGCTAATCTACGTCAGCCCCTTAAATAATTAGCTTCTTGATACTCAAGAAGCTTTTTTATTTTCCGCATTTTCTGGCTCTAAATCTAATTTTGCCATTAATAACTGATCGCCATCTTCTTCTGGGTTACCTGTGACAAGTAATTTATCGCCATAGAAAATAGAATTTGCACCAGCCATAAAGCACATCGCTTGCATTTCTTCACTCATACCACTACGGCCTGCAGAAAGGCGAACATAACTTTTTGGCATGGTAATACGTGCAACAGCAATCGTTCGCACAAATTCAGTCCAATCTAATTCTTCCGCATCGGCTAACGGTGTACCTTCAACCTTAACAAGTTGATTAATCGGCACTGACTCAGGTTGCGGATCGAGATTTGCAAGGCTCGCGATTAACCCTGCCCGTTCTTTGCGAGTTTCATTCATCCCCACAATGCCACCACAACACACTTTTAATCCAGCTTTGCGTACTTTTCCTAACGTGCTAAGGCGATCATCGAAACGACGAGTACCAATCACTTCTGCATAATGTTCTGGCGCTGTATCAAGATTATGATTGTAATAATCTAATCCAGCTTCTTTTAAATCTTCTGCCATACCATCTTGCAATAAACCAAAAGTACCGCAAGTTTCTAAACCGAGCGATTTCACTGCCTTAATAATTTCTGTGACTTTCTCAATATCTTTTGGCTTAGGGCCTCGCCAAGCTGCGCCCATACAAAAACGCCCTGCTCCACGCGCTTTCGCAATTTTTGCTTTCGCGACGATCTCATCAACATCTAATAACTGCTGATTTTGCACACCAGTATGATAACGGGCTGATTGAGGACAATAACCACAATCTTCTGGGCATCCACCTGTTTTGATAGACATTAACGTGGATAACTGAATCGCTCGAGGATTAAAATGCTTGCGATGAATTTGCGCAGCGCGATAAACCAATTCCAAAAATGGCGTTTCAAATAACGCCTCAACTTTGCAAACAGACCAATATTCAACGCTTGGGTGTGGTGTAATAGAGTTAATTTGTAGTTTTTCAGTTAACATATTTTTCCTTTGAAAGTGCGGTGAATAATCACCGAATTTTTGTATCTTATCTTTATTCAGTTTATAGGCAGGTATCGATAGCCATTGAATCAATTCATCAGTTATAAAATCTATATAATTTTACGTCTCTTTTTGCAATTGACTTATCTGACCATTTTCCACCAGCAATACTCGATCTATCGTACTAACTAATTCCGATGGTTGGTGAGTAACAAGTAACAACGTCAGATGTTTCTCATCACAAAGTTTGGCAATTAAAGCAAGCATTTCTACACGAAGTTTCTGATCTAATGCCGAAAAAGGCTCATCTAATAACAAGATGGGTTTATCTCGCAATAAACAACGCGCCAAAGCCACTCGTTGTTTTTGTCCCCCCGAAAGAGAATTCGGTAAACGTTGTAAATAATCGCCCAATCCTACAGAACAAGCGACCTGTTCAATTTTTTCCTGTTCAAGTGCGGTTAATTTTAAAGAGGGTTTTAAACCCAACGCAAGATTTTGCTGTACGGTTAAATGAGGAAATAAATTATTTTCTTGAAATAGCATAGAAACTGGACGTTCGTAAGGTGTACTACGAGTATGATTTTTATCGTTTAACCAAATTTCTCCTTGATGAGGAAATTCAAATCCAGCGATTAAATTTAATAACGTACTTTTCCCTGCCCCACTCTCGCCAATAATTGCGACACGTTCGCCAGCATTTACGCTCAAATTAAAGCACATCGGTAAGGTTTTATCGTTCAAAATCACATTATTTAGATAAATCATCAGCATCCCTATGTGTATGAATAAAGGCAAACAATATGCCACAAAGCAATAATAAAATCCCTGCGGTTACAGCTGCATCTTGATTACGATAATTCCCTAGTTGCTGATATAACAAGTGCGGCAGAGAAGTAAACTCTTGATTGCCGAACAACGCAATAGCCGTAAAATCCCCTAAAGATAGCGCCAAGGCTAAAGCAAAAGCATAGCGCAATGGTGCACGTAAAGTTTGCCACTCAATCAGATAAAAACGTTTCCATCCCACAATTCCCAGACTATTACACAGATTTTCGTAATAACGCATATTGTTATGAAAAGGTGCGCTCAAAATACGTAAAACAAAAGGCATTGCACTTAATGCATTGCAAAATACAACCATGGCAAACAAATCGATATTCGAAAAATCTCGCTCTTGTAATAATAAAAATAACCCCATTGCGAGTACTAAAATCGGGATTGCCAAAATAACCATTCCAGCATTAATAATAAATTGAGCAATTTTCTGATAATGCAACCATTCTAAACGGCGTGATAAAAGTAGCAAGGCAATTGCCATCATTAATGCAATCAATGCGGATAATGGCGCGATAGAAAGAGAATAGCCTAACGCACGCCAGAGCTGAGAATTATACCAAACTGTGAGTAAACTTGGTGAATTCAATGCGCTAATAAGAATGTTCAATACAGGCGAAAAAAGGAAAAATACAAAAACCAGTAAGACAAAAATATGGAAAATTTTGACCGCACTTTTAGGTTTTTCAAACCAAGGATTGCGATTACTCAAGCCATTTTGATTAGAAGGTGAAAAACGCGATGTTAAGCTGAATAAAACTAAGCAAAATACAAATTGCAACATGGCAAAAAGTGCTGCTTTTGGCAGATCAAATTCAAATAAAATCGCTTGGTAGATTGCGGTTTCTAATGTTGTATATTGAGGCCCACCGCCTAGCGTAAGAACAACTGTAAAACTGGTGAAGCAAAGCATAAAAATCAAGCTAAATGTGGGCAAACATTGCTGACGAAAAACAGGCCATTCCACCAATTTAACGAATTGCCAACCTTGTAAATTGAGTTGCGCCGCAAGCTGACGTTGCTGATAAGGAATACTTTGCAAACTTTGTAAGAAAAGCTGCGCTGCCAGCGGGATATTGAAAAAAAGATGGGCAATTAAAATACCCGAGAGCCCGTAAATATGTCCCTGCCACGGCATTCCAAAAAGGTTAGCAAACTTAGCTAACCAACCGCTTGAACCATAAATGCCGATCAAACCAAAAATTGCCACTAAAACAGGTAAAACAAAGGTCAGCGACATTAATTTTAATAGCCACTTTTTTCCTGAGAATGGTTGATAAAACAATGCTCTGGCAAGGAGCAGACCAAAAAAAATAGATAAAACGGTAGAAAGTAAGGCTTGTCCAAAACTGAAAAGAATCAGATGCTGTAGGTAATCATCCGTGAACCAAGTTTTCCATTGCAATTCATCGCCCAATGCAAAGATCGAACTTAATGCGCTACCATAAAAAAGAATAATGAAACTAATGACAATAACGCCGCCCACATAATGACGAGGGCGGAGTTGTGGGTGATGAAATAACGACAACATCAAACTATTTTGTTAATGTGGTTTGCCAAGTGCTAATCCAATTTTTTAATTGTTCCGCATTCACCATTGGATTGATTGGAGTTTGAGTTTTTTGTTGAGCTTTAAGCGCATCGAAGTGCGGTTCAATTTCACCTTGAATGACTGGCAACATAATATTGGTTGTCACAATATGTTTTTGTGCCGTAGGTGAAATTAAAAATGCCATAAAATCATCCGCACATTGATTTGGATGGTTTGCGACTCGAGCCGCTAATTCCACTTGAGTGATATGCCCTTCCGCAAAATCTGTCGCTGCATAATTATCTTTTTTCTCAAAAAGTTGGTGATAAAGTGGTGATGTGCTGTAACTTAACACTAAATCCGCTTCGCCTTTTAAGAATGCACCGTAAGTATCCGACCAACCTTTACCCACTGTTACCGTATGCTTATCCAACTCTTTCCAAGCAGATTGAATTTTGTCCGCAGGATAAATTGCATTCATCCAAACCAATAAACCACGACCCACACTGCTGGTGCGAGGATCTTGATAAATTACACGGATATCTTGGCGTTCAACCAATTCTTTCAAACTTTTCGGCGGGTTTTGTAATTTAGTTTTATCGTACACAAAAGCATAGTTACCGAAATCGAAAGGCAAGAATGTTTTATTCGTCCATTTTGTTGGCAGATCAAGTTGAGTTAAATCTACTTTATTTGGCGTAAAAATACCTGTTTTTTCAGCTTGTTCTAAAACAAAGTTATCTAAACCTAATACAATATCCGCTTTGGTTTTCTTTCCTTCCAAACGAACACGGTTGAGCAACACACCACCACTTTCAAAAGGCGTAAAATTAATAGTGCATTGCGGATGTGCTTTTTCAAAATCTTGTTTTACTTTTGGACCTGCTCCCCACTCAGACGTGAAAGAATCATAGCTATATACGTTAACACTTTGCTGTGATTGGGCTAATGCCGCGGTGGAAAAAAGTGCGGTAGAAATTAAGGTTAATTTAAGAAGTTTCATTATTACATCCTTATTTATGATTAAAAGGCAGCAATAATGACGAAAAGGAGATAAGGTATATTCCTAGTTTCCTACGTCAGTATTAACTGTTTCAGGTTCACGGGTATGATCTCAGCGTATTGCACCCCGACTAGGCTTTTTAGTGTATTAAAATTTATTAGGCTTGCCAACGGATTTTTAAAAAGAAATAAACTTTCTACATTTTCTTTCTGAAAAAATAAAAAAGCCCTGTAAAACAGGGCATCCATAAGCGGTTTTAAAATTAAAAAGTGATTCGATTCGGCTTTCAATGCCTAAATCTGTCTGAGCAATGACTTCAAAACCGAAATCAGCTAACACATCTGCCATTTCTTTTACTTTGCCTTTATTGCCCGTGGCAAGTACAAATCTTTGCTTCGTAATTCTGTTCCTCATATCAAACATTGTCTTATTTTAATATCTCACCAAAAATTTTCGGAATAAATATTGACTTTAACCTTAGGTCAAGGTTTATGATTTGTACTCATTCAGTTATCACATAGGAGAAAAACATGAAAAAACTTATGACTTTTATCACACTTAGCGCTGCTGCAGTTTCAATTTATGCCCAAGCTAATGAACAACCGCATCAAGCACACATGAATATGCCAATGTCGACAGATTCAGCAATGCAACAAGAATTTATGCAAGGTATGAATCAAATGAATCAAGACATGATGGCAGCTGCGCAATATAAAGATCCTGATGTTGCTTTTGCAGCAGGTATGTTGCCACACCATATTGGCGCAGTAAAAATGGCAGAAGTTGAATTAAAATACGGAAAAAATCCTGAAATGCGTAAGCTTGCTGAGGATATTATTAACGCACAACAAGCGGAAATTGAACAAATGAAAAAATGGCTTAAAGTGCACAATAAAAAATAAAAAAGCCCTGTAAAACAGGGCATCCATAAGCAGTTTTAAAATTAAAAAGTGATTCGATCACGGTTTCTTTCAAGTGTTGCTTTACCAATCCCTTGCACTTCTAATAGTTGTTCAGCACTCGTGAAATTACCGTGTTTTTCACGATATTGCACAATCGCTTCTGCTTTTTTCGCACCAATTCCAGTTAAGGCTTTTTGAATTTCACTCGCAGTTGCCGTATTGATATTCAATTTATCATTCACAGTAGCTGATGCTACTTGAGCCTCAGTTTGAGTTGCTACAACAGGTTGAGCGGTTTGTTCTGTTGCTTTTTCCTCAGCAAAAGACGAAGAAGCAACAAGCGCACCACACAATACCATCGAAGTAAATAATGTTTTCATTAATTTCATAGAGGTTTCCTTTTAATATGAACATGTTGACGAGCATATCAACACAGTCATTTTTTATGCTTTCAAGAAAACGCTCAAGATTCTTACCGCACTTCTGCGATTCAGATCACAAAAATTCTTAATTTGCATGAAAAAACAAAGGGCTTATCATTTACGACAAGCCCTTAAGATTAGTTAACTTCTTTTATTCTCAGCTCTTTTGGAACCTCAAAGAACATATTTTCTTCTAAACCTTGTAGTTCTTCTATGGTATTCGCACCAAACTCTTTTAAGCAGGAAATAATCGATTGAACTAATTCTTCGGGTGCGGACGCGCCGGCTGTAATCCCAATGGTTTTCACATCATTAAACCAATCAGCTTGAATATCGGAAGGGTCATCAAGAAGCTGTGATTTAACCCCCATTCGAGACGCTAATTCAGCTAAACGATTTGAATTTGATGAGTTTTTAGAACCCACTACCAACACTAAATCAGATAATTTTGCCAATTCTCGCACCGCTTCTTGACGATTGGTTGTTGCATAACAAATATCGTTTTTATGTGGCCCTTGAATAGCAGGATATTTTTCCTTTAATGCAGCAATAGTTTCAGCCGTATCATCTAGCGACAAAGTTGTTTGCGTCATAAAGGTTAAATCATCATTTTCTTGCATTGGCAAACGCGCAATATCTTCTACTTTTTCAATCAGGAAAATACCGCCATCTTCGTTGCTATACTGCCCCATTGTGCCTTCAACTTCAGGATGCCCTTTATGCCCAATCAAAATCGCTTTTGTTCCCTTTCGACTTGCACGCGCAACCTGCATATGCACTTTAGTTACCAAAGGACAAGTAGCATCAAATACTTTGAGATTGCGGTCTTTCGCTTCTTGCCGAACGGCTTGAGATACACCATGCGCAGAAAAAATAACGATAGCGCCATCAGGTACTTCGCTTAATTCTTCCACAAAGATTGCACCACGATCACGCAATCCGTTCACAACAAATCGGTTATGCACCACTTCATGACGAACATAAATCGGTGCGCCATGAATTTCTAAGGCTAGTTCAACAATACTAATGGCACGATCTACACCGGCACAAAATCCTCGTGGATTCGCTAAAATTATCTTCATTTCTGACCGCACTTTTCTACTTGTTTATCTTGTACTTTTTTCTTTTCGTTCTTAAAAGCATCCAATGCTAATAACCCTGCGCCAATACAAATGGCAATATCAGCGATATTAAACACTGGATAATGGTAAATATCCCAGTAGAAATCAAAGAAATCTACGACAAAACCGTTATAAGCGCGATCCACCATATTCGCTAGCGCCCCTCCAATAATGAGTGCATAAGCAGAATTTTGGATTTTTTGTTCAGCATTATTTTTTGCTAAAAAATAAACCAACATGCCTGAAATAACTAATGCTAACAAAATAAAGAAATATTGTTGCCAGCCACTATGATCCGCTAAGAAACTAAATGCAGCGCCATAATTGCGAACATAGGTGAGATTGAAAACAGGCAACACATTAACACTTTCATACAAATCAAATTTTTGCACCACAATATATTTAGTGAGCAAATCAACCACAAAAGCGACCGCACTTAACCATAAAAATGAAAGCCCTGATTTTTTGGACATAATATTTCCCTTTTAAAAAAATTGCGCTAATTCTAGCATAAGCCGATAAATGATAAAGCACGATCTCATTTACTGCACAGCTTCGGGTAATTTTGCTGGATCATCAGCCAACTCTTTGACATTCACCACTTTCTTCCAATCAAATACCTTAATTTCCTGTTTTTCAGGATAGAAGAAATCCACGCCTTGTAAATGTTTTTCCTTAATTCCCATCCAATCAGCAAAACCATAAACAAAATTAAATGCAGATTGTGGCGTTTTTATTTTTTCTACCTTTTGGCTATCACTCGAAAACATAACGAAAGGAATTTCATAATCTTGTTTATAAAGATTATTTGGATGCAATGATAAGCCTTTAGAATCCTCATAATGAGCAAGCCCGTGATCAGAAAAATAAATCACCGAATAGGGTTCATTTTGCGATACCAATTGTGAATTTAATTTTTCTAAAAACTGATCCGTATATTTAATCGATTCTAAATAACAAGACATAGATTGATTAATAAAATAATTTTTAACCTCGTAAGGAAGACGTTCACAAAATGCAGGATGAGAGCCCATTAAATGAATTACAATTAATTTTGGATTCGTAATATTTTCTTTTAAGGCTTTATCTAATACAGGCAACATTTCATCGTCATAAACTTTTTTAGAGTTATAACCTAACGGCTTCATAAAAATCGTTTCATCCGCACTTTGACCAATACGAGAGGCCATCGTATCAAATTCACCAATTTTTCCTTGATTAGAAATCCAATAGGTTTTCACGCCCGCTTTTTTGGCTAAAGAAATAATATTATCCGTATAAACCGTTTCCCCTTTATCTGCTCGATATAAGGTGCGTTGTAAAGACGGTTGCGTATTCGGTGCTGCAGAATAATAATTTTCAAAAACTGTGCCTTTCACACGCTCTAAAAATGGTGTTGTTTTCAATGGAAAACCATATAACGACATATAATCTTTTCGCATGCTTTCACCAATAATTAAAATATAATTTTTATATTTTGGCGTAAAAGATTGAATATCCCATTGAGAAGGCGCATTAACAGATTGGTTTAGAAAATCTCGTTGTTCTAAATACAGGTCATTCATACGATCAAATTCTGAGTAGAAAAGAACCGGATAAAAACGGAATTTATATGCATAGTTCCAATCAGAAAATTGATTGTAAGAAAAAACTAATAATATGCCGATAACACCCGTATTCAGCCATTTAAATGCTTGTCGTTTAGCATGAAAACTTAATTTCATTAAAACAACAAACAGAATGAGATAAGTAGCTTGAAATAAAAATATCCAAAAAGGAATGGTTGTATAGTATTCCAAAGTTTCATTAATATTCGTTTCATAAACAGAAGCGATAATACCTAAAGATGGAATACCATAGAAAAAACCAGCAGAACAATAAAATATCGCGCTGAGGAATAATACAGTGATTAATATTCGCCCAATCCAAGGGGTGAAATAAAAAGAAATCGCCGTGATAACAAATAAAATTGCGTAATCTGAAACGGGAATATTCTCACTTAATACATTACCCAACCCCATATTGGTAAAAATGGAGAAAACAAGCAATAAGAGATAAAACCACATTGTTTTTGAGCGAATCATTTCTTTTCCTAACATCATCTCTACTTCCTTTTGTACAAAAGTAAAAAAGTGCGGTTAAAATCAACCGCACTTTTCTGTTTTACAACAAATTTAATTATGCAAAATGGCGTACTTCACCATTACCCGCCACATTTTCTACACAACGTGGACAAAGTGTTGGATGTTCAGGGTTCACGCCGATTTTGTCAGAATAATGCCAGCAGCGCGGACATTTTTCACCGTTAGAACGAGCTACATTCACTGCAATACCTTCTAACTCACCCGCAGCCACATCTTCAGGTTTGTCTGCTAATGCTTTCACTTCAGCTTTTGAGGTAATTAACACGAAACGTAATTCATTGCCTAATTGTTCTAACAATGCACGATATTCGTCATTTGCATAAACGGTCACTTCTGCTTCTAAACCGCCACCAATCACTTTATCGTTACGCGCGACTTCTAATACGCGGTTCACTTCTGAACGAACTTTAATGAGTTGTTGCCAGTAAGCATCATCTAATTTTTCATTCTCGCCTAAACCAAATAAGCCTTGATAGAATTCTTCAGTAAATATGAATTCTGCACGACCACTTTCGATTTGTGGTAAGTGTTGCCAAATTTCATCGGCGGTGAAAGATAAGATCGGAGCCATCCAACGAACTAATGCTTCAGCAATATGCCATAACGCAGTTTGACAACTACGACGCGCAAGGCTATCCGCTTTAGTTGTATATTGACGGTCTTTGATAATATCAAGGTAGAATGAGCCCATTTCCACAGAACAAAAACGCATTAAACGTTGTACCACAGTGTGGAATTGATAGTTATCGTATGCATCTTTGATTTCTTTTTGTGCATCTAATGCACAAGCCACCGCCCAACGATCTAGGCTAATCATTTCTTCTGGTTTGACTAAATCACGTTTTGGATCAAAACCATTCAAGTTTGCTAATAAGAAACGAGCGGTGTTACGAATACGACGATAGCTATCCGCTGCACGTTTTAAGATCTCATCAGAAACGGTCATTTCACCAGTATAGTCGGTAGAAGCGACCCATAAACGTAAAATATCACCACCGAATTTATCCATTACTTCTTGTGGGGTCACAATGTTACCGATAGATTTTGACATCTTACGGCCTTGACCATCCACGGTGAAACCATGGGTTAATACTTGTTTATATGGCGCTTTACTGTCTGTCGCCGTAGAAAGCATTAAAGAAGACATAAACCAACCACGGTGT
The DNA here is from genome assembly GCF_003490935.1 of Haemophilus haemolyticus. Taxonomy (GTDB): domain Bacteria; phylum Pseudomonadota; class Gammaproteobacteria; order Enterobacterales; family Pasteurellaceae; genus Haemophilus; species Haemophilus haemolyticus_M. Next base: position 42,974 of record NZ_QQGD01000001.1, on the reverse strand, counting down.
TGGTCAGAACCTTCTAAATACATATCAATATCTTGACCATTAAATTCTGGGCGATTTGCGACAACTGAAGAATAGGTTGATCCTGAGTCAAACCATACGTCAAGGGTATCCGGCACTTTTCGATAGGTTTCAGCATCCGCCCCTAATAATTCTTTTTCGTCTAAATCCCACCATGCTTGAATGCCAGCTTTTTCTACACGTTTTGCTACTTCTTCAAGTAACTCTAAGGTACGCGGATGAAGTTCTTCGGTTTCTTTATGCACGAATAACGTCATCGGCACGCCCCAAGTACGTTGACGGGAAATACACCAGTCTGGGCGGTTTTCAACCATTTTTTCGATACGTGCTTGACCCCAATCTGGAATCCAGCGAACTTGTTTGATTTCGCCTAATGCTTGTTGGCGTAAACCTTGAGTTTCCATACCGATAAACCATTGTGGTGTTGCACGGAAAATAATTGGCGTTTTGTGGCGCCAGCAGTGTGGGTAGCTGTGTTTGATTTTCTCAACTTTTAATAAGTTGCCCACTTCTTGTAATTTTTCAACAACCAATGGATTGGCTTCAAATACGCCTTTTCCTGCAAAGAATTCAGTCGTTGAAATAAATTTACCATCATTAGATACAAGACCCGCCATCGGTAAATCATATTGTTTACCCACAACAAAGTCGTCTAAACCATGATCTGGTGCAGTGTGTACTAAACCTGTACCGCCATCGGTAGTCACGTGATCGCCTAAAATTACCGGCACGGTGAAATCATAGAACGGATGGTTAAAGCGTACTAACTCAAGTGCTTGACCTTTTACTGAACCTAAAACTTCAACTTGTTCTACGCCCACGGCTTTCGCCACAGACTCCACTAATTCAGCAGCTAAAATCACACGCTCATCGCCAAGTTGTACCAAGTTGTATTCTAAGTCTGCATTTACCGCAATCGCACGGTTAGATGGCATTGTCCAAGGTGTGGTAGTCCAAATGACTGCAGATAATTTGCCATGGCCTTTGCCTACTGCGTTAAATTTCTCTTCGATTTCAACCGCACTTACTGCAGGAAAACGCACATAGATAGATGGAGAAACTTTGTCTTCATATTCCACCTCTGCTTCTGCTAAAGAAGAGCCACAATCCAAACACCAGTGCACTGGTTTTGAACCTTTATATAAATGACCGTTTTCAATCACTTTACCTAAAGTGCGGATAATATTCGCTTCGGTATCGAAGTTCATCGTTAAATAAGGATTATCCCAATCGCCCAACACGCCTAAACGGATAAAATCTTTTTTCTGACCCTCTACTTGTTCCGCGGCGTATTCACGGCATTTTTGGCGGAATTCAGCGGCAGTCACTTTCTCGTTTGGTTTACCCACCAAGCCTTCTACTTTTAATTCAATTGGCAAACCATGACAGTCCCAGCCTGGAATATAAGGCGAATCAAAACCTAATGCCGTTTTGGATTTAATAATAATATCTTTCAGAATTTTGTTTACTGCGTGACCAATATGAATGTTACCGTTCGCATACGGAGGGCCATCATGCAGAATAAAAGATTTTTTGCCTTTGCTCGCTTCACGAATTTTTTTGTAAAGATTTTCCTCGTACCAATTTTTCAACATATCAGGTTCGCGCTTAGCTAAATCACCGCGCATTGGAAAGCTGGTTTCCGGTAGGTTAAGAGTGTTTTTGTAATCGACTGTCATTTTATTTTCCAATTTTTACATTTTAAAATTAACTATTTAAAAAACGCTTTCGCAGTTTCTACGTCTTTCTCAATTTGCTCTTTCAAATCATCAAAAGACGGAAATTTAATCTCGTTTCTAATCTTGTGGCAGAATTCGACTTCCACTATTTGGCCATAAATATTCTGAGAAAAATCAAACAAATGAACTTCTAATAATTGCATTAATCCATTTATAGTTGGGCGTTTTCCCATATTTGCCACGCCGTTAAAAATTTCATCCGATTTTAACCGCACTTTTACGGCATAAACACCTTTGATTGGATTGACTTGTCTATGCAAACGAATATTTGCCGTTGGAAATCCTATTGTTCTACCTAATTTATTACCATGGATTACTCGCCCGAAAATACGATAAGGTTTACCGAGTAAATTTTCTGCAAGTTGTAAGTCATCATTCGCTAACGCTTCGCGAATTGCCGTACTACTAATTCGCTGTTCATCTAGACAAAAGCTACGGTTATCTTCAACAACAAAACCGAAACGCTGACCAGCTGCTTGCAACATTGCAAAATTACCTTGGCGTTTTGAACCGAACTTGAAATCATCGCCAATACTTAAAAATTTCACATGTAGATGATTAACAAGCGTTTGCTCAATAAAAACATCGGCTGGTTGCTCAGCAAAAGTGCGGTCAAATTTCGCCACAATTACGACATCAACCTTAGCCTTTTCTAGATAATAGATTTTGTCACGCAAACGCATTAAGCGTGCCGGTGCATTTTTCCCCATAAAATATTCACGCGGCTGTGATTCAAATAACAATACCGCCATGGGTAAATTTAATTCGTCAGCTTTTTGGCGCAAATGGCGGAGGACTGCTTGATGCCCTAAATGTACACCATCAAAGTTGCCAATCGTTAGCGCACAACCTTGTAAAACACGATTTGCATTATGAAGCCCACTAATTAATTGCATGTCCTTATCCATGAAAATAAGAGAATTTCGGCATTATAGCGAGAAGTTAGTTTTTTGTCAGCAAATGGTGCTTTCGAACGCCTAATAAAATCAACGTTGTGCCATAAACTATTGCGGCTAATACAATCAACCAAACAAGCCAATAAACACGCATAAAGAAATCCATTTTCGCCCATTGATTGATTTCAGGCACGTAATACCAAACTGCTGCACCCATTGCGATTGCTGCCAATAAAACTTTGACAAAAAAGACCGCACTTTTACGTGAGAAATGATAGACATCCGCTTTGGCTAAGCCACGATAGAGTAAGTAGGCGTTAAGGGTTGCCGACATTGCTGAAGCAATAGCTAAACCCACATAACTGAAAGGAATCGCCAATAAGTTAAAGCCCATATTACTCACCATGGCAATAATGCCAATTTTTACTGGCGTTTTGGTATCTTGGCGGGCGTAATAGCCATTAGCGAGGATTTTAATCAACATAAAGCTAAGTAAACCCGCATTAAAGGCCCATAAAGAATAAGAGGCGGCATGAACATCATTTAACATGAAATTTCCACGCATAAAGAGCGTAAGTAACATCGGTTGAGCCAATACAGCAATACCAATGGCTGCGGGAACGCCAAGTAATAAAATCATTCGTACGCCCCAATCCATTGTATTACGAAAATCAACCGCACTTTTAGCTGAATCGCCTTCACGATTAACATGGTGGTGAGCAAGTGTTGGCAAAATTACGGTAGAAATAGCAATACCAAATAAACCGAGAGGAAATTCCAGTAAGCGGTCGGAATAATACAACCAGCTAATTGAACCTGTCATTAAAAAGCTTGCAATCACTGTATCCAGCAAAAGATTAATTTGACTTACCGATACACCAAATAACGCAGGGATCATTAATTTACGAATTTTAGTTACGCCTTCATCCCGCCAAGCCCATTTGGGTTTCACCAGTAAACCGGCTTGTTTCATAAATGGAATTTGGAATAAGAACTGTAATAATCCGCCAAGAAAAATCCCGATAGCCAATGCAAGATCTGGGTTATCCATTTGTGGCGCAAGGAAAAGTGCGGTGGCAATCATCGCTATATTTAATAACACCGGTGAAAAAGACATCACGCCGAATTTTCCAATCGTGTTAAGTACTGCTCCAGAAAGCGCGACAAAAGTGACAAACCATAAATAAGGAAAAGTTATTTTAAGTAAAAGAGAAGCTTGTTCAAATTTGTGTGCATCAGGGCCGTCATTCATCCAATCGGTAAACCAGCCCATCCCAAATAAAGCAGCAACGACAGGTGAACCAACCATCGCGAGGATCGTAACAATACTGACCAATCCCCCAAGGGTACCAGAAACTTTTCCAATAAATTCACGGGTTTTATTAATATCACCAGATTTTTGATATTCTGCGAGAACAGGGACAAAAGCCTGTGAAAAGGCCCCTTCAGCAAATAAACGACGAAGAAAATTTGGGATACGATTAGCAAATAAAAAAACATCCGCCGCCGCGCCTGCCCCAATGAGATGAGCGATAACTACATCACGCACAAGACCTAACACTCTTGATAATAAAGTCATAGAACTAACAACAATGCTAGATTTTAAAAGTCGTTTACTCAAAATATTATTCTCTACCCTAAAATTTTTGCCTAATTGTATAGAAATTTTGTTTTTACGCTATATTCCGTGAAAAAAAACTGATAAAATCCGCCGCACATCGTTTGTGTGAGCCCATATTGAAAGAGCTTGTAAAAATAACGATACTTACTTTCGGTTGTGTCTCACCGAAATCAACACAAATTTTCCATTGACAAAAGTATAAAAAATCGGCATATTGACGCCCTTTATTTTGTCTATCAATCAACAGAAATTTTAGGAGTTTGACCTTGGCTAATATCAAGTCAGCAAAAAAACGCGCGGTTCAATCTGAAAAACGCCGCCAACACAACGCAAGCCAACGCTCTATGATGCGTACTTACATCAAAAAAGTATATGCTCAAGTAGCAGCAGGTGAAAAAGCAGCAGCTGAAGCAGCATTCGTTGAAATGCAAAAAGTTGTTGACCGTATGGCTTCTAAAGGCTTAATCCACGCTAACAAAGCAGCAAACCACAAATCTAAATTAGCTGCACAAATCAAAAAATTAGCGTAATTTTTAGCTAGAAAGAATAAAAAATAAAACCGCACTTTAAAGTGCGGTTTTTTATTTTATCGAATTTTAGACTAAAGTAACAACATCGATCCCCATTTAATAATATCAAAGAAGAATTTATTTTCATTCGTCGCGATACCATCAGGATTTTTCGGTGTGCCATCTTCATTTTTCTGCACTTCCACCATGCCATTTTTATATTGACCTTTCACGACAGCCAAATCATCGCGTGCTTCATTACGTAATTTTAAACACGCCTGTTCAGTTAAAGGCTCAACATTACCTACTTCGGTACGGAATTTTTTAAACTGATAGCTTGCATAATTCATCGATTTTTCATCACCTTGAATAATCTTTACATATTGCTCACCAATAATTTTTTCCAATGGATAGAAAAAGACATATTGTGAGTGAATATAGCTATCTTCTTTAGAAAAATGCTGTTGCAAAATTCGAGTTAAATTTGGGTAAACGCATTGTTCTGCTTGCTTACTTGCAATCGCCCATTGTTTTGCATCTTGATCGGAAAGTTGGTAATCCGCACCCGCAAATTCACCTGGGATTGCGGATTGTGAGCTACCAAACATTGAGCAGCCAGACAGCAATACTGCCACACCTAAGGTTGCAATTAATTTCACATTTGATCCTTATAAAAGTGAGAATGCGCAAAATTCTAGCAATATCTTCACAACAGATAAAGCAGCAAATGAATTTAGTTTTCCTGATCCGAAAAACTTCCGCTATAATGACCGCACTTTTTTACGTTAATTAAAAGGAATTCTCATGCAAAATCCAAAAGATGATGTGTTATATGCGCCTGTTGAATGGGTCGATCACAGTGAAGGCTATAGCGATATTCGTTATCATAAATCCACTGATGGTATTGCTAAAATCACGATTAACCGTCCTGAAGTTCGTAATGCGTTCCGCCCACAAACAGTGAAAGAAATGATCACTGCATTTTCTGATGCACGTTTCGATGAAAACATTGGTGTCATCGTATTAACTGGCGAAGGCGAAAAAGCATTCTGTTCTGGTGGTGACCAAAAAGTGCGTGGCGATTACGGCGGTTACAAAGATGACAGCGGCGTACATCACTTAAATGTATTAGATTTCCAACGCGATATTCGCTCTTGTCCAAAACCTGTTGTGGCAATGGTGGCAGGTTATGCAATTGGTGGCGGTCATGTATTACATATGCTTTGTGACTTAACGATTGCTGCTGAAAATGCTATTTTCGGTCAAACAGGGCCAAAAGTCGGTTCATTCGATGGTGGTTGGGGAGCAAGTTATATGGCTCGTTTAGTGGGTCAGAAAAAAGCACGTGAAATTTGGTTCTTATGCCGTCAATATAATGCACAAGAAGCATTAGACATGGGCTTAGTCAATACTGTTGTGCCTTATGCTGATCTTGAAAAAGAAACCGTGCGTTGGTGTCGTGAGATGTTACGCAATAGCCCAATCGCAATTCGTTGTTTGAAAGCGGCATTAAATGCTGACTGTGATGGCCAAGCAGGTCTTCAAGAATTAGCGGGTAACGCGACAATGTTGTTCTACATGACTGAAGAAGGTCAAGAAGGTCGCAATGCGTTTAATGAAAAACGTGCTCCAGACTTCAGCAAATTCCGTCGCAATCCTTAATTTATCGTTCTAAAGCGCGGTTAAAAATCTTCGTGAATTTTGGCCGTACTTTTGTATTGGGAGCAAGCATGGCTGAAAAATCATTTAATCTTTACCGTTATTCCATCCCCGTTGATAGCCAACTTATTCTGCGTGATCGTTTTTTAAAACGCCGTGAAGGCTTAATCGTAAGAGTGAGTTGCAGCAGAGACGGCTGGGGAGAAATCGCCCCGCTACCTGGTTTTAGCGAAGAAACCCTAGACCAAGCTCAAGAACAAGCAATTGAATGGCTAACAACATGGTGCAATGCAAGCTGTGATGCACCTCGTGTACCATTAGATGGCACCTATCCCTCCGTTGCTTTTGGTATCAGTTGCGCAATGGATGAAATGAAAGGTTATTTACAAGCTGAGGGCAATTACCATACAGCACCACTTTGTTATGGCGATCCAGATGAGCTGTACGCCAAACTTGCGAGCATAGAAGGCGAAAAAGTGGCAAAGATGAAAGTGGGCATATACGAAGCCAATCGCGATGGATTAATTGCCGATATGTTTTTAGAAGCCATTCCTGATTTACAATTACGACTAGATGCAAACCGCCATTGGTCGTTAGAAAAAGCGTTACAATTTGCCGCTAAAGTCAAACCGGAACATAGAAAACGTATTCAATTTTTAGAAGAACCTTGTAAAACACAAGCACTCAGCCGTGAATTTGCAGTTCAAACCGACATCGCGATTGCATGGGATGAATCCCTGCGAGAGCCTAATTTTTGCCTGGAAAAAGAACCGCACTTATCGGCTGTCGTAATCAAACCCACTTTAATTGGTTCAATTCAACGTTGTGCTGAACTCATTAACCAAGCACATTCGTTAGGTCTAAAAGCGGTTATTAGTTCAAGTATCGAAAGCAGTTTAGGCCTCTCTCAGCTCGCGCGAATTGCACAACAATACACCCCGAATGTAACGCCAGGCTTAGACACTTTAGATTTGATGGAATATCAAGTGATACGCGCTTGGCAGGGCTCTGATTTACCTATTGTGGATTTAGAATCTGAATTTATCACTAAAATTATCTGATTCGACCACCAAAAATCGAAAAACCAGTATAATGCGCCACACAAAAAGGATTAAAAATGTCGCAAACACACAGAATTTTGCTGTTAAATGGCCCGAACTTAAATATGTTAGGGGCTCGCGAGCCAAAACATTATGGCAGTATTTCTCTTACATCCATTGAAGAGAAAATACAAACATTAGCCACTCAATTCAATGTAAAAGTGGAATGTTTTCAAGCCAATAGTGAAGAAAAATTAATTAATAAGATCCACGAAAGTTTTCAACAAGTCGATTTTATTTTAATTAATCCTGCGGCTTACACTCATACCAGTGTAGCATTGCGCGATGCGCTTTTAGCTGTCTCAATTCCTTTTGTGGAAATTCATTTATCCAACGTGCATAAACGTGAACCATTTCGTCATCATTCTTATTTTAGCGATGTGGCTGAAGGCGTTATTTGCGGTTTGGGCGCAAAAGGTTACGAGTTTGCCTTTTTATTTGCTATCGATTACCTTGCTAAAAAATAAGAAAATCGAGCATTTTTGGCGAAATTCACAGAATTTTATCGCAAATTTGCAAAAATTAAGGTAATCTTTGCAACACAAAAATAAGTTTATTCATAACCGCACTTTTTCGTTTAAAAGTGCGGTTAAAATTTCAATCTTTTTAGGAAGAACGTATGGACATTCGTAAAATCAAAAAATTAATCGAATTAGTAGAAGAATCTGGCATTACTGAATTAGAAGTGCAAGAAGAAGAAGGTACAGTACGTATTAGCCGTGCAGCGCCAGCAATTGCTCCAGCAGCAGTTCAATACGCTGCAGCGCCAGTAGTAGCACAGGCTCCAGCTGCTATGCCAGCTCAAGCGCCAGCAGCGGCAACACCAGCTGCATCTGATGAATTATCAGGCCATCTTGTACGTTCTCCAATGGTAGGAACGTTCTATCGCAGTCCAAGCCCAGAAGCAAAAGCATTCGTTGAAGTGGGTCAGTCTGTGAAAGTTGGCGACGCGCTTTGTATCGTTGAAGCAATGAAAATGATGAACCGCATTGAAGCAGACAAAGCTGGTGTAGTAAAAGCAATTCTTATCAACGATGGTGATGCTGTTGAATTCGACGAACCATTAATCGTTATTGAATAATTTCCAATATTTTTGTCGGGCGGACTTTAGTCCGCCTATTTCATATACAAACAATTAGAGCGAATTTATCGTAGGCGATATAAATTGAAATCTGTTCACACCAAATTTTATAGGGAGAACAAGATTTCAAGAACCTACATAAAAATTCACGTCTATCTGACTAAACGGACTCTTTTATGTTAGAAAAAGTTGTGATTGCTAACCGCGGTGAAATTGCACTACGCATTTTACGTGCTTGTAAAGAATTAGGTATTAAAACTGTGGCGGTTCACTCCACCGCTGATCGTGATTTAAAACACGTTTTACTCGCTGATGAAACCGTTTGTATCGGTCCAGCACCTTCCGCAAAAAGTTATTTAAATATTCCAGCTATCATTGCTGCAGCCGAAGTCACAGGTGCGGATGCAATTCATCCAGGATACGGTTTCTTATCTGAAAATGCTGACTTTGCTGAACAAGTTGAACGTTCAGGTTTCACTTTCATCGGCCCAACAGCAGATGTCATCCGTTTAATGGGCGATAAAGTTTCAGCTATTAAAGCAATGAAAAAAGCAGGCGTGCCTTGTGTACCGGGTTCGGATGGCCCTGTAGGTAATGATATTGCTAAAAATAAAGAAATCGCCAAACGTATTGGCTATCCAATCATCATCAAAGCATCAGGCGGTGGTGGTGGCCGAGGAATGCGTGTTGTTCGTAACGAAGACACATTAGAAGAATCTATTGCGATGACCAAAGCTGAAGCGAAAGCTGCATTCAATAATGATATGGTCTATATGGAAAAATACTTAGAAAATCCACGTCACGTGGAAATTCAAGTATTAGCAGACACGCATGGCAACGCAGTTTATTTGGCTGAACGTGACTGCTCAATGCAACGTCGTCACCAAAAAGTTGTGGAAGAAGCGCCAGCTCCAGGTATCACTGAAGAAGTTCGCCGCGATATCGGCTCACGCTGTGCAAAAGCTTGCGTAGAAATCGGCTATCGTGGAGCAGGTACGTTTGAATTCTTATATGAAAATGGCGAATTCTATTTCATTGAAATGAATACTCGTATTCAAGTGGAACACCCAGTAACTGAAATGATTACAGGTGTAGATTTAGTGAAAGAGCAATTGCGTATTGCGGCAGGCTTACCAATTTCCTTTAACCAAGAGGATATCAAAGTTAAAGGCCATGCAATGGAATGCCGTATTAACGCAGAAGATCCAAAAACATTCTTACCATCTCCAGGTAAAGTAAATCACTTACATTCACCAGGTGGCTTGGGCGTTCGTTGGGATTCTCATGTTTATGGCGGCTATACGGTGCCCCCACATTACGACTCTATGATCGCAAAACTTATCACTTATGGCGATACGCGTGAAGTTGCAATCCGTCGTATGCAAAATGCATTATCGGAAACAATTATTGATGGTATTAAAACCAATATCCCACTTCATGAATTAATTCTTGAAGATGAAAATTTCCAAAAAGGCGGAACAAACATCCACTATTTGGAGAAAAAATTAGGCATGCATGAATAATTAAAATTTAAATGGCTAACAGATGTTAGCCATTTTCGCATGTTCCTAAAACTTATTTAATGATAATAAACACTAGAATCAGCAAAACATTTTGAATTATTCAGAAAAGTTGTAAGATTAGCAAACATAAGGGGCGTATGAAACATACGCCCTTTATACCATTCAAAAATATACTTTCACTTATAAAAATGTTAAGGAAGAAACATGACATTAAAACAACGTTATCAACAAGCTGCCAAGGAAGCTAGTTGGGCATTAAGCCTATCTATTTTATATGTGATAGGTTGGTGCTTATGTGCTTATTTACCTAAAGAAACTCAAGGGCCGATTGGTTTCCCTCTCTGGTTCGAGCTCTCTTGTATTTATTTGCCTATTCTATTTATTGTAATTGGCCATTGGATTATCAAAATTATTTATCAAGATATCTCTCTTGAAATCAAAGATGAGGAGAATCAAAAATGAATTTAGGTATTATTCTCCCTTTAATCATTTATCTTGCATTTATATTTGGTGCTGCGATTTTCGCTTATGTAAAACGTACAAAAGGCGATTTCCTAACGGAATATTATGTAGGTAACCGCTCGATGACGGGTTTTGTGCTCGCAATGACAACAGCGTCAACTTATGCCAGTGCAAGTTCTTTTGTCGGAGGGCCTGGCGCAGCTTATAAATACGGATTAGGTTGGGTATTACTGGCGATGATTCAAGTCCCAGCAGTGTGGCTTGCATTAGGCGCATTAGGTAAAAAATTCGCACTATTATCAAGAGAAACCAATGCGTTAACGATTAACGATCTTTTCCTTTATCGCTATAAAAACAAATATTTAGTCTGGCTATCAAGCCTTGCCCTTCTTCTCGCATTTTTTGCAGCCATGACTGTGCAATTTATTGGTGGTGCGCGTTTATTAGAAACAACCATCGGCATTTCTTATACTCAAGCATTGCTCTTATTTGCTTTAACGGTAGGTATCTATACATTTATCGGGGGATTCCGTGCCGTCGTACTCACGGATACCATTCAAGGTACCGTCATGATTTTAGGTACTATTATTCTCCTTGTAGGAACCATTTATGCGCTCGGCGGTGTAGAAAGTGCGGTTAATAAATTAACAGAAATCGATCCTGCGTTAGTCACGCCTTACGGGCCAAATGGAATGTTAGATTTTCAATTTATGGCTTCCTTCTGGGCGCTCGTCTGTTTCGGGGTCGTCGGTCTTCCACATACTGCTGTTCGATGCATGGCATTTAAAGACAGCAAAGCCTTACATAGAGGCATGCTGATAGGAACAATTGTACTTTCCATCATTATGTTCGGGATGCACTTAGCTGGTGCACTTGGTCGTGCAGTTATTCCAAATTTAACCGTGTCAGATCAAGTGATTCCAACTTTAATGCTAAAAGTATTACCACCTATTATTGCCGGTATTTTCTTAGCCGCACCAATGTCAGCAATTATGTCCACAATTGATGCGCAACTTATTCAATCTTCTTCTATTTTTGTAAAAGATTTATACCTTTCTACGAAACCAGAAGCCGCAAAAAATGAGAAAAAAGTAAGTTATTTTTCATCTATTATTACGCTGATTTTGACCGCACTTTTAATCTTTGCCGCACTCAATCCACCAGATATGATTATTTGGTTAAACCTATTTGCCTTTGGTGGACTGGAAGCCGCATTTTTATGGGTGATTGTGCTGGGTATTTACTGGGATAAAGCGAATGCTTATGGTGCCTTAAGCTCAATGATTATCGGCTTGGGAAGTTATATCTTGCTCACTCAACTTGGCATAAAATTATTTAATTTCCATCAAATCGTACCGTCATTAGTATTTGGATTAATTGCATTTTTAGTTGGTAATAAATTGGGCGAACGTCGTATTGAAAAAACTCAATAAAAAGTTACCGAACCTTAAGCGTCAATCAATATGCTGTCACCTTCTTCTAAATGAGAGGAAGGTGATATTTTAATTTTCTCACTTTCAGCAATTTCTACGCTAAAACATAGAATTAGAACAATTCACAGGGATACATCAATGCTCTATCAAATTCTTGCGCTACTTATTTGGAGCAGTTCATTAATCGTCGGTAAGCTCACTTATTCGATGATGGATCCTGTGCTTGTTGTGCAAGTGCGGTTAATTATTGCAATGATTATTGTCATGCCACTCTTTTTACGTCGTTGGAAAAAAATTGATAAACCAATGCGTAAACAGCTTTGGTGGTTGGCATTCTTTAACTATACCGCTGTATTTTTATTGCAATTCATCGGGCTAAAATATACATCCGCATCCAGCGCAGTCACCATGATTGGGCTAGAACCTCTACTCGTTGTATTTGTCGGGCATTTTTTCTTTAAAGATAAAGCAAAATGGTTTCACTGGCTATTCGGAGCAATGGCATTTATTGGCGTGGCGATTTTAATCAATGGTGGAAAAAATAATGAAGGCATTGATAACATCAGTTTATTCGGCTGTTTATTAGTACTAAGTGCTGGGATCATTTTCGCTGCCGTGTTACGTTGGACACAGCGAGTTGTAGCCAAAATCTCAACGCAAGCCTATACCTCCGTCAGCATTGTACTTGGGACCATCACAACGTTGCCATTTACGGTATTACTCACAGAAAACTGGCAAATATCATTAAATTCCACAAGTATTGCAGGATTATTATATCTTGCTATTGGCTGTAGCTGGCTTGCCTATTGGTTATGGAATAAAGGCCTTAATAGTGTGGATGCCAATATCTCCGGTATTTTAGTCGCACTTGAGCCGCTATTCGGCATCTTATTTGCCGTATCATTACTTGGCGAAACGCTGTCATTTTCAGCCGCACTTGGTATAACAATCATCATGCTCGCTACACTTGGTTCGACTTTACTGCCGAAAATTTTGAAAAAATCGGTATAATACGCCCCATTTTATGAAATAAAGGAAAAAACAAATGGCTTGGATTCAAATTCGCCTAAATAGTACCAATGAAAAAGCAGAACACATGAGTGATTTTTTAGAAGAAATCGGCTCCGTTTCTGTGACTTTTATGGATAGTCAAGATACCCCGATTTTTGAGCCTTTGCCTGGTGAAACTCGTTTATGGGGCAACACCGATGTTATTGCGCTATTTGATGCAGAAACAGATATGGCAGAAATCGTCCGCTTATTAAAAGAAGCAAAACACTTAGATAGCAATACGGCATACAAAATTGAACAAATAGAAGATAAAGACTGGGAGCGCGAGTGGATGGATAACTTCCACCCAATGCAATTTGGTAAGCGTTTATGGATTTGTCCAAGTTGGCGTGATGTGCCTGATGAAAATGCCGTCAATGTTATGCTTGACCCAGGTTTAGCATTTGGGACAGGCACGCATCCTACAACAGCACTATGTTTAGAATGGCTAGATGGCCTAGATTTAAAAGATAAAACCGTCATTGATTTTGGCTGTGGTTCAGGCATTTTAGCCATTGCCGCATTAAAACTTGGTGCGAAAAGTGCGGTAGGAATTGATATCGATCCACAAGCAATTCTAGCCAGTCGCAATAATGCCGAGCAAAATGGCGTTGCAGATCGCCTACAACTGTTCTTATCTGATGAAAAACCCTCTGATTTAAAAGCTGATGTCGTGGTGGCAAATATTCTTGCTGGCCCTCTCAAAGAACTTTACCCAATCATTAGCCAACTTGTTAAACCGAATGGCGATCTTGGTTTATCGGGCATTTTAGAAACTCAAGCTCAATCGGTATGCGATGCCTATACGCAAACATTTGCGTTAAAGCCAGTCGCGGTCAGAGAAGAATGGTGTCGAATTACGGGTAAGCTAAAAACGCTTTAATTTCTTTTTGTCAATCAAAAAAAGTGTATTTTTTAAACAAATTTCACTTTGCAAAGTAAGGCAAAATGCGTATTATAGCCAGCCTTGTCGGTCGTCGACCAGTTCGACACTAATTAGATTTAGGCTTGCTAGGAAGGTAACGTAAAATGCGAATCGGTTCATACCAATTAAGAAATCGTGTTTTACTTGCACCAATGGCAGGAATTACCGACCAGCCTTTCCGTCGTCTTTGTGCATATTATGGTGCTGGACTCACATTTTCAGAAATGATGTCCACAAATCCGCAAGTTTGGCATACCGAAAAATCCAAATTGCGTTTGGCACATAGTGAAGATTTAGGTCTCAATGCCGTGCAAATTGCCGGTAGTGATCCACTCGAGATGGCTCAAGCCGCTGCTATCAACGTGGAATATGGCGCACAAATCATTGACATTAATATGGGATGCCCCGCCAAAAAAGTAAATCGCAAACTCGCAGGCTCTGCATTGTTGCAATTTCCAGATTTGGTGGAAAAAATCTTGCGAGAAGTAGTGGCAGCCGTCAATGTGCCGGTGACCTTAAAAATTCGTACAGGCTGGGATAAATCTAATCGAAACTGCGTTCAAATCGGCAAAATTGCAGAACAATGTGGCATACAAGCATTAACGGTGCATGGTCGTACACGAGCTTGTCTTTTTGAAGGCGAAGCGGAATATGACAACATCAAAGCCGTTAAAAAAGCGATTGCCATACCGGTTATAGCCAATGGTGATATTGATTCTGCTCGGAAAGCAAAATTCGTTCTCGATTATACCGGAGCGGATGCCATTATGATCGGTCGTGCTGCCTTAGGTAATCCTTGGCTATTTCAAACTGTGGAAAACCTAATTGAGCATGACTCGATAAGCCAAATGCCAAGTTTAAACGAAAAGTGCGGTCAAATTTTGAGCCACATTCAAGAATTACATCAATTCTATGGCGAACAAAAAGGCTATCGCATTGCGCGTAAACACGTAGCTTGGTATTTACAGGGAATTCAACCTGATTCCGTTTTTAAACAGACTTTTAATGCAATTAGTGATCCGAAAGAGCAACTTATTGTATTGGAAGATTTTTTCAATTTAATTTTGGATAAAGAAAAATGTTAGAACAACAACGTAATCCTGCTGAAGCCTTAACGGTGTCAGTATTAAATGCGCAATCACAAGTGACCAACAAACCATTACGCGATTCAGTAAAACAAGCATTGCGTAATTATTTAGCGCAATTAGATGGTCAAGATGTGAATGATCTTTACGAATTAGTATTAGCGGAAGTTGAACACCCGATGTTAGATATGATTATGCAATATACTCGCGGCAATCAAACTCGAGCAGCCAATATGCTTGGTATCAACCGTGGTACATTACGTAAAAAACTAAAAAAATACGGTATGGGCTAAGTTATACGTTTTTTAGATCAGAAAAAGGCGAACATTTTAATGTTCGCCCTTTTCATTCAATCAGATAAAGCACAAGCTATAACCTGTGCTTTAAATTTATCTTAAAATCAACCGCACTTTATTCTACGGTGACAGACTTCGCTAAGTTACGAGGTTGATCTACGTCAGTACCTTTAATTAAAGCCACATGATAAGAAAGCAACTGCATTGGAATGGTATAAAAAATCGGTGCAACGATATCATTGACTTTCGGCATCGTGATGATTTTCATTCCTTCACTTGGTGTAAAGCCCGCTTCTTTATCGGCAAATACATATAATTGGCCACCACGAGCACGAACCTCTTCAATGTTCGATTTTACTTTCTCTAATAATTCATTATTTGGCGCCACAACAATTACCGGCATATCGGCATCAATCAACGCTAATGGACCATGTTTCAATTCTCCCGCCGCATACGCTTCAGCGTGAATATAAGAAATCTCCTTCAATTTCAAAGAAGCCTCTACTGCAATTGGATAAAATGCACCACGACCTAAGAAAAGTGCATGATGTTTTTCAGCAAAATCCTCAGCCAATGCTTCAATGTCTGTATCAAAAGCTAAAGCTTTTTCAATTTCAGCAGGTAAAGATTGCATTGCTTTGATAATCTCACGCTCTTTTTCTGCAGAAATATGACCTTTAACTTTACCAAGTGCCGTCACCAACATTAATAACGCAGCGAGCTGTGTCGTAAATGCTTTTGTTGATGCCACCCCAACTTCAACACCGGCACGCGTCATAAATGCAAGATCTGATTCGCGTACTAGCGAAGAGCCAGCAACATTACAAATTGTTAATGCCGCCATGTAGCCCTTTTCTTTCGCTAAACGAAGTGCGGCTAAAGTATCGGCTGTTTCGCCAGATTGAGAAAGTGTAATCAATAAGCTATTTGGACGGGTAACAAATTTGCGATAACGAAACTCTGATGCAATTTCCACATCACAGCTCACTCCAGCCAAAGATTCAAACCAATAACGCGCCACCATACCTGCATTATAAGATGTTCCACAAGCAACAATTTGAATATGCTCAACTTTTTCTAAAATGTCTTTTGCGCCATTACCGATTGAATCTACAATCACATTTTCATGATTGATACGCCCTTCCATTGTATTGATAAGTGCGGTTGGCTGTTCGTAAATTTCTTTCTGCATAAAATGACGGAATTTACCTTTCTCTGCCGCGTCATTTTCGAGATTAGATTCGTGAATTTCACGCTCAACTTTATTGCCGTAAGTATCATAAATATCAACTGTACGACGTGTAATTTCTGCAATATCCCCTTCTTCTAAAAAGATAAAACGGCGGGTAACACTTAAAAGTGCAAGTTGATCTGAAGCTAAGAAATTTTCACCAATACCTAAGCCAATCACTAGCGGACTACCAGAACGAGCAGCAACTAAATGTTCAGGATGACGGCTGTCCATTACCACCATACCATATGCGCCAGTAAGTTGTTTTACTGCTTTTTTCACAGCGTCTAAAAGTGAATCCGTGCTACGCATTTCCCACTCAACGAGGTGAGCAATCACTTCAGTATCGGTTTGCGATAAAAATACATAACCACGAGATTTTAATAATTCTCGAAGTTCCTCATGATTTTCAATAATACCATTATGTACTACGGCAAAAGTGCCTGACGCATGTGGATGAGCATTGGTTTCTGAAGGTTCACCATGAGTCGCCCAACGCGTATGCGCAATCCCTGTACCACCAATCAATGGTTTCTCCGATACAGCCTCATCTAATGCTTTAACTTTACCTAAGCAACGCACGCGTTGTAATTCATGATGTTCATTTACCACTGCAACGCCTGCAGAATCATAACCACGATATTCCAAACGATGTAAACCATTAATTAAGATTTCCGCTACATCACGTTGCGCTACCGCGCCGACAATACCACACATAAGCTTTCCTTATTGTTAATTAAATAAAAAATACGTCTACTTTTTTAACCGCACTTTATACGCAAATTACTTCTACGCCATGAGCTAAAATGGCTTTTTTATCTTGTTCTGACAATCCTGTATCAGTAATAAGCACATCAATTTGTTGCCAAGTTAATTCTAAATTTGGCATTTTCCGACCAATTTTCTGAGATTCCACCATCACAACAACTTCGCGAGAAACTTCCGCCATCACCTGGCTTAATCCTACAAGTTCATTAAAAGTCGTAGAACCTCGCGATAAATCAACGCCATCGGCACCAATAAAAAGTTGGTCAAAATCGTAAGAACGTAGCACCTGTTCAGCTACTTTTCCTTGAAACGATTCCGAACGAGTATCCCAAGTTCCACCAGTCATCAGCAACGTTGGCTCATTTTCTAATGCTCTCAATTCTGTTGCCACCGAAAGTGAGTTCGTCATTACAACTAAGCCTTGTTTTAAATTAAGTTGCTTAATCAGAGCTGCCGTAGTACTACCGCTATCTACGATAATACGGTTATGATCACGAATACGCTCGGCGGCGGCTTTCGCTATGACAAACTTTCGTTTCGTAAGTTCATCATTTTCGCTTTCATCGATAATTTCTTTTGGCATTAAAATTGCGCCACCGTATTTACGCAATAAAAAACCATTTGTTTCTAGCGCACTTAAGTCTTTACGAATAGTCACTTCAGATATATCAAAAAGCTGCACTAGCTGTTCTACACTCACTTCACCTTGTTCTTGCAAAAGTTGCATAATAGTATGGCGACGTTGTTTAGTATTACGAGGCTGGCTACTTTTTTTCATAAAGCTATCCTTAAATGCAATAAATTTCGGTTCGAAAGTTTATGTAAACAATATTGTTTTGTAAAGTAAATTTTAGGTAACAAAAAACCCTGCTCATTGGCAGGGTTTAAAATCATTCAAATATTAATTATTTGATTGCATCTTTTAATGCTTTACCAGATACAAATGCTGGTACTTTAGATGCTGCAATTTTAATTTCAGCACCAGTTTGTGGGTTACGACCAGTACGTGCAGCACGTGCATTTACTTTGAATGTACCGAAACCGATTAATTGTACAGGTTCACCTTTTTTGAGGCTTGCAGTAATCGCTTCTAAAGTCGCTTCTAACGCAGCTTTAGCTTGTTTTTTGTTTAATTCTGCAGCGCTTGCAATTGCATCAATTAAATCTGTTTTGTTCATAAATTTGTACCTTCTGTTAAATAAAAATTTGACTCTTCAAAATATGCCTGCGGACGAACCACAAAAGCTGTGCAAAGGATAATCTAACTTACGATGAATTAAAAGCAAGATTTTTAAAATTTGTGACAAATCTCACGTTATTGATGAAATTCTATACCAATATTAGATATTCCCTCGGCTCGGATCTCATTTTTTAAATCTAAAATTAATTCAATATCACGTTTTTCACATTCTTTAAGTAAACGATAAATCTGCCATTGCACATCAAGTTCAGCTTGAATATCTTCACTTTCTTTAAGTTCGCTGTCCGACCAATCTCGCCCTGTTTCAGTTTCCAATAAACTTGTTACCGTACCTAAAGAAATTAAACTCATTTCCACCGCTCTTTCTAATGTTTCCCCCGCAATAATAGCATGTAAAATTTCAGCTAAAGCCTGACAAGCATCTAACGCCGACACAACACCAAAACTCTCATAATCATTCACATCAGGAATAATGGTTTCCAATTTCTCCAACTGATTTTCAAAGTTGATCTTGGCATCTTTAACCGTTAAATATTCCCACACCAAATTGAGAATATTTTGATAAGTTTTGGCTTCAGCGCTAAGCTCGTTCATTTGACAGAACAATTTAAAATTTGGAGCCATACGTTCACATAAAGCAGCCATAAAAGTAAGATGTTGCCAACTTTCTAAGTTTTCTAAGCGTTTATGAATCGGATTTCGCATCTTATTTCCTTAATTCGTAAGGGTTGGAGTATTTATTAATCGCATTTATGTTCCGCTTTACAGAGTTCAAGCGTCGCATGAATTAATTTGCGAGCGATAGTACCTGTTGGCGGTAATTCTGGCAAGGGTTGATCATAAGAAAACCACTGCGCATCATGAATTTCACTTTCCTGCAAAGTAATTTCACCGCTCTCATAATCAGCAAGAAAACCGACCATTTGAGAATTCGGGAATGCCCAAGGCTGGCTACCAAAATAACGAATATTTTTTATCAAAATCCCTGTTTCCTCAAAAACCTCTCTCCGTACCGCTTGTTCAAATGTTTCACCGACCTCTACAAAACCTGCAAGAGTGGTATACATTCCTCCATTCGGATGATAATGACGTTTGTGATTAGCAAGCAATATTTCTTTGCCACGTCGAACCGCTACAATAATAGATGGACAGATTACAGGATAAGTTCGATACCCGCAGTAAGAGCATTGCACGGCGAGCTCTTCTTGAATTTGTTGTGTTTTATGACCGCACTTTCCACAAAATTTATGAGTTTTCAGGAAATGATTAATTTCCACACCTCGGCTTAATACATGGAATTCATCCTCTGGCAATGAAAGTAATCCACGTAAACTTACATATTCTCGTTCATCACTTTCTTGTTCAGCCACAAGCCACAACGGATGATTTTTCCATTCACCGATTTGCATTGCCTGCAATCCTTCGATTCCAAGCTTTGTAGCTGAACCAAAAGGCAATTCATTATTCAGCAAATAAAGATTCGAACCTTGAGTAAGCAACCAATAACCAAAATCATCTGGATGAAGTGTTTTCATTTTTTACTCCATAAAAATAACCGCACTTTCAAAGTGCGGTTATTATAAATCTTCTTTTTACAACTCACTAATAATAAGAGTGCTCTCCACGCTGATGTTCGGTTACATCTTTTGCACCTTTTAATTCATTCGGGAATAGGCTAATAAGTTGTTTTTCTACGCCATCTTTTAACGTAACATCCACCATTGAGCAACCATTACAGCCACCACCGAATTGTAAAATTGCGTAACCATCTTCAGTAATTTCAATTAAGGTTATGCGTCCACCATGACTTGCAAGCTGTGGATTAATTTGAGTTTGAATCACATATTCAACACGTTCAATTAATGGCGCATCATCAGCCACCTTACGCATTTTGGCATTTGGCGCTTTTAAGGTAAGCTGCGCACCAAGTTCTTCGGTAACATAATCAATTTCTGCTTCTTCTAAGAAAGGCAGGCTGACCTCATCAATAAATGCAGAAAAAGTGTCGTATTTCATTTCAAAATCACTTTCTTCCACGGCATTCGGTGGGCAATAAGATACGCCACATTCCGCGTTAGGGGTGCCAGGATTAACGACGAAAATACGAATATTCGTTCCTTCTTCTTGTGTGTCTAAAAGTTTTCGAAAATGCGCTTGTGCGGCATCAGAAATAGCGATTTGCTGGGTTGCTTGTTCCATAATTATGTTCCTAAATACTTGAGAGAAAGTATCAGGAATAATACGCTCATCGCGCTTTTTTTTCCAGTGCTTTATATTAAGCTCGCGCCAGCCCCCACACTTGGATCTCCTCCACTCCTAATTTTCTCAATAATTTTGAGGTTTCATTGAGTGTAGAGCCTGTAGTAATTACATCATCCACCAGCGCGACACGACGATAAGGAAACTCATTTTTCGAAACAGCAAGAGAAAAGGCATTTTTTAAATTCTGACGACGATCTTTTGCACTCAAACCACGTTGAGTATGAGTGTGTCTCACGCGCTTTACGATATTGTTCAAATTAGGAATATCCAACCAACGACTTAATTGCTGAGATAATAAATCAGCCTGATTATAACCCCTTCGCCACTGACGAAAATGATATAACGGCACTGGAATGATTGCTTCTGGCAATTTAAGTTGATGCGTTCGTTTAGCATCACGCACCGCAAGATATAAAAGCCGAGCCAAAGTGCGGTCAATCCAAAATTGATTTTGAAATTTAAAACGGTGAATCAATATCGAAAGTGGCTCAACATAATGCCCAATAATGACTATCTTATCCCAACTAGGTTCTTGTTTAAGACAATTACCACAATGCAGCGCATAATATTGCAATTCCGCACCACAATGACCGCAATAAGGAAAAGATTTAATTTGTTTTTGGCAACATGAACATAGCCCATTTTTTGCGATATGAAGATTGCCACGACAGTGGATACAGCGAAAATTAAAAAAATTCATCATCTAAAAAAGTTATTTTTTACCCGTACTTTTTTGTTTCAAAGCATCTAACGTTTCTCCAGCTTTTAAAATATGCGGAGTTACGAAAATCACTAGCTCACGTTTTTGATGCCGTTCGCTTTCTTTACTAAACAATCGTTTAATACCAGGTATATCGCCAAGTAATGGCACTTTATCTTCGCTTTTTGTGATCGTATCGTGGAACACGCCGCCAAGCACAATGGTTTCCCCATCTTTGGCAAAAACCTGAGTATTAATTTCTTGCTTATCAATAGAAACCACCTCATTTTGTCCATAAGCGACACGAGAACCTGGTGAGTTTTGGCTCACTAATAAATCAAGCAAAATATTGTTATCTTTAGAAATATGTGGCGTCACTTCCAAACCAAGTACTGCCTCACGAAATTCCACAGATTGTGTATCGTTACGAGTATTGCTCACAACATAAGGAATTTCTGTCCCCTGTTTAATGCTCGCACTTTTCTTATTCGTAGTGAGTAAGCGGGGACTTGCAATAATTTCTACATTATTTTCACGCTCCAAAGCGCTCAATTCTAAATCAAGCAATCGCCCATTAATTTTCGCGACTTGTAATGCTATTGAGCCAGCAGGTGTCGCCGTTGTCGCAAAATTTACATTAAGATTATCCGCAATATTTTCAAAGCCATTGCCTGCGAGGCTACCTGCTACACGCCCCGCATTTTCCGTTGGATTAAAAATCCCCCACCGAACGCCAAGTTCTTTCAAACTCTCATCCGTAATTGTCACAATACGTGCTTCAATAGCAATCTGCTCAATAGGTTTATCCATTTCAGAAATTAGTTTTTTGATATTTTGCACAGAACGAGGCTCATCCTGAATAACCAGTAAATTACTACGATCATCAAAGGTAATACTCCCAGCAGGAGAAAGCAAAGAGCCACTTCCTGTCGTTAAGGATTTCATTAATTCAGAGGCTTTAGCAAAATGGAGTTTTACCGTATGACTCACTAAGTGCGGTTCATTTGTAGCAAGATTTCCTGCAACTTGACCTTTGCCAGATTGCCCTCCATTCAGATAGTAAATACCCTCATCTTTATTCAAAGTAAGCTTCTTACTTTTAGCAATTATTTGTAGCAAACGTGGCATATCAATATTATCTAATTTCAAAGAAATATTGCCTTCTAGCGTCTCATCCATCACTAAATTGACATCATGTTGAAAAGCTAATTGCTCCAGTGTTTGGGCTAAAGGCGCTTGCGATAAACGAATAAAAAAACGTTCGTTATCTGTTTTAGGATTAGCAAAAACGATTAATGGCAAACAAAAACACACTAAAAAACAACCGCACTTTAAAAAATATTTCTTCATAATCTTCCTTTAAAAACTTAATTCTTTCTGCTCAGTGCTATCACATTGAGCACCGGACTTACGCATAAATTGAACTTTATTTTGATTGATTTTTGTTACAACATATCCTTCTTGAGCCACATCAACACCTTCTAAAATGCTGTAAATTTGAAAACCCTGATCCAGCAATAACGCAAAAGCTTTATCTTTAGAAATCACTACGCCCACCAATTTTAAAGCGTTCAAAGGAATGTCTGCCGCTTGGCGATTTTCATCCGCTCCGCATAGATTATTAGGTACATCTGAGGAAATTATTTCTGTCTGCTCCATTACTGTTTGTGCGTTATCAAACTGAGAACTGTTACGCTGTGTTTTATCGAAAGGATCTTGTCCCCAACTGCAATTCATAAAAAATAATGTAATCAGGTAAAACCAATACTTCATTTTGCCTCCTTATCTAGCTGAAAAATTATCTCGCTTTGCAATGGGCTGTCTTCGGCTTTAATAAACTGCAACTGGCTTACAGAAAGCTGTGACGTATTAGCTAAAAGTGCGGTTAAAAATGTCTTCGTTTTTTCAAAATGCCCAGTAAGCTGTAAATGCAAAATAGGCTGTTGCCCCATTTCCCAACGTAAATTCTGAGATAAATCGTTACGCGCAGCTAAACGTTGAATTTGTTTATTCAACGGCATAATTTGTGCCGCCAGTTCTGGAGAAAGTTTTCTGCTTTGCGATTGCTGCTGTAAAGAAGTTAAAATTTTCTGTTGATGCAACAATTCTGATCTTTTCCCTGCTAATTCACTTTCGATTTCATGGAAACGCGAGTTCCCCTCGATATAATCTAAAATAGGGCGAAAAATCACCGCACTTAATAACAATAAAAAGGTTAAGCCATGAACATAAAAAGGCTGGCTTAGCCATTTTCCAAAAGGTGTAAAAGGATCGTTAAAAAAGGCTTTCACTTTTCCTCCCCTTGTTCCACATTAAAGCGAAAAAACAATGTATGTTGTTCAGGCTGAACCTGACTTAATTTCACATTGGGAAAATGTTTCTTTAAAAATTGATGTACCGACTCAAATTCCGTTTGATCTTGCGCTCGACCTTCCAAACTTAAGTTATGGGCATCTTGTTTAAATCGGTTTAATTCGCCTGTCTGAAGAGGCAATTCACTTAATCGCAGTAAACTATTTTGGACTTGCCCATTCGTGAGAGATTGCAAAACTTCACCAACTTTCACCGCACTGCGTAACTGATCAATTTGCATGGTAGTTTTATGAAGCTGTTGATTAAGTTGTTCAAACGACTTTTGCTGTGCCTGCAAATTTTGTTTCTGTTGTTCAATCAAATTACTGAAAGCCAATATTAAATTGATAGCAAGCAAGATAAATAAAGCGATATAAAAAGCTAAACGACGTAAACTCTTTTGATGTTGATTAGTACGCCAAGGCAATAAATTCATCGACATTTAGTTACCCATTTTTTGTTGATGTAAATCTTTTTGCCACAGAGCATTGCCAAGTGCGATAAAAGGTAAATCCGTTTCTACTCGCTGCCAGTTTTCTGGTAATGGCGTATGACTTGAAGGAATTTGATAAACAAAAATTCGTTCAATTTGCCCTTCAAAACGTTCGGTAAATTGCTCATAAAGTGCGGTCAAATTTTCGTGAGATTGTAAAATTTGCGATTGCTGAGATCTTTCACAAATCGCCAAACAATAGTCATCTTCTTGAAATAAAAACAAAGCATTTTCTGACCGCACTTGTGTATTCAACAAATACTGAAATGCACGCAAGATGCTATGAGGAACAACATCTAACACACTAATTTTAAATGGCTGAAAATCTTGCAAATAAGTTTGAGCACTCGCCTCTCGAATTGCCGTAATCTCTAAACGAAAACCTTGCTTTAACGGAGTAGAAATATAATCAAACCACAATTCATTCAAAGGAATAGGCAACTCTTTCTCAATCACAAATTTACATTGTTGATGACATTCTTGCGCATTTAATATTTGCGGTAACATTAATACTTTCGACCAAGTCAAGTGAGCAGAAATACTTGCCACAAACCGCAAAGAAAAGGTTTTCCCTTGAGATTGTGTTTTTAAATGTCGCAAAAAACAATTTTTTAAATCACTGTCATTGATAGAGGCTTGATAACATTGTGGCTGTTCAAATTCATCAAACCACACAAAATCAAAATCACCTTGCTTACGGTGAATACCAATTTGTAAAGTGCGGTGATTTTTCCTGGAGAATTGCATATTCTTTCCTATTCTTTAAAGGCTGAATCTTTTATACTTAGCAGCAAAATCATAGGTCTCTTGACAAGAATATTCATTAACGAAGTGAGAATTTTACGATGCGGATCGCAAAATTAATATTTAGCACCCTATTAACTTTATGTATTTTAGGTTTAGTCGCAGGCGGAATGCTGTATTTCCACCTAAAATCAGAATTGCCCTCAGTAGAAGCATTAAAAACCGTTGAATTACAACAGCCAATGCAGATTTATACGGCCGATGGTAAATTAATTGGTGAAGTGGGTGAGCAACGACGTATTCCAGTAAAATTAGCTGAAGTACCACAACGCTTAATTGATGCATTTTTAGCGACGGAAGATAGCCGCTTTTATGATCACCATGGCCTCGATCCTATCGGCATTGCACGCGCATTATTTGTTGCAGTGAATAATGGTGGCGCATCACAAGGTGCAAGTACGATCACCCAACAATTAGCACGTAACTTTTTCTTAACTCCAGAAAAAACTATTATTCGTAAAGCACGTGAAGCCGTGCTTGCCGTAGAAATTGAAAATACCCTCACTAAACAAGAAATCTTAGAGCTTTATTTAAATAAAATCTTTTTAGGCTATCGTTCTTATGGTGTTGCGGCTGCTGCACAAACCTATTTCGGTAAATCATTAAATGAATTGACGTTATCGGAAATGGCTATTATCGCAGGCTTACCAAAAGCACCTTCAACCATGAACCCACTTTATTCTTTAAAACGTTCAGAAGAACGCCGCAATGTGGTGCTAAGCCGAATGTTAGATGAAAAATACATCAGCAAAGAAGAATATGATGCAGCATTAAAAGAGCCAATCGTCGCGAGTTATCATGGTGCAAAATTTGAATTTCGTGCTGATTATGTCACTGAAATGGTACGCCAAGAAATGGTTCGCCGTTTTGGTGAAGAAAATGCCTACACCAGTGGTTATAAGGTGTTCACTACTGTACTTTCAAAAGACCAAGCTGAAGCACAAAAAGCTGTACGTAATAACTTGATTGATTATGATATGCGTCACGGTTATCGCGGTGGTGCGCCATTATGGCAAAAAAATGAAGCCGCTTGGGACAATGATCGAATCGTCGGTTTTCTACGCAAACTGCCTGATTCAGAGCCATTTATTCCTGCGGCAGTGATTGGAATTGCGAAAGGCGGTGCTGATATATTGCTTGCCTCTGGAGAAAAAATGACCTTATCAACCAATGCAATGCGTTGGACTGGTAAAAGCAATCCTGTGAAAGTCGGCGAGCAAATTTGGATTCGTCAGCGTGCTAATGGGGAATGGCAATTAGGACAAATTCCCGCAGCAAATTCAGCATTAGTTTCTCTTAATTCAGATAATGGCGCGATTGAAGCAGTGGTGGGTGGCTTTAGTTATGAACAAAGCAAGTTCAATCGAGCCACACAATCCTTAGTTCAAGTAGGATCTTCTATCAAACCATTTATTTACGCAGCGGCATTAGAAAAAGGCTTAACACTTTCTAGTGTATTACAAGACAGCCCAATTTCTATTCAAAAACCAGGACAAAAACTGTGGCAACCAAAAAACTCACCTGATCGTTATGATGGTCCAATGCGTTTACGCGTAGGATTAGGTCAATCTAAAAATATGATTGCTATTCGTGCTATCCAAACCGCAGGTATTAATTTCACAGCAGAGTTTTTACAACGTTTTGGCTTTAAACGTGATCAATATTTTGCAAGTGAAGCCTTAGCGCTTGGCGCAGCCTCATTCACACCATTAGAAATGGCTAGAGCTTATGCGGTGTTTGATAATGGCGGTTTCCTCATTGAACCTTATATCATTGAAAAAATTCAAGATAACTCGAGTAAAGACCTATTTATTGCAAACCCTAAAATTGCTTGTATTGAGTGTAATGATATCCCTGTGGTTTATGGTGAAACGAAAGATAAAATCAACGGCTTTGCGAATATTCCTTTAGGCGAAAATGCCTTAAAACCATCAGATGACAGTACAAACGGTGAAGAAGTTGATCAACAACCTGAAACTGTACCTGAACTGCCAGAATTACAGTCAAATGTGGCCTCACTTAAGGAAGATGCAATTGATTTAATGGCAGCAGCAAAAAATGCATCGTCGAAAACAGAATATGCCCCTCGAGTAATCAGTGGCGAGTTAGCATTTTTAATCCGCAGCGCCTTAAATACGGCAATTTATGGCGAACAAGGTCTAGACTGGAAAGGAACTAGCTGGCGTATCGCACAAACCATTAAACGTAGCGATATAGGCGGTAAAACAGGTACCACAAATAGTTCAAAAGTGGCTTGGTATGCAGGATTTGGTGCAAACTTAGTAACCACAACTTATGTAGGATTTGACGACAACAAACGTGTACTCGGGCGCGGAGAAGCGGGTGCGAAAACAGCGATGCCAGCTTGGGTCGCTTATATGAAAACTGCATTGAGCGACAAACCTGAACGTAAATTACCATTACCACCGAAAATTATGGAAAAAAGTATTGATACTATGACTGGATTGCTTTCTCCAGCTGGTGGACGCAAAGAATACTTTATTGTAGGTACTGAACCGACACGTACCTATCTTTCGGAAATGCAAGAGCGTGGTTATTATGTTCCCACAGAATTACAGCAACGCTTAAATAATGAAGGCAATACGCCAACGCCTGCTGCACAACCAGAAGAACTCTTCTAAAAATGACCGCACTTTAGTGCATAATCAGGCGAGTCAATTGGCTCGCCTTCGTTATTAAACAAAGGATATATTATGCTGAGTTATCGTCACTCATTTCACGCAGGCAATCACGCCGATGTTTTGAAACATATTGTTTTAATGCTCATTTTGGAAAATCTTAAACTCAAAGAAAAAGGCTTTTTTTATTTAGATACGCACTCTGGTGTAGGTCGTTATCGTTTATCCTCAAATGAATCAGAAAAAACGGGAGAATATAAAGAAGGCATTGGACGTCTGTGGGATCAAACAGACTTACCCGAAGATGTTGCTCGTTATGTAAAAATGATCAAAAAACTTAATTATGGTGGCAAAGAACTACGTTATTACGCGGGTTCTCCATTAATTGCTGCGGAATTGTTGCGCCCACAAGATCGCGCACTATTGACTGAGCTTCATCCTAGCGATTATCCAATCCTTCGCAATAATTTTAGCGACGACAAAAATGTCAGCGTAAAATGTGACAATGGCTTTCAACAAGTCAAAGCAACGCTACCGCCAAAAGAACGCCGTGGCTTGGTGCTAATTGATCCGCCTTATGAATTAAAAGAAGATTATGATCTTGTCGTCAAAGCTATTGAAGAAGGCTATAAACGTTTTGCCACTGGCACCTATGCGATTTGGTATCCTGTTGTATTACGCCAACAAACTAAACGTATTTTTAAGGGTTTAGAGGCAACAGGGATTAGAAAAATTCTAAAAATTGAACTCGCAGTTCGTCCTGATAGCGATCAACGAGGAATGACGGCAAGCGGTATGGTGGTAATTAATCCACCTTGGACATTAGAAACCCAAATGAAAGAAATTTTGCCTTATCTCACAAAAACATTAGTTCCAGAAGGTACAGGAAGCTGGACTGTCGAATGGATTACTCCAGAATAACCGTCTCTTCCCATTCTAAACACCACTAAATTTCACCGCACTTTACTTCAAAAGTGCGGTGAAATTTTCTGAGATTTTAAATACCCCAAATCATTAACCCCACTGTTCCCAAAAGCCCATTTTTTCGCTAGAATGCACGCAATTTTTGACTTAATAAAGGATAACATTATGTTTGGAAAAGGCGGTTTAGGCGGCTTAATGAAACAAGCCCAACAAATGCAAGAAAAAATGCAAAAAATGCAGGAAGAAATCGCGCAACTAGAAGTAACGGGTGAATCTGGTGCGGGTTTAGTGAAAATCACAATTAATGGTGCACATAACTGCCGTCGCATTGACATTGATCCGTCTTTAATGGAAGACGATAAAGAAATGTTAGAAGATTTAATCGCGGCTGCTTTTAACGATGCGGTGCGTCGTGCAGAAGAATTACAAAAAGAAAAAATGGCATCGGTTACTGCTGGAATGCCATTACCTCCAGGAATGAAGTTTCCTTTTTAATCGAACACTTGTCTTCCCCTGCTTGCGGGGGAAGGTGTCGCAAAGCGACGGAAGGGGGGCCCCTAAGCCTTCGGTAGCTTCCTCCGTAAATAGAGGGAGCGGAAAGTAGCCTTATATTTCATCTCAAATTATGCAAAGCAGCCCACTTTTAGAACACCTTATTGAAAACTTACGTTGTCTTCCAGGCGTAGGGCCTAAATCTGCGCAACGTATGGCTTATCATCTTTTACAACGTAATCGTAGCAGTGGAATGAATTTAGCTCGAGCTCTCACAGAAGCGATGTCTAGAATTGGTCATTGTTCACAGTGTCGGGATTTTACTGAGGAGGAAATTTGCAATATTTGCAATAATCCTCGCCGTCAAAATTCAGGTTTGCTTTGTGTCGTTGAAATGCCAGCAGATATTCAAGCTATTGAGCAAACTGGACAATTTTCAGGACGTTATTTTGTCTTAATGGGACACTTATCGCCACTTGATGGTATTGGTCCTCGTGAAATTGGTTTAGATTTACTGCAAAAACGTTTAGTGGAAGAATCTTTCCACGAAGTGATTCTCGCAACAAATCCAACAGTGGAAGGCGATGCAACAGCAAACTACATCGCTGAAATGTGCCGCCAGCACAATATCAAAGTGAGCCGTATCGCTCATGGCATTCCAGTCGGAGGCGAACTGGAAACTGTGGACGGCACAACGCTTACTCACTCTTTTCTAGGTCGTCGTCAAATCGACTAATCTTCTCATACCATTATGCGTTTATTTATCGCCGAAAAACCAAGCTTAGCTCGCGCTATTGCTGATGTGCTCCCAAAACCCCATCAACGCGGGGATGGTTTTATTAAATGTGGCGATAATGATGTGGTAACTTGGTGTGTAGGGCATTTGCTCGAGCAAGCAGAACCCGATGCCTATGATCCTAAATTCAAACAATGGCGTTTAGAACATCTCCCTATCATTCCTGAAAAATGGCAACTTTTACCGCGAAAAGAAGTAAAAAAACAACTTTCTGTAGTGGAAAAACTAATCCATCAAGCCGATACACTTGTTAATGCCGGAGACCCTGATAGAGAAGGGCAATTACTTGTCGATGAAGTATTCAGTTATGCTAATTTATCTGCCGAAAAACGCGATAAAATTTTACGCTGCTTGATTAGCGACCTAAATCCAAGTGCGGTAGAAAAAGCGGTTAAAAAATTACAACCTAATCGTAACTTTATTCCTCTAGCCACATCCGCACTCGCACGAGCCCGTGCTGATTGGCTTTATGGCATTAATATGACAAGAGCCTATACCATTCGTGGCAGACAAACTGGCTATGATGGCGTGCTTTCGGTTGGGCGAGTACAAACCCCTGTGCTGGGTTTAATTGTACGTCGAGATTTGGAAATTGAACATTTCCAACCGAAAGATTTCTTTGAAGTACTAGCTTGGATTAGTCCAGAGAATAAAGAAGAAAAAACTCAGGAAAAATCAACCGCACTTTTCAGTGCCTTATGGCAACCTAGCAAAGCTTGTGAAGATTACCAAGATGATGACGGCAGAGTGCTCTCTAAAAGCTTGGCTGAAAACGTTGTAAAACGTATTACAAATCAACCTGCAGAAGTAACCGAATACAAAGACGTTCGTGAAAAAGAAACGGCGCCCTTGCCTTATTCCCTTTCTGCGTTACAAATTGATGCAGCAAAACGATTCGGTATGTCCGCTCAAGCCGTATTAGATACGTGCCAACGCCTATATGAAACCCATCGTTTGATTACTTATCCGCGTTCTGATTGTCGCTATTTACCCGAAGAGCATTTTGCCGAACGACACAATGTACTAAATGCAATTTCAACCCATTGTGAAGCTTACCAACGCTTACCAAATGTCATTTCAACTGAACAAAGAAATCGCTGTTGGAATGATAAAAAAGTAGAAGCTCACCATGCAATCATTCCAACGGCCAAAAATCGTCCAGTAAATCTAACACAAGAAGAACGTAATATTTACAGTCTTATCGCTCGCCAATATTTAATGCAATTTTCTCCTGACGCAGAATATCGTAAAAGCAAAATCACATTAAATATCGCCGGCGGTACTTTTATAGCCCAGGCGCGAAATTTACAAACGGCTGGCTGGAAAGAATTGTTAGGCAAAGAAGACGACACAGAAAATCAAGAACCCTTATTACCAATAGTAAAGAAAGGACAAATTTTGCATTGTGAACGCGGAGAAGTCATAAGTAAAAAAACTCAGCCGCCAAAGCCTTTCACCGATGCAACCTTGCTTTCAGCAATGACGGGGATTGCACGATTTGTACAGGATAAAGAACTCAAAAAAATTCTGCGAGAAACGGATGGATTGGGCACAGAGGCTACTCGCGCTGGCATCATTGAGTTACTTTTTAAACGCGGTTTTTTAACGAAAAAAGGGCGAAATATTCATAGTACAGAAACTGGAAGAATTTTAATTCAGGCATTACCAGATATTGCCACCCAACCAGATATGACAGCCCATTGGGAATCGCAACTCACAGATATTAGTCAAAAACAAGCGACCTATCAGCAATTTATGCATAACTTGAATCAAATGTTGCCTGATTTAGTCCGTTTTGTAGATCTTAATGCATTAAGACAATTAAGCCGCATTAAAATGATTAAATCCGATAGAACCAAACCTAAAAGTGCGGTAAAAAAATCGAGTAAATCAAACAGTCAAACTGATTAAAGTTAAACCAATTAATATTTTTTTTATGCAAAGCACTTGCGAGAAAATTGAATTTTCTATAACATTCACGACCAGTTTTCTTGCAAAATTGCAAATTAGAGAGAAAAAATGTATCAAGTTCTTTTATTTATTTATGTTGTTGTCGCGATTGCCTTGATCGGGTTCATTCTCGTTCAACAAGGTAAAGGAGCGAACGCTGGTGCATCTTTTGGTGGTGGCGCATCAGGTACAATGTTTGGCTCTGCTGGTGCAGGTAACTTTTTAACACGTACTAGTGCGATTTTAGCAACCGTATTTTTTGTTATTGCCCTTGTTTTAGGTAACATGAATTCACATAAAGGCAATGTTCAAAAAGGTGCTTTTGACGATTTATCACAAGCCGCAGAGCAAGTTCAACAACAAGCAGCTCCAGCGAAAGAAAATAAAAATAGCGACATCCCACAATAAGATAGGATTAGCATAAAAAAAATTAACGCTCTGGTGGTGGAATTGGTAGACACGCTATCTTGAGGGGGTAGTGACCACAGGTCGTGCGAGTTCAAGTCTCGCCCAGAGCACCATTTGACTAAACAAAGCCCCGCGAAACTAATCGCGGGTTTTGTTTTATCTACTATTATTGGAGTTATCTTATTTCCCGTCTCATATTCCATCACAATACGATCTCCAGGATTCAATATCAAAAACAACAAACTATAGAAGATAAAACCTGATTATTAGATATGGCAAAGAGTTTTCCTTGAATGCCCTATAAAGGCTTTATTTCATTATTACAAGCTGTAAGAAACTACTCCTTTTATAACTAGATATAATCTTTATAAATATACACAAGGTCCATATGAACGTTTTTCTTTATTAATTCAGCTCATCAATGTAAATACAAAAGAAAGAAGATAAAGAAAAAAGGATGGGGAAATGATTTATGTGCTAGAACAGGAGATAGCAAAAAGCCGCTAAATTTCTTTCGCGGCTTTTCTGAATTTGGCTCCTCCTGCGGGACTCGAACCTGCGACATATGGATTAACAGTCCACCGTTCTACCGACTGAACTAAGGAGGAAATGGTGCCTCGAGGCGGAATCGAACCACCGACACGGGGATTTTCAATCCCCTGCTCTACCGACTGAGCTATCGAGGCGTTATCGTTATTGGCTACTGCCTGACAACGGAGCGTATTAAACTATTTTTTCGGGATTCGGTCAACACCTAAATTTAAAAAAATACAAAAAAACGTTGCGTTTGAATAGTTAATCATCAATATGTTTATTAAAACAACGAAATAATAAAATTATTTCAAAATAAACCGCACTTATTATAAAAAATGCTCGATGGCATTTCCCAACGAGCATTTTTGATTATCTGAAAAAATTCAATTATCGTCTTACACGGAATTTTTTCTGTGCTTTATCTACTTTCAACAAATAATTGCGAGCCTGTGATGATGGGTGAGCCGTCGTTAGAATGCGATAAACTTGCTCTGGATACATTTGGTTAATTTTGTAAATCGCCATATCCTTATCATTATCAAAAACACGCAATACAGCACCTGCACCACTATTATAAGCAGAAATCATTGCAAAACGTTTTGAGGTTGGATTCGTAATCCCATCTAAATATTGATTTTGTAAAATCCACAAATAAGATACTCCAGCATCAATATTATTCGCAGGATCATATAAATAACGCGTTGATGGTTGACCGCCCTTTCCTTTCATTGCAAACACATCTCGGCCTGCTGTATGAGGCACGACTTGCATTAATCCAATTGCATTTGCATAGCTAATCGCATATGGGTTAAAACTAGATTCTGTTTGCATGATACCTAAGATCAAACTTTCATCAATGCCATAACGTTCTGCCGCTTTACGAACCAATGGTAGATATTTCTGTGCTCGCACTTCTACGTGATTTGCAATCATTGGAATCGCAACAAATTGCACAGTATGCCCGTTTTGTAATCGACGAGTTTGTAATTTATTTTGAATCAAGTAAGTGGCGAAATTACTTGCGATAACTTGATTAGCAATTTGTTGCCCTTGATGATCCACAACCTGTCCTAAAAGGAATGGACGAGAGCTAATCGGCACATCGCCAGATGCAAATAAATCAATACCTTTTGCATCAGCTCCCATTAACAAGGTATGGACAATAGCATTGTGTAGTCGATTAAGATCTTGCTGGGTTTCAATAACGATATTACCTTCATCAAAACTCACGTGGCTACGCGTATAAAAAGAATCTGTATATTTCACGTAATCTTTTCGACTAGCCACTAACAATTCATTGACGCCCCAAATGCGGTCAATATTATGCGAGAATTGCCCTGTAAGGATATCTAACCCTTGCGTGTCTTTTGCAAAGGATTCATCATAATTCATGCCCCCACGATTCAACGAATCGCTACAAGCATACAAAAGCGGTAATAACGCTAATACTAAATACTTTTTCATTGTATAACAGCCAATTAGTTTGATGGAGGAACGTAACCTTCAATATGAACATCTTTACCTTCAAACAAAAAATTTACCATTTCTTGTTCTAACAATTTACGGTGTTCCGCATTCATCATATTGAGTTTTTTCTCATTCACTAACATCGTCTGTTTCTTAATCCATTCACCCCAAGCTTTCTTACTCACCGAATCAAAAATTCGTTTACCTAATTCTCCAGGATAAAGTTGGAAATCTAAACCTTCCGCTTCTTGTTTGAGATACTCACAAAATACCATTCTTGCCATAATAATTCCTTGCAAATTGTATTAAAAGATTCTTCACAGGCTGAGCCAGCCCGATCTGTTCAGGATTTTTCGGATCATACCAATATTTGACCGCACTTGATAGATTTGATTGATATTCTTTTGGACTTTCCACAACTTTGCGCCAATCTAAATTAGCTTGCTCAATATTAATTCCACCGTCCATTTCTGCATAAATAGGATGGATATCTAAATGGAAATGGCTAAAGGTATGACGAAAAGCTGGCCATTCTTGATAATAGCTGACTTTTTCTTGCGCTAAAAAATGAAGCAACGAAGCTTTATCTTCAAATTGTGGAAAACAAAACAATCCGCCCCATAATCCCGAGTTTTCTCGCTGCTCCAAGCACACTTTGCCATTCTTAGATAAAATCAACAAATAAGTGTCTTTTTCAGGCATATCTTTTTTAGGCTTTTTGGCAGGAAACTTTTCCCAAGTATGATTTTGATAAGCTAAGCACTCCAAATTTAATGGGCAAAGCTCACATTTTGGTTTAGTTCGCGTACATACCATCGCACCGATATCCATCATAGCTTGATTAAAATCCGCGACACGATCTGTGGGGGTAACCTGTTCCGTCAACGTCCACAAATGATTTTCTACTTTTTTCTCACCAGACCACCCCTCAACGGCAAAATAACGAGCTAACACTCGTTTTACATTACCGTCTAAAATCGGATAAGGCTGATTTAATACAGAAGATAAAATAGCTCCAGCTGTCGAGCGCCCCACGCCTGGTAACGCCCAAACATGCATAAAATCTATCGGAAAATTTCCATTAAATTCATCCCGCACTTTTTGGGCCGCTTTATGCAAATTACGCGCCCGAGCGTAATAGCCTAAACCAGACCATAAATGCAAAACTTCGTCTTGCGAAGCATTGGCAAGTGCGGTGATATTTGGAAATGTTTTAATAAATCGCTCAAAATAAGGAATGACTGTCGCGACTTGTGTTTGTTGCAACATCACCTCAGAAAGCCACACACCATAAAGCGTTTTATCTTGTTGCCACGGCAAATGTTTGCGGCCAAATTTGTCATACCATTTCAGCACTGATTGTGCAAAAGGTGCGTTACTTGAAGATTTTGCTAACATAAAAGAAAAGTGCGGTTAAAAATCCGAATGATTTTACACGAAAATAAGGCTTGTTTATCTGTATTTTTTCAGTATAATCCGCGATCTATTTGGTGCCAATTATGGCGTATTATTAACTCACGCGGTGTGGGGAGAAAGTTCTTATAGCGGCGTGGCTTCATTTTGAGGTTTTCTATGAAACAAGGTATTCATCCTGAATATAAAGAAATCACAGCAACCTGTTCTTGTGGTAATGTGATCAAAACTCGTTCAACTTTAGGTAAAGACATCAATCTTGATGTATGTGGTAACTGCCACCCATTCTACACTGGTAAACAACGTGTTGTTGATACTGGTGGTCGTGTTGAGCGTTTCAACAGCCGTTTCAAAATTCCAAGCACAAAATAATTTGGACTTGTTTAAAAAACCCCGCCAATCTGCGGGGTTTTGTTTTATCAAGAAAATAAAATTTTGCTCATTTCAACAAACTAGTTTACAAACTCATCGCATTCTCAACCTGAACGAAAAATCCTTTATCATTCAAAATAATGCTGTAATCTGTTTGATAACTTTTTCCATCCGTCACCACTAAAGCATGGCAGCCTCGAATGCCTTTTTGTGGATAAAATTGCGTTTCTCTTACTTGAATAATTTGTTTCACCATCATGCTGGTTTTGGTTGAATCTCCTTGCTGCTTAAATGCATCAGATAGCACTTTTGACACAGAAAAATCATTACACTGTGGCACAATCACTGGCTTATAAACTGATTTCTCCTTTGCTGTTTTTTCATGTTTTGTTGAAACAACTGTTGTCGTTTTTTTCTCAATAGATGCCTTAGGTTTCGAACTAATTTCCTTTACCAAAACTTTGGGCTTTTTGTCTGTCAATTTCTCAACTCGTTTTTTATTCTTAGTACTAGTTTTCTTGGTTAGAACTGATTTAGTTTCTTTCGTTTTTTTAGTTTGTTGTTTTTTATCTAAAGATTTGATTACTACAATTTTTTTATTTATTTGATTTTTATGTACTGGTGCTGCAGTAACTGATGTTGTAAAAAATGGCAACACCACCAAAATGAACGTTATCAATTTTCTCATTCATGTCTCCTTAAACATAAAGTGCGGTTAAAATTAACCGCACTTTGAATGTTAAATTAAAAAAGTAAAGCGATAAATTAAAGGTAGTAGTGTTCTACATAATTTAATTTATCATCTAGTTTTAATACTAAAGGTTGGCCTGTTGGAATTTCAAAATCCATAATTTCAGCATCAGAAATACCGATAATATGTTTTGCTAATGCACGGAGTGAGTTACCGTGAGCAACAACTAAAACTCGTTTACCAGAAAGCATTGCTGGTGCAATTTGATCTTCCCAGAATGGAAGTGCACGCTCTAAAGTAATTTTTAAGTTTTCTGCATTTGGTACAACGTCAGACGGAATATTTGCGTAACGACGGTCATTGTGTGCAGAATTTGGATCTTGAGGATCTAGATCTGGTGGAGAAATGTCATAAGAACGACGCCAAATATGAACTTGTTCGTCACCGTATTGTTCCGCAGTTGCTTTTTTATCTAAACCTTGTAAAGCACCATAATGACGTTCATTTAAACGCCAGTTTTTCACTTGAGGAATCCATAATTGATGGGATTCTTCTAACACGATGTTACAAGTTTTGATTGCACGAGTTAGCACAGATGTAAATGCGATATCAAACTCATAGCCAGCATCTAATAATTTTTTGCCCGCTGCTTTTGCTTCTTCTACGCCGCGTTCTGTTAAATTTACATCACGCCAGCCAGTGAACAAGTTTTTCGCATTCCATTCACTAAAACCGTGACGGATAAATACTAATTCCATAAGAATCTCCTAAAATTTAAGTAAAAGATAACCAACACTTTATAGCAAAAATTGAGTATGTTTAAAAGCAAAAAGGCGAGTTTTCCTGATCTTTAGCAAAAAATAGGGGCTAAACTTTTTCGCCTTTTAACAAATGTGATAAGATTTGTGCGATTTTAAGAATTTAGGAAAAATTATGCTGTCTTCGGGATTAAACAAAAAAATATCGCCATTTTTCACCGCACTTTTTAGCTGCGGTTTGTTGATTTTTTCCCCAATAAGCCATACTTCCGATCTTAACCAGATTCAAAAGCAAATTAAGCAACAAGAATCTAAAATTGCTGAACAAAAACGCGAGCAAGCTAAGCTACAAGCTAATTTGAAAAACCATGAAAGTAAAATTAATGCTGTCGTGGGTGAGTTACATGAAACAGAAATGAGCTTGAAAGAAATTCGTAAGCAAATTTCTGATTCAGATAAACAACTCAAACAATTGGAAAAACAAGAATCTGAACAAAAATCACGCTTAGCGAAACAAATGGATATGATTTATCGCTCAGGTTTAAATCCTTCTGTCATTGAAAGAATGTTTTCTAAAAATGCGGAAAAAGCAGAACGCATGAAAGTGTACTATCAACATTTAAACCAAGTTCGAATAGAAATAATTGATAATTTAAAAGCAACGCAAGCTCAAATTGTATCCCAAAAAGAATCAATTTTAGGTCAGCAAAAAAATCATCGAGATCAACTTTTAACGCAAAAAAAACAGCAACAAGAATTACAAAAATCACAACAAGAACGCCAATCTACACTAAATGAACTTAATAAAAACTTGGCGAGAGATCAAAATAAATTGGATAGCCTAAAGGCTAATGAACAAACGCTCCGTCAAGAAATTCAACGTGCAGAAAAAGCGGCTTTAGAACAAGAAAAAAGAGAGCGAGAAGCGCTTTCACAACGACAAAAAGCTGAAGAAAAACGGACTTCAAAACCTTATCAACCGACAGCACAAGAACGTCAATTACTTAACAGCACAAGTGGTTTAGGGATTGCAAAAAAACAATATTCAACTCCAGTTTCAGGACCGACTTTACATAATTTTGGAACGATTCAGGCAGGTGAAGTTCGTTGGAAAGGTATGGTTATTGGTGCCTCAGCTGGAACTGCAGTCAAAGCGATTGCGGCTGGACGTGTAATTTTAGCTGGGTATTTGAATGGCTACGGTTATATGGTCATCGTCAAACATGGAGAAACAGACTTAAGTTTATATGGTTTCAATCAAGCCGTATTGGTAAAAGTTGGTCAACTTGTTTCTGCTGGACAAACTATTGCTCAAGTCGGTAATACTGGTGAAATTTCGCGTTCTGCACTCTATTTTGGAATTAGCCGAAAAGGCACACCAGTAAATCCAGCTGGATGGATCCGTTAATGAAACTTCTCATAAAAAGTGCGGTGAAAAATTTCATCATTTTTTCTACCGCACTTTATACTTCTATCTCCCTTGCGCAAAATAAACTTGCTATTGTTATTGATGATGTAGGCTATCATCTCAAAGAAGATGCGGCTATTTTTGCAATGCCACGAGAAATTTCCGTAGCAATTATTCCTGCTGCGCCTCATGCTCGAGCTCGAAATCAAGAAGCAAAATCTCAAGGTCGAGACATTTTAATTCATATGCCGATGCAACCGGTGAGTGCGGTGAAAATAGAGGATGGAGGACTACATTTAGGAATGTCTTCAACACAGGTCAATGATCGGGTAAATACAGCCAAAAATATAGTGAATTATGCCATTGGCATGAATAATCACATGGGTAGTGCGGCTACGGTCGATCCCCAATTAATGACTTATTTAATGACAGCACTTAAAGAAAAACATTTGTTCTTTTTAGATAGTCGAACAATAGGAAAATCTGTAGCAGGAAAAATAGCAAAAGAACAAGGGATTCGTTCATTAGATCGTCATATATTTTTAGATGACAGTAACGAACTAGCTGACGTTCAATATCAGTTTCAAGCTGCTATTCAATATGCAAGGAAACATGGTACAGCGATTGCGATAGGACATCCTCGTCCAAATACAATAGCTGTGTTACAAGCAGGTCTTAACAATTTACCAGCAGATATCCAACTTGTCGGAATTGGCAACTTATGGCGTAATGAAAAAGTAATTCCACCTAAACCATTTATTTTATTATTTACAGAAATGCCTTCTCCAACCTCAATGGAACCTTTTGAACCCGTAGGATTACTACGTGGAATTCCAAAATAAAAACCTGATTTTACAATCAGTTTTTTGTCTTATTTAGAAAGTGCATTTCTTAATTTACCTTGATGTCTTTCTAATAATGCCTTCGCCTCTAATTTCGATAAATTACTCAAAATCATCATAATTGCAAGTTTGGAATTTTGCTCTGCTTCAATTAATATCTGCTCAGCGAGCACTTTATCACAATCCGTTGCTTGCATCACAATGCGTACAGCGCGTGCTTTAAGCTTTTCATTACTGGCTTGTACATCGACCATCAAATTTTCGTAACATTTACCCAATAAAATCATACTTGCCGTAGTCAGCATATTTAGTACCATTTTTTGTGCGGTACCAGATTTTAAGCGGCTAGAACCTGTCAATATTTCAGGGCCAACAATAGTCTCTATCGCAATATCGGCCATCTCAGCCATCGAAGATTTTGGATTACTCGCAATAGAAATTGTCAAAGCACCAAGAGATTTAGCGAACTGAAGACCTGCAATAACATAAGGTGTGCGGCCACTTGCTGCGATTCCTACTAATACATCATTTTTTGAAAAATTTATGCTTTGTAGATCCTCAAGTACAGCTTTAATATTATCCTCAGCACCTTCAATGGGATGACGGATAGCATGTTCTCCCCCCGCAATAATACCTTTGACCATTTCCGAAGATACACCAAATGTAGGGGGACATTCTGACGCATCTAATACGCCGAGACGACCGCTCGTCCCTGCCCCAATATATACTAGACGCCCACCCTGTTGAAAAGCATGAACGATTTTATCTACAGCTAACGAAATCTCAGGCAAACATGCTTCAATAGCTAAAGGAACTTGTTTATCTTCCTTATTCATTAATCGAACAATATCTAAAGCACTTTGACAATCAATATCAACTGAATTCGGATTTCTCTGTTCTGTAATTAACGTGGATAAACTTTTTAATATAATGTCATTCATATTTTGGCCTTAGTCTTTAGGAAAAATAGCCCCCAAACTAACCGCTCTTTTTGCACCAGTTACGCCAGGCAGGTTTGCTGGCAAATTGTTCATTCGACAATAAGCTAACCAAGCAAAAGCAGCGGCTTCTACATAATCAATATCAAAACCTTGCTCCGTCGTTGTGCTGACCTGCCAATCGAGTAAATTATCATGCAATCCACGCATAATTAAGCTATTCTTGGCACCGCCGCCACATACTAGTAAACGTTTTGGTAAATCTGTTTTGAATTGATTTAATGTATTAACAATGCTTGTTACCGTTAATTCAACAAGAGTCGCTTGCACATCTTCTGGGGATAACGTTATTTTAGAGCAAAGCGCGGTAAGTTTTTCAGATGTTTTTTCTACTTTGCCAATTAACCAATCAAGATTAAATAACTCTCTCCCTGTACTTTTTGGAGTGGGTAAAGAGAAAAAAGGTTCATTTAATAATTCATTAAGCAGAACTTGATTCACGTTGCCTTTTGAAGCCCACTCACCATTTTTGTCATAGCGAAGACCTTGGTGTTTTTCTATCCATTGATCTAATAATGTATTACCTGGCCCCGTATCAAAGCCAATTACAGGTTGATTAGGAAACAATATAGAAACATTACTAATCCCACCAATATTTAAAACCACTGTAGCAAAATTAGCATTTGAGAATACAGCTTTATGGAAAGCGGGTACAAGAGGAGCCCCCTGTCCGCCTAATGCCATATCTTTACGACGAAAATCACCAATAACCGATATTCCTGTTTTAGCTGCCAATAAATTCATATCGCCTAGTTGCATTGTGAAAGGAAATGCAGAAGCAGGAGAATGCCATACTGTCTGTCCATGACAACCAATAGCTTCAATTTGACTTGGAATAAGATTATATTTTTGTAGAAAGCCATGTACACAATCACAATACAGTAAAGCAAGCTCATGATCGAGCTCACCTAAATTTTGTAGAGTTGTTTCACCAGCTTGAATGAGTTTGGTTAATTTCTGACGTAAATTTTCTGGCATAAGAAAAAAATTAGATAAAATAAGTCGAGGCTCTAGAGAAAAATCAACAAGAGCAACATCCACTCCATCTAGACTAGTTCCAGACATCATGCCAAGATAATATTGAGGTTTCATACTAATTATTTTTATATTTAAAATTTGATAATTATATATCTAATTCAAAAAGAAAAATAAAAAGAATCATTAAATAATATGAAAAAGGTATGAATATAAAGATATTTTATAATTAATTGAAAAGAATATTTTAATGGCAGGGGCGGAGAGGCTCGAACTCCCAACACCCGGTTTTGGAGACCGGTGCTCTACCAATTGAACTACGCCCCTATTGGTATGAATAAATTGGCGGAATGGACGGGACTCGAACCCGCGACCCCCTGCGTGACAGGCAGGTATTCTAACCAGCTGAACTACCACTCCGCTAAATGTGGTAATTGGCAGTGCCTTACTCTCACATGGGGATACCCCACACTACCATCAGCGTTACAACATTTCACTTCTGAGTTCGGTATGGTATCAGGTGGATCTATTGCACTATCTCTGCCAAAAATTTTTATTTTTTTAATTTACTCAATGAATAAACTAAAAAAATAAACCTGGCGGTGCCCTACTCTCACATGGGGATACCCCACACTACCATTGGCATTACAGCGTTTCACTTCTGAGTTCGGTATGGTGTCAGGTGGTTCCACCGCACTATCGCCGCCAGGATAATTCTTTGATAACTTGTATTCTTACTTCTATCTATGTTCTTCATTGGCCACAAGCTGAATCTGATTTTCTTTTTATTGAGTCTTCTATATCTACTTTTCTTTGTTTAGTCTTCTCTTTCGCGCTTTTCCAAAAACACTTGAGCGTTGTATAGTTAAGCCTCTCGGGCAATTAGTACAGGTTAGCTCAATGACTCACATCACTTACACACCCTGCCTATCCACGTCTTAGTCTTAAACAACCCTTACACACTTGATGTGTGGGAGAACTCATCTCTTGGCAAGTTTCGTGCTTAGATGCTTTCAGCACTTATCTCTTCCGCACTTAGCTACCCGGCAATGCGTCTGGCGACACAACCGGAACACCAGTGGTGCGTCCACTCCGGTCC